>NZ_JBIAVS010000005.1:0-498100 GCF_042894545.1 Streptomyces sp. NPDC001530
CCCCACTAGTCCCCGCCCCCCGCGTTTTGGGCGATGGCCCCCTTCTACCCCCGGCCCCCCGCGGGGCCCCCCCCCCCCCCCCCGGCCCCGGGGGGGGGGGGGGTGGGGGGGGGGCCCCCCCCCCCCCCCCCCACGCCGCTCTTGATTCTGCGAAATGTCCCAGCGGGGGAATCCATGTCGGACCAAACTGCCGATATCTCGCGCATCAAAGAGAGCGCCAGATCACTCTCCAAGATCCACCGGGAGTTCACCCGGAACGCGAACCCGGCCGACGGACTCGGCGTCGGCACGCTCGGAGAACAGGGCCTGGTCGACGTCTTCGACGACTTCGGCGACAACTGGAAGATCCACCGCGAGCGTCTGACGGACGAACTCCAGAAACTGTCGAAGATTCTGTCCACTGCGGCCAAGGCGTACGAGGACATCGACCACCAGCTCGCCGAGGCCCTCCGCGGCACGGACAAGAAGGACGCGGGCGGCAAGGGAGGAAAGAAGTGACGCGCCCCCAGGCCGACGAATGGGCGGTGATCGGCGAGTCGTCGGACCCGATTCCCGGCGATCCGGAGGAAGTTGCCAAACTCGGCCGCGATCTCCGGAAGACCGCGGAGGCGATCCAGAAGCAGGCGAAGGAGATCAAGGCACTCTCCTCTGTCGAATCGTGGAAGAGTAAAGCTGCCGAGGAATTCCGCAAAGAGGCCGAAGAGGCTGAGGGCAAGCTGCGGAAGGCGCTCAAACGCTATGACGCGGCGGCGAATGCCCTGGGCGAGAAAGTCGTCGAGGGTGGCTGCTCCACCGAGTACGCCTCGGAACTCCACCGCGCGCAGACCATGGCCGACAAGGCCCTCCGCGACGCGAAGGACGCGCACGAGGAGCACGTGACGAGCTCCGGCGCGGTCGACAAGCTCCCCAAGGAAACGGCGGACGACGATCCCGACCGCAAGAAGCTGGAGAAGCGCCAGGAGGCGGCGACTTCGGCGATGGAACGGGCGAAGAAGGACCTCGAAGCCGCCAAGGACGTGCGTGATGCCGCCGCCAAGAGGGCCCGCGATGCCATCCGGCACGCCATTGACCATGACGGCCTGAAGGACAGCCGTTGGGACAAGTTCAAGGACTGGGTGCACGACAACGCGGGTTGGATCAACGAAGTCCTCAAGTGGTCCGGCTGGATCGCGACCATCTGCGGGACCTTGTCGCTCCTGGTCGGGTGGATCCCCGTCATCGGGCAGGCGCTCGCGGGAATTCTCGGCACCATCGCGTTGCTCGCGACCCTGGTGTCCCTCGTGGGCCACGTCCTTCTCGCGCTGGCCGGTGAGGGCAGCTGGTTCGACGTCGCCCTCGACGTCGTGGGCCTGGCAACGCTGGGCATCGGCCGGGGCGCCATCGCGGGAGCCAAGGGGGCGTCGCTCGCCGCCAAGGGCATCGGGCGGTCCGCGGCGGCGAGGGCGCTCAGGGCGGGCATCAAGGCCAAGCCCGGCACGGCGGCGTACAACAGGGCCGTCAATCAGGCTTGGAAGAGGGCGAACCAGCTCAGTGGCGGCGCCTTGCGCGGCAAGGCCGGTGCCGAGGCGATCGCCAAGGCGCCGAAGGGCTGGTTCCCCGGCGCCGAGCGTTTGACGGATGCCTTCAGCCCGAAATCGATCACCAAGGAGGCCTGGGAAGGCCTCAAGGGGATCAAGGACTTCCGGCCGAGCAACCTCCGGCAACTCGGGCGCAGCGAGACATGGGCGGGAGTGCGACCGAGGATCGGCGACTCGGGCATCGCCGACCTTGAGCGGGGCCTCGGCCAGATGTCGGACTCCCTGCAGGTCGACACCGCGGTGCACGCGGCAAGCGACGTGTTCAAGACCCAGACCCGGATCTGGGCGGGTTCGACCGGTATCGCATCGGTCACCGACATTCTCGACAAGGGCGAGATCACGGGCTGGATCGGCGATCATGTCGGGATAAAGGGCCTGGACGACGGAGTCTGGTCGGCGACAGGTGCCAAGGACGCCTGGACGACGAGTAATGGCTGAACAGGGCGAGTGAAGGTCGATCGGGACGGTTGATGGCTGAGCGGTCAGGAGAGGGCAAGCCGCTGCGTGAGCCGGCGGGGCCGGTGGCGCGCCCCCGGGGCATGCGCCCGCACAACGCCTCCGTCGTGCGCCGAGCTCGGCTCTACGCCGACGGAAAGACACTCGTCGTACGCGATCACAGGCTGCGGGAGCGCCGTTACGCCGTCGGCGCCGGAGGCATCCGCCGCGCTGTCTTCCGTACCCCCGGCGATCTGTGGGAGACCGTGGCGAAGCGCCCCGCCGAGCGTTGGGGCGTCCTCGACTTCGAGGGGGAGGACGGGCGGGACATCCTGCGGGTCCCTCTCGCGGAGTGGCTGCCCGAGGCACAGGTTGTCGGAGCGATGGAGCTTCGGCCGTCGACGTGCCTGAGCCGGACGGGGCTGAGCGAGCTGATCACTACCCTCGGGATCCCGCTGGAGGAGAGCCAGCGGCCTCGTGGTGGAGCTGGGGAGCCGAAAAAGGGCCGCGGGGACAGGCCGGGCAGGGCCGTCCACGGCGAGCTTCCTCGCTGGCACAGCTGGGTCAGGGGATTCGGCATCCTCGGCTGGTTCGTCGCTCTCGTGATCGCCTTCGCAGCCGACCTTGGTGAGGGGCTGCCCATCGCGGCGGGAACTCTCTTCCTCGTCCCGGCGGCCGACGGCCTACTGCGAGTCGGCGCTTGGTGGCGCAATCGGCGGTACGCGCGGTTCGCCGAGGCTGTTGTGATCGTGCCGTCCCCTCAAGCCGGAGCGAGGGTGACGCGGCGGTTCTGCCGGACGGCGTCCGTGCGTGTGCTGCCCCGTAACGTGGTGCTGACCAACACGGTCGGCGAGGAGCGCTGGCTCGGGCGGAACGGCACACATGGTGTCGCGAGGCTGGTGCGCCTGGTCGCGTCGAAGACCGGAGAGCCGCTGGGCGTCGAGTTCCGGGACGGCGGGGGTGAGACCCGAGTGCTCCTGCCGTGGCAGTACTGGTTCGCGGGCCCTCAAGGCGGTGACCGCTGGGCCGGGCTGAGAGAGGCACTCGCGGTTCCCGTGGTGGACGAGGAGGTACGGCGCAACCAGGGCGCCACCCGGGAAACGGGAGACACGCAGTCCTGGTCGCAGGGACACGCTCTTGCCGCCGACGCCCGCCGGATGTCGCCGATGAACGCCAAGGAAGCCCGCAGACAGACCAGTTGGCACGGCTCGGTCATCGGCGGAAACGAACTGCTGCTCGTCCCGCTCTTCAGCGCCCCGCTGCTGGCGGGGCTCTGGAGCGACGAGGGTCCGGCGCGCCTGGCGGGCCTGCTGTCCGCGCTGACCATCGCAGCCGAGCTGGTGCCCGCGGCGGCGGGCTTGCTCCTGAGCCGCTTCTCGTACGACAGACCGGATTTCATGGCAGACGACACATCGACGACATCGGAGCCATCGTGACCTCGACGCCGGGCAGCAGCACCGTGCCCCCTGCCGACTACCGGCTGCTCCTGCCGGAGGGGTGGTTCCGTGTGCGAATCGACCCCGAGGGGCGGGAGCGCTCCGTCGACGCCCTGCTGGACCGCCAGTTCGAGGGAGTCGACAACGCTCCGCACATCAAGCGACAAGTGCGTGAGGAACTTCTGGCGCAGGCTGCTGCAGCCTTCCAGGACGGCGGGATCGAGCTGTACATCAGCCTGCAGCAGGCAGGCTCTCTCACGATCCCCGCTTCTCTCCTGATCACGCTGCTGCCACCGCCCCCCGGCGGAAGCCTGCCGACCGCACACGACCTAGAGGACCTCCTCTCGGCCGACGGGGAGGCGGAGATCTCGGCAGTCGAGCTGTCCACGGGTACGGCGGTCCGTGTCCGTCGTGTGACGGGACAACCCAACCGTCCTGCCCCCGCGGGCGTACCAGGAAGCACCGATCAGGCACTCCCCTCGGTCACGTTGGACTACCAACTGCCCGTACCAGGAACGGGGGCACACCTGCTCCTGACGTTCTCCACCCCGCTCGTACAGATCGCCGACGCGATGGTCGAGCTCTTCGACGCGGTGGCGGGCTCGCTGCGCTGGACGGACGGTGACGACGCATGAGTGACATCCGTACCTGCGGCATCGTCTGTCCTACGGACTGGGTGCCGATCCCGGTCGAGCCGTCGGACGACATCAAGGGCTGGGCCAAGGCCATGGCGGCGCAGTTGAGCGAGCGCAGCAAGGCGGCGGGCTACGAGCTGGACAAACGGACGTTGCGGAAGGACCTGCGGGCCCGGGCCGACGACAGCCGCAGCCGCGAGCCGTTCTACGCCTTCGCGCTGTACCCCGACGGCTTCGACACCTCGCTCGCCACACTGGAAGTCGACCTGATCCATCCCGACGCAACGGTTCCCCGTATCACCCTCGATTGGCTGGCGGACACCTTCAGCGCCCACGACTTCGGCCCCCCGGACATCTCGCACACCGAACTGCCGCTCGGTCCCGCGGTACGCATCCGCCAGAACTTCGCCGCCGACGACGCACGACCGGGCGGGCCCGGGATCCTGCTCGAGACACTCGTCTACGGTGTCCTGCCGGCCGGTGCGGAGAGCGCGCTCGTCCTCCTCGTGTCTTGGACGGTGCCGGGCATCGCCGAGGAGATGGAGGAGGCCGCGGCCGACATCGTGCGGACGCTGACCGTGGAGTTGTGACCTCACTGGCGACCGGAAGGCTGCGGAAGCAGCGACGGTCCACGTGGGTGTCCGTCGCACGTACTACGCGAGGCGTGGGCCGAACCCTGCGCCTGGATGGAAACCTCAACCCCCTCCTCGACTGACCGACGACCAGACCCACTTGAAAGGTAGGACGAGCATGAGCACATCGGACGAGCCCGCCCCCTTGATCGAGCCGTACGAGTGCACCTTCGAGTTCCAGCCCGGCTGGATCGACCTGACGCTCCGCGAGGGCACGAATGCCGAGGCCAAGGCGCTGGCCACGGAGGTCGTGAACCGCCTCAACCCCCTCGCCCTGGGGATCGAGAACAGCGCGGTCGTCGACGACATGGTCGAGAGGGCCGTCGACCTCAATGCGGACGCCCCCACTCTCGCGGGGGCGTACTACTCCGAGGCGGGGAAAGCTCTGGCCAACCTCACGGTCGACGGGTACGGCGACGAGGGCGTGCTGCGTCCCGGCGCTGATGAGGTCATTCCGATGATTCTGGAGTGGTCGAACGCCGAGGTCACGGGCGACCCCGAGATCACTTACCTCGAACTGCCCGCCGGACCCGCCGTGCGCGTCCAGGCCATGCTCAAGGTGAAGCGCATGCTCGGCCTCAGCCAGAAATTGACCGAATTCATCAAGTACGCGGTGTTCCCGCCCGGAATGCAGACCCTCATCGTCGTCACGGTGACCTGGGAGAAGGTCGCACTCAGCGACGAGATTACGGAGCGGGTGGACGAAGCGGTACGAACCATGCGGATCACCCCGCTCGCCACGGGAGACACCACGGCCCCGGCCGCCCGAGTCGAAGAATGAGGACCGGATCAGTTCACCCTGACGACCGGGACCGCGGCTTCGCCGCCCGATCTGACCTTCCGCCGCGCTGCGCATCCTTCACGACTTCATTCAAGTCAAGAGCATGGACGGCGATGGGGCCCCTGGTTTCGCCAGCGAACTCTCTCAGGGCGATGGCAATTCAGTGCACAGCGGGTGGGTGGGTCAGGCGTTCGCGCCATCTGCTCCACTGGC
The DNA here is from genome assembly GCF_042894545.1 of Streptomyces sp. NPDC001530. NCBI lineage: Bacteria > Bacillati > Actinomycetota > Actinomycetes > Kitasatosporales > Streptomycetaceae > Streptomyces > Streptomyces sp. NPDC001530. Next base: position 5,710 of record NZ_JBIAVS010000005.1, read on the forward strand.
CTGTGGGTGACGCATCACGTATTTGTGGAGATCGCTGCGCCGCTCCTCCGCGATCAGCGTCAGCCAGGAACCGTCCACGAAGCGGACGCGCGGTCTGTCGCTGTCGCATCCGAGGAGCGGGTCCTCGATGATCGCCTCCGCTGCGGGGATCTCGGCGACTACGCGCATGCGGTCCTCCCTGCGGATGGACACGCGCTTGGGCGGTGCCGCAAGCACGATGCGGCCCTCCGTCAGCAGGATGAACCTTTGGTGGTGGGAGGAGCGGCCATACCAGTGCAGCAGATACTGGCCGGCCGCCTTGTTCCAGTCGCTGTCGAAGGTCTTGTCGAGGCCCTGCTCGACGATGGCCTTGTCGCGCCGTTCGGAGTCGAGGTCTTCGGCGCGTGCACGCTCGCGCTCCTCCTTCGTCGACAGCAGGCGCTTGAGGGCTTCCTCACCCGAGGCGAGCAGGCTGAACAGCATGGCGATGGGCATCTGCGGGGCGACGAGTACGGCGCCGAGCATGCCGAGTGGCCTCAAGAACGCTGGTCGCAGGCGCCCTCCACCAGCAGCTTGGTGAACGTCCGCGGGAGGTTCGGGGATCTTGCCGATCGAGCACCAGGCACCGGCGTCCGGAGTGACGCCCAGGCGATTCCGTATGGCGCGGACGGTGCTCTGGGGCATCCGGCCCGACCTTTTCGCAGTCTGGGCCTCCGGCCCGGCTGCACTCATCACTCGGTCCCGTCAATGCCGGTGTCGGCCGTTCTGCCTATTTCGCCGTCCGGGTCCGCAGCCGGATCCGCGAAGGATACGGTCTGGAGAATGCCCGCGGTCATGTCGCAGAACTCGGCCCAATAATCCATGGATGCCGTGTACAGCGTGAAGATGGCAGTGAACGGGCCCGTGGGAAAGGGGACATAGACCTGGATCTGCCCGGTGAGCAGATTCGACTCCTCGTCGCTCGCCGTCACTTCCGGGTTGAGTTTGTGCTGGCGCAGCGTGACGCACGACACTGCGGGCCCGCATGGCAGATCGAGCCAGCGGGCGTCGTTGTAGGGGTCGCCGCAGAGGATCGAGAGGATGCCCTGGGCCACGACGTCGGTGTCGGCGCCGGACTGGTCAGTCGGGACGGCGGCGACGGTGAAGGCGCACTGGGCAGCGCCACCGGAAAGGTCGTGTCTGACCACGTCCCCGTCAGCCGACTCATCTTCCTCCGCCGTGGAGAACAGCCCCATGGCCGAGTACGAGACCCCCGTGTCCGCCATGAGCTCGGCTATCGCCGCGTAGTAGGGGGCGGCGGGCTCCCAGATGTTCTCGTCGCCGCGAGAGTAGAGCTCTCGTACGAAGGACTGGGCGCGCTCGGAACGTTCTTCGGGGGTGGCGGCGAGGGGGAGGGCAAAGAAACCCTCGGGGACGTTGAACCAGAGGGGTGGGGGCTCGCCGTCGGCGGGGGTAGGCGGAAGCACGCTTGTGGAGTCGGCGGGGGTCGTCATATGGGGGAGGCCGTCCTGGTAAGGCTCAGAGGCAGAGTCAGGTTCTAGAAGTCGTCGGGGTGGTAGTCCGTGATCGGTACCTTGGCTCCTTCTGCGTCCATGAGCATGTCATGTTCGGAGAGGCCGAAGAACGAGTCGACTTGGCTCCCTGCCAGGAATGCGATCCGGTAATGACCGCAGGGGTGGCGACTGACCACGGGGTTTCCGGTGTCCGGCGCGGCAGATTCCGCGACGAAGTTCGCGACAGTGTTCCGCTGTGCGGGTGTGAGGGCTTCCAGAGGAATCAAGTCGAGAGGGTGAAGCAGGTACCGAGTGAACTTCTCGCGGGTGAGGGCGCGAAGCCGACACCATGAGCCATCACTGAAGACGACCTTGACGTCATTCCCCTCTTTGAAGGGCTTTGGCTCGACTCGGCTGATCTGCGAGCGCGGGATCTCCCAGAGGACTTCGTCGTCGATGAGTTCGTCGTTCTTCTTGGAGTACGGAAAACCCACGACGACCAATCGGCGGTCGGTGACGATCGCGTGGGTGCGGTAGTGCTTCTCGGGGGAGCGTGCCGGATCCAGTTGCCAGGGCAGATTGCGGGCGATGGTGCCAGGCGCGGCCCACATGACGGGGAAGTCATGGACCTCGTCAGCGGGATCGTCCGGTTTGTCTGAGCCGGAGTCCGGTCCCGAGGTGCCGCTGACGTTGCCTCCCGCGGAGCTGAGGACGGCCATGATGGCAACGCCCACAGCCATGGCTCCGCCCTTCCCGATGTTCCGCACGAGCGAGCCGCCGGTCGAACGAGCCGTGTACGTCGGCCCTTCGGGCCAGCCTGGAAGATCGCCCTGAATGTCATTGCGCTCGGTGTCGCGGAACCAGCGCATGCCTCTGACGGGCGTGGCCGCTCCGGTGGCGAAGGTGACAAGCGCGCGGGTGAGGAGCGTCTCGTCCGGTTCGGGCTGCCAGATGGCCATAACCGTGTGCAACTTCCTACGTGACGAATCCGGGTCTGCTGTCCTGCGCGCTTACTCTGTCACTTCGTGCGGGACCTTCAGTTGCCCGAGGCTGACTTCTCGAACTGGTCCCCAGGGAAGAGGGCCTCTCCTACGTGCTGGTGGATGCTCGTGATCTTGGGGAAGATCTTGAGCCCAGCGTCCATGGCGATGCCGGCTCCCAGAGGATTGATATTCACCCCCGGAATGAGGTTGGCTCCCTTGGAGCCGAGCCATTGGCCCGCGTGGTAACCCTGGTTGGCGATCCCTCCCATGCGCGACAACGCGCCACTGGTCCCATGGGCGACCTCGTAAACGTTGTCGGCCATACCGCCGATCACCACCTTGCCGGGCAGCAGCTTGAGGCCACCCTTCACAAATCCGGCCTGCTCGCCGGTGGACAGCAGCATGCGCGCCTTGCCGATATTGGTCGCCTGGAACCCCTTGCCGAGTGCGGCGGCCTTGCTGAGCCCCGCAGCCTCGGCCAGCGCCGAGGTCTTACCGGCCACCTTGATCCCCTTGCTGAACGCGCCGATGCCTGGCATCAGACCCACCGCGTCCAACCCGATCTGCATCCAGCTCACATCGGCGCCAGCGGCTTTGGCCAGTCCGTGCGCGGCCAGCGCCAGCCCACTGGTGATGAGCGCGGCCGTGCCGAAGATCGCCGCGAGAGGCGGGAACGGAAGCGTGATGATGGCCAGCAGGCCCAGGACGGCGGTCAGGTCACTCAGCAGGTCGCCGATCAGCTTGATCATGTCGGCGTGGTCCTTGATCCACTGACCGGTGGCGTCCCAGGCGTCCGCAACCCCCTTGGTGAGCTTGTCCCAGAAGCCGGGCTCGTCCGGGGCGATGTCGCCGGCCTTGTCGAGTTCCTTGCTGATCTTTCCGGCGGCCTGCTTGTACCGTTCCTCGAGGTCGTGGACCTGGTTGGTGACCTCGTCGACCGCGCCGGAGGCCTTGCCGAGTTCCTCGCTGCCCTTGCCCTCGGCCTTCTGCTCGGCCTTTTCCTTGGCCTCGAGTTTCTCCCCGGCGGCCTTCTCGAGCCGGGAGGCCTCGTCCTGGAAGTCGTGCAGTTCGTTGGCCCAGCGGTGCAGGGCGCGGGAGGCCTTGTCGAAGGAGTCGTGGCTCTTGCGTATGAGGGGGGTGACGTCCTTGCCGATGTATTCGGTGAAGGCGACGGCGGTTTTACCCTTCCACGCCCCGGCTTCGATCTGCTCCAGCTCCCGCAGGGCAGTGCCCAGTTCGCTGGCCAGGCCGCCGAGTTTCTTGGCGAGTTCCCGGGTGTCCTCGACGTCTCCGGGGGTGGGGTCCCAGCCTATGTGGGGAAAGGCGGGGCGCTTGCCGGCCACGTTACTTGCCCTTCTTCTTCGGAGCCTTGAGCGATTCGGCGAGGTCCAGGTCGAGCTTGCTGAAGGACTCGCCGATCTTATTGATCATCTTGACCGCGCCGTGGGTGTGCTTGCCGAGCTGCTTGATGCCGTAGCCCCAGTCGTCGGCGAAGTCCTGTACGTCCTCCACGAGCTTGCTCTCGCCGACGGCCGAGGCGTCGGTGTCGCGGAGGCCTCGGCGGGTTGTTTCCATGCGGTCGCTGATGGTGGAGAAGGTCTTCTTCAGGTCCTCGAAAATAGTGTCTTCGAGGCGTAGGTCACTCATGGTGTGTTCCGGGTTCCTGGACGGTTGTCGGCGTGGAGCTCAGGACGGGCTGCTTAATCGTCACCGGTTCACGGACTGGATTTCCTGGACGGTGACCGCCTGGTCGTTGCCGAATGTGCCGTCGGGCAGGTCCCCGCCCGCGCCGCCGGTGCCGGTCCAGGTGATGTCCCAGGTGATGGTCGCCCGGAGTTTGAACGTGCCGTCGCCGGAGGAGCGGAGGTACCTGATCCCGCACGGCGGTGTCTCGTCGGACTTGCCCTTGGCGTAGGGCTCGCCGATCGAATCGTCGTCGTTGATCTCGCACTCGCCGGAGGCCGGGTAGGTCTCGGCGTCCTCGGTGCCCGGCTCCAGCTTGAGGGACACCGGCTTGGCGGTGGTAGTGGCCTGGATGTTGAAGCCGGGGACGTTGATGGCCGCCGTCGCCTGGACCTCGTCGAAGACGGCTTCATCGAGCCAGGCCCAAGTCGGCAGGTTCACCTTGGTGTTGGCCTCGGGAGCGAGGGTGACCTTGGTGTCGGGGAGCTGCATGTGCTGGTACGCGAGGGCGGCGAGTATCTCCGGAGTGATGGCCTCCTCGTACTGGGGTGGCGGGGCCTCGCCATTGTCGACCCAGAAGGGGAGGTCGGTACACGATTTCCGCTTGAGATAGTCCGGCTCGTCGGGGTTCTCGACGCCGGCCCAGAACATCCCTTCGCCGTCTTTCTCGACGTTGTAGTCCTTGTAGCCGGGGGTGTCGGTCCAGCCGTACTCATCCTCGTAGTGGCGCTCCACCTCGGCGATTGCCGAGCCCGCGTGGCCAGTCATGCCGGGCGCGTTCTTGGAGCTCTCGATGTCCTTGGACATCTTCTTCTTGAAGTCCTTGGCGCCGAGGTAGGGGGCGTACCAGCAGGGTGGTGGCGTCCAGTTGACGTCGGAGGAGGTCACGTTTCCAGTGCTGCCGTCTTTGGCGATAGCTCCGGAGTACCGGACCTGTGCGGCGGCGTAGATACCAGTGTCGTCGCCGCCGCCCTTCTCCTCTGTGCTGGCTCCCTTGTCGGAATTCACCGGCTTTGCCGCGTAAGCGGATTCCGTGAGGACGAGGGCGCTGAGGGCCAGGGTCAGGGCTGCGGTGCTGAGGACTGTGCGCCGCGTGTTCACTGGCACTTCTCCGCCTTCGTCTCGACGAAGACCTTGGACGCCTGCCACAGGCCCGTGCCCGTAGGGAACTTGACCATGATGATCTTGTAGTAGTCGAAGTCCTCGATGCTGCGCTTGGTCTTCAGGATCTTCTCGGTCTTGATTTCTTTGCCGTAGAACATGCTCGAGTCCGCGCAGAACGCCACTTCCACCGCCTTGCCGTTCGTGGTGGACCGTGTGGTGGCTTCGTAGTGGCGCAGGGTACCCGTGGCGGTCCAGCCGCCGTCGATCCAGGCGTCGATCTGAGTCTTCGCGTAGTCCAGGCCCTCGCCGGTGGCGTAGGCGGCCACGGCCGCGTCCTTGGTCGTGCGCTTGTCGACGCCTCGGTAGATGGCGCGGAAGAAGTTGGCGGCGTCGTCCATCGCGGCCGCCTCGTTCTCGTCCTTCGGCTTGTCCCAGTCGAAGACCAGGTTCATGTCCTTGGGCAGGGACACGTCCACGCCGTCCGGCTTGTCCTCCGCCGGTGCCGCCGACGCTTCCGCCGACTTCGTCGGCTTCTCCGCTTCCTGTTGGGCCCCGGCGATCTTGTCGTTGTCGCTGGACTTGTCGTCCCCGCTGCCGCAGGCCGTCAGCAGCAGGGCTGCGGTCGCGGCGAACGCAGCAGCAACGGGCAAAGAGCGGCGCTTCACAGTGGACTCCCCGTGAGACAAAGATGCAGTCAAGGGTATTGACGGTATCGGTGGGGCTGATGGTTTCGCCAGGCGGAACTTCCTTCAGAGCGCAGGGAATTGTGAACGCATCGGGGTAAATCGGTCGACTTCTGTGCCCTCATCGTGTCCACCTGAACATGCACCTGGCTCCGGACGCTTGAGGAAAGTCCGGGGCCAGGCGTTTCCGTCCGACTTCGCGGGAGCTACCGGGTCGTTCGGCATCCGGGGCACATGCGGGGCGGGAAGGCGGCCGTCCGCGGTGTCGGATCGATGCGGCTGCCCGTCCAGGTCCGGACCTCGCCGCGGTCGACGACGGTCGCACCATCAGCGGTGACCTTGTACACGCGGATGGTCATCCGGGAGCGGCACTCGGTGAGTTCGAGGAGTTCCAGGGAGTCCGTCAGGGGCGGGTAGTGGTCGGCGCACTCCGGGCAGGCATCGACGTTGAAGCCGGGGCCGGTTGCCGCGGTTGTTCGGAACTCGACTTAACTCCGCCCCGCTTCCGACTCCTCCAGCAGCCTCTTCAACACAGGGGACAGTTCAGGCAGTTGGGCACCGGCCGCCTGGGCTGCCGCAAGCGCGCGGACGTACGTCAGTGCCTCCGCGCGCAGTTCGGACTTCTCCTTGCCTTGGCGGCTGCCCGCCAGCCAGGTCAGGATCGCCACCGGTATGAGGACAGGGGCGCCATATCCGATCGGGGCGTCCGAGGTGGCGGCCCAGATGGCGCCGCCCGCTCCTGCGAAGATCAGGAGGCAGCCTGTTTCGTCGTGCCAGCCGCCGGCGTCGGCGATCTCTTCGTAGGCGGTGACCGAGGCGGGCTTCGGGGGAATGGCCACCGGACCCACTGGGCTCAGGGGGCCAACGGGAATGGACGCGGGCTGCGGGTTCACGTCCTCGTACGTCGCAATCGGCGCGACCTTCTCATATGTCGGAATCGGCGCCGCCCCCTTCCCGCCGCCCGATCCCCGACCCTCCAGCCACGCCGGGACGTGCGTGAGGGGAACCCCGTGGGCGCGGGCCACGCCGAGAACCTGTCGGTAGCCCGACAGCAGCGGTTGCATCAACTCCCGCTTCCAGCGCTCTCGTACGACGACGAGCGAGACCACGGCGACGACGAGAAGCGGGACCGCAGGGCCGTACGCCAGTGCCGGCTTCGCGGAGAGAGAGGGCACTGTGGGGGCCAGGAACGGCCAGATCACGCCGACCGTCAGGGTCAGTCCGCCCAGCCAGACGAGCGGCCCGCGTTGGGCGGCGTCCAGGGCGCGGCGCCGTTCGGCGAGCATCGTCGCCGTCGCCGTATCGTCCGTGTAGTCGAATCAGCGCCGGGAGCTGATGACGCGTACCGCCTCCGCGACACGGTTGTCGGGCGCCATCGCCGCCCAGTTGACTGGAAGAAGGTCCACCCGGGCCACTGCAACCACTCCGCCTCGTTCGTTGTTATCTGGCCGCCTGAATGAAGAATCACGATCAGCCGAGCTTGGCGTTCTGTGCCGTGAGGATCGCCCTCGGGATCTTCGCGTCGCTGGGCTTGGAGTCGGCGATCGCCGCGCCGTTCACCGAGAAGTAGACGGCCACGACGTCGTCGCTGCGTACGGCCGCGCCGTGGAGGGTGTGTGTGACGCCGTTGTAGCTCATGGTGGCCTTGAAGCCGAGGGATTCGTCCCCCGCCATAGCGGTGTCCTCGGCGGCAACCGATTCGTATGCGGAGGTGTTGTCGTTCGCCTTGGCGCTGAAACCGCCGCCGCAGGACTTCACCGCCTCGGAGAGACCGGTCATGGCGGACTCCGCCTTGCCGCCCTCGTAAGCGGCGAGAGTGATGTAGTTGGACCCGTCGGTGAGCACGTTCTTCGAAGCGGTATCGGTGAGGAAGGCCTGCGGGTCGGCGAGGGGGAGCTGGTTCATCGCGTAGGCCAAGGGGGCGCACAGGGGCTCGGACAGGGTCACCTCATCCTGGGATTTGGCGAAGACGAACTCGCCGTCCAGGGAGGACTCCTTCACGTCGTAGTCACCGCCGAGGTCCGCCTTGGTGACCATGAGCTGCGCGAGCCGCTTCATCGGGGTGACCGTGGGCGAGGCCGTCACCTCTTCGGGCTTGCTGTTGCTGTCGGTGTCCTTGTCCGTGTCCGAGCCTCCGCAGGCCGTGAGTACGGCGGCGAGGGACAGCACGGACAAGGCGGCCAAGGCGTTGCGATTCAGGTGGGGGTTCATGTGGGGGGGGCTCCTCGGTGGAGGGCGGGCCGTTCAGGTACGCGGGTTGCCAGTGGGATGGCGGAAGCAAAGGACGATAGCCCGTCGGGAGAGATGGGCGCCCGGCACCCCGAACACTCGCCCACCTCGTAGGCTGACCCGAGCCGAACAGGGGAACGAACGGGGGACACACCATGGCCCGCTACATGGAGACGCTCACCATCGAGCGCGGTGGTTTTCGGATCAAGGTGCCGGAGACGTGGTGGGAGTTCGACGTCCGGCCCGAGTCGCGTGACGACTCCATACGGCGGATGGTGAACGAACGGGTGCAGCAGCGCCCGGAGTTGGCCAAGTACCGCGACACCTACACCGCGTTCCTGCAGAAGTCCGCCGCCGACGCCTGGAAGTCCGGTGCCCTGTACTGCGGCTGCATGGCGGAGACCTTCGGTGGTGACACCCCGATCACCGGCTCGGTCACCGTCTCGATCGTCGGCGGCCGTTCGCAGCAGACCGGCGAGCCCCTCTCCAACGACCCGGCCACCATCGCGGGCCAGCTCGCCGTGCGCGAGGCCAAGAAGGAGGGCGACGCCTGGCGCAAGGTGACCACTGTCGACATCCCCGGCGTCGGCCCCGCCGCACGCACGTACGGCATCGAGGACATCGCCGTACCCGACGACTCCCTCAACCGCACCATCCGCGCCGTACTCATGCAGACGTTCATCCCCGTGCCGGGGCAGGAAGGCAAGGTCGCCCTCGTCGCCGGGAGCAGCCAAGTCCTCGACCTCGCCGACTCGTTCTTCGACATCTTCGACGCGATCACGTCGACGTTCCGCTTCGCGGAGTAGCTCCAGCCTCCTTTCTTTCGTGACTCGCGCAAATCCAGTAACTTCGCTCATGCGTACGGATGTTGTTGATGGTGTTGCTGTCACGGGGGTTACGGCATGGCGGGGAATCGGCCAGGGGACTGGCATGTCCTGGACCTGGACAAGGACCCGACGCCGGGTGATCCGGACCGGGTGCGCCACCTGGCCAAGAACCTGCACGATTTCGCGGACGACGTCGGGGACGCGCTCCGTCTGATCAAGGGGATGGCGGACGAGGACGCGGTCCTGAAGTGGGCGGGCAAGTCGGCGAAGGCGTTCCAGGACGAGTTCTCGGGCGTGCCGAAGCAGCTGAAGAAGCTGAAGAAGTCGTACGAGATGGCGGGGGACGCCCTCACCGACTACTGGCCCAAGCTGGAGCGCGCCCAGGCCCTCGCCGACAAGGCCCTGGCCAAGGGCCGCGAGGCCCAGGCCGACCTCTCCTCCGCCAAGTCCCGCCTTTCCTCGGCCGATTCGTGGGTGACGAAGGCCAACAAGGAAGCGGACAAGTACAAGGACGACCCCACCGGCAGCAAGGACGCCGAGAAGCCGGACGAGGCGAAGGTGCGGGCCGCGACCCGGGACGCGCAGCACGCCAAGTCGGCCCAGACCTCGGCCCAGTCGGATGTGACGTCCGCGAACGGCGCGCTGGACGCGGCGAAGAAGATGGCCGAGGACGCCCGCAAGATGCGGGAGGAGGCGGCGAAGACCGCCAAGGACAAGATCGACGACGCCTCCGACGCGGGCATCCACAACCGCAAGTGGTGGGAGGAGGTCGGGGACTGGTTCTCCGACAACTGGGACACCATCGTCGCGGTCTGCAAGGTCGTCGTCGCGGTCGTCGGCATCATCGCGATGATCATCGGTGGGCCGATCCTCGGCGCGATCGTGCTGGTCGCCGCGCTCGTCGTGCTCGCCGACACCCTCAACAAATACGCCAAGGGCCAGGCCTCCCTGTGGGATGTGGCCTTCGCGGCGCTGGACTGCATACCCGGCGGCAAGGGCCTCACCAGCCTCGGAAAACTCGCCAAGGGCATGAAGGGCCTCGGCAAGATGGGCCTCAAGGGCATGGCCATGGGGGTCAAGGGGCTGGGGAAGAACGCGCGTCTCATGGGTCGGCAGATGAAGAAGCTCTTCACCTGCGGTGACCCGATCGACATGGCCACCGGCCAGATGGTCACCTCGGCCAAGGACGTTCAACTGGACGGTGTGCTCCCCCTTCTCATCGAGCGCCACTACCGCACCGGTTCCCGAAGCGGCAGCCTCTTCGGCCGGAGCTGGACCTCCACACTCGACCAGCGGTTGTTGCTCGACGCCACCGGGGTGAGGTTTGCCACCGCCGACGGCATGGTCCTCCACTATCCGGTGCCCGAACCCGGCTTGGACTTGCTTCCCGTCGAGGGCCCTCACTGGCCCATGAGCTGGGACGGTGCGGCGGGCGGCGAGCTCACGGTGCACCAGCCCCACACCGGTCTTACCCTTCGGTTCCGGCCGCTTCCCGGCGGTCCCGAGGGCGAGCTGCCGCTGGCTGCCATCAGCGATCGCAACGACAACACGATGACCGTCGTCTACGGCGCCACTGGCCTGCCCGTCGAAGTGGTTCATCACGGTGGCTACCGCGTAGGTGTGACCACGGGCCACCGACGGGTCACGGCCCTGACCCTGCTCAGCGCTCCCGAGCAGCCCACCCTCCTGCGCTACGGCTACGACCAGGACGGCAACCTGGCCGAGATATACGACTCCTCCGGGCAACCGCAGCGGCTCTTCTACGACGACAGGCGACGCCTCACCGGCTGGGAGGACCGTACGGGCGCCTGGTACCGCTACACGTACGACGGCGAAGACCGCTGTGTCGCAGCCCGCGGCGTCGACGGCATCCTCGACTACACCTTCGAGTACGACGACGAGGCGCATGTGACCACGGCCGTCAACTCGCTGGGGCACGCCACCAAGTACCGGTTCAACGACGTCTACCAGCTGGTCGCCGAGACCGACCCGCTGGGGCACACCGTCCTCCAGGAATGGGACCATCGCGATCAACTGATCTCGCGTACCGATGAGTTGGGTCGCACGATCCGTCTCGAGTGGGGGGAGACGGGAAGCCTCGTCAGCGTGCGCCTGCCCGACGGCTCGACCTCGACGGCCCGTTACAACGACCTCGGCCAGGCGGTCGAGATGGTGGGTTACGACGGAGCGGTCACGCGTCAGGAATGGGATGAACGGGGAAACTGCACGTCGCTGACAGCGGCGGACGGGGCCACCACGCGGTTCACGCGCGATCCCACCGGGGCCGTGGCCTCGGTGACGGACGCACTGGGCGCGGTGACGCGGTTCGCCAACAACGCGGCTGGTCAGCCGACCTCCGTGACGGACCCGCTCGGTGCTGTGACCTACGCCGCCTACGACGCCTTCGGGCGGCGCAGCAGTGTCACCGACCCGCTGGGTGCCACGACTCGCTTCACATGGACTGTGGAGGGACATCCGGCGGCCAGGACCGGACCGGACGGCTCGACCGAGTCCTGGACCTACGACGGCGAGGGCAATCTGCTGGCGCACTCGGACCCCATGGGGCGGGTCACCCGGAACACCTATGGTCCGCTAGGTGTGCTCGCCTCACGGATCACGGCCGACGGCGCCCGTCACACCTTCACACACGACACGGAGCTTCGGCTCATTCAGGTCACGGGCCCGCACGGACTCACCTGGGACTACACCAACGATGCTGCGGGCCGCCTCGTCGCCGAGTCCGACTTCGACGGCCGCACGGTCTCCTACGTCTACGACGCCGCAGGACAACTTCTCAGCCGTACGAACCCGTTGGGCCAGTCGACAGCGTTCGCCTATGATGCGGCGGGCAACCAGTGCGAGAAGACCGTGGACGGTCGGACGACGGTCTACACACACGACTCCGCCGGCCGCGTCCTGCAGGCCGCAGACCCCGACGTGACCCTGACGTTCGCGTACGACGCGGCGGGCCGTGCCGTCAGCGAGGCCGCCGATGGTCGAGCGCTCACGACGGCGTACGACGTTCTGGGCAGGCCCACCCGACGTACGACCCCGACCGGTGCCACCACCACGTACACGTATGACGCCGCGGGCAACCGCACCGCCCTCGTGGCCTCCGGGCACGCCCTCGTCTCCGCGCACGACGAGCTCGGCCGCGAGACCGTGCGGAGGCTGGGCAGTGACGGTCTCGCTCTGAGTCACAGCTGGGACGCGTACCACCGCCTTACGACCTTGAAGGTGACCGCACCCGGCAGCGCGCAGCCTTTGGCCGACCGCGCGTACACCTATCAAGCCGACGGCACTCCGACCTCGATATTCGACCCGGTCACCGGCCTCCGCGGATTCGAGCAGGACGCGGCGGCCCGCGTCACAGCGGTTCGCGCTGCCGGCTGGTCCGAGACGTATGCCTACGATGCGGCGGGCAACCAGACGCAGGCAGAGTGGCCGGACGGACAGCCCGCCCCTGAGGCCCGTGGTGTCCGCGAACACTCCGGCAACCGCGTCACACGCGCCGGCTCCGTCCACTACGAGTACGACGCCGCCGGGCGGGTGGTCCTGCGCCGCAGAACGCGCCTGTCACGCAAGCCGGACATCTGGCGCTACACCTGGGACGGCGAGGACCGGCTCACGAGCGTCATCACCCCGGACGGAACGGTATGGCGATACGTGTACGACTCCTTGGGCCGGCGCATCGCCAAGCAGCGCCTCGCGCCCGGCACCGACACGAACGCCGAGGCCCCAGTCGTCGAGGAGATCCGCTTCACCTGGGACGGGCCGCACCTCGTGGAGCAGACGGCGCATGTCCCAGGAAGCCGTGAGGACGTGGTCCTCACCTGGGACCGCGACGGCTTGGCTCCCGTCGCCCAGACAGAGCGCACGCTCCTGGCCGATGCCTCGCAGGAGGTCATCGACGAGCGCTTCTACGCGATCGTGACCGACCTGGTGGGAGCCCCGACCGAGTTGGTCGACGAGACGGGCGGTATCGGCTGGCGCTCCCGTGCCACGCTCTGGGGACTGACCACATGGGAGCCGGACTCTGCCACCAGCATCCCCCTGCGCTTCCCGGGGCAGTACTTCGACCCGGAGTCCGGGCTCCACTACAACAACCTGCGGCACTACGACCCGGCCACAGCCGCCTACATCAGCCCGGACCCACTCGGCCTGGACGCCGGGCCCAACCCGCGTACGTACGTGCCGAACCCGCTCCGGTGGATCGACTACCTGGGGCTGATCTGCCATTCCCGCATCCTCGGCAAGAACCTGGCCGCGGACGGGCGCCCGGTCCTGACAGGTCAGGCGGCGGCGCACATCGTCCCCTCCACTCTGAACCGGGTGGTCGGGCGCACGGCGGACAGCCGCGCCATTCTGGCCCGGTACGGCGTCGACATCGACGAGGCGGCCAACGGCATACCCTTGGGGCACCCGCGGCCCCACAACTTCACTCACCGCAATCCCTTCCTGCTGCGGCTCAACGAGCATCTGAGGGATACGGAAGCGGCGGGACTGGCACAGGGTCTCAGCAATGCTCAGATCGGCAACTCGATACGCACGGAATTGCGCTCCATCGGGCGGGAGATCGAACACGAGCTGTCACCCGGCCAGATGGTGAACAACCTGCCCGCGCCGACCGCGCGCTGGACAAGGCTCACATTCTGACGGAAGGCACCATGACGACCGAAGAACGCCGAACCCCGCTGGCTGTGTACCGCCTGCTGCCGAGCATGCGAGAGTTCCAGATTCTCCAGTTCGGAGACCTGAGGGTGGAGCTGATGCGTTGGCAGCTGGGCGGTTCGACGGGGCCGTATCCGACGGAGCTCACCGCGGAGTGGGCAGGCGACCCGCGCTGGAAGAAGAACGAGTTCCCCACTGGAACCCCCGGTTCTCCTGTGCTGAGCCGCCGTGTCGCGGACCTGCTGCGGAGCGACCTGGAGGGGGCGGGGCGGCTGCTGCCCGTGCGGATCGAGAAGGCGGAGGCGGACGAGTACTTGCTGTACCTGGTGGAGCGGGTGGCCGACTGCCTGGACATGGAGAAGTCGTCGCCGCCCGACCGGCTCGGCAGGGTTCAGAAGTCGGTCTTCAGGCCGGACACGCTGCCCGCCGACGTCCCGGCGTTCCGTTCGACGGGGTTTCCCACGGCTGTCTGCTGGAATGGCTGGGCGGTTGAGCGTCTGAGTGCCCTGCTGGGTGACCAACTCGAGACCCGGCTCGTCTGGTCGGAGGATCCCGGCTTGGTTCCGCACCCCGACCCGTGGGGGTTCTGACGTGACCGACGATGCGCGGGGAGTGACCTTCCGGGACCATGTGCGGAGGGGCGCCGAGCGCATCCTGGACGGCTTTCCCGAGGTGCTCCGGCCCGAGATCTACGTCGTCTCGTTCCGCATCTGGCGCGTGGGCCAGGATCCCCGCTATCCGTACGTGGCCATCGGCTACAACACGGAGAGCGAGGTCCGTCGGGTCCTGGAGCAGGAGTGCTCGTACGAGGGGACGGCCCGGTGGGAGTACGCGTACTGGCTCCTGGAGGGTTTCGAGATGGTCGGCCATGTGCCCGAGGACCCGGTCGGCAGCGCCCTGCACCTGGCCGAGGCGCAGGCGGAGGGGCTCTGGTACGAGGATGAGGGCACGCTCTCCGAGGACGAGCGGGACGCTCGCGACGACGAACTCGTGCTGCGCTTCGACGACATCTGCATCGACACCGCCCGACGCCTGCGGGCGGACGGGCACCTCGAACGGACCCTCGGACGACCGGTACCGATCGTCCTGTTCGACATGGACCGTCCCGGCTGGGAGACGGAAGCCACCGAGGCGGCCAATCCTCCCGAGGCGATCGCCGACTTCGTGGAGCATCATTCGGCGCTGTGACGGTTCTTAACGGCCAGGTGCACTATCTGCCGTTGGATGAATACGGCCGTGCCACGGGCGTCGATGCACTGATCACGCCTGACATGCTGGGAGGGCCACCTCTGCGGCCAGCGAGATCCATTCTTCCGGTTGGAGCGGCCACCGCACGCTCTACAACGAGGGCCGTGGACATCTGCTGGCAGACCGACGGGGTGGCTCATGGACAGAGTCCTTGAGAACCCGGACCGTCTGCTCCCGATCCTGGGTGACCAGCTTGAGACCCGGCTGATCTGGTCAGACGATCCGACCCTGACGCCGCATCCACGTCCCTGGGGGTTCTGAAGCGGGTCGGGGCCTCGGTATCTTCGTCGAGTCATGGAGATCAATGTCCCCGTTCTTGATGATGACGGGTCTGGCAGAAGGGGTACTTCCGGACCGTGCCCCATTCCAGCACGAGCTGGACGAGGCCTTGGCGGGACGTCCCTTCCATGGGGCGTGTGCCAAGAAGAATTGAAGGGCTAAGCTCTCTTTTCCATGGATATCCGGGCAGCCGTAGGGGCGTTGGCGGGTGCAGTGCCTCTTCCGAGGCTCGCCGACGCCTGGCACTGGTCGCCCGTGCCCGGGCTCGACTTTGCTGCGGTGCTCAGCGAGGACCGTCGGCATGTCTTCCAGGTGAACGCCCGTGACTCCTACGACGAGGGACTGGTCCGCGCGCTCCTCGTGGCGGCACGTGAGAACAGCTCCCGGCTCCTGTCCGGCGACGCGCTGCTGACCACGATTCCCGGATTTCGGCATCCGGGGCGTGATTTTGACGTCCTCGCTGCCGCGCGTCCCGGGGTGCACCGTTATCATGAAGTGCAGCAACCGGAACTGCAGAAAGTCACCTGGGCAGTATTCCCCGGATACGAGTGTGAATTCGCTGGCCCCGACCATTATTCGGTGGAGGATGCCCGGGAGAGCTTTATCAGGTTCCTCACGCCGGCCAACCTCGACCGGGCGCCGGTTCCCTTCCTCAGGGTGCGGTACGACAACACGGTGACCAAGGGAGGGGCGGACGGTCCGGACGGCGTTCTGGTCAAGCCGGAGACTTTGTACCGCGAACTCGAACTGCTCGACGGCGCCCCAGGAAGCTTTGTCGAGTTCGAGAATTTCCGCGGACAGGTGTTCCGGGTGGAGTGGGACGTGGACTGGATTCTCTCCGGAGCGGCGGAAGGAAACGGGGCGCGTCGTCTGCGGCTCGATGACTTGCTGGCGTTCGCGGCCAAGTCCCTGCATGCCTGAGGCGCACCTGCGGGTCACTGACGAAGTCGGCGAGACGTGGGACGACCCCTCCGAGGAGCAGATCCAGCGCATCTACGCCGGGCTGAATCTGAGATGCCGGTTTCTCATCCTGGAGCGGCTCGACGTGCCGGATGACGGTCAGAACTACCTGCAGATCCGCCTCAACGACGACCTGACCATGGTGGTTGAGTACAGGGAAGGCGGCCCCGGCTCGCACTATCGGGCCGAGGTGCCGCTGTCGGCCGAACGGGGCGGCGATGAGATCGTCGTTCCCGTACTGCTGGGCTGGGCCTCCCGCCGCGAGGCATGGCGTGGCGCGCTGCCCTGGGCGCGATGGGATGTCGAGCGAGAACGTCCTTGGGAAGAGCATCGGGAGTGAAGTGGACGGGGGAGTTGTGGATCTCCGCGCTGTTGTGAGCCGTTTCCGCGGCGTGGAGCCTCTTCCAGGGCTGGCCGACGGCTGGTACTGGACGCCGGTGCCAGGCATCGAGTTCGTCGGTGCCCTCTCGGCCGATGGACAGCGGCTGTTGCAGTTGAGCGGGCGTGACTCTTACGACGAGGACTTGGCGGTCGCGACGCTTGAGTTCGCCCGGGTGCATGAGGAAGCGATCTTTGCCCGGAATCCACACCTCGGTGTGGGGGAGGGGTTCAAGTCGCCGGATGGCAGCAGCTTCGACGTGGTGGTCGGTCTCGCGCCCGAGGTGCACCGCTTCTATAACGTGGAGAATCCTGCCCTGACGCCGTTCGTCCGCCTGATGTTCCCGGCGTATGCGTGTGAATTCTCCGGCCGGGAGACCCTCGACGAGGCCGCGACGAGGTACAGGATGCTGCGCCTCAACAACCTTGCCCGCAGGCCCCTTCCCTATCTCAAGATGCGGTACCGCAACACGAGGACAGGTGGTCGGAGCACCAACCCCGGCCGCGGATTCACCGAACCGCGGCGACTTGAGGAAGAGCTCGGCTGGATGGACGGCGCCCCGGGCAGCTTTGTCGAGTTCGAGAACCGGCATGGGCGGGTGTGGCGGGTCGAATGGGGCGCCGACGGCTGGTCCATCGCCCAGGAGGGCGACCAGGGTTGGAGTCCCCGAGAGATAGCGCTCGGCGAACCCCTCGACTTCGCCGCCGCCCGGCTCCGGGACTGACAGCCCAAACGCAGGCCCCAGAGGCCCCAGAGCCCCGGAGGCGTCAGGAGCCCCCAGGTCTCCACGGCCCCGTCACCCATGTGACTGAAAGATCACCATCCCCGCTCACCCCACCCGTGAGCACCTCGTGCAGGCCTCGTGCACACCCCGTGACGAGGGCCCCGGACCAGCACGGCAACGCATTCGCGCCCGCACAGCAGCCCAGCCCTCCACATCCCCGCCCCAACAGGGAACCAACCACCCCCCGTTGCGCGTGGATAACGTCGAGTCCTGTGAGGTTCGCGAGCCTTGGCGCGCCTTGAGGGGCTTATGTGCGGCTGATACGGTGCCATGGCTTGACACTCGCTTCAGCGCTGGCTATTTGGCCAGGTCGGGCGGTACGTCCGGCTCGGGCGAACCGGGGTGAAGTGTCCCACTTGGCATGTGAATTGGCAGAAATCTTCTTGGGTGTACGGGGAGCGGTTGCGTGAAGATCCAAGAGCGTACGGGGGCGGGCAACCACCGTTCCGCCACGTCGGCCCAGCCGACGATGGGTGAGCGCCTTCCCGCGCCGCCTCGCGAGCGCAAACCCGCGCTCGCCGCTCTCGCGGTGCTCCTGATTCTGGTCGGCGCGCTGGGCGCGACGATGCTCGTGCTGCGCGCCGGGGATCGTGTCGAGGTCGTCAAGGTGACCAAGGACATCCAGGCCGGGGAGTCGGTCAACACCAGCAACACGACTTCGGTGATGGTCGCGGACGACGCCGGCATCAATTACGTCAAGTGGGCTCAGCTCCCGGCTCTCAAGAAGCTCAAGGCCAAGTCCACGATCTACGCGGGGACCGTCGTCATCGGCGACATGTTCGCCGACAAGAGCACCCTCCCCGCCGGCAAGGCCTCCGTAGGCCTCGCCCTCAAGGAGGGCCAGTACCCGGCCGACATCAAGCCGGGCGACATCGTGTCCGCGTACCGCGTCGGCGACGACAGCAACAGCTCTTCCGACAAGAGCAGTTCGTCCGGTACGTCGAGCAGTAGCGACTCGTTGCTCGTGGAGAACGCACGCGTCAACACCAAGAGCGACGACAGCGACGCCACGGTGAGCACCGGCAATCTCTCCATCACCCTGCTCGTCGACCAGAGCGACGTGCCCGCCCTCACCGCGGCCGCCGCCGCAGGCGAGGTCTCCGTCGTTCTCGTCCCCGGCAACTAAAGGCGAGTGAGTAAAGAGAAATGGCGCTCATCGCCCTCGCCGCGGACAAGGGTTCCCCCGGCGTCACCACCGCCGCGGTAGCCCTGTCCGCGGTCTGGCCCCGCAGGGTCCTGCTTGCCGAGACGGACCCCGCCGGCGGCGACCTCGTGTACCGGAGCGCGGCGGCACACGGCGGTCCGCTGAACCCCAACACCGGCATGCTGTCGATAGCGGCTACCGCGCGGCGCGGGCTCGTGCCTGATCAACTGTGGGACCACGTACAGCCGTTGAGCGGTGGGCTCGAAGTGCTCGTCGGGCTCGGTATCGCCGAGCAGGCCGCCGGGCTCGCCGGGCTGTGGCCCACCCTGGGCCGTGCCTTCGCGCAGCTCGCCGACTCCCCGCACGCGCCCGCCGATGTCATAGCCGACTGCGGGCGGATCAGCGGGGACACCCCCGCGGTCGAGATGTTCTCCCAGTCCGCCCTCGTCCTGCTGATCTCCCGCACCGAGCCGGAGGCCATCGCGCGCGTACGGGACCGGGCCGCCGCCCTCTCCGCCAAGCTGCACGGCGGCCCCCGTGGCGCCGCCAGCCTCGCCACCCCTCTCATCGGGGTCATCCTCATCGCCGACCCGAGCGACTCCGCCAAGCTCGTCCACCAGGTCAACGACATGCTGGTGGCGGCGCAGACCGGTGCACGCGTCGTGGGCACACTCGCCGACGATCCCGCCGGCGCCGACCAGTTGGCCGGGCGCAAGCGCGGCCGGCTCGACAAGTCGCTGCTCATCCGCTCGGCCCGCAAGGTCACCGCAGACCTGTATCAGCAGTACGGCGCCGCCTGGGCCGTACCGGCCGGTGGTGGCCATCACGGCCAGCCCGCCGCGGGGGCCGGGCGATGACGGCCGTCGACCACCAGTTGGTCAAGCGGTTCCGGCAGGACGCCGGGGACCGTATCGCCGAGCAGCGCCGCGAGGACCAGGTCCGCGGTGTTACGCCGATGTCCAGCGAGGACGAGCGGCAGTACGCGCGGGCCGTCATCGCGCAGATACTCGAGGAGCACGCGCGCACCGAGATCAACCTCGGCCGCACGCCCCTCGACGCCGAGACCGAGGAGCAGTACGCGGCCGCCGTGCACGCCGCCCTCTTCGGTGTGGGGCGGCTCCAGCCGCTGCTCGACAACCCGGAAGTCGAGAACATCGACATCAACGGGTACGACCAGGTCTTCATCGGGTACGCCGATGGGCGGGAAGTAAAAGGCGATCCCGTTGCCGAGAACGACGAAGAGCTCATCGAGCTGATTCAGGTCCTCGGCGCATACTCGGGTCTGTCCTCCCGGCCCTTCGACTCCGCCAACCCCCAGCTCGACCTGCGGCTGCCGGACGGGTCGCGACTCTCCGCCGTCATGGACGTGACGCGCCGCCCCGCCCTGTCCATCCGTCGCGCGCGCATGGGCAAGGTCTTCGTCTCCGACCTGGTCGGCAACGGGACGATCACGCCCGAGGTCGCGCACTTCCTGGCGTGCGCGGTCCGGGCCCGTAAGAACATCATGATCGCGGGCGCCACCAACGCCGGTAAGACGACGCTGCTGCGCGCCCTCGCCAACGAGATCCCGCCGCACGAGCGCCTCATCACCGTCGAGCGCGCCCTGGAGCTCGGGCTCGACACCTTCGCCGACCTCCACCCGAACGTGGTGGCCTTCGAAGAGCGGC
Source organism: Streptomyces sp. NPDC001530 (assembly GCF_042894545.1). Lineage (NCBI taxonomy): Bacteria > Bacillati > Actinomycetota > Actinomycetes > Kitasatosporales > Streptomycetaceae > Streptomyces > Streptomyces sp. NPDC001530. Next base: position 25,823 of record NZ_JBIAVS010000005.1, read on the forward strand.
TGCCCAACTCCGAGGGGCAAGGCGCCATCTCCATGGCCGAGTTGGTGCGCCGGTCCCTCCGTATGAACCCCTCCCGCGTCATCGTCGGTGAGGTCCTCGGCGACGAGATCGTGACCATGCTCAACGCGATGTCGCAGGGCAACGACGGCTCGCTGTCCACGATCCACGCGAACAGCTCCAGCGAGGTCTTCAACCGTATTTCCACCTACGCGCTCCAGGCGAACGAGCGGCTGCCCATCGAGGCCAGCCAGATGCTCATAGCGGGCGCGGTGAACTTCGTCGTCTTCATCCAGCGGCGCAACAACTACGAGTCGGGCGGTCGCCTCCAGCGCATGGTCACCTCCGTCCGCGAGGTCAACGGCGTCGACGGACGCGTGCTGTCCAGCGAGGTGTTCGCCGAGGCCCCGGACGGCCGGATCGTCCCGCACGCGCCGATCGCCTGCCTCGACGACCTCGTCGCACAGGGCTACCGGCTGCCCGGCGGCGGGAATTGGGGGTGATCATCGCATGACGGATACGACTTCTCTCGCCGCGCTCGGCTCGCTCGGTTCCATGGGCGGGCTGTTCTCCACCACCGTCCTGTACGCACTCGCGTCCGGTGTCGCCGTCGGCGGCGGCCTCGCGCTGTTCGCCGTCGCCGTACGCGGACTGCCCGCCAAGCCCGAGCACGAGAAGCAGAAGGCGAGCGAACGGGCCAACGAGCTGATCCGGTTCGCCGGTCAGCGCGGCTCGATCGCCGCCATCGCCGGACTCATCGTCCTGCTGCTGACCCGCTGGGCCGTCGCCGGTATCGCCGCCGGTGTCCTCGTCTTCTTCTGGGACAAGCTCTTCGGCGGCGCCTCGGAGGAGCGGGCCGCCATGCGCCGGGTCGAGGCCCTGGCCTCCTGGACCGAGTCGCTGCGCGACACGATCGCGGGCGCGGTCGGCCTGGAGCAGGCCATCCCCGCCTCCGCGCGCGCCTCCGCCCCCGTACTGCGCCCGCATCTCGACGCGCTGGTGGACCGGCTGCGTTCCCGTACGCCGCTGCCCGAGGCCCTGCAGCAGCTGGCCGACGAGATCAACGACGCCTCCGCGGACATCATCGTGGCCGCGCTCATCCTCAACGCGCGCCTGCGCGGCCCCGGTCTGCGCCAGGTGCTGGGCGCGCTGGCCAAGTCGGCGCGCGAGGAGGTCGACATGCGGCAGCGCGTGATGGCCCAGCGCGCCTCGACCCGCCGCTCCGTCCAGATCGTCGTCGCGGTCTCCATCGCCTTCGTTCTCGGCCTGTCGATCTTCAACCGTGAATTCGTCAAGCCGTACGGCACGGCGGTCGGACAGCTCGTACTCGCCTGTGTCTGCGGCCTGTTCGCGCTCGGCTTCTGGTGGCTGCGCAAGCTGTCCACCATCGAGACGCCGGAACGGTTCCTGGTGCGGGACGAGTCGTCGGTCCAGTTCGTACGGCCGCGCATGTCCGGTGCGCCTGCCCAGTCCGTGCCGGATGAGGGGGTACGCCGATGAACCTGACCATGCCCATCGTGATCGGCGCCGTACTGGGCCTGGGCTTCTACGCCCTCGTACGCGCCCTCATGCCGTCGAAGCGCAGCGCGGTCGCGCAGGTCGCGCGCATCGACGCGATGCGGGCGCGCGGGGCGGCGTACGAGTCCGCGCACCACGCCCAGCAGGAGGCCGGGCGGCTCGGCAGCGTACGGGCCCAAGTGGGCGCCCGTGTCGCCGAGTTCTATCTGCAGCAGGGCTGGGAACAGCGCTCGCTCCGCGCCGACCTGGCGGTCTTGGACCGGAGTTGGGAGAAGTTCCTCGCGACGAAGGTCCTGCTGGCCGCGGCGGGCGTGTTCTTCGGGCCGTTCCTCTTCGCCGTCGTCTGGACGCTCGGCTTCGGCAGCAGCCCGATCATCCCGGTCTGGCTGGCGCTGCTCTTCGCGCTCGTCTTCTTCTTCCTCCCGGACGTGGAGGTACGGCGGGACGCGGCCGACAAGCGGCGTGACCTGCGGCGCGTGATCGGGGCGTATCTGGACCTGGTGTCGATGAGCCTGGCCGGCGGCCGGGGCCTTCCCGAGGCGCTGATGGCCGCCGCCGAGGTCTCCGACGGCTGGGCCACGCAGCGCATCCGCAACGCGCTCGCCGACGCCCGGATCACCGGCATCAGCCAGTGGCAGGCGCTCGGCTCGCTCGGCGAGGAGCTGGGCGTCGAGGAGCTCAAGGACCTGTCGGCCTCCCTGGCGCTGGTCGCGGACGACGGCGCGAAGGTCCGCGAGTCGCTCGCCTCGCGCGCCGAGACGATGCGGCACCGCGAACTCTCCGAGATCGAGGGCAGCGCGGGCGAGAAGTCGCAGTCGATGCTGGTCGCGCAGCTGCTGCTGTGCGCGGGCTTCCTGGTCTTCCTGATCTTCCCGGCGGCGATGCGCGTGTTCCAGGTCTGACGGGGCTGACTGCTCTGAAGTCGACGATCCGCAATTTTTCTTCGAACTCGACGTATTCGAGAGGACAACTCACCATGAACGGACGGAACTTCAGCACCGGGATCCCGGGGGTGGACTTCCTGATCACCTTCCTCCAGGGCCGGGTGCAGCGCGCCCGCTCCGGCGAACTCGACCGCGGTGCCTCCGCTGTCGAATGGGTCATCATCTCCGCCGTCGTCGTCGCCATCGTCGGCGTGGTCGCCGCGATCATCAACGCCGCGCTGAGCGACGGCGCCAACAAGGTGGGCGACTGCATCAAGGGCGCGGACGCGGGCAAGACCTGCTGAGCTCTTCGTTCTCTTCGTCTACTTCTCATACGGGGATACGGGTGCGCGCACGTCGAGGGGTACGTGGCTGGGTGCGCCGCCGGGTGGAGGCCGCCTCCGCCCGCGGCGACTCCGGCATGACCGCGATCGAGTTCGTGCTGCTCACGCCGGTGCTCTTCTTCATGATCTTCGCGACGGTGCAGTTCGCGCTGTACTTCTTCGCGGACCATGTGGCCCAGGCGGCGGCCCAGGCGGGCGCCCGCAAGGCCCGCGCCGTGGCCGACGAACAGCCCGGCGCGTGGCGCGGCGAGGCGCGTGACGTCGTCGACAGCTACATCCGCCAGCTCGGGCCCCAGCTCGTCCTGTCGCCCGACGTGACGATGCTCCAGCCGGAGCAGAACACGGTGGGCGTGGAGATCACGGCGAGGGTTCCCACGGTCTTCCCCGGGCTCGACCTGACGGTGCACGCGCAGTCGTCGGGGCCGGTGGAGAGGTTCGTGAAGGAGGGGGAGAACTGATGAGGCTCTTCTCTGTCCTGCGGGACCGGGTGTCCTGCGTACGGGACCGGGTTTCCGCCCGTGGTGACCGGGGGCTGTCCACGATCGAGGTCGTGATCCTCGCTCCGGTGGTGATCCTCTTCATTCTGGTGCTGGTGGCGTTCGGGCAACTCGTCGACGGGCGCGGGGCGTTGGACGGTGCCGCGCGCGACGCGGCGCGCGCCGGCTCGATCCAGAAGGACCACGCGACGGCCATGGCCGAGGCGCGCAAGGCGGCGGAGGCGGATCTCGCGGACGTCTGCTCCGGCCCCGTGACGGTGAACCAGACCAGCTCCGGCTTCGAGCCCGACACCCTCTTCACGGTCGAGGTGAGCTGCGAGGTGCGGGGCCTGGCGATGATCGGTCTCGATGTGCCGACGACGCTCTCGGCCAGCTTCAGCTCGCCGCTCGACCCGTTCCGGCGGACGGCATGACGCGGGGCTCTGCTGTACGTGGCTGTAGGGCGGCCAGAGGTGCTTGGGTGGAGGCCCCTCGTACTTGGGTGGAGGCCCCTCGCGCCTGGGTGGCGGCCCGGCGGGCCCGCCTCGACGACCGGGGCTCGGGCGCCGGCGCGGTCATCATCTTCGCGATCGTCTTCCTCTCCCTCTCCGCCTTCGTCATCGACGGCGGCATGTCCATCTCCAAGCGGGAACGCGCCGCCGACATCGCCGAACAGGCCGCGCGCTACGCCGCCCAGGACATAGACAAAGAGAAGCTGTACGAGAACCAGAACGGCCCCGCTCCGATCCGATACGAGAACTGCGGCGCCCGCGTGAAGGCCTTCGCCCGCGAAATGGGCATGTCCGGCGCGGACATCGCGGCGACCCACTGCGTCGCCGCCAACGCCGAACAGGTCGAGGTCGAGGTCCAGCTCACCTACTCCCCGGTCTTCACGGGCATGTTCTACGGCGGCGACGTGGTCGTCCACGGCCAGGCGGTGGCGGAGAACGAGGTCGGCTGAGACCGTGGCGGTGTTCGGGCGGAAGAAGGACGAGCCGGTCATCGAGCCGGTGCGCTGGGACCTGACGGGTTCGTTCGTGGTCGGTGAGGTGGTGCGACCGGCGACGTTCCGCCGCAAGGCACTCACCGGGGAGCGGGCCGTACGGGTGCCGGTCATGCTGGACGGGGGCCGGTACTACGCCCCGTCGGTACTCGTCTCCCGTACGGGGGAGGAGACCCCTTCGTACAGGCTGTACGAGGCCTTGGAACCCGGCACCCTGCTGTGCGCCGTGTCCCCGGTGAAGGGCGGCGCGCGCTACGGCGTGACGGACGCCGAAGGCCGGGAACTGGGCGTCGTCCACCGCACTCCGGCCGCCAAGCGCGCCATCCAGCACGGCTGGTGGATCCAGCAGTCCGGCCACCCGGACATCGTCGCCCGCTACAACTGGGCGAAGGGCAGCGCGAAGGAGATCGCGACGCGGGGCAAGGAAAAGGCGATCCGGGGCGCCGGCGAACTCGTCGGCAGCGTGGTCGACTCCGTCCTCAGCCTCGGGGCGGAAGGCGGGGACCAGGCGGGCGGTTCGTACACGCCCAAGCCGGTGACCTGGCGGGCGGAGGGCGAGGAGGAGGACGTGGTCCTGACGTCCGGCCAGGCGGAGGGAGTCAGGACGTATCTGCCCCGGGCGAGCTGGCTGGACCGCCGACTCGCGTTCGCGCTGGCGGTGCTGAGGGAGGCGTAAGGAAGCCGCCCTACTTGTCTCCGTCCTTCTTGCCGCCCTTGCCGCCCTCCTGCTTCACCCCGTCCTTGACGTCCTTGGCGAGCTTGTCGTCGAGCTTCTTGAACTCGCGGACGACGGCGTCGGACATGTCGGCGAGCGCGTCCAGAGCCTGAGTGATGTCCTCGCGACCGTCCTCCCAGCCGGACTCGAAGTCGTCGAGGGCGTCGTAGACGGTGTGGTCGCCGAGGTCCTCCTTGTACGACTCGAAGAGCTTCTTGGTGTGGTTCAGCCGGGTCTTGATGTCGCGCAGCCGCCCGCCGTAGTCCTCCAGCTCGCTGAGCGGGAGCGCGAGGTCGCTCTTGCCACTGCCCATGTCCGATCCCCCTCTTGGCTCTGTCGTTACACGAAGCGGAAGGTGCTGGTCACCGCGTCGAAGATGTCGTGGAACGCCTCCGCCAGGTCCAGCACCGGGCTGGCTCCGGAGACGAGGACGACCTGGTCGGTGGTTCCCGGGACGGGAATGTACGTCTGGGTCAGCACCATACGAAGGGTACGCGTGTCACCGTGCGCGACGGGCACGTCCTCGACACCGAACGTGCGGGCGGCAGGCCCGACTTCGGGGATGTCCACGGTGGTCACGGTGCGCCAGGCGTCGCCGTCCCGGCGGGGCGTGATCGTGCGCAGGTTCTCGGCGATCGCCCGCGGGTCGGTGGAGAGGGCCACGCCCTGCTTGTCCTTGGCCCCGAGCACGGAGACCGTGACGGTCGCGGACAAGGGCACGCCCTCGAAGTTCTCCGCCATGCAGCCCATGTAGATCGCACCGGAGTCGTACGCGTCCTTGGCCATTTTGCGGAGCATGTTGGTCAAGTCAGCTCGGTAGGGCGCGAGTTCGGGGATCTCGCGGACCCGCTCATCGATGAGCGTACGGATCGTCGCGTCCCGGCCCTCGGGGCGGATGTCGAACTCCCACCAGGATTCCGGGACGGAGAGGGAGATGCCGACAGGCGCGGCGTCAGCGGGTGTCACACGTCCTCCGCATCATCGAAGCTGATGGGGGTGTAGCTCTCCGCGTAGTCCGCGAGGAAGGCGTGGGCCTCGTCGGGGATGGCCAGGGGCGCCCTGGCGACGTACTCCAGGAGGTGCTTCGGCGCGTAGTAGCCCACGAATTGGTACTCGACCTGCTCCAGGTCTGCCGTGGGGGCGTACCGGCCCTCGACTCCAAGTGCCGCGAGGAGATCGGGCAGGCTCCACTCGTTGATCCGATCTCCCGGCTCCAGAGGGAGTCGGTAGGGGATGACCTCGTCGGGAGACTTCGGGATGTCCCCGTTCTTGATGCCCTGGAGATCCGTGTACTTCAGGCGGAACCAAGGCCCGGTGTGCTTCACCACCATCCAGCGGTCGGACACCCCGCTCTGAAAGATGTCGCATTCAGAACCGGAGAAGATCTGAGTCATTCCCAGACCCATTCTCGTGAGCGGAGGAAGCGACCCGTCAAGACTGTCGACCTCCTCATGCCCGGCCTTCAGCATTCGTGTGAACTCTTGGAAGAATTCTGCGTGTTGCTCCGACGCCTCCAGGCAGGAGAAATGCAGATTGCCGTCAAGGAAGGCGGGCACACGGGACCAGGGATCCCGAATCAGGCGATATCCGGTAACTTCTTCGCACTGTCCGGGCACCGGAGGCGCTGGATCTCCGCAGATCTGGCAGTGATTGAGGTCGGGCATCTTTCTGCCTGTCGGTCGAGGTCGAGGTCGGGGTGAGGTGTGGTGGGGGAATCCGTTCACTATAGACCGGACGTGGGCACGATCCCGCCCCGGTCGCTGATCGGTCCACCAGGCGGATAGGTGCCTTGGGGTAGATCCAGTACACCGTTGTTGTCGAAGAACCGGAGGTTTCCGTCGCGACTGATCACCACCTCCATGTGAGGTGAGCGTTTGTTTTCGAGGTCGCGACTCATGCTGTTCTTGGTACCGCGTGCCGCTTCGAGCTCATCGGGCGGCCCGGGTATTCGGTCTTCCGGGTGCGTGTGAACGGTGAATTTGTATCCCTCGTCCCGCAGCTCCTTCGGCATCATCGTGGTGACCTCGTCACCTTGGAACAGGCGCATTTCGCCGGCCGGGTTCTGTGCTACCGCGTGTTCCACGCCGTGGAATTTCTGCAGTTCGGCCATGTGGGAGATGTGCACTTCGTTCGGGCCGATGCGTACGGGGCCGCGTGTGAGCGCTTTGGCGAGTTGGCGTGCCTTGGGGGAAAGGGCACGGTAGGGGATCGTTCCGCCGAAGAGTCGTGTTGATCCCTTGAACGGCCGGTAAATACCCCGGAGGCCCTCGCCCGACCGGATCTGTCGCGCCTTTTTGAGGAGCCCCCCGCCGATTCCCTTCATGAATGCGCCACCCAGGGCGCGCAGGCCGCCCGCCTTCCAGAGCTTGCCGAGTTTGGCGAGGCTGGTGAAGCCCTTGGTGGCTGGGATGCAGTCCAGGACAGCGAAGAGTAGATCGCCCCAGCCTGCTTGGCCGTTGAGCATTTTTCTTACGGTGTCGGCCAACACGACCAGGGCCGCCGCGAAGACCAGCCAGCCCAGCGGGCCGCCGACGATCATCACGATGATGCCGACGATGGTCACGACCCACTTGCAGACCGTGACGATCTCGTCCCAGTGGTCGGAGACCCAGTCGGTGACCTCTTCCCACCAGTGGCGGTTGTGGATGCCGGCGTCGGAGGCCTCGTGGAGTTTCTTCACCGTGCGGCGGGCGGCGTCCTCACGCAGCCCCTTGGCCTGGTTGGCCAGTCGCTTCGCCGCGTCCAGGGAGTTCTGCGCGCTGTCGACGTCGTTCTGCGCGGCGGTCTGCTTCTCCTTGGCGTGCTGTGCGTTGCGCGTTGCCCGGCGCACCTCGGCCTCGTCCGGCTTGGGGACGTCCTTGGCGCCGCCGTTCTTGTCCGGGTCGTACGAGTCCGCCTTCGCGGTGGCGGTACGCACCCAGTCGTTCGCGCCCGACAACGCCGTCTGCGCGGTGGACAGCTCCTCACGCGCCTTGCGCCCGTCCCGCAGCGCCTTGTCCGCCTTCGTCTGGGCGTCCTCCAGGTCCGGCCAGTACGTGGCCAGCGCGTCGCCCGCGAGGTTGTACGACTTCTTCAGCTTCTTCAGCTGCCCGGGAACGTCCTCGAACTCCGCCGTGAACGCGTCCGCCGTCTTACCCGCCCACTTCAGGACCGCGTCCTCATTCGCCATGCCCTTCACGTCTCGCAGGATCTGGGAGACGTCGTCGGCGAAGTCGTGCAGCGATCCCGCGAGCTTCCTCACCCGCTGCGGGTCACCGGGGGTCGGATCGTGATCCAGGTCGAGTATGTGCCAGTCCGCCGGCCTGTGCGACACGTGTTCCCCCGTAACACCTGCAACCTCTGATTCAGAACGTACGTGTGAACGTATCGCACCGTCTGTTGCTAGTGGGACGTCGACTGCGGTTCGGCCGGTTCCGGGGTAGTTACGCCGGAGGCGTGGTGAGGGAGCCGGTCTTTATGCCCCGGAGGAGGTGGGCGAGGGGGGTGGGGGTGGTGGTGAGGTGGGTGGTGGGGGTGTCGCTTTCGCGGAGGTGGATGGAGCGGGGGGCGGTGATAGCCAGTTCCACGCAGGTATTGCCGTCGCCGCCGTCGGAGAAGGTCGACTTCTGCCAGTGCACGGCCTCGGTCATGGAAGTGCCTCACAGTTCCTTTGACAGTCGGTGGATGAAGTCCCGCGACGCGGTGGGATCCAGCGCCGCGTTTTCCACCCTACGGAACAGTGTTCGAAGCCGCTTCAGTTGGGGTTCGGCGTCGATGAACGCGGTACCCGTCGGAGCGTCACGCAGGCCGGTGTCCAGTTGGGGTACCGGACCGCCGGTGTACATCATCGAGGCTCCAGCACCTGCGAAGCCGTCCTGGTCTGTGGGGATGACGCGCACGGTGGTGCGACCGTGCTCGATCTGGTCCAGGATTCTCCGGAGTTGAGCGCGGGCGACCGGGCGATCGGACACCCGAATGCGCAGGGCGAACTCGTGGATGATTGTCTCGTACGGAGTTGGGGTGTCGCCGTCGATGACGGCTCGTCGCCGCATGCGGTGTTCCACGCGAGGTTCCAACTCGCTCTCGGGTAGCCCCGGAACCATGAACGTGTAAACCGCCCGAGCGTAGTCCGGAGTTTGTAGAAGTCCCGGGACGTGTGTGATCACCACCTCGCGCAGGCGCGTCGCGTGGTGCTCCAACTCGGCGACGTCTAGGAAAACCGGCGGTAGCACCCCTCGGTACTCCTGCCACCAACCCCGCGTGCGGTCGGTTGCCATGGTCGTCAGTGCCTCGATCAATGGCTTGTCCGTACAGGCGTAATGGGCGGCTAGACGACGCACGCGGTCGGCGCTCACTCCGGCGACCCCGGACTCGATCTGGCTGATCTGGACCGAATCGGCCCCGAGTAGCGCGGCGGCCTCCCGGGCCCTCATGCCGGTCGCCTCGCGCAGTTTGCGCAGTTCGGTGCCCAGTCGCACCCTGCGGGCTGTGAGATGCCTCTTCGGCGGCATGAGCGTCTCCTCGTCCCAACTGCCCTACAGGCGTACCTCGTTCGGGGGCCAGAATACGGCAACGTGTTGCGCATTCCTAAAGTTAGGAAATACCGTCAGTGACGCGACGCACACGCTGCGGAACTATGGGACTCCCGGAAGCGCACCACTCCGTCCTGCCACGACGGCTGTGACACTGCCACCGCCCGACGCCGCCGCACACCATCAACTCCCCACACAGCAATCGGAGTTCACGCATGCCCAAAACCGAACCCTGGGAATACGCGCTCCACATCCCGCACGAAGACCGCGCGGTCACCGTCTGCCGCCGTACCGTCCGCCTGATCCTCACGCTGCACGGCCTGATCCGCCTCGCGGACGTCGCCGAGCTGCTGGCGGCGGAGCTGGTCTCCAATGCCGTACGGCATACGAAGGGGCCCGCGACCCTGCGCCTGTGCTGGCGGGACGGGGTACTGCGGATCGGCACGTGGGACGCGAGCCCCGAGCCACCGCCGTACAAACTGGCGGTGGCCTCCGACGCGGAAGCGGGCCGCGGCCTCGGGCTCGTCCAGGCCTGCGCCGACAACTGGGGCTGGCTTCCAATGCGGCAGGGCGGGGACACCGGCAAGTACGTGTGGTGCGACCTCGGTGCCGCGTAATGAGCGGCTCGTGCTCAGCGGTTGATCGACTGGATCTCTTGGACGTTGATGTCCTGGGTGGTCTCGAAGGTGCCGTTGGGGAGGGGGCCGCCGGTGCCGCCGGTTCCCTCCCAGGTGATCTGCCAGGTGACGCTGGCCTTCAGTTGGTACGGCTGCCCGTTCGTGGCGCGGAGGTAGGTGATTCCGCATGGCGGGGTCTTGTCGGCGTCGCCCGTCTTGTACGGGGTGCCGATGGAAGCGTCGTCGTTGAAGGTGCACTCGCCGGAGGCGGGGAAGGTTTCGGCGTCGTCGGTGCCGGGCTCGAGGTGAAGGGCGACCGGCTTGGCCGTGGTCTCCGCCCAGAGGTCGGTGTTGGGGAGCTCGGCGCGGACCGTGACCTCCTGGAAGGTGCCCTTGTCCAGCCAGATCCAAGTGGGCAGGTTCACCGTCGACTTACCCTCGGGCTTCAGCTCGATCTCGGTGTTGGGGATCTTGACCTGGTCGTAGGCGTACTCGGCGAGTGTCTTGGCGGTCGGGGCGTTCGGGACCTTGGGGACGGTGTTGCCGTCCTGCCAGAACATGATCCGGCCGCAGTCCCAGGAGTCCGGGTCGGTGTCGTCGGGCGCGACGCTGCGCCAGAAGTAGCCTTTCTTGCCGATGTTGTAGTCCTTGTAGCCGGGGGCCACCGACCAGGTGTCATCGAAGTTCTTGTCGGGCTTGCCGTCCCTGTAGTGGTCGGTCCACAGCCCCTTGCCGATCCATGTCTCGTGGACACCGACGTCGCCGCTGCCGTCCGTCTCCGAGAACTTCTTGAGCTGCTCGGGCGTCATGACGGGCTCGTACCAGCAGGCCGGGGGCTTCCAGTTGGTGTCGACCGGCGTGAGGTTGCCCCGCTTGCCGGTGGTGGGGCCCTTCACTTGGCGGACTTTGATCTGGGAGTGGGTGGCGGAGGCGTAGATGTTCCCCTTGCCGTCGGTGTTGCCCGAAGGCCCTGACGGTGGAGGAGGTGTGGTGTTGTCCGCGGGGCCGTCGGCGTACGCCACGCCCCCGCCGCACAGCACCAGCGCCACTGCTGCCGCTGCTGCCGAACTCCACTGCGGAGACAGTCCCGACATCCTCATTCCTGGCACTCCTTGGCCTTGCCCTTGACCTCGATGACCTGTGTCTTCCAGACCTGCGATGAGCCGCTCGGCGGGAACATGAGCATGGTGAACTTCTGGAAGCTGGTGAGGCTTTCCTTCGTGCGGAGGACCTTTTTGGTCTTGATTTCCTTGCCGTAGAACTTGGCCTGGTTTCTACAGAAGTTGACGAGGACGCGCTTTCCGTCGCTCAGGGTGTCGGTGTCGGCGTTGTAGTACCGATCCGTCCCGGTGACCGTCCAGCCACCCTTCACCCAGGCCTGAATCTGGGACTTGGCGTACTGGGATGCGTTGCCGTCCGAATAGAACTGGTACGCCGGATCGTCCGGGTCCTGCTGAGCGATGCCGTGATCCAGCGCCCGGATGTAGTTCTGGGCGTCGGCGAGTGCCGCCGCCTGCTTGGCGTCCGACGGCTTGTCGAAGTCGAAGACCAGATCCAGGTCCTTCGGCACACTCACGTCGGGCCGATCCGCGTCGGACGCCCCTGACGCGGACGCCGAAGGACTGCTCGCCCCCGTCTCCGCCCCCTTGATGTCGTCGGACGAGTCGTCGTTGCTGCCGCCGCAGGCGGTGAGCAGCAGGGTTGCTGTCGCGGCGAGCGCGGCGGCGATGGTCAGGGTGCGGCGGGCCACGATCGATCTCCCCCTGTGTAAGGCATGTGTGCAACAGAGAACGAAGCTACCAGGGGCGCGTAAAGGGGGGCGGGGCGCCAGAGGGGGATTGTGTGGGGGCCGTGAGAACTGTGACATGACGGTTGCGAATGGAGTGGAGGCTGGACGACACGGGGGTTGCGGCCCGAACGGTAACTCGGGCTTAGGGGGCGGATGGTGAGGAATCAGGCGCGCGGCCTGTCGCACCCCCTGTCTGGCCTTCGACTACCTCCGTACGATCTCGGTAGGCTCAGCACACCCCCCAGGACTCTCAGCTGTACTCCCTCCCCACACGACCCCAGGACACCCGCCATGGCGCGACGCACCACTTCCAGCTCGACGGGAAGCTCGCCGGGTCCGAGGAATCGGACGCCGCAGCCCCTGCCCCGGCGTCGCCGGACGTTCGGGGACTTCGTGAAGGCGTTCGGAGCCTTCGTCGCCCTGGTCGTGCTGCTGGTCGGGGTGCCGGGCGCGCTGGTCGTCAGCGTCGGGTGGCCGCTGCCGCACGGGGCGCCGTCGCTGGACTGGCTGCAGCAGGAGATCACCGTCGGCACGTTCATCCACGTGCTGACCGTCATCGTCTGGTTCGCCTGGGCCCAGTTCACCGCCTGCGTACTCGTCGAGGTGAAGGCCGCGCTGTCCGGCGTGGGGCTGCCGAACCGCGTACCGGGCGCCGGGGCAAGCCAGTTGCTGGCGCGCCAGCTCGTCGCCGCGCTGCTCCTGGTCGGCGCCACCGCGGCCAGCTTCACGCCGGGGCTCTCGCAGCTCGGGCAGAGCCTGGAGGGGAACCAGCGGGGGACGGTCGCCGCCGCGCAGCAGACCCCGGGCGGGCTGTTCGGACAGCAGCAGGAGCAGGCCGCCTCCAGCGCGGCCGCCGCGATCGCCGAGCAGGCCGCCAACGCGGCCTCGCATGCCGACAGCGGGAGCGGTCACGCCGCCAAGGAAGGCGACACCAAGTACTACCGGATCCAGCCGCCCGAGGGACGGCACCACGACTCGCTCTGGGAGATCGCCGAGCGGCATCTCGGGGACGGGCGCCGGTACAAGGAGATCTACCAGCTCAACAAGGACCGTACGCAGCCCGACGGTTCCAAGCTCTCCGAGGCCAGCCTGATCCGGCCCGGGTGGATCCTCGAAATGCCCGGCGACGCCCACGGCGGCGAGCTCGTCGAGATGCCCGACGAGGCGCCCAAGGTCTCGGAGCAGGTCCAGCAGCAGATCCACGACTACGCCAAGACCGGGGATCACCAGCAGGGCGGGAGCGGTCAGCAGGGCGGTGGCTCCGGCGATCGGGACACCGCGCACATCCACGTGCCCCAGCAGCGGCCCAGCAGCGACCAGGGCGGCAATGACCAGGCCGGCGGCGGCAACCAGCAGCAGGAGCACGCCACTTCCGGATCCGAGTCCGGGTCGGAGTCCGCGTCCGACGGCTTCACCTTCGGGCTTCCCCAAGCACTCGTCGGCGCGCCCCTCCTCGCCGCCGGCCTCCTCGGCGCCCTCGGCCGCCGACGCCGGCAGGCGCTGTGGCAGTCGGCGCTCGGCGCCGTCGGCGGGCGGCGCGGCATGGAGCCGCCGATCCCGACCGGGTCCGCCGCGGACGCACAGGACGCGCTGCTCGTGGGCGCCGACCCCGAGGGCGTACGCCTGCTCGACCTGTCGCTGCGCGGACTCGCGGCCGCCCTCGCGGCCGAGTCCCGCCCGCTGCCGACCGTCTACGCGGCCTGGCTCAGCGGCAACGGCGATCTGCATCTGCAGCTCGCCCAGCCGGCCGGGAAGCCGCCCGCGCCGTGGCAGCTCGGCCAGGACCAGACGTTCTGGATGCTGGCGCGGACGGACGCGGAGCGGTACGAGGACGTCGACACCGCCGCGCCCTACCCCGGGCTGGTGAGCCTGGGCACCATGGACGACTCCCGGCTGCTCCTCAACCTCGAGTCCGTCCCCGGCATCGTGTCGCTCAGTGGCAGCGAGCGCGACCGCGCGGGCGTCTTCGCCTCCGTCGCCGCCGAGTTGGCGACCAACGGCTGGTCCGACCGCATGACGATCACGCTCGTCGGCTTCGGGCAGGACCTGACGCCGCTCGCGCCCAACCGGCTGCGCCACCTCGACGACGTCGAAGCACTCGTCGAGACCATGGAGGCGGAGACGCGGCAGCGGCGCGGTGCGCTGGGCGCCGCCGGGCACGACTCCGTGCTCACCGGCCGTACCGGGCCCGCCCAGCACACCCGTTGGGCCCCGCACCTCGTGCTGCTCGCCGCCGAACCGTCCGCCGAGGACGCCGTCAAGCTCGCCGAACTCGCCGCCGACGCCGGCCGCTTGGGCATCGGCTACCTCGTCGGCACCGAGAGCGGCGATCTGCCGGGCGCCGCCTGGGAGATGGAGATCACCAGCCAGGGCAAGCTGCTCGCGCCGCTGCTCGGGCTCGAACTCGACGCGCAGCTGCTGCCGGTGGCGCAGCAGCGGGCGGTCGTGGAACTGTTCGTCGAGGCGGACCCCGAGCGGGAGAACGCCAACGCGTCGGCGCCGCCGTTCCTCGTCGACATCAGCGAGCAGGGGCGGCCGGCGGTGTACGCGCGGCTCGTGGGCCCGTACGAGATCATCGGTCTGGAGACGCCCGACGGCGAGCGCAGTCCGCTGATGCACGAGGCGCTGGCGCTGCTGCTCCTGCACCGGGAGGGTGTGCACCCGCGGGTGCTGTCCTCCGCGCTGTGGCCGCGCGGTGTCACCGAGGACGTACGCGACGCGCTCGTCGAGCGGCTGCGCGACTGGCTCGGCAACGACCCCGACGGCACGCCGCGCCTCGGCACCGACGCGACCGGGCGGCTCACGCTCGCCAAGTCGGTCGTGTCCGACCTGGATGTACTGCGCTCGCTCTACCACGAGGCGACGCAGGGCAAGGGCGTCAACAGCCGTGCCGTACGCGGCCGGTTGCTCACCGACGCGCTCGTACTCGTCCGCGGGCCGCTGCTCGCCGACCGTCCGCAGGGGCGTTACGGCTGGCTCACCCACGAGATCATCGACGCCCAACTCCCGCTGCTCGTCGCGGACATCGGGCTCGCCCTGTCCGCGTTCCATCTGGAGAAGGACCGGGCGGAGAAGGCCATCGAGGCGCTGAACGCGGCGTTGGGCTCCGCTCCGGGGGACGAGCGGCTCTGGCACGAGCTTCTGCGTGCGACGCATGCCACTGGGGACAGCGAGCGGCTGACGCGGCTCGCTGCGGACCTGGTCTCCCGCAGCGGGGCGCGGGGGGTGCCGCCGCGGACCGAGGCGCTCCTCGACGAGCTGCTGCCGACTTGGCGTAGTGGCGTGGCCGCCGTCGGGTGAGGTGGGCCTGACTTCCCGGCGCCGGGGCTGGACCGTGTTGATTCGTCGCCCGGCGCTGCAGGCTGGCCCACCCTCCCCCAAGTTCTCGGCTTCGCTCGAACAGGGGGACCCCCATCGCCCTGCGGAACGATTGCCCACAGCGGTAGCAGTCGCGGTAGCGACAGTCCTCGGATGGGCTACGTAGGGTGTGCGCGTGGATCTCGATGTCTGGCTGACGGGCGGCGCCGCCCTGTGGGGCGCGGCGGCGGGGCTGCTGGTGCCGCGGGCCGCGTATCGCTTCTCGGTGCGGCCGGAGGAGACGTGGCGGGACCGGTGTCCCGAGGGGCATCTGATCACAGGCATCGCGGGCGGCTGGCTCGGCCTCGCCCGCTGCGCGGCGTGCGGCGGCTCGGTGCGTACGTCGTCTGGTTCCTCTCGTACGTCGCCCGGGGCGCCGCCCGAAGACGGCGACGCGGGCGAGGCGGTGTCCGGCAACGCGGGGCGGCAGACGGTATCCGGTGACGCGGGGCGGCAGACGGTATCCGGTGACGCGGGACGGCAGGCCGTGTCCGGCAACGCGGGGCGGCAGGCCATGTCCGGCGGTGTAGAGGGCGGGCCGTCCGGCGGCGAGGGCCGGGCCGTGTCCGGTGACGCGGGGTGCGTCGTCCCCACCCCCGGTCGTGCCCCCGCTTCGTACGGGCCGAGCACCCCCCTCCTCTCCCTGACCACCGCCCTCGTCTGTGCTGGTCTCGCGTTCGTCACCGGTGCTCGGCCCGAGCTCGGGGTGTGGCTGTTGCTGGTACCGCTCGGCGTGCTGCTCGCCGTCGTGGACTTCACGGTGCAGCGGCTGCCGGATGTGCTGACCCTGCCGCTCGCGGGCGCCGCGCTCGCGCTGCTCGGGGTGGTGGCGGCCGTGCCCGAGCACGCGGGGGACTGGCTGACGGCGCTGTTCGGGGCGCTCGCGCTCGGGGGCGGGTACTTCGTCCTCTTCCTCGTCAATCCGAACGGCATGGGGTTCGGGGATGTGAAGCTCGCGCTGGGGCTCGGGGCCCTGCTCGGCTGGTACGGCTGGAGCGTGGTGTTCCTGGGGACCTTCGCCGGGTTCCTGTTCGGCGGGCTGTACGGGATGGGGCTCGTCGTGGTGCGACGCGCCGGGCGGAAGACGTCCATCCCCTTCGGGCCGTTCCTGATCGCGGGGGCGTACGTCGGGCTCCTGATCGGGGCGTACGCGGCCTGAACAGGGCGCGATCGACGGCGTACGCGGCCTGACGTCGGGTGTGGGAACCGGCTGGCGTAGGCTGGTTCGGTCCGTCCACAACCCTTACGAAAGGGACGCCCGGTGACCGAGAACGCCGACCTCCAGTCCGTCCTCGACCGTGCCGCCGAGGGTGGGCGGATCACCCCGGAAGAGGCCCTCGACCTCTACCGAGACGCCCCGCTGCACGCGCTGGGCGCCGCCGCCGACGCCGTACGCCGCCGCCGGTACGCCGGTACCGAGCACATCGCCACGTACATCATCGAGCGCAACATCAACTACACGAACGTGTGCGTCACGGCGTGCAAGTTCTGCGCCTTCTACGCGGCCCCGAAGGACACCGAGAAGGGGTGGACCCGGGACCTGGACGACATCCTGCGCCGGTGCGCGGAGACCGTCGAGCTCGGCGGTACGCAGATCATGTTCCAGGGCGGGCACCACCCGGACTACGGCGTCGAGTACTACGAGAAGCACTTCGCCGCGATCAAGGCCGCGTACCCGGAGCTGGTCATCCACTCCCTCGGCGCCTCCGAGGTCGAGCACATGGCCCGGATCTCCAAGGTGAGCGTGGAGGAGGCCATTCAGCGGATTCACGCCGCCGGTCTCGACTCCTTCGCCGGCGCCGGTGCGGAGCTGCTCCCCGAGCGGCCGCGCAAGGCGATCGCCCCGCTGAAGGAGAGCGGCGAGCGCTGGCTGGAGATCATGGAAGCCGCGCACCGGCTGGGCGTCGAGTCGACGTCCACCATGCTCATGGGCACCGGCGAGACCAACGCCGAGCGCATCGAGCACCTGCGGATGATCCGTGACGTACAGGACCGGACGGGTGGCTTCCGTGCCTTCATCCCGTACACCTACCAGCCCGAGAACAACCACCTGAAGGGCCGTACGCAGGCCACGCTCTTCGAGTACCTGCGGATGATCGCCATCGCGCGGCTGTTCATGGACAACATCGCCCACATCCAGGGCTCCTGGCTCACCACCGGCAAGGAGGTCGGCCAGCTCTCCCTGCACTACGGCGCGGACGACCTCGGCTCGATCATGCTGGAGGAGAACGTGGTCTCCTCGGCGGGCGCCAAGCACCGCTCCAATCGCCTTGAGATCATCGACCTGATCCGCAAGGCCGGGCGCGTACCCGCCCAGCGGACGACGACGTACGAGCACATCGTCGTCCACGACGACCCGGCGAACGACCCGGTCGACGAGCGGGTCATGTCCCACATCTCCTCGACCGCGATCGCGGGCGGCACCGCCCATCCCGAGCTGAAGCTGCTCGCGTCCAACTAGGGCTGGACGGAGCTGACGTGGAGACGATTCACGCGGCTGACGAGGTGCGGATCAACTGGCACACCGGAGAGCCGATCAAGGACGGCGCGGTGATCGTGGGCCGTGATCGCGTCGGGGCCGTCGGCACCTTCGCGGAGATGCGGGAGAGGGCTCCCGACGCGCGCGTACGGCGGTGGCCCGGCGTGCTGGGGCCCGCCCTCGTCCACGAAGACCCGCTCCCGGACGCGCCGACACCGCGTGAACGCGTTCACGCGGTGCTGAAGCTCGGCGCGGTGGCGGTCCTCGAGGAGTACGCCGATACGCCCGAACTCCGGGCGGCAGCCGCGCGGAACGACGTCGTGGTCGTCCCGAGCGCGGCGCGGCGGCCCGCGATCATCCCGACCGGTCGCGCCGACCTCGCCGTCTTCGACGCGGACGGCACCTGCATCGCCACAGTCTGCGCGGGCCGTCTGGTCCACAGACGCCGCTGAGCTGCTTCAGCTCCCGTGCACCGGAGTGCCCCTTCAGGGGCGCGGGGAACTGCACGACCAGCCACATACGACCCGCAGTGTCCCACTCACCCGGCGAGCGCCTCCGCGAACGCCCCCGAACTCTGCGTCACCCCACTGCAGTTGGTAGCCGCATCGTCAGACGCAGAGTCATCGTCCTCGCACTGCTGGTCGCGGAAGGTCGACCACATGGAGACCCAGGCGATCTGCTTCTCCTCGGCGAACGTCCGCACCTGGGCCGCGTCGGCGAGGGTGAACGTCTCGTTGTCGACGTCGTTCACGCCGATCATCGAGGTGAGCGCGAGCCCCTGCCACGCGCCCGCGCTCGACAGCCCGAAGACGTCCGCCAGTTGGTCGTGGGCCGCCTCGGCGGACGTCTCGGCGTAGTCGCCCATGTCGCCGGCGTACGAACTGCCGTAGTTCATCGTCATGATGTTGACGGTGGAGACCTTCACGGCGTGGTCGTTGGCGGACTCCAGCAGCGCCAGGCTGTCGTCGTCGAGCCCGGACGGCATCACCGGCAGCGTGAAGGAGACCTTCAGGTCGGTGCGCTCCTTCTGGAGCAGCGCGATCGCCTTGGAGCGCAGCGCGACCGAGTCGGAGTCGGTCAACTCGTCGCCCTCGATGTCGAAGTCCGCCTGCGTCGACCCGGCGGCATCCAGAGCAGCCCCATAGGCCGCGGCGAGCCCGCTCGCGCTGTCGCAGGTCGACGCGAGTTCCTTGCCGGACGCGCCCCCGAAGGCCACGCGCACGCTCGCGCCGGACTCCTTGAGAGCCGAGATCCGGGACTTCACGGCCGAGTTGCCGACGGCGTACGTCCCGTTCCACTTCGGCGTGCAGTCGCTGCCGTCCGAAATCACAAAGGCCAGGTTGTACGTCGTCGGCGACCCGGTGGAGTCGGTGTCGGACGCGGTGGTGGCGCTCACGTACGGGGCGTACGAGGTGGTGGACGAGGACTCGGTGGTTGAGGGTGCCGCACTCGACTGTGAGGACTGTGAGGACTGCGAGGAATGCGAGGACTGCGAGGACTGCGGGGTCTGCGCAGGCGCCGCGTCCGATGTGTCGTCACCGCCCGAGGAGCACCCCGTACAGGCCAGAGCCACCAGGCAGACGAGCCCGGCGGCCGGCTTCAGGAAACTCCTCTGGACGAGGTCCCGCTCGCGCAGACCTTCTGGTCGGCCGGCTTCGTGACGCTGCTGATGTACTTCAAGGCGTACTACAACGTCGACTTCGCCTGGCTCGCCCGCTTCAAGCGGCTCGACCGGACCGTGACGATCTTCAACGGGCGCGCGGTGACGATCTACCTCTGGCACGAGATCGCGCTCATCCTCGCGGTCCCGCTGATCGACCAGTTCTGGAAGGTCCCGGCCTTCGAGAAGTGGCTGCCGCTGGAGAGCCAGTGGTTCATGTTCGGCATCGGCTGGGTGCTGATCTGGATCGCGATCCCGCTGTTCGGCTGGGTCGAGGACGCGGCCGCGAAGAAGAAACCGAAGCTGCTGCCGTGAGTGCGCCCCGAGGGGTTGCGTGAGACCGGCGTACGGGCCGGGTGCTGGAGAGTCGCCCGGTCCGTACTGCCACAATGGGTTCGTGACCCGCGCATCCCTGGACAAGCAGCCGCACGAAGTCGCCTCGATGTTCGACAACGTGGCGGAACGGTACGACCTCACCAATGACGTGCTGTCCCTCGGCCAGGACCGGCGATGGCGCAAGGAGGTCGCGAAGGCGGTCGACGCGCGGCCCGCGCAGAAGATCCTGGACCTGGCGGCCGGTACGGCGACCTCGTCCCTCCCCTTCGCCCGCTCGGGCGCGTACGTCGTGCCGTGCGACTTCTCCCTCGGCATGCTCCGGGTCGGCAAGAAGAACTACCCCTGGCTGCCGCTGACCGCCGGCGACGCGACGAAACTGCCCTTCAAGGACGACACCTTCGACGCGGTCACCATCTCCTTCGGGCTGCGCAACGTGCAGGACACCGACGCGGCGCTGAGCGAGCTGTACCGGGTGACCAAGCCCGGCGGCCGCGTCGTGATCTGCGAGTTCTCGCACCCCACCTGGGCGCCGTTCCGCATGGTGTACACCGAGTACCTGATGCGCGCGCTGCCGCCGGTCGCCCGCGCGGTCTCCTCCAACCCCGAGGCGTACGTCTACCTCGCCGAGTCCATCCGCGCCTGGCCGAACCAGCCCGAGCTGGCCGGGCTGCTGCGCAAGGCGGGCTGGTCGAAGGTGGCCTGGCGGAACCTGACGGGCGGGGTCGTGGCGCTGCACCGGGGCTTCAAGGCCTGAGGTTCCTTATGGCCTGAGGCACTTCAAGGCCTGAGGCGGTTCCAGACGTGCCGCTCTACACGGCGTGACGCGCTTCAATGCGTGACGCGCTTCAAGGCGTGACGCCCTTCAAGGTCTGATCGGGGTGCCGGTCACCTCAGGACCTCGAACGGATCGCCCGGCTCGTCGAGTTCGCGGCGCATCCCGCCCGACGGCGGCCGTGGCAGCCGTGGCTCGCGCACCCCCGCGCCGCCCTCGGCGTCACCGAGGTCGAACCACACGGTGACCACGGCACCGCGCGGGATCTCCGCGCCTGGCGGGGGATATTGGCGTACCACGTAGTCGACGACCGTGAGATGGAAGTCGGGTCGGTCGGGCGCGGCGAGCAGCACACCTCGCGCCTCGGCCGTCTCGCGCGCGTCCACGGCCATCAGGCCCACGAGCCGCGGTACGCGCACTTCGGGTGTCTTGGGTGTTATGCGCACAGACGTCACCCCCAGCGGTACCGGAAGGGTAAGCCCCGTCCATGTCCTTCCGGAAGCCGTCAGAGGTCCTGTCGGAGGCGCCCCAGGGCCCTTGCGGTCAGGCCAGGGCCAGCCGGTAGCGGTGCCCCTCCTGCCCCGTCGCCGGACTCGTGAACCGCTCGGCGAGCTCCATGCCGAGCCGTCGTGTCACCGCGATGGAGCGTTCGTTGCGCGCGTTGACCATGGCCACGACGCTGGAGACGCCCGCCGCGCGGACCCGCTCCAGGGTGGTGCGCGCGGCCGCCGTGACGTACCCCTTGCCCCAGTGCGCCCGCCCGAGCCGCCAGCCGATCTCGATCTGGCCGGTCGGCCCCCACTCGTACGGCCATGGCTGCGCGCCCGTGAAGCCCAGCACCTCGCCCGCCGAGTCGACCATCGTCCACAGACAGAATCCGTGCTCCGCGTCGTGCCGCCGCTGCCGCGCGGTGAGCTCCTCGTACACGGACAGCTCGGCCGCCCGGCCCCCGTGGAACTCCATGACCTCCGGGTCGGCGAAGACCCGGTGCCAGGCGAAGGCGTCCTCGTCCGTGGGGACACGGAGCTGTACGTCGGGGAGAGCTCGGTTCACGGGGCAGCCCTTCAGCCAGGTGATCAGTACCGCTGCATAGACTGCCCATGTCCAGTGCCCGTCGGCACGTTGATTTCGAATCTTGGGGAGAACCCGCCGTGACCGAGCCCCAGCCCCTCTCCGAAAACACCGCCGATGTCATCGTCGTCGGGGCCGGGCCAGCCGGTTCCACCACCGCGTACTACCTGGCGAAGGCGGGACTGGACGTCCTGCTCCTCGAGAAGACCGCGTTCCCGCGCGAGAAGGTGTGCGGTGACGGGCTGACCCCGCGCGCCACCAAGCAGCTCGTCTCGATGGGCATCGACATCTCGGAAGAGGCGGGCTGGCTCCGGAACAAGGGCCTGCGCATCATCGGCGGCGGCGTACGCCTCCAGCTGGACTGGCCGGATCTCGCCTCCTTCCCCGACTACGGACTCGTCCGCAAGCGGGACGACTTCGACGAGCAGCTGGCGCGGCAGGCGCAGAAGGCGGGCGCGCGGCTGTACGAGCGCTGCAACGTCGGCGCCCCGATCATCGACGACCGCACCGGCCGTATCACCGGCGTCCACGCCAAGCTCGGCGACACCGGTGAGAAGCGCGAGGTCACCTTCCACGCGCCGCTGGTCGTCGCCGCCGACGGCAACTCCACCCGTCTCTCGCTGGCGATGGGACTGCACCGCCGCGAGGACCGCCCGATGGGCGTCGCGGTCCGTACGTACTTCACCTCTCCGCGCCACGAGGACGACTACCTGGAGTCCTGGCTGGAGCTGTGGGACCGGCGGGGGCCGGGCGAGGACCGTCTCCTCCCGGGCTACGGCTGGATCTTCGGCATGGGCGACGGCACCTCGAACGTCGGTCTCGGCGTGCTCAACACCTCCGCCTCCTTCAAGGAGCTGGACTGGCGCGAGGTCCTGAAGGCGTGGTGCGCCTCGATGCCGGAGGACTGGGGCTACACCCCCGAGAACATGACCGGCCCCATCCGCGGCGCCGCCCTCCCCATGGCCTTCAACCGCCAACCGCACTACACGAAGGGCCTGTTGCTGGTCGGCGACGCCGGCGGCCTGGTGAACCCCTTCAACGGCGAGGGCATCGCCTACGCCATGGAGTCCGGCCAGATCGCCGCCGACGTCATCGTCCAGGCCCACGCGCGCGCCACCCCCGGCCAGCGCGAACTGGCCCTCCAGCGCTACCCGCGCGTCCTCAAGGACACCTACGGCGGCTACTACACCCTCGGCCGCGCCTTCGTGAAGCTCATCGGCAACCCAAAGGTCATGAAGATCGCCACGCAGCGCGGCCTCACCCACCCGCTGCTGATGAAGTTCACGCTGAAGATGCTCGCCAACCTGACCGACCCCACGGGCGGCGACGCGATGGACCGCATCATCAACGGTCTGTCGAAGGTGGCCCCGAAGGCCTGACTACCGGCTGAGTTCCGCCTCTTTGACGGCGCGGCGGTCACGGCTACCGGCTCAGCTCGGCTTCCTTGACGGCGCGGCGGGCGAGCACCCGCTCGCGCCGGTCGGCCACTTGCCGCAGGGCGTCCTTCCGCTCCCGCCGGGACAGCCGGTCCAGGTAGACGTGCCCGTCGACGTGGTCGGTCTCGTGTTGGAGGCAGCGTGCGAAGTACCCCGTCCCCTCGATGACCAGGGCGTTCCCCTCCTTGTCGACGCCGCGTACGACGGCACGATCGGGACGGGGTACGTCCATGACGGCGCCCGGTACGGACAGGCACCCCTCGCCCTCGTCGAGGAGGCGTCGGCCGGCCGTGTCGAGCTGGTCCAGGACCGGGTTGGCGATGTGGCCGACGTGCCGGACGCCGTCGTCGTCCGGGCAGTCGTACACGAAGAGCCTGAGATCGACGCCGACCTGATTCGCGGCGAGCCCCGCGCCGTCGGCGACGTACATCGTCAGGAACATGTCGTCGATGAGCGCGGCGAGGTCGGGACCGAACTCGGTCACGTCCCGGCACGCCTTGTGCAACACCTCTTCCCCCACCTCGGTGATCCGCCGCACCGATCCGCGAGCGGCCTCCGGTGTCAACCGGGGGTATGACGTGACGGGCTTTCCCTGGACGAACACACGTGGCATGGCTGGTTCTCCTTGAGCTGGTGTGTGGATGCTGTGGGCGGCTGGTGGGACGGGTTTCGTCCTCGGACGTCCCTCCCTACCCTCCGGTACTCATGACAACAGAACAGAACGAGCAGCCACAGGAGTACGCCGGCCACACACGGAGACGGTTCCTGACGGGAGCCGGCGGAGCTGTCGGTGCCGTCGCCTTATGGCCGGGCTCAGCCGCGGCAGCCGCCTCCGGCAAACGCGTCGCCGTCCTCGGCGGCGGCGTCTCCGGCCTCAGCGCCGCCCATGAACTCGCCGAGCGGGGCTACGCGGTGACCGTCTACGAGTACTACGACGTCCTCGGCGGCAAGGCCCGCTCGATGGACGTCCCCGGGACGGCCGGCGGCGGCCGCAAACCGCTCCCCGGCGAACACGGCTTCCGGTTCTTCCCCGGTTTCTACCGGAACCTCCCGGCAACGATGCGCCGGATTCCCTTCCCCGGCAACGCGAACGGCGTCCACGACAACCTCCGCGGCGGCACCGAGGCCCTCTTCGCCCGCGCGAGCGGACGGCCCGATCTGCACTTCCCGCTGCGGCGGGCGACGACCCCGCCCGCGCCCGGCGACATCACCCCGTCCTGGATCCGCGACGAGCTGCTGTCCGTGCTCGACCTGGGCACCCGGCTGCCCGCCCACGAGGCCGCGTACTTCGCCGACCGTGTCCTCGTCCACCTCACCAGCTGCGACGCCCGCCGCGAGGACCAGTGGGAGAAGACCTCCTGGTGGGACTTCATCCGCGCCGAGCAGATGAGCGAGGAGTACCGGACGCTCCTCGGCATCGGCCAGACCCGCAACCTCGTCGCCACCCGCGCCGAGGTCGCCTCCACCCGCACGGTCGGTCGCGTCATCATCGAGGCCCTGCTGCTGTGGGGCCTGCTCGGCCGAGGCATGGACGGCGACGCCGATGTCGACCGCGTCCTCAACGCACCGACGAGCGAGGCGTGGATCGCCCCCTGGGAGACATACCTGCGCTCGCTGGGCGTCGAGTTCGTGACACGCACACACGTGCGCGAGGTCCTGTACGCGGGCGGGCGCGTCACCGGCGTACGCGTCTCGGCCCCGGACGGCAGCCAGGAACGCACCGTCACCGCCGACCACTACGTCTCAGCCATGCCCGTGGAGCATGCGCGGGGGACCTGGGGCCCGGCCCTGCGCGCCGCCGACCCGCAGCTCGCCAAGTGCGACGCCCTGAAGACGGACTGGATGGTGGGCATCCAGTTCTATCTGCGCACGCCGACGCCCGTGGTGCACGGGCACATCAACTGCCTCGACTCGCCGTGGTCGGTGACGGGCATCGGGCAGGCCCAATTCTGGGACGTACGCGACTTTTCGGCCGACTACGGCGACGGCAGCGCCCACGACTGCCTCTCGGCGATCGTCTCGGAGTGGGACAAGCCGGGCATCCTGTACGGCAAGACGGCCCGTGAGTGCAGCAAGGAGGAGATCGTCGCCGAGACCTGGACGCAGCTCAAGGACGGCCTCAACGACTCCGGGAAGACGACGCTCACGGACGCCGACCGGCTCGGCTGGTTCATGGACCCGGCGGTGACCGGGCTCGGCGGCCCGGACCCGCAGAACCGCGAGCCGCTCCTCATCCACCCGACGGGAACCCTCTACAACCGCCCGTCCGCCCGGACCGCCGTGCCGAACTTCTTCCTCGCCGGCGACTACGTACGCACCGACGTGGACCTGGCGACCATGGAGGGCGCCAACGAGTCCGCACGCCGGGCTGTCAACGCCCTCCTGGACGCGGACAATTCTGGCGCCGAGCGCTGTGAGATCTGGGAGCTGTACCGGCCGCCGGAGATGGAACCCCTGAAGCGCGTGGACGAACTCCGTTACAAGCTGGGCCTACCCAATACATTCGACCTCGGATAGGGCGAATTCGACCCAGGATGGGCGAAAGGGCCGCCGCCCCCGAGGCGGCGGCCCTCACACCGTACGTATCAAAAGACCCGCGTACACATCAAACGAACACCCGCGGACGCATCAAAAGACCCGCGGACGAATCAGAAGCTTCGCGTACGCGTCAGAGGACGCGCACCGCACCCGTGGCCGGGTAGCCCGAAAGGTCCTGAATCACCACACCCTTGGAGGGGTTGGCCGCATCCAGGTACTGCCCGTTACCGATGTACACACCCACGTGGTACGCCGAACCGGCCGCACCCCAGTACAGGATGTCGCCGACCTGGAGGTTGGACAGCGAGACCGGCGTACCGGCCGTCGACTGGCTCTGCGAGACGCGCGGCAGATCGACGCCGACCTGCTTGAACGCGGCCTGCACAAGGCCGGAGCAGTCCCACGCGTTGGGGCCGGTGCCGCCCATGACGTAGGCGTCGCCGACCTGCGCCTTGAGGAAGGCGATGACGGTCGCGACACTGCCGCTGGCCGGGGCGGAGACGGTCGTGGACGTGGAGGCGGAGGCGGACAGGGTGGTCCGCTCGGAGGAGCGCGAGGCGGCCTGGGCGGCGGCGGCCTTGCGCGCGGCCTCGGCCGCCTTCTTCTTGGCCTCCGCCTTCTTCTTGGCCTCGGCGAGGTCGGCCTTGGCCTGCTTGGCGGCCTTGGCTGCCGCCGCGTCGCGCTCCGCCTGCAGCTCGTAGTTCGCCGCGGCCTGCTGCGTGGCGTCCGCGGACTGCGCGACCTGGGCGGCCAGGTCGGCCGTCAGGGTGGGCAGTTCGAGGGTCTGCGTCACGGGCTCGGCAGCGTTCGCCGAACCGGACGCACCGGCCACTGCCAGGGTGCTGAGAACGCCACCGGCAACTCCGGCACGCATCGCGAGCGACGACGCGTTGCGGCGGGGCTTCCGGTGGTTGCGTATGTGAGCGGTGTGGGACATGGGTACAAGCGGTACCAGGGGCTCCTCCATACCTTCAAGAAACGTGGGGTGCGCCACAGTTGTTCAATCCACGGCCGAATTCAGCGCGCGTCACTCTTTATTGACGCCGTAACGGGCATTCGGGACACGGCCCATCAAGCCCGTGATCAAGGCCTTTCCGCATTACGTCCGAATTGCCCGCCACCTACCACTGGTTGCAACGGATGGCCAAGCCCGGCTTATCTGACCCATAGGGAGATGTGGCACAGGTCACGGAACGGTCACCAATGCGGTGGCGTCTCGCGCGTGAACCCCGACCCCCTCCGCTCGTGAACGCGTGCACGCGTCCACACCCGTCCACACACCTCCCTCTGAAGTGTGAATGCGCTCCACTACCAAGGCCCCACGTCCAGCACCAATTTGCATGCAGGGGAAGTCTCTTGATATGGAGACGCCGCCCTGGACCTGCGGTGACGAGCGGAAATGTCACCTCTGGTGATCGCACGGACGCTTCGCGTATGAAGATCACCGCTCATCCGACTTCATGATCGTTCGTCAGGTGGTGGAGATCACAAAGCTTGTGTAATACCCCGTGTCGCAGATCACAGAGCGTCGGGCATAAGATGCGAGGCAGTTGGGCTTGTGACCTGCTTCACATGTTCGCGATCTTCGCCGGGACGGGTGGGGCTCGTGGGACTCGCGGAGCGGGAGTGCTTGCCCGCCGAACCGCCACCAGTCAGTGCCGACTGAGAGGAGCGAGGAGCGTGAACGCGTATGCGCCGATCCTCGTACTGGGAGCCCTCGGGGC
The DNA here is from genome assembly GCF_042894545.1 of Streptomyces sp. NPDC001530. Taxonomy (NCBI): domain Bacteria; kingdom Bacillati; phylum Actinomycetota; class Actinomycetes; order Kitasatosporales; family Streptomycetaceae; genus Streptomyces; species Streptomyces sp. NPDC001530. The sequence continues at coordinate 53,089 of NZ_JBIAVS010000005.1, forward strand.
AGGCTTTGCGATCTTCTCCGTGGTCATGGCCACGCTGATCGGTCCGAAGCGGTACAACCGCGCCAAGCTCGAAGCCTACGAGTGCGGTATCGAGCCGACCCCCACGCCGGCCGGCGGCGGGCGCTTCCCCATTAAGTACTACCTGACGGCGATGCTCTTCATCGTCTTCGACATCGAGATCGTCTTCCTCTACCCCTGGGCCGTCACCTTCGACGCCCTGGGTGTTTTCGGGCTCGTGGAGATGTTGCTCTTCGTGCTCACCGTCTTCGTCGCGTACGCGTACGTATGGCGGCGCGGCGGCCTGGAATGGGACTGAGGGGCCTTTAAGACATGGGACTCGAAGAAAAGCTGCCGAGCGGATTCCTGCTGACCACCGTCGAGCAGGCTGCGGGCTGGGTGCGCAAGGCGTCCGTCTTCCCCGCCACGTTCGGACTCGCCTGCTGCGCCATCGAGATGATGACGACCGGCGCTGGGCGCTACGACCTGGCGCGCTTCGGCATGGAGGTCTTCCGCGGATCACCGCGCCAGGCGGACCTCATGATCGTGGCCGGCCGGGTCAGCCAGAAGATGGCGCCGGTGCTGCGGCAGGTCTATGACCAGATGCCCAACCCCAAGTGGGTGATCTCCATGGGGGTTTGCGCGTCATCGGGTGGAATGTTCAACAACTACGCCATTGTGCAGGGCGTCGACCACATCGTCCCGGTCGATATCTATTTGCCCGGCTGTCCGCCGCGGCCCGAGATGCTGATGGACGCGATTCTCAAGCTCCACCAGAAGATCCAGACCTCCAAGCTCGGCGTGAACGCCGAGGAGGCGGCCCGCGAGGCGGAGGAAGCGGCGCTCAAGGCGCTCCCCACCATCGAGATGAAGGGCCTGCTGCGGTGAGCGACGCAAACGGTAACGGGGCGAACACGTCGGGCAACGGCGTCAACCCCGAAAAGGACCTCGGCGCCTCCAACCTCCCCGGCCAGCGCGGCGAGGGCGGAGAGGAGATCCGCGTCCAGCGCGGCATGTTCGGCGCCAACAACGGCGGCGACACCTCCGGCTACGGCGGCCTGGTCCGCTCCATCCGGCTCCCCGGCCCGGCCACCCGCCCCTACGGCGGCTGGTTCGACGAAGTCGCCGACGAGCTGGAAGGCGCCCTGGAGGAACAGGGACTCGTCCCCGCGAACGCCATCGAGAAGACGGTCGTCGACCGCGACGAGATCACCTTCCACATCGACCGCGAGTACCTGGTCCGCGTCGCCCAGACCCTGCGCGACGACCCGGCCCTGCGCTTCGAACTGTGCACGGGCGTGAGCGGAGTGCACTACCCCAGCGACAAGGGCCGTGAGCTGCACGCCGTCTACCACCTGCGCTCGATCACCCACAACCGGCTGATCCGCCTGGAGGTCAGCGCCCCCGACGCCGACCCGCACGTCCCCTCGCTCGTCTCCGTCTATCCGACGAACGACTGGCACGAGCGCGAGACGTACGACTTCTTCGGGCTGATCTTCGACGGTCACCCGGCGCTGACGCGGATCATGATGCCGGACGACTGGCAAGGCTTCCCGCAGCGCAAGGACTACCCCCTCGGCGGCATCCCCGTCGAGTACAAGGGCGCCCAGATCCCGGCTCCGGACCAGCGGAGGTCGTACTCATGAGCACGCAGACCCCTTCTTCTGCGGCATCAGCCGCTTCGGCCCGGGAGACGACCGAGGGCACCGTATATACGGTCACCGGTGGAGACTGGGACGAGATCGCCCAGTCCGCGGCGAAGTCCGACGACGAGCGCATCATCGTCAACATGGGACCGCAGCACCCGTCCACGCACGGCGTGCTCCGGCTCATCCTGGAGATCGACGGCGAGACGGTCACCGAGGCCCGCTGCGGCATCGGCTACCTCCACACCGGCATCGAGAAGAACCTCGAGTTCCGCACGTGGACGCAGGGCACCACGTTCGTGACGCGCATGGACTACCTGACGCCGTTCTTCAACGAGACGGCGTACTGTCTCGCCGTCGAGAAACTCCTCGGCATCACGGACGAGATCCCCGACCGCGCCACGATCATCCGCGTGCTCCTGATGGAGCTGAACCGGCTCTCCTCCCACCTGGTGTGCATCGCCACCGGCGGCATGGAGCTGGGTGCCACCACGATCATGATCTACGGCTTCCGTGATCGTGAACTCATTCTCGACATCTACGAGCTGATCACCGGCCTGCGGATGAACCACGCGTACATCCGCCCCGGCGGACTCGCCCAGGACCTGCCGCCCGGTGCGGTGGACCAGATCCGTGAGTTCGTGAAGAAGATGAAGAAGAACCTTCCCGAGTACGACAAGCTCGCCACCGGGAACCCCATCTTCAAGGCCCGTATGCAGAACGTCGGCTACCTGGACCTGGCCGGCTGCATGGCCCTCGGCGCCACCGGCCCGATCCTCCGCTCGGCCGGCCTGCCGCACGACCTGCGCAAGACCCAGCCGTACTGCGGCTACGAGACGTACGACTTCGACGTCCCGACCGCCGACACCTGCGACTCCTACGGGCGTTTCCTGATCCGCCTGGAAGAGATGCGCCAGTCGCTGCGGATCGTCGAGCAGTGCCTGGACCGGCTGCAGCCCGGCCCGGTCATGGTCGCCGACAAGAAGATCGCCTGGCCCGCCCAGCTCGCGCTCGGCCCCGACGGCCTCGGCAACTCCCTCGATCACATCAAGAAGATCATGGGCACATCCATGGAGGCCCTGATCCACCACTTCAAGCTGGTGACCGAGGGCTTCCGCGTCCCGCCGGGACAGGCGTACGCGGCGGTCGAGTCACCCAAGGGCGAGCTCGGGGTGCACGCCGTCTCCGACGGAGGCACCCGCCCCTACCGGGTCCACTTCCGTGACCCGTCCTTCACCAACCTGCAGGCCATGGCGGCGATGTGCGAGGGCGGCCAAGTCGCCGACGTCATCGTCGCCGTCGCGTCCATCGACCCCGTGATGGGAGGCGTCGACCGGTGACCACCACCCCCTCCGAGGGCGTCAGCCTGGGCATGCCGCAACTGCCCGCGCCCGACTACCCGGACGACGTTCGAGCCAGGCTCGAAGCGGACGCGCGCGAGATCATCGCCCGCTACCCGGACTCCCGGTCCGCCCTCCTGCCGTTGCTGCATCTCGTGCAGTCGGAGGAGGGCCATGTCACGCGCACCGGGATGCATTTCTGCGCGGACATGCTGGACCTGACCACGGCTGAGGTCACCGCCGTCGCGACCTTCTACACGATGTACCGACGCAAGCCGAGCGGTGACTACCAGGTGGGCGTCTGCACCAACACCCTCTGCGCGGTCATGGGCGGCGACGCGATCTTCGAGGCCCTCCAGGACCACCTGGGCGTCGGCAACGGCGAGACCACCGACGACGGCAAGGTCACCCTGGAGCACATCGAGTGCAACGCGGCCTGCGACTTCGCGCCGGTCGTGATGGTCAACTGGGAGTTCTTCGACAACCAGACCGTGGACTCCGCGAAGCGCCTCGTCGACGACCTGCGCGCGGGAGAACAGGTCACACCCACCCGCGGCGCCCCCTTGTGCACGTTCAAGGACACCGCCCGGATGCTGGCCGGCTTCCCCGACGAGCGCGCCGGGGCCGTCGAGGCGGGCGGCAGCGCGGGACCCGCCTCACTGGTGGGCCTCCGCCTGGCCAAGGGGGAGGCCGCCCCCGCGCGCGTGGTGCATCCGCGAGGCGGGTGGACGCCTCAGGACCAGCCTCCTGCCGAGCACTTGAGCTCACACGAAGCGCCGCAGGAGACGTCGGCCTCCGACCCGTCCCACCCGGCGGGTCCTGTCGCCGAGGAGGGGGAGTGATGACGTTGACAACCGAGATCAATGAGACGAGCCCCGAGAAGCTGCTCGCACCCGTGCTGTCGGCCTTCTGGGACGAGGAGAAGTCCTGGACGCTCGACGTCTACCGGAGGCACGAGGGGTACGAGGGGCTGCGCAAGGCGCTGGCCATGTCGCCGGACGACCTGATCGCGTACGTCAAGGACTCCGGACTGCGCGGCCGCGGGGGCGCGGGATTCCCCACCGGAATGAAGTGGCAGTTCATTCCTCAGGGTGATGGCAAACCTCACTATCTAGTTGTCAACGCCGACGAATCGGAGCCGGGAACCTGCAAGGACATCCCGCTCCTGTTCGCGAACCCGCATAGCCTCATCGAGGGCATTGTGATCGCGTGTTATGCCATCCGGTCTTCGCATGCCTTCATCTATCTGCGCGGTGAAGTGGTCCCTGTACTGCGGCGGTTGCACGAGGCCGTGCGTGAGGCCTACGCGGCGGGCTACCTCGGCGAGAACATCCTGGGCAGTGGACTCGACCTCCAGCTCACCGTGCACGCGGGCGCGGGCGCGTACATCTGTGGTGAGGAGACCGCACTGCTCGACTCGCTCGAAGGCCGCCGTGGTCAACCGCGGCTTCGTCCCCCTTTCCCTGCCGTCGCGGGCCTCTACGCGTGCCCAACTGTCGTAAATAACGTCGAGTCGATCGCGTCAGTTCCCGCAATTCTGCAAAAAGGCAAGGAATGGTTCCGGTCGATGGGCAGCGAGAAGTCCCCCGGCTTCACGCTCTACTCGCTCAGCGGCCACGTCGCCAATCCCGGCCAGTACGAGGCACCGCTCGGCATCACACTCCGTCAACTCCTCGACATGAGCGGCGGGATGCGCCCCGGACACCGGCTGAAGTTCTGGACGCCGGGCGGCTCCTCGACGCCGATGTTCACCGACGAGCACCTCGACGTCCCTCTTGATTACGAAGGAGTGGGTGCCGCGGGTTCCATGCTCGGGACCAAGGCGCTGCAGTGCTTCGACGAGACGACGTGCGTCGTCCGCGCCGTCACCCGCTGGACCGAGTTCTACGCCCATGAGTCCTGCGGCAAGTGCACGCCGTGCCGCGAAGGCACCTACTGGCTGGTGCAGTTGCTGCGCGACATCGAGGCCGGCAAGGGCGTCATGTCCGACCTCGACAAGCTGAACGACATCGCCGACAACATCAACGGCAAGTCCTTCTGCGCCCTCGGCGACGGCGCCGCCTCGCCGATCTTCTCCTCGCTCAAGTACTTCCGCGAGGAGTACGAGCAGCACATCACGGGCCGCGGCTGCCCCTTCGACCCGGCCAAGTCGACTCTCTGGGCGGACCAGCACACGGAGGTGAACGCATGACCGTGACCACCAGCGCTCCCTCCGGAGGCGGGGAGGCGGCGGTCCCGCCGGAGGATCTCGTCTCGCTGACGATCGACGGCGTGGAGATCAGCGTGCCCAAGGGCACCCTGGTCATCCGGGCCGCCGAACAACTCGGCATCGAGATCCCCCGGTTCTGCGACCATCCGCTGCTCGACCCGGCCGGTGCCTGCCGCCAGTGCATCGTCGAGGTCGAGGGCCAGCGCAAGCCGATGGCGTCCTGCACGATCACGTGTACGGACGGGATGGTCGTCAAGACCCATCTCACCTCGCCCGTCGCCGAGAAGGCCCAGAAGGGTGTGATGGAGCTCCTGCTCATCAACCACCCGCTGGACTGCCCGGTCTGCGACAAGGGCGGCGAGTGCCCGCTGCAGAACCAGGCCATGTCGCACGGCCACGCCGAGTCCCGCTTCGAAGGCAAGAAGCGGACGTACGAGAAGCCGGTCCCGATCTCCACACAGGTGCTGCTCGACCGCGAGCGGTGTGTGCTGTGCGCCCGCTGCACCCGGTTCAGCAACCAGATCGCGGGCGACCCGATGATCGAACTGCTCGAGCGGGGCGCGCTCCAGCAGGTCGGCACCGGTGAGGGCGACCCCTTCGAGTCGTACTTCTCCGGGAACACGATCCAGATCTGCCCGGTGGGCGCGCTGACGTCGGCGGCGTATCGCTTCCGCTCGCGCCCCTTCGACCTCATCTCCTCGCACTCCGTGTGCGAGCACTGCTCCGGCGGCTGCGCCACGCGCACCGACCACCGGCGCGGCAAGGTCATGCGGCGCCTCGCCGCGCCCGACCCCGAGGTCAACGAGGAGTGGCTGTGCGACAAGGGGCGGTTCGCGTTCCGGTACGCGCAGCAGCGGGACCGGCTGGACACGCCTCTGGTGCGCAACGCCGACGGTGTCCTCGAACCCGCCTCCTGGCCGGAGGCCCTGTCGGCTGCCGCTGAGGGGCTGTCCGCGGCTCGGGGCCGGACCGGCGTCCTGACCGGCGGCCGTCTCACCGTCGAAGACGCCTACGCCTACAGCAAGTTCGCGCGCGTGGCCCTCGACACGAACGACATCGACTTCCGCGCGCGCGTGCACAGCGCCGAGGAGGCCGACTTCCTGGCAGCCCGGGTCGCCGGACGCGGACGGGACCTCGACGGTACGGGCGTCACGTACACCTCTCTGGAGAAGGCGCCCGCCGTCCTGCTCGCCGGATTCGAGTCCGAGGAGGAGGCGCCCGGCGTCTTCCTGCGGCTGCGCAAGGCGTGGCGCGGGCACGGGCAGAAGACCTTCTCGATCGCCACGCACGCGACGCGCGGTCTGGCGAAGGCGGGCGGCACGCTGCTGCCCGCCGCGCCCGGCACCGAGACCGAATGGCTGGACGCCCTCGCGAGCGGCGTCGGCCTGGAGGGCGACGGCGCGAAGGCAGCCGAGGTCCTGCGCACCGAGGGCGCGGTGATCGTCGTCGGCGAGCGGCTCGCGGCCGTGGCGGGCGGGCTCACCGCCGCCGTACGGGCCGCGTCCGCGACCGGCGCCGAACTGGTGTGGATTCCGCGCCGGGCCGGGGAGCGCGGCGCGATCGAGGCGGGAGCGCTGCCGTCGCTGCTGCCGGGCGGACGTCCGGCCACCGACCCGCGCGCGCGGGAGGAGGTCGCGGCCGCCTGGGGCGTCTCCGAACTCCCGCACCGCTACGGCCGCGACACCGGCCAGATCGTCGAGGCCGCCGCCGGTGGCGAACTGCGGGCCCTGGTGGTCGCGGGCGTGGAGGTCGCCGACCTTCCCGACCCGGCACGCGCGCGTGCGGCACTTTCCGAAGTGGGCTTCCTGGTGTCGCTGGAACTGCGCCCCAACGAGGTCACCGAGCACGCCGACGTCGTCCTCCCTGTTGCCGCGGTTGCCGAGAAGGCGGGCACCTTCCTCAACTGGGAGGGCCGGGCCCGCCTCTTCGAGGCCGCGCTCAAGCCCGACCAGATGACCCGCCGCCTGGCGCCCACCGACGCGCGCGTCCTGCAGATGCTGGCCGACGCCATGGACGTACACCTGGGTCTGCCGGATCTGCGCACCGCGCGCAGGGAGCTGGACCGGCTCGGCGCCTGGGGCGGGCCGCGGGCCACCGACCCCCTGGAGAGCGCGGCTCAGTTGCCGCGGCCGGCTGCCGGAGAGGCCGTGCTGGCCGGGCACCGGCTGCTGCTCGACCAGGGCCGCCTCCAGGAGGGCGACGAGGCGCTCGCCGGGACCCGGCACGCCGCACGCGCGCGCGTGTCGGCCGCCACGGCCGCCGAAGCCGGAGTCAAGGACGGCGACGTCCTCGCCGTGACCGGTCCCTCCGGAGTGGTCGAACTCCCGCTGCAGATCACCGAGATGCCCGACCGCGTGGTCTGGCTCCCGCTGAACTCCACCGGAGGGGGCGTCGCCTCCGACACCGGGGCGCTGCCCGGCGCACTCGTCCGCATCGGCCCGGCGACCCTCGCCGCCGAGGCCCCCAAGGAGGTGGAGGCATGACGCCGTACCTCGCCGCTGAAGACCTCTCCATGTTCGGCCGCGACCCCTGGTGGCTGGTCGTCATCAAGGCGGTCTTCTGCTTCGCCTTCCTGATGGTGACCGTGCTCTTCTCCATCGTGTGGGAGCGCAAGGTCGTCGCCTGGATGCAGCTGCGCATCGGCCCCAACCGGCACGGCCCCTGGGGCATGCTCCAGTCGCTCGCCGACGGCATCAAACTGATGCTCAAGGAAGACGTGATCGTCAAACGCGCGGACAAGGTGGTCTACGTCCTCGCACCGATCGTCGCGGCCATCCCGGCCTTCATGGCGATCGCGGTGATCCCCTTCGGGCCGGCCGACAACGAGATCTCGATCTTCGGCCACCGCACCACGATGCAGCTCACCGACCTGCCGATCGCGATGCTCTACGTCCTCGCGATCGCCTCGGTGGGCATCTACGGGATCGTGCTCGCGGGTTGGAGTTCTGGATCCACCTATCCACTGCTGGGCGGTCTGCGGTCCTGCGCGCAGATGATCTCCTACGAGATCGCCATGGGCGCCGCGTTCGCCTCGGTCTTCCTCTACTCCGGGTCGATGTCGACGTCGACGATCGTCGAGCAGCAGCAGGACCGCTGGTACATCATCCTGCTGCCGGTCTCGTTCCTGATCTACATCGTGACGATGGTCGGCGAGACCAACCGCGCCCCCTTCGACATGCCGGAGTCCGAGGGCGACCTGGTCGGCGGCTTCAACACCGAGTACTCGTCGATCAAGTTCGCGATGTTCATGCTCGCCGAGTACGTGAACATGGTGACGGTCTCGGCCGTGTCGACCACGCTCTTCCTGGGCGGCTGGCGGGCCCCCTGGCCGATCAGCACCTTCTGGGAGGGCGCCAACCACGGCTGGTGGCCGATGGCCTGGTTCGTGCTGAAGGTGCAGCTCCTGCTGTTCTTCTTCATCTGGCTGCGCGGCACGCTCCCGCGCGTCCGCTACGACCAGCTGATGAAGCTCGGCTGGAAGGTCCTCATCCCGGTCTCCGTGGTCTGGCTGATGCTCGTCGCGACCGTACGGACGCTGAGGAACGAGAACTACGACTTCGCGGACATCGCCCTGTACGTCGGCGGAGGCGTCCTCGTCCTGCTGCTGCTCTCGTTCGTCGCGGACATCTTCCGCGACAAGCAGGGCGCCCAGGAGGCGCCCGCCGAACCCGCCGCCTTCGACCCGATGGCCGGTGGATTCCCCGTACCGCCGCTGCCGGGACAGGAGCTGCCGCCGGTGCCGCGACGCCGCCCGCGCCGCGAGCGGGAGCTGATTGTCAGTGGTGGGTCCGATACTGCGAGTGACGGATCAATTGGCGGATCTCGTGACGGAAAGGAGGGGTCCGATGGCTGAGGAGCCGAAGGAGACCAAGCCCGGTTTCCAGAACCCCGTAGCCGGCTTCGGCGTGACCTTCAAGGCCATGTTCAAGAAGCGGCTGACCGAGCAGTACCCGGAGCAGCAGAAGACCACCGCCCCGCGGTTCCACGGCCGGCACCAGCTCAACCGCCATCCGGACGGCCTGGAGAAGTGCATCGGCTGTGAGCTGTGCGCCTGGGCCTGTCCCGCGGACGCCATCTACGTGGAGGGCGCGGACAACACCGACGAGGAGCGCTACTCGCCGGGCGAGCGGTACGGCCGCGTCTACCAGATCAACTACGCCCGCTGCATCCTGTGCGGCCTGTGCATCGAGGCGTGCCCGACGCGCGCGCTCACGATGACGAACGAGTTCGAGCTCGCCGACAGCAGCCGCGCCAACCTCATCTACACCAAGGAGCAGCTGCTCGCCGGTCTCGAAGAGGGCATGGTCGACACGCCGCACGCGATCTACCCGGGCATGGACGAGCAGGACTACTACCGGGGTCTGGTGACGGAGGCGGCACCCGGCACTCAGCGCCAAGTCGCCGTCTCCAAGGGCGAGGAGCCGGCTGGAGAGGAGGTGGAGGCATGAACAATCTGGCCGCCTACTCCACCTCAACCGGAGAGGCCTTCCAGTTCTGGGTCCTCGGCACCTTCGCCGTGATCGGCGCCCTGTGCACCGTCTTCATGAAGAAGGCCGTACACAGCGCGCTCTGCCTCGCCGGGACCATGATCATCCTGGCGGTGTTCTACCTCGCCAACGGTGCCTACTTCCTGGGCATCGTGCAGATCGTCGTCTACACCGGCGCGATCATGATGCTGTTCCTCTTCGTCGTCATGCTCGTCGGTGTCACCGCGGCGGACTCCCTGAAGGAGACCATCAAGGGGCAGCGCTGGCTGGCCCTGCTGTGCGGGCTCGGCTTCGGCATCCTGCTGTGCGCGGGCATCGGCAACGCGTCCATCAAGGACTTCAACGGCCTGTCCAAGGCCAATGCGAACGGGAACGTGGAGGGCCTCGCCGCCCTCATCTTCACGAAGTACGTGTTCGCCTTCGAAATCACCGGCGCCCTGCTCATCACGGCCGCCGTCGGCGCCATGGTGCTCACGCATCGCGAGCGCACCGAGCGCGCCAAGACCCAGCGCGAGCTGTCCGAGCAGCGCGTACGGGAGGGCAAGCACCTACCGCCGCTGCCGGCACCCGGCGTCTACGCCCGGCACAACGCGGTGGACATCGCGGGCCTGCTCCCCGACGGCACCCCGTCCGAGCTGACCGTCAACAAGACGCTGCGTGAGCGCGGGCAGATCCGTGATGTGTCGACCGAGGCGCTGAGCGACCTGAAGGCCCTGGAGCAGCGCGCCGAGGAGCGCCTGGAGCGCACGAATTCAGGGGAGGCGTCGAAGTGAACCCGGTCAACTATCTCTATCTCGCCGCCCTGTTGTTCACGATCGGCGCCACCGGCGTGCTGATCAGGCGGAACGCGATCGTGGTGTTCATGTGCGTCGAGCTCATGCTCAACGCCTGCAACCTCGCGTTCGTCGCCTTCTCCCGTCTGCACGGCAATCTCGACGGCCAGATCATCGCCTTCTTCACGATGGTCGTCGCCGCCGCGGAGGTCGTGGTCGGGCTCGCGATCATCGTGTCGCTGTTCCGTTCCCGCCACTCGGCCTCGGTCGACGACGCCAGCCTGATGAAGCTGTAAGGGGTCGCTGAATCGTGGAGAACCTGATTGCGCTGCTGGTAGCGGCGCCTCTGCTCGGAGCGGCCGTACTGCTGTGCGGCGGAAGGCGGCTGGACGCCGTCGGCCACTGGATCGGTACGGCGCTCGCCGCCGCCTCCTTCGTGATCGGCGTGGTGCTCTTCGCCGACATGCTGGGCAAGAACGCGGAGCACCGGGCCATCGGCCAGCACTTGTTCACCTGGATCTCGGTCGGCAACTTCCAGGCCGACGTCTCCTTCCAGCTCGACCAGCTGTCGATGACGTTCGTACTGCTGATCACCGGCGTCGGCTCGCTGATCCACCTGTACTCGGTCGGGTACATGGAGCACGACGAGCGCCGACGTCGCTTCTTCGGCTATCTGAACCTGTTCCTCGCGGCGATGCTGTTGCTCGTCCTCGCCGACAACTACCTCCTGCTGTATGTCGGCTGGGAGGGCGTCGGCCTCGCCTCGTACCTGCTGATCGGCTTCTGGCAGCACAAGCCGAGCGCCGCCACGGCCGCGAAGAAGGCCTTCCTGGTCAACCGCGTCGGCGACATGGGCCTGTCGATCGCCATCATGCTGATGTTCACGACGTTCGGGACCTTCGCCTTCAAGCCGGTATTCGACAGCGTGGGCGACACCTCCGAGGGCAAGCTCACCGCCATCGGCCTGATGCTGCTGCTCGCCGCCTGCGGCAAGTCCGCCCAGGTGCCACTGCAGTCCTGGCTCGGGGACGCGATGGAGGGTCCGACCCCGGTCTCGGCCCTCATCCACGCCGCGACGATGGTGACCGCGGGCGTCTACCTGATCGTCCGCTCCGGCGCGATCTTCAACGCCGCGCCCGACGCGCAGCTGGTGGTCACCGTGGTCGGTGCCGTCACGCTCCTCTTCGGTGCGATCGTCGGTTGTGCGAAGGACGACATCAAGAAGGCGCTCGCCGGTTCGACGATGTCGCAGATCGGCTACATGATCCTCGCGGCGGGCCTCGGCCCCATCGGCTACGTCTTCGCGATCATGCACCTGGTGACGCACGGCTTCTTCAAGGCCGGGCTCTTCCTCGGTGCCGGTTCGGTCATGCACGGCATGAACGACGAGGTGGACATGAGGAGGTACGGCGGCCTCAGGACGTACATGCCGATCACGTTCGTCACCTTCGGCCTCGGCTACCTCGCCATCATCGGCTTCCCGGGCCTGTCCGGCTTCTTCTCCAAGGACAAGATCATTGAGGCGGCCTTCGCCAAGGGCGGCACCGAGGGATGGATCCTTGGTGGCGCGGCCCTCCTTGGCGCGGCGATCACCGCGTTCTACATGACGCGCGTGATGCTGATGACCTTCTTCGGAGAAAAGCGCTGGCAGCCGGACGCGGAAGGCCACGAGCCGCACCCGCACGAGTCGCCCAGGTCCATGACGGTCCCCATGATCGTGCTGGCCTTCGGATCGGTCTTCGCGGGCGGCCTGTTCAGCATCGGCGACCGCTTCCTGCACTGGCTGGAGCCCGTCACCGGGCACGAGGAGGGCAACTCGCCCGTCAGTGCCCTCACGGTCACGCTGGCCACCATGGTGCTGCTCGTCGTCGGTGCCGGAATCGCGTACGCCCAGTACGGGCGCCGTCCCGTCCCGGTGGTCGCCCCGCGCGGTTCCCTGGTCACCCGGGCCGCCCGGCGCGACCTGCTCCAGGACGACTTCAACCACGTCGTGCTGGTGCGCGGCGGTGAGCACCTCACACGCTCCCTGGTCTACGTCGACCACTCGCTGGTCGACGGGGTCGTCAACGGCACGGCGGCCTCGATGGGCGGCCTCTCCGGGCGGCTGCGCAGGCTGCAGAACGGCTATGCGCGCAGTTACGCGGTCTCGATGTTCGGCGGTGCGGCGATCCTCATCGCCGCGACCCTGCTGATGAGGGCGGTCTGATACCAATGTCCTTTCCTCTGCTGACAGCGACGGCGGCGCTCCCGGCCCTCGGGGCGATCGCCACGGCCGCCGTGCCGGCCGCGCAGCGCGTCGCCGCCAAGTGGCTGGCGCTGCTCGTCTCGCTCGGCACCCTGGTGCTCGCCGCCGTCACCCTGGTGCGTTTCGATCCCGACGGCGACCGCTACCAGCTCACCGAATCCCACGCCTGGATCAAGGACTTCGGGGTGCGGTACGAGCTGGGGGTGGACGGCATCGCGGTGGCGCTCATCGCGCTCACGGCGCTGCTGATCCCCTTCGTGATCCTCGCGGGCTGGCACGACGCGGACCCGCACGAGACCGGTAGCAGGCGCTGGCGGCCGACGCAGGGCTTCTTCGCCCTGATCCTGGCCGTCGAGGCGATGGTGATCCTCTCCTTCGAGGCCACCGACGTCTTCCTCTTCTACATCTTCTTCGAAGCCATGCTCATCCCGATGTACTTCCTCATCGGCGGCTTCGGAGACAGGGCTCACGAGCACGGCGACAAGGCCGCGGCGACCCAACGCTCCTACGCCGCCGTGAAGTTCCTCCTCTACAACCTGGTCGGCGGCCTGATCATGCTGGCCGCCGTAATCGGCCTCTATGTAGTGGCCGGAAACTTCTCGCTCCCGGAGATCGTGCAGGCGCGGGCCAACGGCTCGCTGCACATGGCGACCAGCACGGAGCGGTGGCTGTTCCTGGGCTTCTTCTTCGCGTTCGCGGTGAAGGCGCCGCTGTGGCCGCTGCACACCTGGTTGCCCAATGCCATGGGTGAGGCCACCGCCCCGGTCGCGGTACTGATCACCGCGGTGGTCGACAAGGTCGGCACCTTCGCGATGCTGCGCTTCTGCCTCCAGCTGTTCCCGGAGGCGTCGAAGTGGGCGACGCCGGTCATCCTCGTACTGGCGCTCATCAGCATCATCTACGGGGCGCTGCTCGCGGTGGGCCAGCGGGACATCAAGCGGCTGGTCGCGTACGCGTCGATCTCGCACTTCGGGTTCATCATCATGGGCATCTTCGCGATGACCAGCCAGGGCCAGTCGGGCGCGACGCTGTACATGGTCAACCACGGGATCTCGACGGCCGCCCTGATGCTGGTGGCGGGCTTCCTGATCTCGCGGCGCGGTTCGCGTCTGATCGCCGACTACGGAGGGGTGCAGAAGGTCGCCCCGGTGCTCGCGGGCACCTTCCTGATCGGCGCACTCGCGACCCTCTCGCTCCCCGGGCTCGCGCCCTTCGTGAGTGAATTCCTTGTCCTGGTGGGCACGTTCACGCGCTACCCGGCCGTCGGCATCATCGCCACCTTCGGCATCGTCCTCGCCGCGCTCTACACACTCGTCCTCTACCAGCGGACGATGACGGGCCCGGTGAAGGAGGAGGTCGCCAAGATGCCCGACCTCAGGGTGCGCGAGCTCCTGGTGGTCGCTCCCCTGATCGCCCTGCTGATCTTCCTGGGCGTCTACCCGAAGCCGGTCACCGACATCGTCAACCCGGCGGTCAACCAGACCATGTCAGACGTACACAAGACGGACCCCAAGCCCGAGGTGGAGGCGGCCAAGTGAGCGCAGCAGCCGTCCACAGCCTGTGGACAACCGCGGCCGACCCGATCTCCAAGATCGACGCGCCGAAGATCGAATACGGGCAATTGTCACCCACCTTGATCGTCATCGGCGCGGCGGTCGTCGGGGTGCTGATCGAGGCGCTCGTGCCGCGCAAGTCGCGCTACTACGCCCAGGTGTTCGTGTCCGTCGTGGCGCTCGCCGCCGCGTTCGCTGCCGTCATCGCGCTCGCGGCGGGCGGATACGGCACCACGAAGGCGCACATCGCGGCGATGGGCGCGATCGCGGTCGACGGGCCCGCACTGTTTCTCCAGGGCACGATCCTCCTTGCCGGTCTGCTCGGCGTGTTCACCTTCGCCGAGCGGCGGCTCGACCCGGAGGCGCACGGCAACCGCGTCGACTCGTTCGCCGCGCAGGCCGCGTCCGTGCCCGGCAGCGACAGCGAGAAGGCCGCGGTGAAGGCCGGGTTCACCACTACCGAGGTGTTCCCGCTCCTGCTCTTCGCGATCGGCGGCATGCTGGTCTTCCCGTCGGCCAACGACCTGTTGACGCTGTTCATCGCGCTGGAAGTCTTCTCGCTGCCGCTCTACCTCCTGTGCGCGGTGGCCCGCCGCAAGCGGCTCATGTCGCAGGAGGCCGCGGTCAAGTACTTCCTGCTCGGCGCCTTCGCCTCCGCGTTCACGCTCTTCGGCATCGCCCTGCTGTACGGCTACGCGGGCTCGGTGTCGTACGCGACGATCGCGCAGGTCGTCGACGGCACCATCGCCAATGTCGACCCGGCGCTCGCCGGCACCATGGGCAATGACGCGCTGCTGCTCATCGGCGCCGCCATGGTCGTCATGGGCCTGCTGTTCAAGGTCGGCGCGGTGCCGTTCCACATGTGGACGCCGGACGTCTACCAGGGCGCGCCGACACCGGTCACCGGCTTCATGGCGGCGGCGACGAAGGTGGCCGCCTTCGGCGCGCTGCTGCGTCTGCTGTACGTCGTCCTGCCGGGACTGCGCTGGGACTGGCGGCCGGTCATGTGGGCCGTCGCGATCGTCACCATGCTGGGTGGCGCGATCGTCGCGATCACCCAGACCGACATCAAGCGGTTGCTGGCGTACTCGTCGATCGCGCACGCGGGCTTCATCCTCGCGGGTGTCATCGCGACCTCGCCGGACGGCGTCTCGTCGGTGCTCTTCTACCTGGGCGCGTACTCGTTCGTCACGATCGGTGCCTTCGCCGTCGTGACGCTCGTACGGGACGCGGGCGGCGAGGCCACGCACCTGTCCAAGTGGGCGGGCCTCGGACGAAGGTCCCCGCTGGTGGCGGCCGTGTTCGCGGTGTATCTGCTGGCCTTCGCGGGCATCCCGCTGACCTCCGGTTTCGCCGGGAAGTTCGCCGTGTTCAAGGCGGCGGCCGAGGGCGGCGCGGGCGCGCTGGTCGTGGTCGGTGTGATCTCGTCGGCCATCGCGGCGTTCTTCTACATCCGCGTGATCGTGCTCATGTTCTTCAGCGAGCCGCGGCCGGAGGGACCGACGGTCGCCGTGCCGTCGCCGCTGACCATGACGGCGATCGCGGTGGGCGTGGCGGTCACGCTGGTGCTGGGTGTGGCGCCGCAGTACTTCCTGGACCTGGCGGGCCAGGCCGGGGTCTTCGTCCGCTGAACCACGCAGGTGCCGGGCCCCGCTCCCTCCTCGGGAGCGGGGCCCGAGGCATGTTCAGTGGGCTGCATGGGCCGCATGGGCTGCGTGGCCTTGCTGGGCTTGGCGGGGTGGGTACTTCACCGGGGGCCAACGGGCTGAAGGCAGGTGGGAGCGCCGGCCAGGGCGAGCGCGGCGCCGGTGCGTACGGAAGCCGGCCGGTCGCAGCCTGTGGATAACTCTGAGGCTGTCGGTGCGGACCCCTATGGTGGCTGTCGTGGGCGAAGCGCGACATACGGGGGACGACGGGCGATGAGCGGGATGGGCGGGACAGGTGTGATGACCGGAGCGGACACGACGGAGACTCTCGGCGAGAGCGAGGCACTGGCCACGCTCCACCGGGTCTTCGGGTACGGCGCCTTCCGCGGCGAGCAGGAAGCGATCATTGAGCATGTGGTGGCGGGCAGTGACGCCGTTGTCCTGATGCCGACCGGTGGCGGCAAGTCGCTCTGCTACCAGATTCCAGCCCTGGTCAGACCCGGTACGGGCGTCGTGGTCTCCCCTCTCATCGCGCTGATGCAGGACCAGGTCGACGCGCTGCGCGCGCTGGGCGTGCGCGCCGGGTTCATGAACTCGACGCAGGACTTCGACGAGCGCCGGGTGGTGGAGGCGGAGTTCCTGGCGGGGGAGCTGGACCTGCTCTATCTGGCCCCGGAGCGGCTGCGTCTGGACACCACACTCGACCTGCTGTCGCGCGCGAAGATCTCGGTCTTCGCGATCGACGAGGCGCACTGTGTGGCCCAGTGGGGCCACGACTTCCGCCCCGACTACCTGGCCCTGTCACTGCTGGGCGAGCGCTGGCCGGACGTCCCACGGATCGCGCTGACGGCCACCGCCACCCGCGCGACACACAAGGAGATCACCCAGCGCCTGGGTATGCCGAAGGCCCGCCACTTCGAGGCGAGCTTCGACCGCCCCAACATCCAGTACCGGGTCGTCCCGAAGGCCGACCCCAAGAAGCAGCTGCTGTCCTTCCTGCGCGAGGAGCACACGGGCGACGCCGGCATCGTGTACTGCCTCTCGCGCAACTCGGTGGAGAAGACCGCCGAGTTCCTCTCGCGCAACGGCATCGAGGCGGTGCCGTACCACGCGGGGCTGGACGCGGGCACCCGCGCGGCCCACCAGTCGCGCTTCCTGCGCGAAGAGGGCCTGGTCGTGGTCGCCACCATCGCCTTCGGCATGGGCATCGACAAGCCGGACGTACGGTTCGTCGCCCACCTCGATCTGCCGAAGTCCGTCGAGGGCTACTACCAGGAGACGGGCCGCGCGGGCCGTGACGGACTGCCGTCCACGGCGTGGATGGCCTACGGCCTTCAGGACGTGGTCCAGCAGCGCAAGCTGATCCAGGGCTCGGAGGGCGACGAGGCGTTCCGCCGCCGGGCGGCCTCTCATCTGGACTCGATGCTGGCGCTGTGCGAGACGGCCCAGTGCCGGCGCTCCCAGCTCCTGGCCTACTTCGGCCAGGACCCGCGGACTCCCGCGTGCGGCAACTGCGACACGTGTCTGACGCCGCCCGAGACCTGGGACGGCACGGTCGCGGCGCAGAAGGTGCTGTCCACGGTGGTGCGGTTGCAGCGCGAACGGGGGCAGAAGTTCGGGGCGGTCCAGATTGTCGACATCCTGTTGGGCCGCAGGACCGCCAGGGTGATCCAGTTCGACCACGACCAGTTGTCCGTCTTCGGCATCGGCGAGGAGCTGTCCGAGTCCGAATGGCGGGGTGTCGTACGGCAGTTGCTGGCGCAGGGGCTGCTCGCGGTCGAGGGCGAGTACGGGACGCTGGTGCTGACCGAGGCCAGCGGGACCGTGCTGCGGCGCGAGCGCGAGGTGCCGTTGCGCAAGGAGCCGCCGAAGCCGGTGACCGCCCGGTCGGGGTCCGGTTCGGGATCGGGCCGGGGCGAGCGCAAGGCCAAGCCCGCCGCGGTCGAGCTGCCCCCTGAGATCGCCCCCGCCTTCGAGGCCCTGCGCTCCTGGCGCGCCGAACAGGCCCGCGAACAGGGCGTCCCCGCGTACGTCATCTTCCATGACGCCACGCTGCGGGAGATCGCCACGGTGTGGCCCACGTCCGTGGCCGACTTGGGCGGCATCAGCGGCGTGGGCGAGAAGAAGCTGGCGACGTATGGGGAAGGGGTGCTGGGGGTGCTCGCCTCGCTGAGCGCGCCCGGAGCCCCGCCGGACGTCGCCCCCGACGAGGCGCCGGACCCGGACTGGCCCGAGATGGAAGCGGAACCGGACCCGGAGGACTGGATATAGGGGCGAGGTGCCCGGCGCCGTCCGAGCCGGCGCCCTCGCCGCAGCACCGGCGCGGCTACGCCTCCAGGGCTCCCCGCACCGCCGCGATCACCATCGCCTCGTCCGCCCCCAGGGCCCGGGCTTCCGTCACAAACCGGGCAGTTCGCGATACGGCCCAGTGCGCCGTCGCAGGTCATGTTCATAGCGCGCCGGACGCCGTGGACGCGGTGCCCAGGAGCGGTGCGGACACGAGCAGACCCCAGGCCCCGACGATCGCCAACGCCCGATCGCGGCGCGTCCGGTCGTCGCCGGGACGGCGGGCGATCCGTAGCAGCGACCAGGCGCAGGCCGCGGTGGAGGGGGCGAGGGAGGCGAGCGCCGGGAGGCCGTAGTGCAGGCCGGGCCATGGACCGTACGCCTCCGACGCGCCCCGGCAGGCGGCCGTGACCGGGCGCCCCGCGCGGCCCATGTCGTCGGGCGAGGCGACCGCTGCGGCCACGGTCAGGAGGACGACCAACGCGGCTGCCTGGGCCAGGAGCAGCAGGGTCAGCCGGGCGGTCGTAGTCAGGGATCCTGCGCGGGGCCAGGCCCGCCGTGCGGACGGTGCATTGCGGACGGCGCCCTGCGGACGGCGCCCCGCGGGCCCGGCGTCAGCGCGTCGGCCACCAGTAGGCCTGGCCACCGTGCAGAGGCCGAAGACCGGGATGGCGTACCGGATGCCGATCCCGAGGCCGTCGTCCAGCGCCTTGCCACCGGCCAGGCGGGGCCTGGGGCGCGGGTGGGTGGGGGCTGCGTGCGTGGGTACTGCTCGCCCCCGCCGCCCCTACCCGTCCCGTCCTTCTGGGGCTCCGCCCCAGGCCCCGTCACGAGGCCCCGTCACGAGGCTCCGCCCAGGCTCCGTCACGAGGCCCCGCCCCCCAGGCCCTCGATCGGCCTGAACGGCCGCGTCCTCACATGCCGGACGGGCTGAGAACTCGGCCCCTCACCTTGCCCAGGCCCACCCGCGTCCCGCCCGGTCCCGGGGCCCACGCCGTCAGGGTGACCTCGTCGCCGTCTTCCAGGAAGGTGCGCTTGCCGTCGGGGAGGTCGAGGGTGTCGCGGCCGTTCCAGGTGAGTTCGAGGAGGGAGCCGCGTTCGGTTTCGGAGGGGCCGCTGACCGTGCCCGAGCCGTAGAGGTCGCCGGTGCGCAGGGAGGCGCCGTTGACCGTCATGTGGGCCAGTTGCTGGGCGGCCGTCCAGTACATGGTGGAGAAGGGGGGTTCGGAGACGACGTGGCCGTTGATCGCGACGGAGATGTGGAGGTCGTAGCCGCCGGGGTCCTCGGAGGAGTCGTCGAGGTAGGGGAGAAGGGGGTGCGTGCGGGTCGGGGGCGCGACGCGGGCGTCCTCCAGTGCGTCGAGCGGGGTGATCCATGCCGACACCGACGTGGCGAAGGACTTGCCGAGGAAGGGGCCGAGGGGGACGTACTCCCAGGCCTGGATGTCGCGCGCCGACCAGTCGTTGAGGAGGCAGAGGCCGAAGACGTGGTCGCGGAAGGCGGAGAGGGGGACGGGGGCGCCCATGGACGAAGGCGTGCCCACCACGAAGCCGACCTCCGCTTCGATGTCCAGGCGGATGGAGGGGCCGAAGGTCGGAGTGGTGTCGGAGGGGGGCTTGCGCTGGCCCGACGGGCGTACGACCTCCGTGCCGGACACCACCACCGTGCCGGAGCGGCCGTGGTAACCGATCGGCAGGTGCTTCCAGTTGGGGGTGAGGGAGTCGGCGGCGTCGGGGCGGAAGATCTGACCGACGTTCCGGGCGTGGTTCTCGGAGGCGTAGAAGTCGACGTAGTCCGCCACCTCGAAGGGGAGGTGCAGGGTCACCTCGGAGAGGGGGTGGAAGTGGGGTTCGAGGGTCTCCCGGTGGGCCGGGACCGTCACCCAGGCCGTGAGCGCGCGCCGTACGTCGGACCAGGCCGTGCGGCCCGCCGCGAGCAGCGGGTTCAGGGTCGGTTGCGCCAGCAGCTCGGCGTACGGGGAGCCGAGCGCCCGGGCCGCCGCGCCCGCGTCGAGTACGTGGTCGCCGAGACGCACGCCGACGGTGCGCTCGGAGGAGCCCACCCGGCTGAAGACGCCGTACGGAAGGTTGTGCGGGCCGAAGGGATCGCCCTCGGGGACATCGAAGGGGGGCATCGGGTGCTGCCTCACTTTCGGATTCGTACTCGCCATGTGATCCATGTGTTCCACGCGTTCCATGTGGTCGGGGCACACGTTACGGGGGAGTGACCGTGCTGTGGCAGGGCCTAAAGAGTTCGCAATGTCCGAATAGGCCTTGTCGGACGCGTCAATTCCGGCTTAGCGTCCTTTGGGGGACACGGACGGGGTGGGTCCGGTCCGTAGGGGGGACGCGTGGGGGGACCCGTGGCCAGGAGCTCCAGCAGTGTGCCGGTCGACGCCGACCGGGACGTTCCGGGGCTCATAGTGAAGTTCGGCGACTACCCGCTGCATCACGGTGGGGTGGGCGCCATCCGCAGCCTGGGCCGGCTCGGGATACCGATGTATGCGATCACCGAGGACCGTTACACGCCGGCCGCGGCCTCGCGTTATCTGCGCCGCGCCTTCGTCTGGCCGACGACCGGGACGGAGGAACCGGAGCGACTCGTCGAGGGACTGCTGCGGATCGGGCGGCGGATCGGGCGGCCGACGGTCCTCGTCCCGACGGACGAGGAGGCCGCAGTCCTGATCGCGGAACACCAGGAGGAGTTGGGGGACCGTTTCCTCTTCCCGCGCGTCGACGCCAAGCTGCCGCGCCGCCTCGCCAGCAAACAGGGGCTGCACGAACTGTGCGTGGAACACGGCATCCCCAGCCCGGCGGCCGCCTTTCCACAGTCGTACGAGGAGATCGTCGCGTTCGCCGAGAGCGCCCGCTTCCCGCTCGTCGCCAAGAACCGCGAGGCGTTCGTGCGCCGCAGCCGGCCGGCGGTGAACGGGACGACGAGGATCGCGACGCGCGAGGGACTGCTCACGCTCGCCCGCGACTGGGGCGCGCAACCCGGCGTGATCCTCCAGGAGTACCTGCCGAGGGAGGAGGCAGAGGACTGGATTGTGCACGCGTACTTCGACGCGGAATCGACGCCGCTCGCGATGTTCACCGGCGTGAAGGTCCGCTCCTGGCCGCCGCACGCGGGAATGACGGCGAATGCGTATGTCGTCGACAATCCGGAACTCGCGGACCTCGCCGCGCGTTTCATCAAACAGATCGGCTTCAGCGGAATCATCGACCTCGACCTGCGCTTCGACCGGCGCGACGGACAGTACAAGCTCCTTGACTTCAACCCACGGATGGGCGCGCAGTTCCGGCTCTTCGAGAACGAGTCGGGGATCGACGTCGTCCGTGCCACGCATCTGGACCTGACCGGACGCACCGTTCCAGAGGGGGAACAGCGCGCCGGTCACCGGTACATCGTGGAGAACATCGACCTGCCGGCCCTGCTCGCCTACCGGCGCAGCGGATACACGACACCGCACGCGCCGGCTCGCGCGAGCGGTACGGAGCTGGCGTGGCTCGCGGGTGACGACCTGCGGCCGTTCTTCACGATGCTCGCGCGCTTCGTGCGGCCGGGCGCGAAGCATCTGTATCAGCTGTGGCGGACCAACCGCCGCGGCAACGGCACCAGTAAGTAGCCCCCGTACGACGAGTGCGA
This sequence comes from Streptomyces sp. NPDC001530, assembly GCF_042894545.1. Lineage (NCBI taxonomy): Bacteria > Bacillati > Actinomycetota > Actinomycetes > Kitasatosporales > Streptomycetaceae > Streptomyces > Streptomyces sp. NPDC001530. Next base: position 74,917 of record NZ_JBIAVS010000005.1, read on the forward strand.
CCCGTTCCACCCATTCGTTCGACCCGCTCGACCTGTACGACCACGAAGTGACGGAAGTACGTCCTGGGGAGGGACTTCGTGATTCATCCGGTAGCAGTCATCGGTGCCGGGCCATTCGGCCTGTCCACCGCCGCCCATCTACGGGCGCGCGGTGTCCCGGTGCGTGTCTTCGGCGAGCCCATGGTGAGCTGGCGCGACCACATGCCCGAGGGGATGCTCCTGAAGTCGACCCCGGCCGCGTCCACCATCGACGCCCCGCAGCGCGGGCACACGCTCCTCGACTACTGCAACGCGGCGGGGATACCGCGGTTGGTCACGGACGAGGACATCATCCCGGTCGAGACGTTCATCGCGTACGGGGAGTGGTTCCAGCAGAGGCTCGTGCCCGAACTGGAGCGGGTGCGGGTCGTGTCGGTCGACCGAAAGGGCGGCCGCGCGGGCTCCGGTGGCTCCGACGACTCCGGTGACTCTGGCGGCTTCGAACTCAAGCTGGACTCGGGTGAGTTGTTCACGGCGCGGGCGGTCGTGGTGGCCACCGGCCTGTCCGGACTCGCCCATCTGCCCGCCGAGCTCGCGGGCGCGGCGGCGGACGGACCCACCCCCACGGGCCCTGTCTCCCACAGCTCCCAGCACCACGAGCTGAGCCGGTTCTCCGGCAAGGAGCTCATCGTCGTCGGCGCGGGTCAGTCCGCCCTGGAGACGGCGGCGCTCGCGGCGGAGGCGGGGGCGCAGGTGCGGGTGGTGTCGCGCGGCAAGGGTACCGTCGCGTTCGGCGCGCCCCCGTGGAAGCAGCCGAGGTTCCGCCCCGAGTCGCCCTTCGGCCGTGCCTGGTCGCTGTGGGCGCTGAGCTACTACCCGCAGCCGTACCGCTATCTGCCCGCGCAGGCCCGGCACTACCTGGTCCGCCGCGTGCTCGGTCCGCTCGGCGCCTGGTGGCTGCGCGACCGTTTCGAGGGCAAGGTCGACGTCCGCGAGGTCTCCCGGATCGTCAGCGCCGGGGCCACCGACGGCCACCCCGTCCTCGCCGTGCAGACCCTTGGCGGCCGGGTCGAGGAGCTCTCCGCCGACCACGTCATCGCCGCGACCGGCTATCGCGTCGACATCGCCGCGATGGACTTCCTCGGGCACGAGCTCCGCACCGAGCTGGCGGTCAGCCGGGGTACGCCGAAACTCGGCGCGGGGTATCGGTCCTCCGTGCCCGGCCTGTACTTCACGGGGTTGCCGGCGGCGGCTTCGTACGGGCCGGTGATGCGGTTCGTGTGCGGGACGGAGTTCGCTTCACCGCGGCTGGCCAAGCATTTGGTGGCCGCGCACGGGTAAGTCGGGGGCCGGGGGGCGCCCTCGCGCGGGGTGAGCCCCCAACTCGCGGACTTCACCCACGACTTCACCCTTCCATTCGCCGCTGCCCCCGGAGGCGCCTGTCTGCCTGGCGCCTCCGGCCAGACAACTCACCACCTGGGAAACACCGTTGGACGCACGGGGAGTGGCAGCGCACAGCCGGCCGTCAACATGACGACGTGCGGTCGCGCACCCAACAGGGGCTTTCGGCTTGCCCCGACAGGGGCGTCGTACGCGCTGGTTATCGAGGTGGCGGGCCCAGATCGCCGTGCGGTGAACGGAGTTGCTGACGGGATACCGGACGTCGTCCGGTTCACGCCGGGCCGATGAGTCATTCGATCCGTATTCTTCGGATCATGGCCGCTCCGACTGCATATTCACTCATCGCCACTGACCTGGACGGGACGTTGCTGCGCGGCGACGACACACTCTCCGACCGGTCGCGCGCCGCGTTGGCGAGAGCCACGGCTGCGGGCGCCCAGCATCTGGTGGTGACGGGACGGCCGGCGCCGAGGGTCCGACCGCTCCTGGACGAACTCGGCGGCGAGGGGCTGGCGGTGTGCGGGCAGGGGGCGCAGCTGTACGACGCCGGGGCGGACCGTCTGCTGTGGTCGGTGACCCTGGACAGGGAGTTGGCCGAGACGGCGCTCGGCAAGATCGAGGCGGAGGTCGGGCTGCTCTATGCGGCGGTGGACCAGGACGGCGTGGACGGGCTCACGCTCATCGAGCCGGGGTATGTGATGCCGCATCCGACGCTTCCGGCGGTACGGGTACACCGCCGCGACGACCTCTGGACGGAGCCGATCAGCAAGGTGTTGCTCCGTCACCCGTCCTTGTCCGACGACGAGTTGGCGTCGGCGGCGCGGGGCGTGGTCGGTTCGCTGGCGACGGTCACCATGTCGGGGCCGGGCACCGTCGAACTCCAGCCATGCGGCGTGACCAAGGCGACGGGCCTCGCCCTTGCCGCCGCTCACCTCGGGCTCACCCCCGCCAGCACCCTCGCCTTCGGCGACATGCCCAATGACATCCCCATGTTCGACTGGGCCGCCCACGGCGTCGCCATGGCCAACGCCCACCCGGAACTGAAGGCGGTCGCCGACGAGGTGACCCTGTCGAACGAGGAGGACGGAGTCGCGGTGGTGCTGGAGCGGCTCTTTCGGGCCCGTTAGGCCCGGCGGCGCCGGAACCTCTCGGGGTGGCCGATACGCTCCGCGGCATGGACGTTCAGGTGGAGATCATCCGGGAAGCGAGTCAGGAACTCGTCGATGCCTTCGGCCGGTTGCTGCCGCAGTTGTCCTCGACCGCCGAACCCCTCGACCGCGCGGCGGTCGACCGGATGGTGTCCTGCGATGCGAACACGGTGCTGGTCGCCCGGGCGGCAGGCGAGATCGTCGGCACCTTGACCCTGGTGCTGCTTCCTGTGCCGTCCGGGCTGCGCGGTCGTATCGAAGACGTGGTCGTGGACACCGCGGCGCGTGGCCGGGGGGTCGCGGCGCTGTTGACGCGGGAGGCTCTGCGCTTGGCCCGGGAAGCGGGCGCCCGGACCGTCGATCTCACCTCTCGGCCGGATCGCCAGGCGGCGAACCGGCTGTACGAACGCCTTGGGTTCCAGGCCCGGCAGTCGACCGTCTACCGGTACCTGGTGGAGGGGTAGTCGGACGGCTGGGCATCCGACCGGCCCAAAGGACAGCCGACCAAGCCGATAGACAGCCGACTAGCCCGAAGGCCCGATAGACAGCCGGCCGACCTGATGGCCAGCCGACCGGCTGGATGGACAGCCGGCCGGCCGGACCGACGGCCGGTCAGTACGCCCCGTTCACATTGTCGATCGAGCCGTACTTCGCCGCCGCGTAGTTGCAGGCTGCGGTGATGTTGGCGACCGGGTCGTACGGGTCCATCGCGGTGCCGGGGACGTGGTAGGCCTTGAAGGTCGGGTCGATGACCTGGAGGAGACCCTTGGACGGGATGCCGGCGGCGGCGTTGGAGTCCCAGTTGTTGATGGCCCTGGGGTTGCCCGAGGACTCGCGCATGACGTTGCGGTAGATGCCGTTGTAGGTGCCCGGAATGCCCGCCTTGGCCATGATGTCCAGGGAGTGCTTGATCCAGCCGTCGAGGTTGTTGGTGTACGTCTTGGCGGAGGCGGGGGTGACCGTGCTCGCCTTGGACGCCGTGCTCGACTTGATGGTCTTCGTGCCCACCGTCAGCGTCAGGCCCGGGCTGAGCACGGCCGGGTTCGCGCCGATCACCGCGCGGTTGGCCTCGTACAGCTTCTTCCAGCCGCCGCTCGTCGGGTTCTTCTGCGCGATCTTGGAAAGGGTGTCGCCCGCGACCACCTTGTAGGTGAGGAGCTGGACGTCGAGAGTCGTGGCCGCGGCGGCCTTCGTGACCTGCGCCACCTGTGTCGGCTGGGCGGCGTGTGCGCTGGTCGCGCTCACGAGGGGAAGTGCGAGCGCGACTCCGCTCGTGCCCGCCGCGATCAGACCGCGGGTGAGGGCGTTGGGCTTGGGACGGCGGTGCGTGCCTCGTCCGGGCATGGCGACATTCCTCTCCGGCGCCTGCGAGGTGAGCTGTCGGGTTCGGGCTGGAGGTGCCCGGCCGCGCTGTGGGCGCGGCTTCACCCCGAGCCGCTCCGGTGTCCGGAACGGCGGCTTACCTGGGTCCCCCGCTCCTGCCGTGCGTGGGTGGGTGGGGTTTCCGGGCGGCGGCAGGATTCGGCGATCCGCCCGGATCGGGGCGAACGTATGCGAGAGCACATGTCGGGAACAAGCCCCGAATTCATGGCTCAGTCCGCTTTAACCTTGGAAAAGGAGAGGATGAATTGCCCGATTGTACCGGAATGTGATCCTCAACTTGCCTTCCGCGAAGGGGGAATCGAAGAAGTGGGGTGGAATGTCGGGATCACTCGGGCGTGACCCAACTCACTCGCCCGAGGCCCATCAAAGCGGCAATGCGGTCAACTCGGGCATTACGGTTCGAGTGTCCAGGCGGGGGAGTGCCTGGGGGGAGCCGGGCGCACCTCCCACACGGAGAGGTCCGTGTCGCGGTCGTCGTCGGGGAGGCGGCCCGCGTTGGGCTTGAAGTAGAGGCCGTAGCCCCAGTATTCGGGGAGTTCGTGGCACATCAGGTCGGGATACGGCTCGAACTTCCGCCCCCTGTATGCCCTGTTGATCCTCGCCACGGCCTCCGCGCGTGAGATCCCGAAGCGCGTGACCATCTCGTGGGCCATCTCGCGGAAGTAAGCGAGCATGCCCTCGTCGAGGTCCATCAGGAATTCCCCGGTCCGTGGCTCCCTGTCACTCCGCGCCATGGCCTCAGAATCCCCTACGACGCCTCCGCGTCTCTAGCCCGCCGTTCGGGGGATTCTCTTCTCCCATGTCCGGTGGAAGACCACCTCGCCGCCGTCCTTGCAGATCACCTCGTTGGAGGTGATGAAGTGCGAGGCGTCGCAGGTGATTTCGGAGGTCGTCGAGACGCGCGCGTCCCAGGCCAGGTCCGGGCGGTGCAGACGGACCGACCAGGTGGAACGGGCGCGGGCCGACAGCGGGTCCGAGTCGCTGATGGTGTACGTCTCCAGCGCGTCCTCGGTGAATTCGAGGCCGTCCGGGTAGAGGCGGGTGCCGCCGTAGCGGGGGGCGACCTCCAGGCGCCAGGTACCGGCGGCCACGTCGCGGACGACCAGGCGTTCCGGACGGGGTTCGTCCAGCGTCGCCGGGACGACCACGCCCAGGGGCTCGGACTCCTCCGGCTCCTCGAAGGCGACAGCGGGCGCCGACTCCCTTGCTCGTACGGGGAGTTCGAGGACGCTGCTCGTCGGGTCCAGGGTGAAGCCGGCCTCCGAGCCCGGCTGGGGCCAGATCCAGGGCCAGTACGCAGAGGAGAGGGAGAGACGGATGCGGTGGCCAGGCGGGAACGCGTAACCGATGCCGTTCAGGTCGAAAGCCACGTCCTCCGTAGTACCCGGTTTCCAGGGAACCGCCTGGTCACGACCGTGGCGCGCTGACAGGTTCAGCGCACCTCGGGTGATGAGCGTCGAGGCGCCGTCGGGCGCCACGTCGCAGAGGCGGGTGATCACCTGGCCCCGGGGGACCGAGGACGTCAGCCGCAGACGGACCCGCGGACGGCCCAACACCCAGGTCTCCTCCGGCACTTCGAACTCGAAGCAGGCCGATCGCGCGTCCTCCTCCCGCTGGTCCGGAGGCAGGTCCGGGTCGTTTCCGTAGGGGAGGAAGCGGCCCGCGTCCACCCCTGTGTGCTGGGGCGAGCGGACCAGCACCGGCGCGCCCTGGAGCGCGTACGAGACGGGGGTGACTGTGGGGGAGGGCCAGGCGTCATCCGCCACCCAGCGGCCCGGCAGTACGTCGTACACCGTCGCCGGAGGGTGTGCGTCCATCACGTACGAGCGCAGGAGCGGTTCCGACATGACCCCCGTGTCCGTGTCCCGGAGCCAGTGGTCCCACCAGCGCAGGGTCTCCTGGAGGAAGCCGATCGCCGGGCCGGGCGGCAGGCCCCGATCCGGGTACTGGTGAGACCAGGGGCCGATCAGGCCGCGTACGCGCTCGGGCGGCAGGTTCTCGACCAGCCGCAGCACCGTGTCGCGGTACGGGTCGTGCCAGCCGCCGACCGCCAGGACCGCTGCCCGGATGGTGCCGTAGTCCTCGCAGACGCTGCCGTGGCGCCAGTACGCGTCCCGGGTCTGGTGGGACAGCCAGGTGTGGACGAACGGGTCCACCGCCTGCAGGCGCCTCACCCACATGTCCCGCCACATCACCTGGCCCACGTGCACCGGATCCGGCGGGCGGGAGACGAAGGCGAGCATGGTGGCCGCCCAGGCGTGCATGTCGACGGCGAGGACGGAACCTCCCATGTAGTGCGTGTCGTTGTCGTAGCGATCGTCCGTCGAGCAGACCGTGACGATCGCCTTGAGCGGCTCGGGCGCGAGGGCCGCGATCTGGAGGGAGGTGAAGCCGCCCCAGGAGATGCCGAACATGCCGACCCTGCCGGTGCACCAGGGCTGGGCGGCGAGCCAGTCGATGACCTCCACCCCGTCGGCCGGCTCGACCTCCGAGTACGTGTCCGTCGGCATGCCCTCCGAGTTCCCGTGGCCGCGGACGTCCACGCGGACGGAGGCGTAGCCGTGGCCCGCGTACCAGGGGTGACGTTGCCAGTCGCGGGACGCCGTCCAGTCGGTCAGGCGGTACGGGAGGTATTCGAGCAGCGCCGGTACGGGTTCGTCGGTCAGCGGGCGCCAGACGCGGGCGTACAGACGGGTGCCGTCCAGGAGCGGGATCCAGAAGTCCTCGTGAGTGGTGTCGTACGGGAAGGACGTACGGATGTGCATGAGCGTCACCCCAGTGGCGTCAGCGGACCGGGTGCATCGTGCGGCGCAGCCGGAGGGCGGCGACGGCCGGCAGGCCCAGGCCGATCAGGCGGACGGCGCGGCGCGTCGCTTCCGGGGCGAGGGCGCATTCCGCCGCTTGTGTGCGCCCGGCCGGGTGACGGCGGCCGGTCACGTACGGGATCAGGCCGAAAATGCCGAGGAACGCGAAGCGCTCCCAGACCTCCCGGCCGGAGAGGGGCAGCAAGCCCCTGGTCTGGCCGAAGAACAGGCCCCTGGCCTGGCCGAAGAAGGCGTGGTCGTCACCCGGGCGGGGCCGGTCGGCGGGCTTGGCTTCGACGGCTCTTCGGGACACGGATGCCTGCCCCTTCCCAAGTCAGTACATGTCCGGTCGAATCGGCTGATCAAGAACATACCGTTCGTGATCCGATACCGCCCTGGTACGCGGGGCGCCTCCACTTCGGCGCGCGGGTGTCTGCCGGTCGGGTGCGGGGGTACCTGCAGCTCGGGCGCGCGGGTGTCTGCCGCCGGGGCGAAGTCGCGCGAGGGACGGTGGGCGCTCGTGGTGATCGAAACGTGACCGGATACGCTGACTTGAGTGATGGCAGCGACACATCGACAAACCGTGTCATCGACCGAATGATCGACCGAGTTCGCCATGTGATCGTCAGCAGACAGGAGAACCTCTCGTGACCGTCGTCGGGCCGTTCGGGCTGAGCGTGCGGGACCAGGCTCTCGAAGCCGATGTCCAGGCCGGATTGGCGGCTGTGGAGGAGGGCTTGCTCGAAGTCACCAAGAGTGAGGTCCCCTTCATCACGGAGGCCGCGCAGCACCTCCTGCGTGCCGGTGGAAAGCGGTTCCGGCCGCTGCTCGTGATGCTCGCCGCGCAGTTCGGGGACCCGTACGCGCCGGGTGTCGTGCCCTCGGCCGTGGTCGTCGAGCTGACGCATCTCGCCACGCTGTACCACGACGACGTGATGGACGAGGCGGATGCGCGGCGCGGGGTGCCCAGTGCGAACATCCGCTGGGGCAACTCGGTGGCTGTCCTCACCGGTGACTTCCTCTTCGCGCGTGCCTCGCACACCCTGGCCGACCTCGGGCCCGAGGCCGTCCGGATCCAGGCCGAGGCGTTCGAACGGCTGGTGACCGGTCAGATCCTGGAGACCGCGGGGCCGCGCGACGGGCGTGACCCGGTCGATCACTACCTCGATGTGCTGGGTGGCAAGACCGGCTCGCTGGTCGCTGTCGCGTGCCGGTTCGGCGCCATGATGTCGGGGGCCGACGAGACGGTCGTGGACGTGCTGACGCAGTACGGGGAGCGGCTGGGGGTCGCCTTCCAGCTCGCGGACGACGTGCTGGACATCGCGTCCGACTCGCACGAGTCCGGGAAGACGCCGGGGACGGATCTGCGCGAGGGGATTCCTACGCTGCCGGTGCTGCGGCTTCGTGAGCGGGTGGAGCGGCTGGGGCTGGCCGAGGACATCGCGCTGTGCGAGTTGCTCGACTCCGACCTGACGGATGACGCGCGGCACGCCGAGGCGCTGGCCCGGTTGCGGGTCCATCCGGCGCTGGAGCAGGCCCGTCGGGACACCGTGCGGTACGCCGAGGAGGCGCGGGCCGCGCTGGCTCCGTTGCCGGAGTGCGATGCGAAGGCGGCGCTGGTGGAGCTGGTGGATGCGGTGGTGCATCGGGCCGGCTGACGGCACCGGAGTTTTTCGCCCCCTCCGCCCCTACCCTCCCCCAAGCTCTCGGCTTCGCTCGAGCAGGGGGGACCCCCATCGTCCCTGAGGGCTCCGCCCCCAGACCCCCGTATCGCGCTACGCGCTCGTCCTCAGACGGCGGACGGGCTAAAAGATATGTGGCGCACGTCACATTGTTGGATTGAGTCCAATCTCAGATCCATTCCGTAACACTCTCCAGAAGCTGACGCAGGGGGCGTTGGCTGAGATACGGGGAGAAAACAGAATCATGGGATCGAACGCCACGTTCGCTACGTTCAGCACGCGTCGTAAGAGCCTGATCCTGACCGGCGTCGCGGTGGCCGCCGCGGCCGGTGTCGCCGCTGCCGTCATCCCGGCGGTCGCCGACAGCGGCAGCCAGAGCAAGGGGCACTCCGGGCACGGCGACCAGACCATCGCCGTGCAGAGCGGAGTGCTCGACGGCAGCGGCGGCACCATCCTCGCCACCAGCCTCAACGGCGCCAACGAGGTGCCCGTCCAGGGCGGCCCCGCCGTCGGCGACAAGGATGGCGCGGCGCTGGAGTTCATCAAGGTCAAGGGCGACAAGGTGTCCGTCGCCGTGACCTGGCGCGGCACCGGAAAGCCGACCCTGCTCCACATCCACCAGGGCGCCAAGGGCACCAACGGCGGCGTCAAGGTCGACTTCACCAAGCTGCTGAGCAAGGCCAAGGGCCACAGCGTCGTCGGGACCGTCAAGGTCGAGGACGCCGCGCTGCTCTCCCAGCTGAAGACCGACCCCGGTTCGTTCTACGCCAATCTGCACACCGCCGAGTTCCCGGGCGGCGCCGTCCGCGGCCAGCTCCACAAGGTCACCGGCACCTTCGACTTCCGGCACGCCCTGAACAACTTCCAGGCGTCGGTCGTCAAGGGCAAGCAGATCTACGAGTGCAAGCCGGTCGAGGGCGGCGGCTACGCCTTCGCCCAGCGTGACGTCGCGGCCCTGCTCGGCGGCCACATCGCACACTCGTTCGTGAAGCCCAACTCCGGTACCCCGCAGTGGGTCGCGCCCGACCACAGCGCGGTCACCGGCGCGCTGATCTCCAAGACCCCGAACGGTGACAAGAACATCCCCGAGCTCGACCTCAAGGCCACCCAGTCCGGCAAGCACCACGGCCTGCTGGCCGGGACGCAGGAGATCCTGCGCCTCAACACGGTGGGCGGCGTGGCCCCGGCCGGGTCCTGCTCGCCGGGCACCATCGTGGGTGTTCCGTACCAGGCGGACTACGTGTTCGTGCAGCGCTGAGCCAGCCGTTCCGAGTCTCACGGGCGGTGTCTCCCCATACGACCCCTACGGGTCGGGGGAGGCACCGCCTCCTCACGTCATACCGCAGGAGTACACGGAGTTGAGTCCGGGGTCTGACGCTTCTCTCTGGCCGATTTGGTCAGATTGAGGCAGACATTCCCCGGGGGACAACCCCGGACCCCCGACACTCCTCACCGGTTCGGGTGAGAATGGCGGCTTAGGGGTGGAAGAGCGTGAGGACGGTAGGCCGCCGCCGACGACGGAGGTAAGGCACACATGGCACCGTACGAATCCGACGACACGCGGGCCGACGAGGTCGACGACGTGCGCGCCGGCCGACGCAAGGCCGCGCGCTACGTCGTTCCGGTCGCGGTGGTGGGGGTGGCGGCGGCGACCATCGGGCTCGTCCCGGCGCTCGCCGACTCCGGCGACCCCGACCTGCCGAAGATCACCGCACAGCAGCTCATCGAGAAGATCGCCAAGTCGGACGTCCAGCAGCTGTCCGGCACCGTCAAGATCAGCACCGATCTCGGACTGCCCAGCCTGGGCGGCCTGGAGAGCGGCCTCATGTCCGGCGCCGCGGAGGGCGACGGCGGCTCCTCCGCCGACCCGCAGTCCAAGCTCCTCGAACTCGCCTCCGGCACGCACACGCTGCGCGTCGCGGCCGACGGCCCGGACAAGGGCAAGATCTCCCTGCTGGACAGCGCCGCCGAGTACAGCGTCATCCACAACGGCGACGAACTGTGGGCGTACGACAGCAAGTCGAACGAGGTCTACCACGCGACCGCGCCCAAGTCCGAGCGCCAGAAGGAGCACAAGGACGAGGACGTCCCGGCGACTCCCAAGGACTTCGCCGACGAGGCCCTCAAGTCCGTCGACGACACGACCTCCGTGACCGTCGACGGCACGGCCCAGGTCGCGGGCCGTGACGCGTACAAGCTGCTCATCAAGCCGAAGCAGTCCGGCTCCACGGTCGGCGCGATCAGCATCGCGGTGGACGCGAAGACCGGGATGCCGCTGAAGTTCACGCTGACCCCGGCGAGCGGTGGCGCGGCCGTCGTGGATGCGGGCTTCACCAAGGTCGACTTCGCCAAGCCGGCCGCTTCGACCTTCGACTTCACTCCGCCGAAGGGGGCGAAGGTCACCGAGGAGAAGGAAGGGGACCACGCCGATCTGAAGGCGCCGAAGTCCGACGAGGACTTTGCCAGCGGCCTCGACGGCCTGAAGACCCTCGGCAAGGGCTGGAACTCCATCGCCGAGTTCGACACGGGCGGCGAGGGCATGCCGACGGGCGGCTCCGGCAACGGCGACGTCGACGGGTTCCTGAACTCCCTCGGCGACCACGTCACCGGCACGTTCGGCTCGGGCACGGTCTTCTCGACCCGCCTGGTCAACGCGCTGATAACGGACGACGGCAAGGTGTACGCCGGTGCCGTCACCAAGGACGCGCTGGTGAAGGCGGCCAACGCGGCCGTCAAGTAGGCCCTGCGGCACGTCCCCTATGAGCAAGCCGAATTGAGGGAGTCCATGGAGGAACTGCCCGCCGCGGAACCAGGCACGGTGGACGCGCGAGGCACGGTGCCCGTCGAGGACACCGTCATCGCCACCCGCGCGCTCACCAAGCGCTACCGCGGCGGACAGCTCGCCGTCGACGGCCTGGACCTGACCGTCCCGGCGGGCAGCGTCTTCGGCTTCCTCGGACCGAACGGCTCGGGCAAGACCACCACCATCCGCATGCTGATGGGCCTGATCGAGCCGACCTCGGGCACGGCGCGCGTGCTGGGGCAGCCCATGCCCCGCGCCACCCGCGCCGTGCTCCCGCACGTGGGCGCCCTCATCGAGGGACCCGCGCTGTACGGCTTCCTCTCCGGCCGCGACAACCTCATCCGGTACGACGCCGCCGACCCGACCGCCGACCCGCGCACCCGGCGTACGCGCGTCGCGGCCGCCCTCGACCGGGTCGGACTCACCGCCGCCGCGGGCAAGAAGGCGAAGGCGTACTCGCTCGGCATGAAGCAGCGGCTCGGGCTCGCGGCCGCGCTGCTGCAGCCCCGCCGCCTGCTTGTCCTGGACGAGCCGACCAATGGCCTGGATCCGCAGGGCATGCGCGAAATCCGCTCCCTGGCAAGGGAGTTGGCCTCCGACGGTTCGACCGTCTTCCTCTCCTCGCATCTGCTCGACGAGATCGAGCAGGTGTGCACGCACGCCGCCGTGATGGCCCAGGGGCGGCTCATCACACAGGGCGCGGTCGCGGATCTCGCGGCAGGTGCGCGGGGCCGCCTGGTCGTGACCACCCCGGACCCGGGGGACGCGGCGCGCGTACTGAAGGAACAGGGCGTCGCGGACCTCGTCGTGACCGGGACGGGCGTGACCGCCGAGCCTCCGGACCGCGAACTCGCCGAGCTGAACGCGGCGTTGGTCACGGCGGGCGTCCGGGTCCGCGGCTTCGGGGTGGAACGGGCCTCGCTGGAGGACGCGTTCGTGGCGCTGACGGGGGAGGGGTTCGATGTCGCGGGCTGAGGCAGGGGCAGCGGCAGAGACGCAGGCAGCGGCTGAGGCGGCGGCAGAGACGCAGGCAGCGGCTGAGGCCGCGGCGGAGACAGAGGCAGCGGCTGAGGCCGCGGTCCTGGAGGGCGCGGTCCTGGAGGGCGCGGTCCTGGAGGGCGAGGTCGTGGAGGGCGCGGTCGTGCGGAAGCCGAGTCCCCTGTGGACGTTCGGGCTCTTCCGCAGCGAGCTCGTCACCACCTTCCGGCGCTGGCGGACGCTCGCGCTGCTCGGCGTGCTCGCGGCCGTGCCGATCCTCATCGGCGTCGCGATCAAGATAGAGACGAGCGACGGCTCGTCGGCGGGGGGAGGCGGCGGCGAAGGGCCGGCGTTCATCTCGCAGATCACCAACAACGGCCTGTTCCTGGTGTTCACGGCGCTGGCCGCGACGCTCCCCTTCTTCCTGCCGATGGCGATCGGCGTCATCGCGGGCGACGCGATCGCGGGCGAGGCCAACGCGGGGACGCTCCGCTATCTCCTGGTCGCCCCCGCGGGCCGTACGCGCCTGCTCCTCACCAAGTACGCGACCACGATGACGTTCTGCCTGGTCGCGACCCTGGTCGTGGCGGCGTCCGCGCTCATCGTGGGCGCGCTGCTGTTCCCGCTGGGCGAGTTGACCACGATCTCCGGGACCCGGATCAGCTTCACCGAGGGGCTCGGGCGGGCCCTGTTCATCGCGCTGGTCGTCGCCGTCTCACTGATCGGCGTCGCGGCGCTCGGCCTGTTCATCTCCACGCTGACCAACAGCGGCATCGCGGCGATGGCGACGACGGTCGGTCTGCTCATCACCATCCAGATCCTCGACCAGATCCCCCAGCTCCACGCGATCCAGCCGTACTTCTTCTCCCACTACTGGCTGTCCTTCGCCGACCTCATGCGCGACCCCGTGTACTGGGACGACCTGGTCCGCAATCTCGGCCTTCAGGGGCTGTACGCCGCCGTGTTCGGGTCGGCGGCATGGGCGCGGTTCGCGGCGAAGGACATCACCGCGTGAGCGCGTCCTGGGTGGCCTCGTAAGGGAAGCGTGCGAGCTGCGGCTCCCGTGCGAAGAACGTCTTCGCGCGTGCCAGTGCCTCCGTGTCCTTCAGTACGTCGCCACGCCTGCTGCCGTTGCCGAGCAGAACCCCGCCGAAGCGCATCTTCATGTATGCGGCCGAGTTGTTGAGCGTGCCGATCAGCGGTTCGGCGACCACCGGCTCCTCGTGCGCGAGGGCGGTGACGCCCCAGAGCGTGCGGCCGGCCAGGGTTGCCTTGAAGTCCACGCCGGGGGTGCGCAGCCAGCCCGACCAGTAGTCCAGGTAGCGCTTGGTGAGGCTGGACACCGAGTACCAGTACAGCGGCGAGACGATCACGATGTCGGTGGCCGCGAGCGTGGCGTCCAGCAGCAGCGCCGGGGTGCTCCCGGTGGGAGAGGGCACGTGGTCGCTGTCGCGCCGCAGGTCCACGAAGTCCGGCAGCGGATGCTCGGCGAGGCTCAGCCAGCGTTGCTCGACGTCTCCGGGCAGCTGTTCGGCGGCCTTGCGGGCCAGCAGCTCGGTGTTGCCGCCGGAACGGCTGCTGCCGAGCACGAACAGGAAGGTGCGGCGGCTCATAGGTTCCCCCGGGGTGTACGGCGAACGGTGATTACATGCGTTAACAATATATGCGCACGCATCTAGTTGTCCAGGGCGGTTGGAGTCGCCGACCGATTGAGCTCGTTCAGCTGTGCGACGCGCAGCAGCAGCGGCTCGGCACCGTGCCGGGCCACGAGTTGGAGGCCCACCGGGCAGCCGTCGGGACCGAGGCCCGCGGGAACGCTCGCCGCCGGGTGGCCACTCAGGTTGAAAGCCCAGGTCAGGGCGGTGGAGTAGCGGTCGCCCGGACCCTCGTGGCCGTGCGGTGGGTTCGGTGTGGTCGGGGTCAGCAGGAGCGGAGCCTCGCCGAAGAGCTCGGCGAGCCGCCGGTCGTTGGCCTCCCGGAGCGGCCGAGCCACGGCGGCATCGGCACCCGGCGTCCGCAGCGCCAGCCAGGCGGGGCCGGGGTCGTCCAGACGAACGTCCCACGACACCAGCCGTACGATCCCGGCCTCGACGAGCCGCTCCACCGCGCCGTACGCGAGGGCCGCGATGTCCGCATCGGTGTCGGCGAAGCCGAGGTCGGGGGACCAGATGGCGGGGATGGGGGACAAGTGTGGGGGCGGGGGCTGGGGCTGGGCCGGATCGGACATCCGGCCCGGGTCCTGGTTGTGGGTCGGGTCGGACATCCGGCTCGGGTCCGGGGTCAGGCTTGGGTCCGGGGTCAGGCTTGGGTCCGGGGTCAGGCTTGGGTCCGGGACCCGGCTGAGGTCCGGGTTCTGGCTCGGGTTCGGGTTCTGGCCCGGGTCCAAGTTCAGGCTCGGGGTCAGATCTCGGCTCGGGTGGCCCATGTCGGGCGGGGGCTGGGTCGGGGCCGACATCCGGCGCGGGTCCTGGCTCTGGCGCGGGTCCTGGTTCTGGCCCAGGTCCAAGTCCGGGCTCGGGGTCAGGTCTCGGCTCGGGTGGCCCACGCCCGGCCCCACGCCCGGACCCACGCCCGGCCCCACGCCCGGACCCACGCCCGGCCCCAGGGCCGGGCCTGGGCCCGAGCTCGGGCCCTGCGTCCGCGACGTGCTGCCGGACACGATCCGCCAGTACGCGGCCGCGTCCGACGCGTGGCGCGTGATGACGCCGGCCGCCGTGAGGCCCGTACGGTCGGCGGACGGGAGACGGCCGTTCGTGGTCTTGAGGCCGAAGACGCCGCACCACGCGGCGGGGATCCGTACGGAGCCCGCGCCGTCGCTGCCGGTCGCCATCGGGACCAGCCCCGCGGCGACCGCGGCCGCGGACCCGGCCGAGGAACCGCCCGGGGTCCGGTCGGCCCGCCAGGGGTTGACGGTCCGTCCGTGCGCCCCGAGCCCCCACGTCTGCCAGGCAGTGCCCGGTCCGGGCACCGACGTGGCCCCCACCGGCACGCACCCGGCAGCGACCAGCGCGCCCGCCGTACGCAGCCCGCGGCGCCCCTTCACGCCGATCGGAACCCCCGCGAGTGGCAGCCACTCGCCCGCGGCGACCCGCGCGTCCACCTCGCTCGCCCACCGCGGCGCCGCCTCCTCCCACACCTCGGAGAAGGCGCACAGGGCGCGGTCGCCGCGGGCGATCCGCTCCAGTGCCGCCGCGACCACGTCGACCGCCGTCGTCTCGCGGGCGCGGACGGCTGCGGCGATCTGCCCGGCGGTGAGGGCGTCAGGCATCCCGCCGTACCGCGACCAGCAGACCGGCGCCGTTCTCCTTCAGGGTGAACAGTGCCCCGCCCTTCGTTGTCCCGGCCGGGAGGAGGGTGCTCCCGGGCAGGGCCTTCGGGTTACCGCTGCTCACGTTCACCGTGACCACGGACTTCGCACCGCTGTCGGTGTCGGTCTCTCCGTACGCGGTGCCGTCGTCCGCGAGGCCGAACCGCCGTCCCCGTCTCCGTCCGCTTCGCAACCGGCGAGCAGCACCCCCGCCAGGGTCGCCGCTATGGCTGCTTCCATACCGCGCATGTATCAGCCCTTCACCTTCGATTCGGGCAACGCATGTCTGGAGGACGGCCGGAACATTCCGGCCGCCCTGATCTGCTCTGGTCCGTCACCGGCCGGGCGCGCCTCCGCCGCCGCCCGGCTGCGGAGGCCGGGGAATGCGCGGCGGTTGGGCGGGCGAGCCGGTGCCCTTCGCCGGAGGGGACGCCGAACCCGGCGCGGAGGACCTGCGGGTGGACTGCAGGCGGGCCGCGCCCGCGATCGGGTTGCCCCCCGTTCCCGCGGTGGGCGCGCCCGTGCTCGCCGTAGTACCCGCGGTCGTGCCGGGGGCTGCGCCGGTGCCCGTGCCGGCCGCCGGGCCGCCCGCCGCCTGCTCGGCCCGGTGCTTGGCCAGGTTGGAGCCCTGGAGGGCGGTGGCCATGAAACCGGCCGCCACGTTGCCGCTCTCCGGCGGTGCCGTCTTGCGGTCGACGACGGCGAGCCGGGCCATGTCCTCCCGGCTGAAGACGTTGCCGGGCAGCATCCGGGACGCGGCCCCGGTCACGTCGACCGTGTGCTTGCGGTCGCCGGCCTCGAAGTGCAGCCGGTAGCCGAGGTACTGCTCGCGCTTGTCGAAGAGGAGCTCGCCCTTGACCTGGCCGCCCTGCTGCCGTGCCCAGGCGTCGAGGGTGTCCGCGGCCTGCGGCAGCCGGGCGACCCGCCCCAGGCAGGCGACGTACGCGTCGCCCTCGACATGGCGGGCCTTCAGCCGGACGCCGCCGTCGGGCGTCTGCACGGTCTCGACGGCGCCCAGCCGCTGGTTGGCGACGGTGACGAGGCGTCCGTTGCCGCCGAGTTCCGCGTCGTACTTCTGGCGCATCGCCAGGTACTGGGAGTCGTTGTGGAGGACCCAGGGCGCCGCGGTGCCCACCATCGTCACCCGGGCGTTCGGGTTGCCCTCCAGGATGATCTCCGTGTTGGCGATGGCGCCGCCGCCGATGCCGGCGATCACCCAGTCGTCCGCGACCGTGGGGTCGTAGTTCCCGTCGCCGACCTCGTCACCGAGGAGCACCCGGCCCGGTGCGGCGGCGGTGGCCTGCTCCCACTTGGCGGTCGCCTCGAGGGTCTCCCGGGCCCCGGCCACGCTCGGGCCGGTCGCGGACCGCAGGACGTCGGCCACCCGCGAGTCGTCGAGCACCTCCAGCGACGCGGCCGCGCGGCCCTCCCCGGCCGGCAGCGCGGCCAGCCGGTCGCGGGCCTCCAGCGCCTCGGGGGTGCCGGCCGCGGTGAGGTGGCCGCTGAGGACCTGTGTGGCCTCCGCCACCGTCGGTATCTGCCGGTTGACCCCTGGCACGACCTCGGGCGGCACGCCGGTCGCCACCAGCGGCGTCCCCACCACCTCGACCTTGACCGGGGGCGACCCGTCCGCCGGGGTGATCTCGGCGAGCAGCCGGCCCTCGTCGCCCAGACTCAGTGAGGCGCGCCCGTCGACGAGGGGGCCGCGCGCGGCCGCGGTGTCCTCCCAGAGCTGGAGCGCGGCCAGCGAGACACGCTCCTTCGGGTCACCGAACTGGTACGGGTCCCAGCCGACCTCCGTGAGATGGCGCACCTGGTCCGCCGACTGCACGATGCCCTTGATGGGGTCCACGTGCCACCGGCCGCGCGAGTCGACGAGCAGCACGTCGGGGTCGCGCCCAGCGAGCGAGGCACCGCCGCCGATCATGATCTCGCGCTGCGGATACCGCCCTTCGGGCAGCGTGGCCGCCTCGGCGCGGAGTTGGTCCAGCGTCTGCCAGCCGACCTCGGTGCGCTGCCGGGCCGCCTCGTCGCGCGCTGCGCCGAGCTCCTCGCGGGGGACGGGCGTGCCGTCGGGACCCCGGCCCGGCAGCGGGAAGTCGGGGGCAGAACCCAGCGGGGGCTGGGCCTCGCGGGCCTGGGTGACGCGCGCCCGGTGGCCCTGGACGACCTGGGCGTCGGCCGTGCTCAACTGCTCGACCGGCTTGGCGAGTTCGCGCAGCGCGCGGAACGCCTCCGGAGGCATGTGCGGCTTCACGACGTCGATCCGGATGTCGGCCGCGTACTGCTCGACGGCGCGGGCCGCGGTGTTCTCGGCCGGTGCGCCGGGCCGCATGCCCGTGTGGTCGATCAGCTGGGACAGTTCGCCGCGGGCCTCCGTGCGCTGATCCGGAGCCAGCGCCGTGTCGTTCACGCGGGTCGCGAGGTAGTTCAGCTCGCCGATCCGGCCCAGGTCCTCGTTCGACAGCTGGAGCCGCTCGGGCAGCGTGGCGCCCCGGGCCAACAGGTTCTGCGCGGCCGGTGCCTCGCCCCGGGCCGCGCGTTCCCGCACGGAGAGCAGTTCGTTGACCTCGTGGCTCAGGGCCCGGCCGATCTGCTCGGGCGCGATGCGGTCGGACAGCTGGACGACATGGTTGTCGGAGGCGGTGTTGACGAAGCTGCGGGCGACGGTCCGCTCGGGCAGGGACGCGGTCTCCAGCCGGATGGTGAGCGACTTGCCGCGGTCGTCGGTGAGGGCGAAGAAGCGCCGGTCACCGTCCTCGGCGATGCCGTTCGAGCGCAGCCGGTCGGCGTACAGTCCCTGGACCACCACGGGCAGCGTGGCCTCGGCCTGCCGGAGGAGCTGCTCCTCCGGCGCCCGCTTGCCGCTGTCGGCCCGGAAGCCGGTACCGAGGACGTCCATCGCAGTGATGGCGACCTCTTCGGGACGCTCCGCACTGCTGTCCTGGTTCACTGACGTCTCCCCCTCCGGCGTCTTGAGTCCCGTAGGATCATGGCATGTTGATCGCTCGTTCGATGCAGGAAGCGCACCTCTACATGGATCTCCACGCGTGCGTCTGCGGCGCGGAGGAGTTCGAGAGGGAGCACCGCCTGGAGGACCGGGATGGAGTCCTGGTCACCGTGTACGAGGGCGTGTGCCCCCAGTGCGGTCGTACGCGGTCGTTCGAGTTCCAGCTGTCCGAGGAACTGCCCCCCGCGCCCCCGGCGTTCGGCGGTGCCGAACCCTCGCGGATCATCGACCCGGGCGAGTTCATGTGGATCGGCGACCAGGTGTCGACCGAGTCCGGGCTGCGCCTGCTGAACACGCCGCTCGCCGAGCACCGGGAGATCCGGCCGGCCACCGCGTACGCGATCGCCGCCTTCGAGGAGGTCGCCAAGTTCCTCCCGGAGGGCGCGGACCGGATTCCGGAGGACCGGTTCACCTCGAAGCGCGGGCGCGAGATGTACGCGAAGAACCCGGACCGGTTCACGCGTGAGGAGATCGCCGACGACCTGGAGCGCAAGCGGTCCATCCTCGCCAACATCGACCGCTTCAGTCCGCCGCAGGGCTGACGTCCAGCAGCAGCGCCATGACGCCGACCAGCGTGGCGCTGCTGACGATCTCCCTGCGGGCGATCATCCCGCCGATCCAGGAGAGCGGAATCCACTCCAGCCGGTCCGACTCGTTGCGTTCGGTCGGCTCGCCGGTCCGCCGCGCGTCGTCCGTGCGGAACACGAAGTGCCGTGCGTCGGTGATCCCGGCCGCGGGCTCCGCGTAAACCAGCTCCCGCAGTGTTCCCGGGCGCCATCCCGTTTCCTCCTCCAGTTCCCGTGCCGCTGCCTGCGCGGCCTCCTCGCCGTCCTCGACCAGCCCCATGGGCAGTTCCCACGCCCAGGTGTCCGTGACAAAGCGGTGGCGCCACATCATCAGCACGCGCCGCTCGTCGTCGACGGCCGCCGTCACGGCGACGTCCCGCAGTCTGACCACGTGGTAGTCGGCCCGCGTGCCGTCGGGCTGTTCGACGTCCAGTGAGCGCAGCCGTACCCATGGGGTGTCGTGGAGTGTGTGCTCGCCGTGGACGGTCCACCGCATGTCGGTCCCCTTCCCTCACTTCTCGGGTTCCCCTGTCTTCGGCGTCCGCGGAAATGTCTGGGTAATTGACAAGGACTTGTCGGACTTGGTCGGCGTTGCTCGGATTCCCGAGGTGTCCACTGAGGCAGTGGCTCCAGGTCCTCGACGCCGCTGGTTCGTTCCTTGCCCGTCATGTATTCCTCCGCTCGGTGCCGCCCGGGTGCTGGTGTCCTGCGGGGCCGGAGCCTGCGGTGGACAGCTCTGCGGCCGGGCGACCGCCTACCTCGCGGGTCCACCGCCCACGCCCGGCGGTGGTGGCGGCCGGAAGCCGCGCGGTGGCGGTGAGGGTACGGCGTTGCTGGTGGCGGCGCCCGGGACAGCGGTTGTGCCCGAGCCGGAGCGGAGCCCGCTCGCGACGGCTGTGCGGATGACGGCGTCGTTCTGCCGGCAGGCCGGTGATGTTTCGACCGGGCCGGTGCGGACGACCTGCCCCGGACCGGGCGTGGGTGCGCCCGTCGCCGTCCGTACACCGAAGTCCCCCCGCTCGGACGTGATCAACCCCGTCGCGAGCCTGCTCTCCACCAGTTTCTCCGCGTTCTCCCGCCCGATGGAGAAGCCACGCCCCGAACTGCTCTCTGCGTAGATGCCCTTGATCAGGCCCTCAGGCGCCATGCGCCCGCCGTACCAGTCGCGGCCTGCGTCGAACTCGGCGCGTCCTTGCTGCCAGCGGTTCGCGTTCTGGGCCAGGCACTGCTCGACGGGCACCTCGACCGACAGCATGACGCGCTGGGTGTAGCCATCCCTGCGCAGGTCGTCGAGGAGCTGGCCGCTCCGTTGCACGTCACGCAGAGCGGTGTCGTAGAGGAGGTTGTGGCCCTCGGACCTGGCCCACTGTTCGAAGACGCTCAGGAGGTGCGCCGATTCCCGGTGAGTGAGCGAGGCCATCTCGGAAGGTGAGACGCGGCGGCCGTCCGGTAACTCATGTGCCTGAGGGGTTAGTTGGGGAGCACCCCCGTGCTCGAAGATGGCCACCTTGAACTCATCCGGATCGAGGACCACGTAGTCGCGTACGTCGACACCGTGCACCTCGGCCAACGCGCGCCCCAACTCCTCGCCCTGGCTCTGCCATTCGGCCAGCCCGCGCAGTGCGCCGCCCTTGCCCGCGCCGGGCGCGCCCGCGGTGAACAGGGCCGCGTGGCCGTCGCGGGGCAGTTCCGCGCAGCGGGACTTGAACTCGTCGAGAATCGCGGTGTGCATGCGTTCGCGCTCGGGGGTCCAGAGCACTCCTTCCCGGAACTGCGCGAAGGTGTCTCGGTCACCAGGTCCCAGATCGCCGCCGATGGCCATGCGGGTCTGCAACTCCCGGTACAGCGTGCGGTATTCGGGTGCGAGCCCCGTCTCCGGTCCCTCGGGTGTCATGGCCGCCGCCCCTTCCCGCCGGTCTGGTCCGACCGGTCGATGCGCCGCTGGATCTCCTCCACGTCTTCGCGTGTCAGCTGTCCGAGAAGGCGGGCCGCGGCCACTACCAGCATCGTGTTGTCCTGGTGGGTCGGTTCTGTATGCAACTCGTCCAGCTCCTCCTCGGCCTCGAAAGGCCAGGAAGCCACGGTGGCGATCATCCGCTCGCGCTCGACCAGTCCGGCAGCGTAGAGCCCGAGGTAGGCGCGGAGGGAGGGCGTGGTCGCGTTGTCGGGGGGAGGGACGCGGGGGATGCCGGTCATGAGAGGTGGCTCCTCGTGGCTGGGCGGACGGTGGAGAGAAGCACGGGGCAGCCGGCGGTCACCGGACGTCGGCCTCGTAGGAATCGGACTCGTCGTACGCCGCGACGGCGCGCCCGGTGTCGTACGGTTCGACCGTCGGCGCCGCCTTCACCCGGTGGCTGCCCGCTTTGCAGCCCGCGAACGGCCCGCTGGGCGACCGGAGTTCGGCGAGCACGGGGCCGAGGTGGTCGCGGTGCCAGACGGCAGGGCCGGACGCGCCCGCGGCCGGGTCGGTGTGCTCCTGCCAGGCCAGCCACAGCCCGTGCAGCCGGGCGACCGCCTCCAGGTGCTCCCACCAGCGCGGGCACCAGGGCTGCTGCGAGGTGACCTCGCGGCCGTACACCGGAAGCAGCAAGTCGGCGACCCAGAGCGCGAGTTGGCTCATTTCCTCGGCGTACTCCTGGCCGACGAGGTAGAGGATGAACGGCGGGGCGGCGGGCCCCTCCTGGACCTGCTGCTCGGTGGCGGTGGTCGTCATCGCGTGATGATCCCTTCGGCGGCGCGGGCGGTGATGGCCTTGACCTCGGCCTGCGCCGCGGTCGCGATACGGTCGGCGCCGGGTTCGGCGTACCAGGGGCGCAGCCGGACCAGGGCGGGCTTGATGCCGGTGGCCAGGAGCAGCGCGGTGCCCTTGGGCAGGGCGCGGATGCGGTCGGCGGGCAGGATGCGCTCGAGGCGGTACGAGGTCGAACGGGAGCGCCCGTCCTTGCTCTTGGACCAGCTGACCGTCGACACGTCGTGCTCGCCGACCAGCCGGGAGATCTTCTCCACGAAGTCCGCGTCGTCGAGGCCGGCGCCGAGCAGCTTGATGGTGGCTGCTCCCCAGAGCGCGTCCATGCCGGCCTCGCCCCACACCCGTACGCCTTGCCGGTAACTCTGCAGCAGCGTCACGATGTTGATGCCGCGCGAGCCGAAGTGCGAGTACAGGTCGGGGAGATCGGAGATCCGGCAGACGTTGGCGGCCTCGTCGAGCACGGCCGTCATGGGCGGATCGAGGCGTCCGCCCATCCGCTCCGCCGCCACGACTCCCGCACGCAGCACGGAGTCCGCGGCCGCCGCGATGACACCGGCCGCCGAGCCGCCGCCGTCCTTGGAGAGGAGGTACAGCGTGTCGGTGGACAGGACGTGCCGCTCCGGCAGGAACTGCGGCAGGTCCGGGTCGGGCGTCACCCATGCGGCGATGCTCGGGTCCAGCAGACAGGCCACGCACTGGCGGGCCGTCTCGTAGATACCGTCGCGGGTCTCCACGGCGCCCTGCATGGTGCCTTGCAGCTGGTCGGCGAGGGCTGCCATGCCGGCGTCCCGCAGCAGGTCGACGGGGGTGCGGTCCGCCGGGTCGGCCAGCCAGGCGAGTACCTCGCCGATCCGGCGTTCGCCGCGGTGGGCCGCGTGGAAGAGAGCGGTGAGGGTGTTCTGCGCGGCCGAGATCCAGAAGTCGCGCTTGGACGCGTCGTCGTTGACGGCTCCGACGAAGTGGCCCGCCAGGCGGCGGGCGCCCTCGATCGTGGCGGCGTCGGCGAGCATGTCCCACCACAGGGTGCGGGGGGTGTGGGCGATGCCCTGGGGGTCGAACGTCCACACCCTTCCTACGCGTTCGCGCTCCGCGCGGGTCACGCTGTAGACGTCCGCCTTGTTCGACGTCAGCAGGACGCTGCCGCGGGCCCGCAGTACGCGCGGTACCGCGATGCCCGTGGACTTGCCCGCCCGGGGGGCCATCAGGTCAAGCTCCACGTCCTCGTAGCTGGAGCGCAGCTCCGGGCCGCCCGGCTCCAGGTTGCCGAGCAGGTTCCCGGTGTCGTCCGGGGTGATCTTCCCCAACTTGGCCAGCGACGGCCGGAGTTGCCGTGCGCGCTGCGCCGCGCCCTTGGGCAGGAGCCCGGCGAGCTCCTTGCGGCCGGCGAGTCCACTGGGCTTGGCGCTCCGTCGCCGCACCAGCACGACAAGTGCGACGACCAGGGCCACGACCACGCCGAACACGGTCGCCATGCCGGCCGCGACCGCGGTCGTCGACGCCTGTGGCCACACTGTGGCCGGGCCGTCCTTGACCAGCGCCGACAGGGTGGTCAGCCCGAACGGCGGCGGATCCCACCCGGCTCCGCTCGCCGCCGCCCCGATGGTCCCGCCCAGCCAGGCCCCGAAGAAGACTGTGCCGACGAGAAAGGCAACCCCCGGCACGATCCAGGGAAGGAAATCCTCCCCGCTGCTGTGGTTCTTACGTGTGCTGCTCATCTGTGGTCCCCCCGATGGTTTTCGCCCCCGCCGCCCCTACCCATTCCCGTACCTGAGGGGCTGCCGCCCCCCAGACCCCCCGCTTCGGCCTGAACGGCCTCGTCCTCAAACGCCGGACGGGCTGAGTGACGCGCCCCGTCAGGGGCGCGGGGAACTGCGCGACCAGCCACCACCCACCCGCAGCCGAAGGACCACCCGGGGGTCTGGGGGCGGAGCCCCCAGGGACGGGTAGGGGCGGAGGGGGCGAAGAAAGGTTGTCCGGGATGGGTACTCATCGCCCGGCTCCCTTGGAAAGGCTCGGCTTTCCCGCCTCCGACCACCGGGTGTTCGTGTTGTGCAACGCCCGCTCGGTGTCCGTGATGGACACCTTGATCGGGATGCCGGGGCGTCCGCCGACCTTGATCAGGAAGCGTCCGCGCCCGGGCGGTTCCTCGTTGCCGCCCGTGCTCGCCCACCCGGGCGGCGACGACCAGGATGACACCAGCTCGATCTCCCGCTCGGACATGCCGACGATCTCGCCGAGTTCCTTCATCTCCGTGCGGGGGAGCCCGGCGCAGACCACCATCCCGGCCCGCTCCACGAAGCCGCGCGCCTTCGCACGGTCGGCCTCGGTGCCCAGCGCCTCCGCGTCCTTCAGCGTGTGCGTGATCTTCGCGTCGCCGAGCCCCAGCGACCGGTTGAGGCGGGTCAGCGCGTCGATCCGCTCGACGATGCCGGAGGCGGCCCGCAGGGGGCGCCACAGCTCGTCCAGGACGGTGAAGAACCACCGCTGGGGGGCCAGACCCGCGTCCGCGAGCGCAT
This sequence comes from Streptomyces sp. NPDC001530, assembly GCF_042894545.1. NCBI lineage: Bacteria > Bacillati > Actinomycetota > Actinomycetes > Kitasatosporales > Streptomycetaceae > Streptomyces > Streptomyces sp. NPDC001530. Next base: position 99,243 of record NZ_JBIAVS010000005.1, read on the forward strand.
GGGCGGCCGCCACCGTGCCCAGCCCGTCCGACCACGCGGCGAGCATCGCGGCCGCGGTCAGCTGCGTATCCGCCTCGCCGATACGCGAGATGTCCACGCACACGGCCGGCGAGGCCGGGTTGATCCGCGTCGAGGTCTCGGACGCGAACGTGTCGCCCAACGGCCCGTCCAGGACGCCGAGCAGGGAACGGTGCAGCGGGTCCACGGCCTCCTGGTAGCGGGCGACGTTCCCCCGGTCCAGGGTGACCGCCCGGACCCGGTCCGGCCCCTCGTCCAGCACCTTCAACAGATCCGGCAGCAGCGGCGCCCGCCCCGGCTTCGTACGCTCCGCGAGATGGTGGAGACAGGCCGACAGCACCGACTGCTCGTGGTCGTCCATCGGACGGCCCCGCACGATCGTGATGAGCGCGGCGACCATGTTCAGCACACGACCGTGCGCCTCCGCCGCCAGGATGCGTCCGCGATCACCGCCGATGCGTACCGCCGCCTCACCCATCGCACCCGGGTCGAGGACGTTGATGCCCCCGACACCACGGCCGATGGAAATCACCTGGCCGCCCAACGCCCTTACGGTGTCCGCGTAGTCCGGCTTCAGGTCCCCGAGCACCAGCGGAGTGATGCCCGTCGCGGACATGCCGATGAGCATCCGGTTGACCAGCGTCGACTTGCCCAGGCCCGGCATGCCGAGCATGAACAGGGACGGGTTGGAGATGTAACGGGCGCGGGTGAACCAGGAGATGGGGTCGCCGCACACCGTCGCGCCGGTGTGCAGGTGCTGCCCGAGCGGGACTCCGGTCATGGGCGCGCCGGAACCCGCCGCGAAGGGCCACAGCCCGCACGCCTGAACCGTGGTCGCGCGCCACATGGAGGGCGGGTCCACATGCCCGACCTGGCCTCCGCCGGGCCCGTACCAGCCACGCGGCGGAGCACTGGGAATCGAATGCACGGCACTCACAGCGCCTCCCGGATCTGGTACGGAACGAGGGTGTGCTCCCACGGCAGCAGGCCGACCGGCAGCGTGCAGGTGAAGGCCGAGGCCTGCATACGGTCCGCGGGGCGCATCAGGATGCGGGAGGACGCCTGGAGGTTGCGCACGGTGATGCCCGCGTCCTGCAGCTGCTCCTCGTCGTCGACGGTGACCGTCACCATCAGCGAGAACTCCACGAGCCCGGCGCCCGCCGCCTCCTCGGCCGCGGTCTGCTCGGCGGCCTGCATCTCCGAACTGGCCCGCGCCTGGACGAGACCGCGTCGCGAACCCGCCATGAAGTGGGCGGAGCGACGGTCGGACTCCACGATCCGGGCGGACGTCGCCGGGTCGATGGGGCGGTAGATGAGGGAGACCCGCTTGCGCCGGGTGCCCGGCGCGGGTTCGAGCAGACCGCGCAGGACGCTCGAGCGCACCGTGCCGCGCGGCGCGAGCGTCAGCATCCAGGTGCGCGAGACACCCGAGTCGTGCTTGTAGTTCGTGACGGTCTCGACCGCCGCCGCCGGGCCCGCGTCGCTCCACTCCAGCCCGGTGGTGGCGTGTTCGGCGCGGGCGCTGAGCACGTCGGGGGCGATGGCGGGGTCGTACGCCACCCGTACGATCTCGGCGAGCCGCTCGGCGGAGAGCGGGTAGGCGCTGCCGCCGCCCGCGGCCACCAGGCCCGAGAGCAGGCCGGGCAGGCGCATCGACAGATCCGTGATGATGTCGTCGATGTCGCGCTTGGGTCCGCCCGCCGGGCCGTAGGTGAGCGCGATGTACGTGTGCATCTCGGAGGACGCGGACGGGTAGCGCTCGACGACCTCCTCCATCACGGCGCGGGCCGCGGCCGGAGCGTCCGGCGAGATGCGCGGGAGGACCTCGGCCGCCAGCCGTGTACCCGTGTCCGGGGCGGTCTCGACGACCACCTGGGCGCCGCGCAGACCCGGCTCGTGCGAGAGCCGCGCGAGCCAGTCGCCCCAGGAGGCCACCCAGATGTCGACCTGCTGCGGGTCGACCAGCGAACCGCCGTCCGGTTCGCAGGCGAGGACCACGGTGTACAGGCCGCGGCCCGGGTGGTGCAGCACCCCGAACGAGCGGTTGTAGGCGTCGCGGCCCTCGTACATCTTGGTGCGCGCGAGCAGGCCGGGCGGCTGGAAGCGGCCGCCGGGGCGCTTGGACAGCGGCCCGGAGACGTAGGTGTGCGAGCCGTTGGCCTTCCGCTTCATCCAGCCGACGCGGATCGCGAGGACCTGGTAGACGTTGCGGCCGTCGACCGTGCGCAGCGCCAGCGGGGCGAGGAAGAGCCCGACCGGCACGAGCACGGTGATCGCGGCCATCAGCGAGACCAGCGACGCCAGTAGCGCCACCAGCAGTCCGCCGAAAGCGACGACGGTGCCGAGCAGACCCAGCGGACCGAGTCCGGGACGGCGGGGCCTGCGCCAGTTCCCGTACGTGGGACGCGTCATGGCGTCGGTGGACATGGGGTTCCTTCTTCCGGCTCAGCTCGAAGTGCGTGGGGTGTACGGGGGTTGGGGCGGCGCCTGTCGGGCGGTGGCCTGTCGGGCGGCGGTCGCCCCAACCCCCGGGCAAGGGCCTGTCGGCCTTACTGGTTGTGGCCCTTCATGCCGTCGTTGTCGTCGAGGGAGTTGGCGACCTCCGTGGCGGCCGCGACACCGGTCTGTACGGCGACCGCGGCGGCCTGGACCGCGACGGCCGCGCCGCCCGTGGCCGCACCCGCGGCGGCGGCACCCGCCCCACCGGCGGCCGCTCCGCCCGCGCCTCCCGCGCCACCGGCCGGAACGCCACCCGCCGGAGCGCCGGCGCCCGCGGACGGCGAGCCCTTCGGGCCGGCCGCGCCACCCGCGCCCGCACCGCCCCCGCCGCCTCCTCCGGCACCGCCCGCGGCGATGCTGACGGCGCCGGTCGCGATGTTGTTGGCCGCGTTGAGGGCGACCGTGCCACCGGACGTGCCGCCGAGCGCCGCCGTCGCCGGGACGATCAGCTTGAGCAGGGCCGGCAGGGCGAAGACCGCCATGATCAGCATGCCCAGGCCCGCGATGGTCTGGTCGAGGTTCTTGGTGTCCTGGGTCATCGACGTGGCCGAGTAGATGATCAGGGCGGCCGCCGGTTTGTAGAGCAGCCAGGCCGCCAGCCAGCCGACGTGCTTCTTCCACCAGCCCTCGCCCCACCCGGTCATCGAGGAGACGGCGGCCAGCGGCAGCGTGCCGACGAGCATGATCATGACGCCGATGCGGATGTACATCAGACAGATCTGCACAAAGCTCGACAGCATCACCAGCAGACCGAAGATGAGCACCAGGCCCGGCTGGTTGAGCGTCAGCACGCCGAGCATCGTCGACGCGGTGTCGCCGAGGTCGGACTTCTCGTACACGTGCTGGGCGTACAGGTCCGACGCCTTGGTGAGCGCCTGGACCACCGGCACGGCGACCGCGCCGACGAGGATGACCTTCCACATCCCCAAGAAGGCCTGCTTCATCGGCTGGCCCTTGCGGTCGAGGGCCATTCTGATCGCGGCGACCAGCAGCGAGGCCACGGCCACATAGGCGACGATCCAGTCGACCTCCTTGTCGATGAGGCCGATGGGCTTCGAGGGGTCGTCCACGTCGACGTTCATCCAGACGCCGTTGAGCGCCTTGAGCACCTCCGACGCGGCGTCGCCGATCGCCTTGGCGAAGACGACGACGGCACCTTGGGTGAACTGGGTACCGACCTCGTCGATCACGCAGTCGTATATCCGCCAGGAGCAAGCCATCTCACGCCTCCCAGGTGACGAAGCCGTCGGTGCCGCTGATCTGCGACATGCCCGAATAGACGGTGCCGTCGGCGTCGGGCGCGAGCTTCCAGTCGCCGTCCCGCCACTGCACGGTGACCGACGCGGTGCCGTAGGCGTCCTTGCCGGGGACGCGGACCACGAACATCACCGTCGTCTTCTCCTTGTCGTACGACAGGACCGTGAAGCCGGCGTAGCCTCCCGCGTCGGGCTTGCCCGAGGTGGGCTTGTCGCCCTCCGCGGAGCGGCTCCTGATCAGCGCCTCGCGGCCCGCGCCGGGGACGACCTGCTGGTCGACGACCTGGCGCCAGCCCTGGTAGCTCAGGTGGTCGGTGATGGCGTGGGCGGCCATGACCGCGCCCATCGGCGTGTGCGCGAAGCAGGACCAGACCGGTCCGTCGTACTTGAGCGGGCCGACCGTCTTGGAGACCGGCACCAGACCCGTGCCGTTGGCCTTCCAGGTGAAGTCCTTCGGAGCCGCGGTCGGCTTCGCCTGGTCGCTGTCGTCGGTGCGGCAGCCGGCGGGCCGGGTGTCCGAACCGCCGCTGCCACCACCCGAGTTCGCGTCCGAGGAGGCGGACGGGGCGGGCGTCGGGTCCGCGCCGCCAGACGCGTTCGCCGACTTCCCGTCGCCGCCGCTCAGCATCGTGAAGCCGGCGAGCACGAGCAGCACCAGCAGGAACCCGGCCGACAGGATCCAGCCTCGCTGCTGCCAGAACGGCTGCTCCCACTCCCCGCTGCCCCCTTGGGACCGGCCGGAGTTCAGCATGGTTTGTGCTCCCTTCGCATCAGGTTCTGATCGGACGTGGGATCAGGTCAGGCGAAGACGAAGGTGACGACGGGGCCCGCTGTGGCGACCAGGACACAGCCGCCGAGGACCATGCCGAGGCGGCCCATGTGCTCCGAGCCCTCGCCGCGGCGCATCGAGATCGCCATCATGGCGCCGGTGATGAGCACACCCGCGACGCCCGCCGCGGTACCGGCCCAGGCGAGGATGCCGAGGACGGTGTCGACCTTGCCGGTCAGCGCGTTCGGCGCGTCGCTCTTGGGGTTGGGGACCTTGCCGTCCGCCAGGTAGATGTGGGCCTTGGCTGCTATCGCCTTGAACATGGCTTCTCCCCGATGTGGTCGGCTGCCGGCCGACAACGTGCTTGATGTGAGCGGTGCTTGACCGTGCTTGCTCGATGTTGCTTGTGGGTTCTTGCGGGTGATGGAGGGCTGCGTGACGCCCGAGTTCCCGGTTGCACAGTGAGCTTGGCGACTCCTGTGAGGTCCGGCCAAGCGATGTAGTGATCCAGCACCTGTCGGTGACGTGTCCGTGACAGACGGGAAGAGATCGTCATCAAGTACCAGGTGGGCAGCCCGAGGAAATGAACTGAGGAACCTTCAGAAATGGCTGAGGCACCCTCAGATCTGAGGGTGCCTCGCAGGAGAAGGGCCAGCAGGGGGGCGGGGGCCGTTGCTTCAGATCACGAAATCGACGATCGGCCCCGCCGCCGCGCCGATGACGCAAGCGCCCATCACCATCAGGAACTGGCTCAAGTGCTCCTCCCCGTCACCGGCCTTGACAGCGATCGCCATGCGCGAGCCCACGATCATCAGCCCCGCCACGCCGGCCGCGGTGACCAGCCAGGCGATGATGTTCAGGACCTTGTCGAGTTCCGTGGTGACACCGGCCGGCGGGCCGTCGTCGGCGGCCAGGGTCAGTGCGGTGGTCATGGCGTGCAGCGTGTTCATGGCGTGGTCCTCCCGGTCAGTCGGGCCAGTGATGTGAGCTCGCGCGGCAGCGGTCCCGTGAGGTCGCCGGTGCGCCAGGCGGGCACCCACGGCACCCGGTAGACGTCGATGACCGAGCCGATCACCTTGATGCGCTGGGCGAGTTGACGGGGCAGCCGGCCGGGCGCGTCCGCGACCAGGACGATGGCGTCGAGGTCGAGTCCCGGGGGCGCGTCACCGCGGCGGAAGATGTCGAGGGTGTGCGAGACGGCGTCCAGACCGGCCGCGTGCGTACGCCCGACGAGCAGGACGGACCCCGGCTCGCCCTGGTCCGGCCGGGGCCAGTTGCGGCCCGTGTCATGGCCGCCGAAGACGGCGGCGAGCGTGGAGGCACCGGCGCCGCCATGGGTGGCGACCCAGGCGAACCGCCGTGCGCTCACGGCGACTTGACCCGATCCCGACCCCGCTCTTTCCTCCGGTTGCTGCGGCTCCGATTCACCGACCGGCCCGCGAATCCAGATCTCGGGCCCGTCGAGCCCCTGTTGCGCGATCCCCTGCATCGCCACTCTCCTCCGTTGTCGGCCCACCGATCTTCACGGCGCCCGAACAGGTTAGGTAACGGGGCGTGAGTTCCTGGGACGAGCCTGTGACGCCGTGGTGACGCATGCATCGGGTGTGAGCCGAGAGACTCAACTGCATGTACACGACCGGATCTTGAGGCTGAGGGGAGCCGATGTCCAACGGGGGCGGAAGCACCATGACCTGGGTGGTCGGCGGCTGTCTCGCCGCGGTGATCATGCCGGTGATCATGATGGTCGCGGTGAGCGGATCGGAGAGCGAGGCGGATACGGGGTCGGGCGCGGGCGGTGGGCTGAAGAACGGCACCGTGCCCGCGGCGTACGTGCCCTGGGTCCTGAAGGCGGGCGCGATGTGCGACGTCATCAAGCCCGCCGTCATCGCCGCGCAGATCGAGGCCGAGTCGGGCTGGAACCCCAACGCCCAATCACCCGTCGGCGCCGAGGGGTTGTCGCAGTTCATGCCTGGCACCTGGACGACCTGGGGCCGCGACGACGACGGCAACGGCCGTATATCCCCGTACGACCCCGGGGACGCGATCATGGCGCAGGGCCGTTACGACTGTGCCCTCGCCAAGCAGGTCGAGGGCTACAAGAGGCGCGGCGAGGCGCAGGGCGAGACACTCGACCTCGCGCTCGCCGCGTACAACGCGGGACCGGGCGCGGTGCAGCAGTACGGCGGCATGCCCCCGTACACCGAGACACAGAACTACGTCGCCCGCATCAAGTCGCTGATATCCAAGTACGAGTCGGTCGACGACGCGCCGGGCAAGCTCCCGGACGGGCAGCAGATGGCGATGCCGATTCCCGGCGACCCGCCTGTCACCTCCCCGTACGGCATGCGCATGCACCCGATCCTGCACGTCTACAAGCTGCACACCGGCATCGACTTCGGCGCCGCGGCCGGTACGCCGTTCAAGGCGGCCCGGGACGGCACGGTCACCTCCGCGGGCTGGGCCAACGGCTACGGCAACCGCGTCGTCATCTCGCACGGAACCATCAATGGCGACCAGATCTCGACGACGTACAACCACATGTCCGCAATCAACGTCAGTGTCGGGCAGAAGGTGAAGGTCGGCCAGCAGGTCGGCGCGGTGGGCTCCACCGGTTACTCGACCGGACCGCACGCGCACTTCGAGGTCATGCAGAACGGCAAGTACGTGGATCCGGCACCCTGGCTGGGGCTGAAGTGAGGAGGGAGGCGAGGATGAGGACGCGTACGACGATGGGTACGGCGATGCGTACCAGGGCACGTACGACGATAGGTACGGCGATGCATACGGGGACGATCGCCGCGGCGGTCGTGTCCGTCACCGGGCTGTTGGCGTTGACGGGCTGTGGCTTGCAGGATCACCGTGACGCGGTGGGCGCGCCCGGTTCGTCGCCCTCCGTGTTCCCGTCGGTGGCGCCCAAGGCGCCGCTGCCGTCGGGCAAGCCGCTGGGCGCGGACGCGCGGGTGCCGAGCCCGTCGGGCGTCGACGGGACGGACGCGACAGAGGTATCGGAGGTGTGGGCGCAGGTGGCGTACGGCTATGACACGAAGTACGACTCCGGTCCGCACGATGCCGTGCTGCGCTCGGCCCGCTGGTTCACGGCGAAGAAAGCCGCCGCCGAGCGGTCGTACCGGCCCGCGAGCGGCGCCGGCAACGACTGGAACAACTGGGCCGACCACAAGGCCTGGACCACGGTGGACGTGACGTCGGACGACGACGGCGACGGCCCCACCGACACGGCCGTCCTGGCCTACCGCGCCCTCTTCGTCGAGGGCACGGCCCACGGCCGCGACGGCTGGACGGGCATGGGGCCGCGCGCGAACGTCTTTCTCAAGCTGACGCGTACGGGCCGTGGGCAGCCGTGGCACGTCGACGAGGTGACAGCGGTGGAGGCCGCGGTTCCCCCGTCCCCGGCGTCCTCTTCGCCGTCGTCCTCCTCTTCGTCTCCGTCGTCTTCTTCTCCGTCCGCCCCTTCCTCCCCTGATCACCCCGAGTGAGGGAACCGATGTCTCGACTCAGCCGCGAACAGAAGCGGGAACTCAAGCGGCAGCGCTCGGCCGGTGCCGCGCCCGGGGGGCAACCGGCCGCCGGGGTGACCCCGATCGAGGTACGGGTGCCGGCGTCCACGGCCGGCGCCACGGTCGGCGGCATGCCGGTCGTCGCCGCGCACGGCGAGACCGTCCAGGCCGCCGTCCTCAACTACCTCCACCGCCTCGCCCTCGCCACCGGCCACCCCGTCCTCGCCACCATCCACGACGAACGCATCGGCTTCGTCGTCCCGCTCCAGGTGTACGTGGACGGCTCCAGCCGGTACGCGGGGGAGCCGGTGCGGGTGGGGGCGGGGACCGCGGCTTCGGCGGTGCCGGGTGCTTCGGCGGAGGCGCAGGCGCGACGCCAGGTTCAGGAGCCGCAGCCGCCTGCGCAGCCGCGGCCGACGGCACCGGTTCCGACTGCTCCCGTTGCCGCTTCCGCATCCCGTGAGCGAGCGCCCGAGGGGCCGGCGACCGGGGTGCCCGCCGCGCCCGAGACGCCGCCGGTTCCGCGTCGGGACAAGGCGACGTATGTGCTGCGGGCGGTCCCGGAGCCGACACCGGAGCATGCGCCGGCGCCCGCGCCCACGTCTGTCGCGGAGACGGACCCCACGCCCGCGCCCGCGCCTGTCCCGAACCCGGAACTCGGGTCGGCACCTGCTCCTGCACAGGCATCTGCGCCGCCTGCACCGGCTCCGGCACCTGCACCTGCACCGGCTCCGGCACCTGCACCTGCACCGGCTCCGGCACCTGCGTCGGCTCCGGCGCCTGCGCCCGCGCCCATGCCCAGGCCTGAGTCGGCACCGGCTCCGGAACCCGTGAGGACCGTGGCGTCCGCCGGTCCGGCGCCTGTTCCGGCGAGTGGCGCGATGCCCTCCGCACCGGCACCCGTTGCGGCGAGTGCTGTCGTGCCGCCCCCGGCGTGGGTGTCGGTGAGCGAGCCTGTGCCCACCGCCCCGGCACCGGTGTCAGCGGTTCCCGCCGCACACGCTGCCCCGGCCCCCGATGCCGTACGCCCGTCGGAGGCACCCGCTCCGGCCCCCGATGCCGTACGCCCGTCGGAGCCACCTGCCCCGGCACCTGAACCCGTACGCCCCGCAACGCCCCCCGCCGCCCCCGCGCCCGGCGCCCCCACCCCGTCGACCTTCGTGTTGCGGGCGGTGCCGGAGCCCAAGCCGTTGCCTGGGACCGCAGCGACGCATGTGTTGCGGGCGGTGCCGGAGTCGGCGGCCGGGGTGGCGGCGGCGCCGACCGGGGAGTTCGGGCCGGCTCCGGTGGCCGAAGCCGGTCCCGCGCGGAAGGCGGCCCCCGCGATGGACGTCATGTTCGGGGCGGAGCCCGAGCCCGAGCCGGAGCCGAAGCCCGCTCCGGTGCGGGGCTTCGACGCGGTCGCCGAGGCGGTGCTGGCGCCGAGTCCGCCCGAGGAGGGCGAGGGCGCGGCGGCCTTCCTCGTGGAGCCCGTGGCACGGATCAACGAGGCCGTGAAGATGGGCCGGATCGAGGCGGCCGCGGGGATGGCGGAGCAGGCCGTCGCGGAGGCGGCGCAGTCGCTGGGCGAGGAGCACCCGGAGGTGCTGAAGCTGCGCGAACTGACCGCGTACATCGCCTACTTGGCCGGTGACGCGTTCAGGTCGTTCCACCTGTCGCTCGACCTCGCCAGGGTCCGCCGACGCCACCGCGACCCGCGCGCCGCGTACGGCAACGTACAGAGCGCGGCCGCGGCCTGGCGCGCCGTCCGCGACCCGTTGCAGGGCCTGCACCTCGGACGGGATCTGATCGGCGTGTGGACCGAGCTCACAGCCGACGGCGGCCCCGCCGCCGACGACATCGAGCAGCTCGAATCGGCCCGCACCCGCATGGGCCGCCTCGCCGAACGCGCCCGCGTCCTGGCCGACAACCCCTACACCCAGAGCCCCCGAGCCCATGGCCAGTGACGACCGCAGGGAGCGAAGGACCGGGGCGGCGGGGACCGACCGGCCCGGCGGCAGCGGCAGGGGCAGCGGTCCGGCCGGGCCGCGACAAGGCGACCACCACGGCCGCGAGCGGGCCGACGCCGCCCGCCGTCGCTCACCGCGCCCACGCGAGTCGCGCCCACGCACCGAGGTATACGTCAACGAACTGACCGGCACGATGAGTTGGCGCACACTCCAGCCGGCACGACCGGGCGGAACCGACCGAACCAGCGGAACCGACCGAACGAGCGGAACCGACCGAACGGACCGAAGCGGCGGCCGCCCTCGCCCCCGCGTCACCTCCCGAGGCGCCGCTCCCATCCCCACGCACCCGGCCGCCGTACGGGCCGCGGTGAGCGTGCCGGCCGAGACGCTCACCCCGGGCCAGTTGCAGCAGCACCTGGCCCAGGTAGGTGCCCTGCGCTCCCGCGTCGCGGCCGACGTCGCCGTCGGCGGGCGTGTGCCGACGGCCGTGGCGGCCCGTATGCGCTCGGGCTCCACGCCGGCCGCCGCACACGCCCTCACCGCGGAACGCTCTTCCACGGCAAGGGAGTTGAGCAGACGGGGGCCGGGACAACCTACGAGGACAACTCCCCCACCGCATACGCCAACGCGTCCGCCTTCTGGTCCAGCGCCGCGTCGGTGATGTTCGACCTGTCGACGTGCGTCCCTGTCATGGCGACCCGTCGATGGAGGCCTTGCAACCGGCACCGCCGTGCGCACGGTTGCCGCCGTTGGCGGTGGCGATCGACTGCAACTGGGCGAGATGCCTCTACTGCACGCAGAACTCATTCCCCTCCGGATCCGCCATCACCACCCACTCGCCCGCCGGCTCCTTCACCTGCCGGAGCACGCTCGCGCCCAGCGCCGCCAGCCGCTCGACCTCGTCGGCGCGGCGGCCCTCACCCGGGTGCAGGTCGAGATGGAGCCGGTTCTTGACGGTCTTCGGCTCCGGTACGCGCTGGAAGAGGAGCCGCCGCCCGAGTCCGATGCCGCGCTCCTGGTCGTACGGGTCGTCCGGATGCCGTACGGCGATCAGGTCCCGGAAGGCAGGGCGGCCGTGGAAGTCGATGGTGGCCTCGGCCGGCAGGGCGCCGAGGCTCAGCAGCCGCTCGACGAACGTGCTGTTGTCCTCGACCTCGTAACCGAGCGCGGCGGCCCAGAAGTCGGCCTGGGCGTGCGGGTCGGCGGCATCGATGACGAGTTTCCAGTGCACCGGCGTAGGCGTAGGCGTAGGTGTCATGGTAACCACTTATAGTGGTTACGTGAGCGAGCGTGCAATGGAATCGCCCGGGCTGACCCTCGTGTCGTACGACGGCAAGCCCTTCCGTTTCGACCCCGGCGCGCTCTGCCTGGAACTGCTGACGACGGGCGGCCCGGGCGAGTTCGCCCGCCACGAGATGCTGCACGAACCCGCGGACCTGGTGGCTTGGGCGAAGCGGAGCCGCCTACCAGCGGGCTTCGAACTCTTCGTCACCCAGACGGAGTTGGAGGGGGCACGAACGCTCCGCGACGCACTGTTCCTCGTAACCGCCGACCGGGCTCACGGCCGCCCTCTGAATCCCGTGCACGTCGCGGTCGTCAACGCGGCCGCCGCCGAGCCGCCGCTCGTTGCCCGCATCGAGCCGGACGGCACGCGTGGGTGGGCGCCCGGTGCGACCGGTACGCGGCTCCTGTCCACGGTCGCGCGCGACGCCGTCGACCTCTTCACCGGGCCGCACGCCCGTCGCATCCGCGAGTGCGGCGCCCACGACTGCTACCTGCTCTTTGTCGACACCTCCCGCCCAGGCCGCCGCCGCTGGTGCGCCATGGAACACTGCGGCAACCGCCACAAGGCCCGCACACACCGAGCCCGCCACGCAAACCCAGCCCCCGCCACCTGAGATTGCGGGGGTCTGGGGCGGAGCCCCAGGGACGATGGGGGGTCCCCTGCTCGAGCGAAGCCGAGAGCTTGGGGGAGGGCAGGGGCGGCGGGGCCGAAAAGCCCTACGCGCGCTCCCGAGCGGCGCTGACCGTTCCGGTGGCGACGGCCGTCCGAGCGGCCGCGGCCCCACCCCTGAGCGCCCGCGCCGCCCGCCGCGCGGTGCGCAACGCGTCGAACGTGAGCAGCGCCAGCGCGAGCCAGACCAATGCGAACCCGGCCCACCGCTCGGGCGGCATGGCCTCATGGAAGTAGAGGATGCCGAGCAGGAACTGGAACACGGGGGCGAGGTACTGCAGCAGCCCCAGCGTGGACAGCGGCACCCGAATCGCCGCCGCCCCGAAGCAGACGAGCGGAAGCGCGGTCACCACTCCGGTCGCCGCAAGCAGCGCCGAGTGCCCCGCACCCTCCGTACCGAAGGTCGCACCCCCCGTCGACCCCAGCCACACCAGATACGCCAGCGCCGGCAGGAACTGGATCGTGGTCTCGGCGGCGAGGGACTCGATACCGCCGAGGTTGACCTTCTTCTTCACCAGCCCGTACGTGGCGAAGGAGAACGCGAGGCACAGGGAGATCCACGGCGGACGGCCGTACCCGATCGTGAGGACGAGCACCGCGGCGAAGCCGACACCGACCGCCGCCCACTGCACCGGCCGCAGCCGTTCCTTCAGAAGGAGCACGCCCATCGCGATGGTGACGAGCGGGTTGATGAAGTAGCCGAGCGACGCCTCCACCACGTGTCCGCTGTTCACGGCCCAGATGTAGACGCCCCAGTTGACGGTGATGACCGCCGCCGCGACCGTCACGAGACCCAGCTTGCGCGGCTGCCGCAGCAGTTCGCCGGCCCAGGCCCACCGCCGCATCACCAGCAGCGCGGCGCCGACCACGGCGAGGGACCACACCATCCGGTGGGCGAGGATCTCGACCGCCCCGGCGGGCTTCAGCAGGGGCCAGAAGAGGGGGACGAGCCCCCACATACCGTACGCCGCGAAGCCGTTCAGCAGACCTATGTGCTGCTCGCCCTTCGACTTCCCGGCCACCGGCGCCTCCCTCTGGTCTTTCAGGCCGCTCTCATGCGGCGGAGCAGCCTGGAAGAAGGTAGCGCCGAGCACCCCCGCCTGTCATGCCCGTATCGCTATACGGTCATGACAGGCGGGGGTATGGAAGACGGCGCCCAGGGCCTGAGGGGGAGTCAGCCCTTCAGCGCCGCCGCGATCGACTCGGCGATCGGCGTGGTCGGGCGGCCGGTCAGCCGGGACAGGTCGCCGGTGGTGACCGCCAGCTCGCCCTTCTCGATCGAGGCGTCGACGCCCGCGAGGGTGGCCGCGAGCGGCTCGGGCAGCCCGGCGCCGGTCAGGATGCCCGTGTACACCTCGACGGGAACGGCGTTGTAGGCGATCTCCTTGCCGGACTGCGCTGCCACCTCGGCGGCGTACTCCGTGAAGCCCCACGCGGTGTCGCCGCTCAGCTCGTACGTCTTGTTCCCGTGGCCCTCGCCGGTCAGCACCGTCACGGCGGCAGCCGCGTAGTCGGCCCGCGCGGCGGAGGCGACCCGGCCCTCACCGGCGGCCTGGACGACGGCGCCGTGCTCGAGGACGGGGGCGAGGTTCTCGGTGTAGTTCTCGTTGTACCAGCCGTTGCGCAGCAGGGCGTACGGCAGACCGGACGCCAGGATCGCCTCCTCCGTGGCCCGGTGGTCGTCGGCCAGGGCGGCGGTCAGGCTGCCGGGGGCGCTGGTGTAGGCGAAGAGCGCGGCCCCGGCGGTCTTGGCGGCGTCAAGGACGACCTGGTGCTGGCCCACGCGACCGAGGTGGAACTCGTTGCCGGAGATGAGCAGCACCTTGTCACCGGCGGAGATGACGCCGTCGAAGGTCTCGGGAGCGTTGTAGTCGGCGACCGCCAGCTTCACGCCGCGGGCCGCGAAGTCGGCGGCCTTCTCCTTGTCTCGGACGACGGCCGTGATCTGGTCCGCGGGGACCTTTTCCAGCAGCCCCTCGATGACGAAACGGCCGAGGTTTCCGGTGGCTCCGGTGACGACGATGCTCATAACGGGAACAACTCCTTGTGGGATGGATACGCCACTAACCATAGGAGCTGCACTAACTTCACGAAAGTACCCACTTTGAAGTAAGGTACTGGCATGGCCGTAAGTACCTCAGACAGCAGTCCCCGTGCCGCAGTCGGCAAGTGGAACGTCGACGGCGAGTCGATGTGCCCCTACCGCCTCGTCCTGGAGCACGTCACCAGCCGCTGGGGCGTCCTCGTCCTGATCCAGCTCCTGGAGCGCCCGCACCGCTTCAGCGAGCTGCGCCGCGCCATCGGACGCGTCAGCGAGAAGATGCTCACCCAGACCCTGCAGACCCTGGAGCGGGACGGCCTCGTCCACCGGGACGCCAAGCCGGTGATCCCGCCCCGGGTCGACTACTCGCTCACCCACCTGGGCCGCGAGGCCGCCGAGCAGGTGCGCACCCTGGCGAGCTGGACCGAGAAGCGGATGGACGAGGTGCGGAAGGCCCGCCAGGCATACGACGAGGCCCGGGCCTGACGCGGCACCCGGGCCTCTTGATCGTGAGAGGTACTAGCCGACGACCGTCCAGGTGTCCCCGCCCGCCAGCAGCGCGGCCAGGTCGCCCTTGCCGTTCTGCTCGATGGCCGTGTCCAGCTGGTCCGCCATCTGCGAGTCGTAGACGGGCCGGTCGACGGACCGGAAGACGCCGATGGGGGTGTTGTGCAGCGTGTCCGGGTCGGCGAGCCGCGAGAGCGCGAAGGCCGTGGTGGGGGAGTCCGAGTGCGCGTCGTGGACCAGGATCTCGGACTCGTTCTCCGGCGTGACGGCGACCACCTTCAGGTCGCCGGTCAGCTGATCCCGTACGACACCGCGGTGACCGTCGGCCCCGAAGCGGATCGGCTGCCCGTGCTCCAGCCGGATCACCGCCTCCTGGGCCTGCTGCTTGTCCTCGAGGACGTCGAAGGCGCCGTCGTTGAAGATGTTGCAGTTCTGGTAGATCTCCACCAGTGCCGTGCCCGGGTGGGCGGCGGCCTCACGCAGCACGCTCGTCAGGTGCTGGCGGTCCGAGTCCACCGTGCGCGCCACGAAGGACGCCTCGGCGCCGATCGCCAGGGACACCGGGTTGAAGGGCGCGTCGAGCGAGCCCATCGGCGTCGACTTGGTGATCTTGCCGACTTCGCTCGTCGGCGAGTACTGCCCCTTGGTCAGACCGTAGATCCGGTTGTTGAAGAGCAGGATCTTCAGGTTCACGTTGCGGCGCAGGGCGTGGATGAGGTGGTTGCCGCCGATGGACAGGGCGTCGCCGTCGCCGGTGACGACCCAGACGCTCAGGTCACGCCGCGACGAGGCGAGTCCGGTGGCGATGGCGGGCGCACGGCCGTGGATGGAGTGCATGCCGTACGTGTTCATGTAGTACGGGAAGCGTGACGAGCAGCCGATGCCGGAGACGAAGACGATGTTCTCCTTGGCGAGGCCGAGCTCCGGCATGAAGCCCTGGACCGCCGCCAGGATCGCGTAGTCACCGCAGCCGGGGCACCAGCGCACTTCCTGATCGGACTTGAAGTCCCTCATGGACTGCCTGGCCTCGGCCTTGGGGACGAGCGAGAGCGCCTCGATCGTGCCCGTGCCTTCCGTGGACGTCTCAGCCATCGATGGCCTCCTTGAGAGCCGTGGCGAGCTGCTCAGCCTTGAACGGCATGCCGTTGACCTGGTTGTACGAGTGCGCGTCCACCAGGTACTTCGCCCTGACGAGGGTGGCGAGCTGACCGAGGTTCATCTCGGGGATCACCACCTTCTCGTAACGCTTCAACACCGTGCCCAGATTCCGCGGGAAGGGGTTGAGATGGCGCAGGTGGGCCTGCGCGATGCTCTCTCCGGCGGCGCGCAGCCGGCGTACGGCGGCGGTGATGGGTCCGTAGGTGGAACCCCAGCCGAGGACGAGGGTCTTTGCCTCGTCCGGATCGTCGACCTCGATGTCGGGGACGTCGATGCCGTCGATCTTCGCCTGGCGGGTGCGGACCATGAAGTCGTGGTTGGCGGGGTCGTAGGAGATGTTGCCGGTGCCGTCCTGCTTCTCGATGCCGCCGATGCGGTGCTCCAGGCCGGGCGTGCCGGGGATCGCCCAGGGGCGGGCGAGGGTCTGGGGGTCGCGCTTGTACGGCCAGAAGACCTCGGTGCCGTCGTC
Source organism: Streptomyces sp. NPDC001530 (assembly GCF_042894545.1). Lineage (NCBI taxonomy): Bacteria > Bacillati > Actinomycetota > Actinomycetes > Kitasatosporales > Streptomycetaceae > Streptomyces > Streptomyces sp. NPDC001530. Next base: position 115,378 of record NZ_JBIAVS010000005.1, read on the forward strand.
CAGGGTGTGGTTCGGGCCCTGGGCGAACTGCACGCGCAGATCCGGGAGCTCGTCGGTTTCCGGGATGCGCCACGGCTCGCTGCCGTTGGCCAGGTAGCCGTCGGAGAGGAGCAGGACGGGGGTGCGGTACGTGAGGGCGATCCGCGCCGCTTCCAGGGCCGCGTCGAAGCAGTCGGCCGGAGTCCTGGGGGCCACGATCGGCACCGGGGCCTCGCCGTTGCGGCCGTTCATGGCCTGGAGCAGGTCCGCCTGCTCGGTCTTGGTCGGCAGGCCGGTCGACGGACCGCCGCGCTGGATGTCGATGACGAGCAGTGGCAGTTCGAGCGAGACCGCCAGGCCGATGGTCTCCGACTTCAGCGCCAGACCCGGACCGGAGGTGGTGGTGACGCCCAGCGAACCGCCGAACGCCGCGCCCAGCGCCGCGCCGATGCCGGCGATCTCGTCCTCGGCCTGGAAGGTCCGTACTCCGAAGTTCTTGTGCTTGCTGAGCTCGTGCAGGATGTCCGAGGCCGGGGTGATCGGGTACGAGCCGAGGTACAACGGCAGGTCGGCCTGCTGGGAGGCCGCGATCAGGCCGTACGACAGCGCCAGGTTCCCGGAGATGTTGCGGTAGGTGCCGGTCGGGAAGGTCTTGGCGGCCGGGGCGACCTCGTAGGAGACGGCGAAGTCCTCGGTGGTCTCGCCGAAGTTCCAGCCCGCGCGGAACGCGGCGATGTTGGCGGCCGCGATCTGGGGCTTCTTCGCGAACTTGGACTGCAGGAACTTCTCGGTGCCGTCGGTCGGCCGGTGGTACATCCACGACAGCAGACCCAGCGCGAACATGTTCTTGGAGCGCTCGGCCTCCTTGCGGGAGAGCGAGAACTCCTTCAGGGCCTCGACGGTCATCGTGGTGAGCGGGACGGGATGGACGCTGTAGCCGTCCAGGGAGCCGTCCTCCAGCGGGCTGGTGGCGTAGCCGACCTTCTGCATCGCCCGTTTGGTGAACTCGTCCGTGTTGACGATGATCTCCGCGCCGCGCGGCACATCGCCGATGTTCGCCTTCAGCGCGGCCGGGTTCATGGCGACCAGGACGTTCGGTGCGTCACCGGGGGTGAGGATGTCGTGGTCGGCGAAGTGCAGCTGGAAAGACGAAACGCCCGGCAGTGTGCCTGCGGGCGCTCGGATCTCGGCGGGGAAGTTCGGCAGGGTCGAGAGGTCGTTGCCGAAGGATGCTGTCTCGGAGGTGAAGCGGTCGCCGGTGAGTTGCATGCCGTCACCGGAGTCGCCCGCGAACCGAATGATCACTCGGTCAAGGCGGCGGACGTCTTTGACCCCGGCCGCTTTGCGCTGTTCTCCTACGACGGCTCCGTCGGCCTGCTCCGCTGGGCTACTGACCTGGCTCGTCACTGAACTGGACCTCCCTCGAGGCGGCTGTCTGGGAGGGGCCTGCCCACAGGCCTTCCCAATTTCAACCCTACGTCGGTAAGGGTCACCTTCCCGCGACCATTCGCATGGTGGACACCATTTTGAGACGACCGGGCACCCTGACTTGTCATGATTTACCCGCCCCCCGGTCCTTCCCTGAAGACGCTCCCCGCTCATCCATCGGTTCTGGCTTCCCGGATTTCTGGTTTCTGGGCTTCTTGTGGCACATGGAGTCGTACTCAACAACTGACACAGTGTCAGGTGCTCATGAGTTGAGGTAGGTGAGCACGGCCAGAACACGCCGGTGATCCCCGTCACTCTGGGACAGGCCCAGCTTCAGGAAGATATTGCTGACGTGCTTCTCGACCGCGCCGTCGCTGACCACGAGCTGCCGCGCGACGGCCGAGTTCGTACGCCCCTCGGCCATCAGCCCCAGGACCTCCCGCTCCCGCGGGGTCAGCCCCGCGAGCACGTCCTGCTTGCGGCTGCGGCCGAGCAGCTGCGCCACGACCTCCGGGTCGAGCGCGGTACCCCCCTGGGCCACCCGCACCACCGCGTCCACGAACTCCCGCACCTCGGCGACCCGGTCCTTGAGCAGATAGCCGACGCCGTGGCTGGAACCGGCCAGCAGTTCGGTGGCGTACTGCTCCTCCACGTACTGCGACAGCACGAGGACGCCGAGGCCAGGATGCGCCTTGCGCAGCTGCACCGCGGCCCTGACCCCCTCGTCGGTGTGCGTCGGCGGCATCCGCACATCGGCGACGACGACGTCCGGCAGCGCGTCCTGGGCCGCGAACTCGGTAATGGTCTTGATCAGCGCGTCGCCGTCACCGACACCGGCCACGACGTCATGCCCACGGTCGGTCAGCAACCGGGTCAGGCCCTCCCTGAGCAGCACTGAATCCTCGGCGATGACCACCCGCACCCTGTCCTCCACGATTCTCGGCCCCCCAGAGCCTGTCCCCGACCCGTGCCGGGTTCGTCCCTGCTCGTACGACAGGCCCCAGCATTCCAGCATTCGGACCGGCCTGCGCCCGGGCGGGGATTTTTAGCCCATCCGGCGTTTGAGGACGAGCGCGTCAGCGCTGTACGGGGGGTCTGAGGGGGAGCCCCCAGGTACGGGACGGGTAGGGCTGAAGGGGGCGAAACATCCGTCGGCGAGCCCCCACGCCGCAGGGACACTCACCCCCGCCAGGGCAGCTCGGCGGTCACCCGCGTGGGCCCACCCACCGGCGAGTCCACCACCAGAATCCCGTCCACCGCATCGAGCCGCTCCGCGAGCCCCGCCAACCCCGACCCACCGGAGACATCGGCTCCCCCTGCACCGTCGTCGCACACCTGGATCATGAGCCGGTTCTCGGACCGCCACACATCCACCGTGGCCAGCGTCGCCCGCGCGTGCTTGCTGATGTTCTGCAGCAGCTCGGACACCGTGAAGTACGCGATCCCCTCGATCGCGGGCGCGGGCCGGGCCGTCAGATCGACATCGACCTGCACCGGCACCGCGCACCGCGAGGCCACCGCGGACAGCGCGGCGTCCAGTCCCCGGTCGGTCAGCACGGCCGGATGGATCCCGCGGGCCAGATCCCGCAGCTCCTGCAACGCCGTCTTCACCTCACCGTGCGCCTCGTCCACCATCCGCGCCGCGGCCTGCGGATCCTCGGTCAGCTTCTCCTTGGCCAGGCCGAGCCCCATCGCGAGGTTGACGAGCCGGGCCTGCGCCCCGTCGTGCAGATCGCGCTCGATGCGCCGCAGGTCGGCGGCGGCCGTGTCGATCACGACCCCGCGGTCGGACTCCAGCTCGACCACCCGCGTCGCCAGCCGCGACGGACCGAGCAGCCCACGCACCATCAGCCGGTCCACTGTCGTCAGCGCCCGCACGATCCACGGCGTGGCCATCGTGAAGAGCAGCCCCACCAGCGAGGTCACCGTGACCTCGAAGGGGTTGTCGAGGTAGACGGAGTGCGACCCGTCGCCGTACAGCTGAAGCCCGCCCTGGCCGCCGTACATCGGGAAGACCCAGAACCACAGCGGATACGTCAGCAGCGCCCATCCGTACGCCCAGAAATTCAGCGCCACCACGAAGGAGAACACCGCCCACGGGAACTGGACCACCGCGTACAGCAGATGCCGCCACGACGTCCCGCTCTTGAGCATCGCGCCCATCCACGCCATCGCCCCACGCTGCTTCATCCGCAGCGGCTCCGGCTCGGACACCTCGACCCCGAGCAGCCCGCGCGCCCGCGCCCGCTCCAGCGTGCCGAAGCCGCGACAGCCGGCCAGGGCCGCCGCCAGCACCGGTATCCCGAGGAAGGTGATCAGCAGGCCGGCGCCGAGCGAGAACATCGTGACGGCGAACGTGAACATGATGATGCTGAGCGGCAGGCCCAGCATCACATAGCCCAACTCACGCCAGCTGCGGGCCTCGATCGGCGCTCGCAGCGGGGCAGGGAGACGGTGCCGCCGCTCACCGGCGCCCGCCCCGTGGAATCCGGGCCCGCTCCGGTGCCCGTATCCCTGTCCGTACTCCGTGGCCATCGGTCCCGTCCGTTCTACTCGTCCTGCGCGTCGGCTCGTACCTCAACCCTGCTGTCCACGGCGCCGACCGACCATGGAGCGGGTCGGCGTCTTGGGGCGGGGGTTTTCCCTACCTCGCGGGGATCCGCTGATACGGACCCTGGAGCGGGCCGGGGTCCGTATACGGCTCCGAGCGGACCGGAGCCGTATGGGGTTCTGAGCGGGCCGGAGCCGTACCGGGCTTTGAGCGGATCGGAGGCGTGCGGAACCGGAGTGCACCGGAGGCGTATGGAACCGGAGCGAACCGGAGGCGTACCGAACCGGAGTGCACGGAGGCGTACGGAACCGGAGTGCACGGAGGCGTACGAGCGGGGCCTCGGGCGGACCCGAGCCGTACGGCTCCCTACCGCGCGGGCTCGTCCTGTCGGTTCCGCCACGGCAGCTCCGCCGTGATGAGCGTCGGACCGCCGACCGGTGACTCGATGACGAACAGCCCGTCGACGGCGCCGAGCCGGTCCGCGAGGCCCGCCATCCCCGTACCGCCGTCGAGGCCGGCCCCGCCGCGCCCGTCGTCCCACACCTGGATGAGCAGCCGGTCGTCCGACCGCCACACGTCGACGGACGCGGACTTCGCCCCGCTGTGCTTGCTCACGTTCTGCAGCAGCTCGGAGACGGTGAAGTAGGCGATGCCCTCGATGGCCGCGGCCGGTCGCGTCTCCAGCTCGGCCGTCACCTTCACCGGCACGGTGCACCGCGAGGCGACCGCCGACAGCGCGGCGTCCAGCCCCCGGTCGGTGAGTACCGCCGGGTGGATGCCGCGGGCCAGATCGCGCAGTTCCTGCAGCGCGAGTTTCACCTCGCCGTGCGCCTCGTCGACCATCGCCGCGGCCGCGTCGGGATCCTCCAGAAGCTTCTCCTTGGCCAGGCCGAGCCCCATCGCGAGGTTGACGAGGCGGGCCTGCGCCCCGTCGTGCAGATCGCGCTCGATGCGCCGCAGGTCGGCGGCGGCCGTGTCGACCACGACCCCGCGGTCGGACTCCAGCTCGGCGATCCGCCGCTCCAGCTCGTCGGAGGGCGACAGCAGCCCGCGCACCAAGGCCCGGTCCACGTTCGTCAGCCCCCGCGCGATGAACGGCAGCACCGGCCACAGCACGAACAGCGACGTGAGCGTGACCGTGAAGGTGACGATGCCCCACGGCAGCCGTATGAAGTCGTACAGCACCGTCCGCCAGCCCACCGGGTCCTTCAGGCTCGACCAGAGCCAGCCGAAGAAGCCGGTCCGGCGCACGGGCAGCGGGCTCGGCTCGTCGATCCGCACCCCGAGCAGCGCCCGCGCCCGCGCCCGCTCCGCCTTGCCCAGCTGACGCGCGCCACGCAGCCCGCCCGCGAGCAGTGGCAGACCGACCACCGTCACCGCGAGCCCCGCGCCCGTGAACATCAGCGTCGCGACATATATGAAGCCGACGATCGAGAGCGGCAGGTTGGCCAGCAGATGCGCGATCTCCTTCCAGGTCTGCCCGCCATAGGCGAAACGGGCCGGTGGCAGGCGGTCGTCGTCGGCTTCCGCTGCGCTCGTCGATGAGATGCGTTCGGTCATAGGCGTTAGCGTGCCCGGCGGCGGGGCGCGGCGCCATGAGGTGGACCGCCACGATCCACTGGGGAAAACCCCACCCTCCTGGGGCGGACCCCGGGACACCCTCCCGGGGCGGGCCCGGGGACACCTCCCGGGGCGGGCCCGGGAACCTTCGCGCGTGGCCCAGGTGTGACGGGCTGCTTACCTTGTCTTTAGCAGGCCCTAGACTCCCGTCCGTACAGATCGTCGAACACGGCGCATCACAGAGTGCGCGACGGCGCACTCCGGGGCGCAACGAGGTCAGGGAGCGAGGGGCTGACGTGCCGGAACCGACCGTCGTCGCGGCGGGCTACTTCCAGTCCTACTCGGTCGTCGGACTGCTCGCCCTCGTGGGCGTGCTGTTCGTCGCGATCGCCTTCGGGGCCGGCCGCCTGCTGCGGCCCGTGATCCCCACCCCCGAGAAACTCCTGACGTACGAGTGCGGCGTCGACCCCGTCGGCGAGGGCTGGGCCCACACCCAGGTCCGCTACTACGTCTACGCGTTCCTGTATGTCATCTTCGCGGTCGACTCGATCTTCCTGTTCCCCTGGGCGACGGTGTTTGCTGGAGATGGGTACGGCGCGACGACGCTCGTCGAGATGTTCATCTTCCTCGGCTTCCTGGCCGTGGGCCTGCTGTACGCATACAAGAAGGGCGTCCTGACATGGACGTGACCCCTGCTCCTGAGCCTGTTCTGCTTCCCGAGCCGAAGCGACTGGGCGCGCTCGCCCGGCTGGCCCCCGAGCCGATGAAGGTGGTCCTGAACTGGGGCCGCCGCTACTCGCTCTGGGTCTTCAACTTCGGCCTCGCCTGCTGCGCGATCGAGTTCATCGCCGCGTCGATGGCCCGCCACGACTTCATCCGCCTCGGCGTCATCCCCTTCGCGCCGGGCCCCCGCCAGGCCGACCTGATGGTCGTGTCCGGCACGGTCACGGACAAGATGGCGCCCGCCGTGAAGCGCCTGTACGAGCAGATGCCCGAGCCGAAGTACGTCATCTCCTTCGGCGCCTGCTCCAACTGCGGCGGCCCCTACTGGGACTCCTACTCCGTCACGAAGGGCGTCGACCAGATCATCCCCGTCGACGTCTACGTCCCCGGCTGCCCGCCCCGCCCGGAGGCCCTGCTCCAGGGCATCCTCAAGCTCCAGGAGAAGATCGCCCGCGAGTCGCTGGGGGAGCGGTACGGGTCCGGGGCGGCGCGTCCGACCGCGGCCGCGCGTCCGTCCGCAGCCGCGCTCCAGAGCGGCCTGGTACAGCCTCCCGCCCGGGGTGAGGACCGATGACCGTCGGCTGGCTCCCCGCCCCTGTCGAGGAACTCTTCGGCCCCGAGGCCACGGCCGAGGAGTCGTACGAGGTCCTGACGGTCGACGTACCGCCGACGTCCTGGATCGCCGCCCTGGAGACCGCACGTGACGCCCTGGGCTGCACCTATTTCGACTGGCTGAGCGCCGTCGACGAACCCGGCACCGGCTTCCGCGTCTCGGCCCACGTCGTGGCGCTGCCCCCGGCCTCGGTACGCCGCCTCCTCGTCCGTACGACCGTCCCGCACTCCGCGCCCGTCCTGCACTCCGCCGTTTCCGTGTACGCGGGCGCCGCCTGGCACGAGCGCGAGACCCACGAAATGTTCGGCGTGAGCTTCGAGGGCCACCCGGGCCTGGACCCCTTGCTGCTGCCGGAGGGCTTCGAGGGCCACCCCCTCCGCAAGGACTTCGTCCTGGCCGCCCGCGTCGCCAAGGCCTGGCCCGGCGCCAAGGAGCCCGGCGAGTCCGACCACGGCGGCCCGAAGCGCCGACAGATGCTCCCGCCCGGCGTCCCCGACCCCAACGAGTGGGGCCCCCTCAAGGGCCAGCTCCCCCCGGCCCCGTCCCGCCCCGCCCGCGGCGCCGCCCGCGCGGCCGGCGACCGCCCCGTACGCAGGGCCCGCACGGCGGGGGAGGGCTCGGCGAGCCAGACGCCGACGACGGCGACCGCGGGTACGGGTGCCGCTGGTGCTGGTGCTGGTGCTGGTGCTGGTGCTGGTGCTGGTGCCGGTGCGGAGGCCCCTGTGCGGCCGCGCCGCGCGCGGAGCGCGAGCCAGGGCTCGGCAAGCCAGCAGGCCGCGGCCTCGGGCCCCGACCAGCAGGCGCCCGACCAGCAGGCCGCCGCCTCGGCCCCGACGCCCACCGAGCCGACGGCTCCCGCGGCGCCGGCCAAGCCCGCCGCGCCCCGCAGCTCGGATGCGCCGTGGCACCACGCCCGGCCTGCTTTCGACGAGCCGGAGCCGGAGTCGACGTCGGAACCGAAGCCGGAGCCGAAGGCGGAGCCGGCGTCGGAACCGAAGGCGGAGCCGAAGTCGACACCGGAACCGAAGGCGGAAACGAAGCCGGAGCCGAAGTCGGAGCCGGACCAACGCTCTGAGGGCACCCCGGAACCGGGCCCCGAGGGCACCCTGGAACCGGGCCCCGAGGCGACCCGGGAACGGGGAGCCGCCCCGAAACCCCCAGCCCAACCCGACACCGCCAAGACCCCCGACCCCGACGACCCCTCCGGAGGCACGCAGTGAACGACGCTCTCGACGTCGCTCTGCGACTCCTCGTCGTCTTCGTCGTGTTCCTGACGTTCCCCCTGATCGTCGGACAGACCGAGCACAAGGTGATGGCCCACATGCAGGGCCGCCTCGGCCCGATGTACGCAGGCGGCTTCCACGGCTGGGCCCAGCTCGTCGCGGACGGCGTGAAGTTCGCGCAGAAGGAAGACGTCGTCCCCGCCGGCGCGGACCGCCGTATCTTCCAGCTCGCCCCCGCCGTAGCCCTCCTCCCGTACCTCCTGGTCCTCCTCGCGATCCCCATCGGCCCGGGCGAGGGCGCCGTCGGCGAGGTCGTCGACGCGGGCATCTTCTTCGTCCTCGCCGTGATGGGCGTGGGCGTCCTCGGCTCGCTCATGGCGGGCTGGGCCTCGGCCAACAAGTTCTCCCTCCTCGGCGGTCTCCGCACCGCCGCCCAGCTCCTCGCGTACGAACTCCCGATGCTGCTGGCCGCCGCCTCCGTCGCGATGGCGGCCGGCACTGTCTCCCTCCCGGGCATCCTGGACGCCTTCGAGTGGTGGTGGCTGCCCTGGCAGATCGTCGGCGCGATCGTCTTCTTCGTGGCCGGCCTCGCCGAACTCCAGCGCCCGCCCTTCGACATGCCCGTCGCCGACTCCGAGATCATCTTCGGCGCGTACACCGAGTACACGGGCCTGCGCTTCGCCCTCTTCCTCCTCGCCGAGTACGCCGGAATCGTCGTCCTGTGCGGCCTGACCACCGTCCTCTTCCTGGGCGGCTGGCACGGCCCGTGGGGCGCGGACGGTCTCGGCTGGGTCTGGACCCTGCTGAAGGCCGCGATCCTCGCCTTCGTCGTGATCTGGCTGCGCGTGACCTATCCCCGCCTGCGCGAGGACCAGCTCCAGAAACTCTCCTGGACCCTCCTCGTCCCCCTCTCCCTCGCCCAGATCGCCCTCACCGGCATCGTCAAGGTGGTGATCTCCTAGTGGCCCCCATTCCCGGCTCGGGCCTTGCCAAGGGCCTGGCCGTCACCCTCCGCACGATGACGAAGAAGCACGTCACCGCGCAGTACCCGGACACCCAGCCCGAACTCCCGCCCCGCTCCCGCGGTGTCATCGGCCTCTTCGAGGAGAACTGCACGGTCTGCATGCTGTGCGCCCGCGAGTGCCCGGACTGGTGCATCTACATCGACTCCCACAAGGAGACCGTCCCGCCCGCCGCACCCGGCGGCCGCGAGCGCAGCCGCAACGTCCTCGACCGCTTCGCCATCGACTTCTCCCTGTGCATGTACTGCGGTATCTGCATCGAGGTCTGTCCTTTCGACGCGCTCTTCTGGTCCCCGGAGTTCGAGTACGCGGAGACCGACATCCACGAACTCACCCACGAGCGCGACAAGCTCCGCGAGTGGATGTGGACCGTCCCGGCCCCGCCCGCCCTCGACCCCGGCGCCGAGGAACCGAAGGAGCTTGCCGCCGCCCGCAAGGCCGCCGAAAAGCTCGCCGCCGAGCAGGCCGAGCAGGCCGAGCAGGCCGAGCAGGCCGAACGGGCAGCGCAGACCGCGCCCCCTGCCTCCGGCACCTCCGACGCCGCCTCGGAGGGAGAGTCGTGACCTTCGCCGCCGCGCACATCGCGACGACCGCTGCCGCACCCCACGGCTTCCTCTCCCCGACCGGCGTCGAGATCGCCTTCCTCCTCGTCGGCCTGGTCACCTTCGGCGCCGCGATCATCACCGTCACCACCAAGCAGCTGGTGCACGCCGCCCTGTGGCTGGTGGCGACGCTCGGCGGTCTCGCCGTCGAGTACCTCCTGCTCACCGCCGAGTTCATCGCCTGGGTGCAGGTCCTCATCTACGTCGGTTCCGTCGTCGTCCTCCTCCTGTTCGGTCTGATGCTCACCAAGGCGCCCATCGGCCCCTCCCCGGACGCCGACTCCGGCAACCGCTGGGCCGCCCTGACCGTGGCCGTCGCCGCGGCCGCCGCCCTGGTCTGGGTCGTCGTCGACGCCTTCCGCACCACCTGGGTCGACCTGGACGGCGCCCCCGCCGGCTCCACCCAGGTGACCGGAGCGAGCCTCTTCCAGAACTGGGTCCTCCCCTTCGAAGCGCTCTCCGTCCTCCTCCTCGCCGCCCTCGTCGGCGCGATCGTCCTCTCCCGCAAGGCGAAGGCGGACGCGGCGACCACCGCGAGCGCCCCCGCCGGCGGGACCGTCCCGAGCACCAGGACCAGCCGGACCATCCCGAGCGGGACCGTCCCCAGCGGCCCGAGCGACAAGGAAGGGACCCGCTGATGCACCTCGCCTATCCCGCCGTGCTCTCCGCCCTCCTGTTCTGCACGGGCCTGTACGGAGTCCTCGCGCGCCGCAACGCGATCCTGGTCCTGATGTCCGTCGAGCTGATGCTCAACGCCGTCAACCTGAACCTCGTCGCCTTCGACGTCTGGCTCTCCAGGGCCGCCCGCGACACGCTCCACTCCGGCCAGGCGCTGACGCTGTTCACCATCGCCATCGCCGCCGCCGAGATCGGCATCGGCCTGGCGATCGTCCTCGCCGTGTACCGCAATCGCGGCACCTCGGACATCGACAAGCTCCGCGACAGCGCCGAGCCGCACGGCCCCGACGAAGCCACCGTCACGGCAGACGAGAAGGCTGAGGCCACCGCGTGACCACGACCACCCTCGCCGTCCTCGTCCCCCTCCTTCCGTTCCTGGGCGCCGTGGCCGGACTGCTCCTCGGCCGCACGGCCCCCGGCTTCGTCCGCCCCCTCGCCGTCCTGCCGCCCCTCACGTCGCTCGTCCTCGCCGTACTGGTCGCCGTACGCCAAGGCGGCGACCAGGCCATCAACACCGCCACCGAGCTGACCCCGACCGGCTCGGTCCCCATCGAACTCGCCCTGTACATCGACGGCTTCGCCGCCCTCGTCGCCGTCCTGGTCGGCGTCGTCGCGTCCTGCGTGCAGATCTACTCGACGGGCTATCTGCGCGACGACCCGCGCTATCCCTCCTACGCCGCTCTCGTCTCCCTCTTCACCTCCGCGATGCTGCTCGTCGTCTACTCCGGCGACCTGATCGTGCTCCTGGTCGGCTGGGAGATCATGGGCATCTGCTCGTACTTCCTGGTCGGCCACTACTGGGAGACCCCCGAGGCCCGCGCCGCCTCGATCAAGGCCTTCCTGGTCACCAAGCTCGGCGACGTCCCCTTCCTCATCGGTCTGTTCGCCCTTGGCACCGACGCCGGGTCGTTCCGCATCACCACGGTCCTCGGCACCGTCGCGAGCGGTGGACTGCACCACCCGACGCTGATCGCCCTGCTGCTCCTCGCCGGTGTGGCGGGCAAGTCGGCGCAGTTCCCGCTGCACACCTGGTTGCCCGACGCGATGGCGGGCCCCACACCCGTCTCCGCGCTGATCCACGCCGCGACTATGGTCGCCGCCGGTGTCTACTTCATCGCCCGGCTCCTTCCCGTCTTCCAGGCCTCGTCGGCCGCGATGGTCGTCCTCGCCGTCATGGCCGCCGTCACGATGGCCGGCTCGGGGCTCGCCGCGCTCGCCCAGGACGACATCAAGCGCGTCCTCGCGTACTCGACAATCGGCCAGCTCGGCTACATGACCGGTGCCCTCGCCGTCGGCGACCGCGGTGCCGCCGTCTTCCACCTCCTGTCCCACGGCGCCTTCAAGGCGCTGCTCTTCCTCGCCGCGGGCGTGATCATCCACGCCTCCGGCACCAACTCGCTGGCCGTCATGTCCCGTATGAAGGACCTGCGCGCCCGCGTCCCCGACGCCTACTGGACGATGACCGTGGCGCTGCTCGCACTCGCCGCGATCCCGCCGTTCAGCGGCTTCTTCTCCAAGGAGGCCGTCCTCGGCGCCGCCGAGCACGTCGCCACCGGCCACACCGAGCACGCCCCCGGCGCCGCGGGCTGGATCGTCCTCGTCGCCGGCCTGATCACCGCCGTACTCACCGCCGCGTACGCCACCCGCCTGTGGCTGCTGGCCTTCCGCGGCCGGGGCGCCGAGGCCCCCGACCACGGCAGGCAGCCACTCACCATGACCGTCGTGCTGTGGGTCCTCGCGGTCCCGTCGCTCGCCTTCGGCCTGGCGTACGGCCCGCTGCCCGACTGGTTCGACGGCCGCGACCTGACGCCGGTCCTCACCACCTCCGTACTCGCCACGGGGCTCGCCCTGGTCGGCGGACTGGTCACATACGGAGCCTGGCGGCACACCAGCGCGATGGCGGCGCGCGTGCCGCTGGGTGCGGTCGTGGCCCACCCCGATGCCGACGCCGGGACGGTTGAGGCCGAGGCGATCGCGCTGCACGCGCCGGCGTTCGGAGACATGGCCTCCGCTTCCGACCCGGCGGACCCGGGCCGACTACTGCTCGGCCCGCTGCACCGCCACGCGGCCGTCGGCTTCCACCTCGACGCCGTGTACACGGCACTCTTCGTCCGCCCGGTCCAGGCCGGAGCCGCACTCGTCCAGTTCCTCGACCGAGAGGTCGTCGACACCTACGTACGCGGCGCGGGCGCCCTACCCCGCTGGCTCGGCGCGGCCGTACGGCGCGCACAGACCGGCAATGTGCAGACCTATGTGAGCGCGCTGCTCGCCGGCACCGTCGTCCTGGTGGTCGCCGCCCTCCTCGTCGCCACGGGAGCGTGAGCAGGCGTGATCGATATCAGCGAATCCGTGATGCAGATCCTTCTGGCATTCATCGTCGTCGGCCCGCTCATCGGCGCGGCCGCCGCTCTCCTGCCGGCCCCGCCCGGGCTGAAGGGGAAGTCGCCCGAGCAGGCCGTGCTGCGGCACGGCGTGACCGTGACCGGCGCGGTGCTCATCGCCGCGATCGTCCTCGCGCTCGGCTTCGACCACGACCACCCGTCGAAGATGCAGGCCACGACGGACATCAGCTGGATTCCCGCACTCGACGTGCGGATCCACCTCGGCATCGACGGCATTTCCCTCCCCCTTCTGGTCCTGACCGCGCTGCTGACCTTCCTCTGCGCGCTGTACTCCTACTTCAAAATGCCTGCGGGCCCGACCCCGAAGGCCTTCGTCGCACTGCTGCTCGTCCTCGAGTCCGGCACGCTCGCGACCTTCGCCGTCCTCGATCTGCTGCTGTTCTTCCTCGCGTTCGAGATGGTGCTCATCCCGATGTACTTCCTCATCGCCCGGTGGGGCGGTGCGGAACGCCAGGCCGCCGCCTGGAAGTTCATCCTCTTCACACTGCTCGGTTCGGTTGTCATGCTGCTGGGCCTGCTCCTGATCGGAATCAAGGCGGGCACATTCGACATGGTGGCACTCGCCACTGACAACGGCCGGTCGCTGACCACATCCGTGCAGGTCATCGCCGTTTTGGCGATCGGAATCGGGCTCGCGGTCAAGACGCCGATGTGGCCGCTGCACAGCTGGCTGCCGGACGCCCACACCGCTGCGCCCACCGTCGGCTCGGTCCTGCTGGCCGGCGTGCTGCTGAAGATGGGTACGTACGGGTTCGTCAGGATTCTGCTGCCGATCACGCCCGATGGGATGCAGACCTTCGCGCCGTACCTCGCCGCCTTCGCCGTCGTCGGGATCATCTACGGATCCCTGGCCTGCCTGGCCCTCGCCAAGCAGGGCGCGAAGGGCGATCTCAAGCGGCTCATCGCGTACTCGTCCGTCGGTCACATGGGCTTCGTGCTGCTCGGCATCGCGACGATGACACCGACCGGCGTGAATGGCGCGCTGTTCGCCAACATCGCCCACGGCCTCATCACCGGCCTCCTCTTCTTCCTCGTCGGGGCGTTGAAGGACCGCACGGGCACCACCGACCTCGACACCCTCGCCGAGGAGACCGGCGCCGCGCTGTACGGCAAGGCCCCGCGTCTCGGCGGCCTGCTCGCCTTCGGCGCGGTCGCCTCGCTCGGGCTGCCGGGCCTCGCCGGGTTCTGGGGCGAGATGCTGGCGCTGTTCGGCGCGTTCAAGCCCGCCGACGACCTCAGCCGCCCCGCGTATCTGACGTTCATGGCGATCGCCGCCTTCGGCACCCTGCTCACCGCCGCGTACATGCTCGTCGTCGTACGCCGCGTCTGCATGGGCGCCACCCCGCAGCAGGGCAGCCCGAAGCTCGCCGACGTCCAGAGCTACGAGTTCGCGGCCTGGACGCCGCTCGTCGCCCTCACCGTCGTCGCCGGCCTGTGGCCCAAGGCCCTCCTCGGCCTCACCGACCCGGCCGTACAGCAGCTCCTCGCAGGAGGCACCCGATGAGCTCCCTGGTCCAGTCCGTCGACTGGCTCGCCATCGCGCCGCCCACCATCGCCGCGGTCGTCGGACTCGTCGTGCTCGTCGCCGACCTCTTCATCGGCGACGCGAAGAAGGCCGTGCTCGGCTGGGTCTCGGTGGCCGGCCTCGCCGTGTCCGCGCTGATGCTGCTGCCCCTTCTGGACGGCGACCGCGCCACCTTCTGTCTGACGGGCGACGCGGACGTCTGCAGCTATACGGCGGACCAGTTCACGCTCGTCATCCAGTTCCTGGTTCTCGGCGGGGCGCTCCTGGCGGCCCTGCTGTCGGTCACCGCCCTGAAGGACGCCAACAGGGAACTCCCCGAAGGGGAGTTCTGGTTCCTGCTGCTCTCCTCGGCCGCGGGCGCGGCCCTGCTGCCTGCCTCCCGCGACCTCGCGACCCTCATCGTCGCCCTGGAAGTCGCCTCGCTGCCCGCCTTCGCGCTCGTCGGCATCAGGCGCGGCGACAAGAAGTCCTCCGAAGCGGCCCTGAAGTTCTTCCTGTCCTCCGTCACCGCGACCGCCGTGAGCCTGATGGGCGTCAGCTTCCTCTACGCGACGACCGGCACCCTCTACCTCACCCAGATCGCCGAGAAGATCCAGCACGTCGACGGGCAGTTCCACACGCTCGCCCAGGCGGGCGTCGTCCTCACCCTTGTAGGCTTCGCTTTCAAGACGGCCGCCGTGCCCTTCCACTTCTGGGTGCCGGACACCTACGTGGGGGCGCCTTTGCCGGTCGCCGCCTACTTGTCGGTCGTCGGCAAGGCGGTCGGCTTCTCCGGGCTGATCCTCGTCACGGTGGTCGCCCTCCCGTCGTACGCCGACGTCTGGGGCCCGGCGCTGGCCGTGCTGGCCGCCCTCACCATGACGGTGGGCAACGTCGGCGCCCTGCGGCAGCAGGCCACGCGCGCGTACAGCGCGGTACGGCTGCTCGCCTGGTCCTCCGTGGGCCAGGCCGGCTACCTCCTGGTGCCGATCGCGGCCGCCAGCTACTCCAAGGACGCCGAGAAGGCCATCGGCTCCACCGTCGCTTACGCCCTGATGTACGCGGTGGTGAACCTGGGTGCCTTCGCCGTGGCCGCCCTCGTGGCCCGCAGGAGCCCCCTGAACCGCATCAGCGACTACCGGGGCCTGTACGCCGCGAGCCCCCTGTCGGCGCTGGTCCTCGGCTTCTTCCTGCTCTGCCTCGCGGGCCTGCCGCCGGGCATCATCGGCCTCTTCGCCAAGGTCACCGTGTTCTCGGCGGCCGTCGACGCGGGGCTCGGCTGGCTGGCCGTGGTCATGGCCGTCAACGTCGTGATCGCGCTCTTCTACTACCTCCAGTGGACGACGCTGCTGTTCCGCGCCCCCGAGGGCGAGCCCGGCATGCACCGCTTCCCGGCCCCGCTCACGGCGGCGATCGCCCTGACGGCCGTCCTGGGAGTCGCCCTCTCCGGGGCACCCCAGGTGGTCCTGCGCTTCTCGGCGACCGGCCTCTTCTGACCGGACCGCCGTAGAACAGCCCTCGACACGGGCGCAAAACACTCCCCACGCGCGCGTGGCCGTCGTCCGCCATCACCCGTACGGCCCACGCGCGCCGCCGCGCGCACAAGGGAACTAGTGCTCCCCGTCTGGCGTTGACCAGTACGGGAGGGTCCACTGAAGAGTGGAAGCAGAGCATCAGCAAGCAAAGGGTTCCCCTGCCGCACCACTTGGAGGGCGTACCGTGCACCGCCGGCACAACGGGCTCAGGACCGCCGTACTCCTCGGGGGACTGTCCGCACTCATCATCGTCATCGGCAGCTTCTTCGGGCGTACCGGCCTCGTCATCGCACTGTTCATCGCGATCGGGACGAACGCGTACGCGTACTGGAACAGCGACAAGCTGGCTCTACGCGCGATGCGCGCGCGCCCGGTGAGCGAATTCGAGGCCCCTGCCCTGTACCGCATGGTCCGCGACCTCTCCACCCAGGCCCGCCAGCCCATGCCGCGCCTGTACATCTCGCCGACCGAGGCGCCGAACGCCTTCGCGACGGGCCGCAACCCGCGCAACGCGGCGGTGTGCTGCACCGAAGGCATCCTGCGCATCCTGGACGAGCGCGAGCTGCGCGGCGTCATCGGACACGAGCTCAGCCATGTCTACAACCGCGACATCCTCATCTCGTCGGTCGCCGGTGCCCTCGCTTCCGTGATCATGTTCCTGGTCAACTTCGCCTGGCTGATCCCGGTCGGCCGCTCGAACGACGACGACGGTCCCGGCATCCTCGGCCTGCTGCTGGTCATGATCCTGGGACCGATCGCCGCGTCCCTCATCCAGCTCGCCATCAGCCGCTCCAGGGAGTACGAGGCGGACGCGTCCGGCGCCCAGCTCACCGGCGACCCCCTCGCCCTCGCGAGCGCGCTGCGCAAGCTCGACGCGGGCACCAAGCAGCTGCCGCTGCCCCCGGAGCCGCGCATCGAGACCGCAAGCCACATGATGATCGCGAACCCCTTCCGCCCGGGACAGGGAATGTCGAAGATGTTCTCTACGCATCCGCCGATGGCGGAGCGTATCGCCCGGCTCGAGCAGATGGCAGGTCGTCACAAGTGAAGACAATTCTGAATGTCATTTGGCTCGTCCTGAGCGGCTTCTGGCTGTTCCTCGGATACCTGGTCGCGGGTGTGCTGCTGTGCATCACGATCATTGGTATCCCGTTCGGCATCGCCGCCTTCCGCATCGGCATCTACGCCCTGTGGCCGTTCGGCTATACGACGGTGGAGCGCCGCGACGCGGGCGCGCCGTCCTGCATCGGCAACGTCCTGTGGCTGATCCTCGCGGGCTGGTGGCTCGCCCTCGCCCACATCGTCACGGGCATCGCCCTGTGCATCACGATCATTGGCATCCCGTTCGGCATCGCCAACTTCAAGCTCATCCCGGTCTCGCTGCTGCCCCTGGGGCGCGAAATCGTGCGCACGGACCAGCCGTTCGCGTCGCGCTAACGAGTGGGCACAGGGGTGGAGCCGCCGAGGTACGTGCTGCTTTCGTACGACGCCGAGGCCGAGTTCAACGGCGCGGACGGGTACGAGGAGACATGGGCCACGTGCGCGGACGCCGAGGGTCTCTTCGACGATCCGCCCCCTCCCGCGCGGGGGACGTACGAACTGCTGGGATGCGTGCCGGAAGGCGAGTTGAGTATCGCCCTGGCACGCGCGCGTGCCGAAGGTTCGGCGCCACTTGGCTCCCTCGCCCTGGAAACCCTCGACAAGAAGGGCGAACGCGTCGGCGTGTGGCTGTGGCACTTGGAGGACGTACGCGTCCTCGGCGACCGCCCGTGCGCGCGTGACCTCTCGCTCCGCGACATCACCATCGAGGCGTCCGAGTCCGAGGACAACGGGTCCGACTATCCGCAGTGCCCGCCGCTCTCCCCGGGCTACCGGCTGCTCAGCGCCGAGGAAGCACCATGGGGTACGTGCAAGGACTTGGCGCACGTCCGGCACGAACAGCGACCCGAACCGATGGAGACCCCGCTGCGGCTGCTCGGCTGCATACCTCGCGGAGCCCTCCAGTCGGCACTGAACGCGGGCGAAGAGGACTTGGGGCACGCGAAGGTGCTCCGCCTCGACAGGCACGGCCGCACCGTCCAGTCGGCCGTCGAGGGCGAACTCACCGCGTGGATCCCGTCCGCGCGGGGTCGCGGTCTGATAGACCTCACCCTCGAACCCTGGTCGGAGCGTCCACCGACCGCGGCCTCCGAGGTCTGGGACCTGTGGGGGGAGGGCCGCCCGTCCGAGCCCAGCCTCTGGGCTCGATGCAGTGCCAAAGGCCGTGACTTCTGGCTCAGCACGGCCCGGGTCAACCGTGTACCCGGTGAGCCGGACGATCCCCCCGGCGCCACCTACCACCTCGACGGCCGCCACATCACCGACGAGCCCGGCTTCTTCTGCGCGCTCGGCGAAGCGGTGAACGGTCCCGGGGGGTACTTCGGCTGGGGCCTCGACGCCCTCAACGACTGCCTGCGCGGCCGCTGGGGTGCCGAGCCGCCGCTCACGCTCGTCTGGCACGACGCGGACGTCGCCCGCACCTGCCTCGGCGTCACCCCGCACACCGGCTACCGCCCCCTGACCTTCGAAGAGTTGCTCGCGTTCTTCGCCGAAAAACGCGTCGACGTCCGTCTCGCTTGAGGGTTATCCACAGGCCGCCCGATTGTCAGTGGCGCGCTGCATCATGAACCCATGACCGAAATCGAGCAGTTGCTGGCACGGGTCGCCTCGGGGGCCCGCAACACCCGCCCGTGGGGCTGGCCGTCGCTCCCCGAGCCCGTGGACGCGGCCGCGCTCTCCCGTGCCGAGGCCGCCCTGGGCTTCGCCCTGCCGCCTCTGCTCGCCGCGCTCTACCTGCGTATAGGGGACGGCGGATTCGGTCCGGAGTACGGCCTGTTGCCCCTCCTCGACGGCCCACCGTCGGGTGAGCCGGCGGTCGTTCCGCAGTACCTCGCCAACCGCGAGAGCGGCCGCAAGGACCCCGACTGGCCCTGGCCCGAGGGCGTCCTGCCGATATCCCACTGGGGCTGCGGAATGTACGCGTGCGTGGACTGCCACAGCCCCGAGGGCACAGTCCTGCTCTTCGAGCCGAACGCCGACGACGCCGACCACGCCTGGTACGTGGACGCACCCGACCTCGCGACCTGGCTGCGCGCCTGGCTCGACGGCACGGGCTGGTACGAGGAGTCCAACGACGGCATGGACATGGACCCTTGGCCCGACTTCCGCATACGCACGGCGGCGGCGCAGGCCTCGTAGCCCACGGCCCTGCCCCGGGGCCGGTGCAAGGGCGCGGCCACCGTCGGCGTCGACGGTGGCGCGTCACCCCGTCGGGGCTACCGCGAAGTCATCCACCGTCGCACGCCGTACGCCGCAGCCCCCACCGCCAGCACCGCCGCGCCCACGACCACCGATACCCCCGGCAGCGCGAACGCCAGCGTCACGCACCCGACGAGTCCCACCACCGGCACGACCCGCGATGCCGGCGCCGAACTCAGCGTCCAGGCCGATGCGTTGGCCACCGCGTAGTACGCCAGCACACCGAAGGAGGAGAACCCGATCGCGCCCCGCACATCCACCGTCGCGGCCAGCGCGGCGACCACCGCGCCCACGGCCAGCTCTGCCCGGTGCGGCACCTGGAAGCGCGGATGCACGGCGGCCAGGGCGCCCGGCAGATGACGGTCACGGGCCATGGCCAGCGTCGTCCGCGATACGCCCAGGATCAGGGCGAGGAGTGAGCCGAGCGCGGCCACGGCGGCACCCACCCGCACCACCGGCACGAGCCCCGGCACACCGGCCGCCCGCACCGCGTCGGCCAGCGGCGCCGAGGCGTGCCCGAGCCCACCCGAGCCGAGCACGGAAAGGACAGCCACCGACACCGCGGCGTACACCACGAGCGCGATGCCCAGGGCCAGGGGGATCGCGCGCGGGATGGTGCGGGCCGGATCCCGTACCTCCTCACCGAGCGTCGCGATCCGCGCGTACCCGGCGAACGCGAAGAACAGCAGCCCGGCCGCCTGCAGCACCCCGCCCGCGCCGGCGGAGACTCCGATGTCCAGCCGCCCGGCGTCGGAGGCGTCCGAGCCGAGGCACACGACCACCACGGAAGCGAGGACCGCCAGGACCACCGCCACGATCGTCCGCGTCAGCCGGGCCGACTTCTGCACACCGCCGTAGTTCACCGCGGTCAGGGCCACCACGGCCGCCACCGCCACCGCATGCGCCTGTTCCGGCCAGACGTACGCGCCCACGGTGAGCGCCATCGCCGCACAGGAGGCCGTCTTGCCGACGACGAACGACCAGCCCGCCAGATACCCCCAGAAGGCCCCGAGCCGCTCGCGCCCGTACACATAGGTGCCGCCGGAGGCGGGATACAGCGCAGCCAACCGCGCCGAGGACATCGCGTTGCAGTAGGCGACCACGGCGGCGACCGCGAGTCCGAGCAGTAGCCCGGATTCGGCCGCCCGCGCCGCAGGGCCCAGCGCCGCGAAGATCCCGGCACCGACCATCGAGCCGAGCCCGATGACCACGGCGTCCCCGACGCCGAGGGTGCGCCGCAACTCGGAACCGGACTGTGTCATGCGCCGCACCCTACTGATCAGTGCAACCGGCAGACACCGCGGTGACGTCCTGTTCATCAACACGGCACCAACACGCGCGCAACCCGCGGCAGGCAACACAAACGCAGGCACCAGCAGAGTCACAGCCCGGCCGGACCGAGAACAGCGCCGGATCACAGCGCCGGGACAGCGTGGGCACAGCGCGGAAGGGCAGGTTCAGGGCATGGGCATCATCGGCTGGATCATTCTGGGGCTGTTGGCCGGCGCCATCGCCAAATTCCTGCTGCCGGGACGCGACCCGGGCGGCTTCTTCGGGACGACCCTCATCGGCATCGCGGGCGCGTTCATAGGCGGCTGGATATCGGCCCGCTGGCTGGACCACCCCATCACCAAGCACTTCTACGACGGAGCCACCTGGGCCGCGGCGATCGGCGGTTCGCTGGTCCTGCTGGTCATCTACCGCATCCTGTTCGGCGATTCGCGCCGCTGAGCGCGTACCCCGAGGCCGCGGCCAGCAGGCGAGAAGGGTGGGCACTCCGGTGCCCACCCTTCTTCGTACGTCACCGCCGGCGGTCGTCCTACCGGTAGTTCACGTACCGCCCGCTTGATCCTCTGACCTGCACGTGATCCCCGAAAGGGCGATTGACGTGCGAAAACTACTGACAGTATTTGCCAGTGTTTCACGGCGTTATCCGCGGCCTTGTGCCCTCGTTGTGCCCTCTGGCCCCCGAGGTCCTCCGACTCCCGCTCGTCTCCACCCCCGGAGACACGGCGGCCCCGAACCGGTGATGACAGCACCGGCCGGGGCCTTGATCCGAACCCCTTCCGATCAAGGAGTCAGACCATGAGCATCACAGTACCGATCCCAGAGCAGCTGACCGCCGCGCAGGCAGACGGCCGTGCATGCGTCGCCTGCGGCAGCGAGGAAGCGGCCATGCGGCCGGTTGGCGACCGCGCCGGCGTTCAGCTCTTCGCATGCGTCGCGTGCATCGACCGCGCCAACGCACCCAAGTCCGCCGGCGAGCCGCTGTGGGGGCACGCTGCGGACCATGTGCGCGATCGCCTGTCCGCGTACTGTCCGCCCGTGGATGTCGCGCGCACGGTGGCGCGGCGGTTCCTCGACGAGGCGCACGCCATCGATGTGGACACGGCGCACGCCGCGAAGATGTACGCGTCGTGGGGTGCCGTGACGGCGGTGCTGAGCCAGTTGCTCGACGCGCTCGACGCGGAGGAGCGCCAGTGAGCAAGCAGCAGCGGTTGTCCGTGCGCCGCACGCCGGACTTTGACAACGATCTGGCCCTGTTGCAGGGGCCGGGTGTGACGGCGTCGGATGCTGTCCGACACGCGGTGCGGCTGCTCGCGCAGGCACACCGGTACGCCGACCAGCGGGCGCAGATCCACGGCGGCCAGCGGCCCGCCGCACTGTCCATTCGGACCCGTGACCTGTTCCCGGTTGCACCGGCGGCCGACGGGGACGAGCAGGGCGTGTGACGCCGCAGGGCTCATCCGTCGGACACGGGTGGGCCCTGTCATACGTGCAGGTCAAGACAGGGGGACGATGGGTACGCGCGAGTCCATTGCACGAGCAGTGATCGATGGCACTGAGGCCGGGCGCCGAGGCGACCCTCCGACCGTTTGCCCCTACCGCGGCATACTGCGCACCGCATGGAT
This sequence comes from Streptomyces sp. NPDC001530, assembly GCF_042894545.1. Taxonomy (NCBI): domain Bacteria; kingdom Bacillati; phylum Actinomycetota; class Actinomycetes; order Kitasatosporales; family Streptomycetaceae; genus Streptomyces; species Streptomyces sp. NPDC001530. The sequence goes on from NZ_JBIAVS010000005.1 coordinate 137,407, forward strand.
CAAGGGTTACGCGCGCACCGCGCCACCCCTGCCCGACAACGGCGACGCGTAGCACGCGAGAGCGGCCCCGGCCGGGATTCCGGTCCGGCCGGGGCCTGGTCCCGCCTATCCCCCGGAGCTCACGGGGTACGGGGACGGGCGGGGGCTAGGTGCGCGCGGCGCGGTACGCCCTCCACAGCTGGTCCGCCGTCGAGCATCGCCGCTCTCCGTACCCGCAGCCGTCGCACCCGGTGGCGTGGTTGATGTAAGCCCGGTATGCGGTCTGCATGCGGCTGTACGTGCCGCTGTCGGCGACCCGCTGCATGTGACCGGACGCGCTGCCGGAGTCGCGCCACTCCCAACGCGTGCCGCTCATGACGCGCTGCCGTCGTGCGGGTGGTTGCGGATCTCGACGCTGCAGTCCGTCGCCCGGGACGGGTTACCGGCGGCCGCGTACTCGGCCCGCTGCCGGGCGAGGGCACCGCAGACGCCACAGCCATGCGCCGGGGGCGGCGGGTCGAGAGGCAGTCCGAGGGTGATGGGCAGTTCCTGGGTCGTCATCCGCATGCCTCCGCCGGCGAGGGCTGCCCGGGCACCAGGGCGCGGCGTGTGCGCGAGCAGAGGGGTAGGGCTACCGCTGGTCACGACGCTAGGAGCGTGATGTGCAGCACGGCCAGCAATGTGCATGGATGTGCGCACACACATCTAAGGAGCCGACCGACCGATTCGCACCCTTGACGGCGTGGCGTTCCCGGCATCAGGTTGGTGCACATCCGCGCACGACCACGACGCTGGAGGCAGTCATGGACCTACAGTTCATCGGCATCGACCCCGACACCGGCAAGAACGGATCGCCCACAGCATGGGTGGACCAGGAGACCGCGGACATCGTGATCCAGAGCTACACGGCCGACGAGGCAACCCAAGCGCAGTGCGTGGACCGCACCGCACCCGGGCACGCCAAGAGCATCCCCGACCACGAGACCGTGATCCGTATCCCGGCCCGCCTGGTCCCGATCCTGAGGGAGGCCTGCGATGCCGCAGAACGTGCCCAGCTTTGACGGGCTGTTCGAGGCTGCGCAGCGCTCCGCCGTGCACCTCGAGATGCGCGACCAGTACGCCGTCGGAGACGAGGCCGAGGACTTCAACACCTGGGCGCAGACCGGCCATCGGGACACCGACCCCGCCTCTGAGTACTGGGCGCCCTGGACCGACATGATCTCCCGGGCGGTCGCCCGCGGCGTCGTCGTCCGCCGGGCCCGCATCGTGTCCGAGCCGGTCACCGACTACATCCGCTACGAGCACGCCGGGACCGTCGTCAACGTCGCCGCCGGCGAGCAAGTGCGGTGGCTGCCCCGGTCGCGCGCGGTCGACCTGATGCTGCCGGGCGCCGACCTGTGGATCTTCGACGGGGCGCAGGTGTTGTTCAACCACTTCACCGGGGACGGCAACTGGGCATCCCCGGACATGGAGTTGCGGACCGAGCCGGGCATCGTCAAGCAGTGCGCGGACGCGTTCGAGGCGATCTGGGACCGCGCCATCCCGCACGACCACTACGAGATCCGCTGACAGAGAGAGCACTACGGCCAGCTCATGTCCATCTCCCCGTCTTCCTCGGCCCAGGCCGCCCGCGAGAACGTGGCGCGGCAGCTCCGCGACCTGAGACGAAATGCCGGTCTGACAGTCACTGAGTTGGCCTCCGAGTGCGGCTGGCATCACGCCAAGACCAGCCGCATCGAGAACGCCCGCACGCCGCCCTCGCCGACGGACATCCGCCTGTGGTGCCGCGCGACCGACGCCGCCGACCAGGTGGCGGACCTGATCGCGGCATCGCAGCATGCGGAGTCCCTGTACCGCGAGTGGCGGCAGCGCGTGCGCACGGGCCTGGCCAAGCTGCAGGACAGCTACGTCGAGCTGTACCGATCGACGGAGCTGCTCCGCGTCTACTCCCCGGTCTTGATCCCTGGACTGCTGCAGACGGAGGGCTACGCGAAGGCCCTGCTGAGCATGAACGCCCGCTTCCTCGGTGTCCCCGACGACGCCGCCATTGCCGCGGCGGCGCGCGTGCAACGCTCCCAGGTCATCCATGAGCCGGGCCATCGCTTCGTGTTCCTCATCGAGGAGGCGGTGCTCTACTACCAGCTGGGCGACGAGGACGCGATGGCCGCGCAGCTGGGCTATCTGCTGACCGCCGGGGCGCTGCCGCAGGTGTCCTTCGGCATCATCCCGGCCGGGACGCGGGAACGTGATCTGTGGCCGCAGGAGACGTTCGACGTGCATGACGACACCCTGGTGTCAGTCGAGTTGCTCTCGGCCGAGGTGAACGTCACGCAGCCGTCGGAGATCGCTCTGTACGTGAAGGCGTTCGAGCAGCTGCGGAGCATGGCCGTGTACGGCGCGGAGGCGCGCGCCCTGATCGTGAAGGCCATCGACGCCCTGCGTTGAGTCCTGACGCACGACAGCGCCCGGCGTCCTCGCGGTGAGGGTGCCGGGCGCTTGGTCAACCGCGTGCAGGCTCTGCGCCGTCTGCGGGTAGTTCCTCCACACCCAACGGACGTACCTCCGTGTACGCGGCCAACATCACGTTGCCTTGCTCGTCGACGCCCTCGGTCCACGTCCACGCCTCCGGCCCGCCGCGTACGACCGCGTAGCCGAGTGAGGCGAGGGCGTCGTATCGCTGCATGAGGGACGGCGGCCCCGACTGGTCCGGCCACGCCACGGACAGCAGCGACAGGCCTGACAAGTCCGGCCGGGCAAGGTGGAGCACCCATTCCCCTATGCCGCCCTCGACTCTCCAGCCGAGGGCCGCGTGCGTGGTCTGGCCGTCAGCCACAGTCACGACCTCCCCGTGACGGCGAACTGCACGTTCCCACCGCGCGAGCCGACCGCGCCGCGCATCAGGGCGAGGACCAAGTCAGCGGCGCCGCCGTTGTCGCGGGAGGTGAGCTCGATCGTCAGCGGTCCGGATCCTCCGGCTCCCCCGGACACCGCGCCGCCGGTCTGAGCGGCCACATGCGCCGCGGTGGCCTGCCCAGCCGTCGGGACCGAGACAAGGTTCCGCATGGTCTTGTCGATGACGCCGGAGTTTTCCTCTGCACCCATGGCGACGCCGGCCGGGATCCACCGGCCAACCTCGTCGGCCAGCACGCGCGACGGCGAATTGATGCCGAGCGCCTTTGCAATCGGCCCCGGGATGATGGCCTTAGCCCAGCCGATCAGCGTGTCCTTAAGCCAGCCGCCCATGCTTTTGATGCCGTTCCACAGGCCGCGTACGACGTCCTGACCCTTACCGATCAGCAGCCCCGACAGGGAGCCGATAGCGCGGGATATCTGCCCCGGAAGGCCGCGCACCCACGTAATGAAACTGGTGACCTTCTGCACGGACGCGTCACGGAAGGACTGCCATCCGCGCGTTGCAGCACTGCGCAGCGTGCTACCCATGGCGCCGATTGCCGAACCGATTTGACCGGGCAAGCTCGCCAGCCACGTGACCAGTTCGAGGCTCTTACGTATGGCAAGGTTCTTCATGTCGCCGAACCAGTCGGCCACCCACCCCGGTATCGCGGCGAGAAAGCCGACCGCGAGCAGGATCCCATCCTTGGCCGAGGTGATCTGTTGCAGCACCCAGTCCCACGCAACAAGCGTCGCGGCCTTGATCTGGTCCCAGTAGGTCATGACGAGAATGACCAGTCCGGCGAGCGCGACCGCAATGCCGCCGATGATCCAAAACATTGGGTTGGCCAACATCGCCGAGTTCATCGCCCAGACGCCGAGAGAGGCGAGGAAGAACGCCGTGCCCAATGCAGTCACACCCAATGCGGCGGCCTTGAACACGCCAGAGTGTTCCTGTACGAAGTTAAAGAACTCGGTCATTTTCGGAATGACGTTGCGGCCGAGGAAGTCGACAAGGCTCTGTTGCAGCTTGCGCTTAAACTGCTCCACCTGTGTGGAGGCGTTGTCGCGCAGGGTGTCGCCTGCCTTGTCCGCTGCTCCGCTGAAATCCCCTAGCCGCGAGGTTGCTTGCGACGGGTCCACCGCCAAAAGTGCGTCCTGCATCGTGAGGGCTTCCTCACCGAACAGGGACACCATGGCGGCGGAACGCTTCGCCGGGTCCTTCGTCTGCCGCAACTTGTCCATGAGGTCGTCAAGAGCCTTACCGGCGGCCGGGCCACCCTCGGCGAACGATTTCGCCATGGCCTTACCGTTCAGCCCCAGACTGGTGAACACGTCCGCGGAAGATGACGCGTTCGCGGCCATCTCTTCCAGCGCACCCGTGAGGGTCTCCGCGGACGGGGCGCCCGCGTCGAGGCCTTGCAGGACCGTGCCGAGCGCCTGCTCACCCGTGAGGCCAAAGTGGCTGAGGTTGTTCGCGGACTGGGTGATCGTCTCGGTCAGGTCACCAAACCGGTTGGCGCCCCGGTCGGACGCATGGACGATCATGTCGAGTGCTTCGGTGGCGTTTTTCGCCAGACCGTTGCGGACCATGGCGCCGGCCGCGTTGGCGGCGTCGCCCATATCAATCTCAAGCTTCTGGGACAGGTCCGAGACCTTCGTAGAGATGCTCTCGATCTGGGCGTTCGTTGCGTCGGGCCGCAACAGCCCCGCGTTCATCGTTGCTTTGATCGCGTCCGCGGCGCCCTGGAAATCCTCCGTGATCGCGTTCGCGTACAGCTCGCCTGCGATGTGCCCGAGCCGCTCCGCCTCGGGCCCGGTGGCGCCGAGTTGTGCGCCAAGTTTGGCGCTGATCTTCTCCTGTTCCATCGCCGAGGCAATGCCGCCCATGAGGGCGGCGCCGAGCGCTCCGCCAACTGCGCCGAGGGCGAGGCCCTTGAGCTTGCCGGTGATGGACTCGCCGGCCGTGTCGGCGCCGTCGCTGGCGCCCTCGTCGAGGCCCTCGCCGAGGGCGTCGCCGGCGTCCTGCCCGCCCTCGCGGGCGCGCTGGGTGATGCGGGACAGTGCGGACCGCAAACGGGACTGGAAGCCGTTCAGGCCCTGCTCGGCCTCGGTGTCGTCCACGGTGATCGTGGCGGCAAGTTCGCCTACGGTGAGCGCCATCGGGGCATCACTCCCCGCCGGAGGGTGTGGCCGGGCGGGCGGCGAGGGCGAACTCGGCCCGCACCGCGGGAACCTGCCTCAGCACATCCTCGGCCTTGCTCGACAGGTACTCGACCTTCTCGGACACGGCGGCCTGGTCGACGGCGTTCGGCACGGCCAGTCCGATCGCGGCGGCGACGGCGAGAGCCGGCGTGATGCCCACACACGCGACGGGCTGCGGCTGGTAACGCCACACGGTGTCGTGATCGGCGGCCACCCCGTACCGCTTGCCGACCTCGTGCGCGGGCGCGACCCCGGCGAGCTCCAGCTCGGCTCCGATCCGCTTCACACGCTCGGTCATGCCCAGGATGCGCTCGCGGCGGGCGGCGGTCGCCGCGTACAGGTCGGCGAGTGCGTCGACGGCGGCCCGCATTTTCGCGGCGAGCTCGGCGGAGTCCTCCTGCTCGACCAGGGCGCCTACTTCGGCGGCGACCTGCTCGGCGCGGGCGTGCCTGTCGGCGTCCTCGGCGGCGGCCATCTTGCGGCGTGCGGCGGTGATGCGGAGGTCGGCGAAATCGGCGAGCTCGCGGGCGGCGGTGAGGTCCTTCGGCGTCACGGTGTCGTCGCCGGCGCGGACCTTGTCGGCGAGGGCGGCGGCGAGTTCCTCGGCCTCAGTCTTCTCGGCCTCGGCGGCGGCGAGAGCATCGCGGGCCTGCTCGGGGGTGGGGGTCTTCACTGCTGCGGCTCCTCGGGCTGGGCGGCCGGCGCGGGCCGCTGGATGGCTAGGTCGTGGGCGACGGCGGCCCGTAGGGCGTCGTCCTGCGGGGGCGGTTGCGCCTGCTCGTATCGGCGGCTGATGGCTGCAAGTAGCGCGATCATGCTGCGGTTCTCCCGTGGCGGTAGTTGTCGAGGGCGGCCCGGTCGATCGCCCATGTGCGGGCGCCGATCCGGCGGGCAGTGATAGCGCCGGTGCGGGCGAGGCGCCGCACGTACTCGGGTGTGCAACCGAGTAGTGCGGCGGCTTCCGGCACCGACACTTCCGTTCCCGTAGACACGTTGCCGGTCGGGGGCGGCGCGGTGCCGTTATCGGAACTGTGTTCGATATCGATGCGCTGTGCGGCCGTGTGGAGCGCGTACAGGAGTTGGCGGACGCCGGGGCCGATCTCTCCGCCGTCGGCGCGCACACGGGCCGTCAGGTCGCGGACGAGGGCGCGCAGTACGTCCCCGGCGACGGCCGACGGAATGACGACCGATCCGTCGGGCCGGACGAGGTCGAGGGGCGGTTCGTCGGGCCGGTTCCTACGGATTTGGTATCCGCTGCTGTCGGCATTGCCCCTGCTCGGGGTAGGGGTGCTCACGCCGTGGTCACGGCCGGGGCTACTCATCGGCAGCACCGGAGGCGTCCTGGTGTCTGTCGACGGTGGTGCGGGCGGCACGGTCCGCGGCGATGCGCTGCTCCAGCTCGGCGAGGGACGGGCCCCCGGGCGTGTAGCAGGCGCGGGCGGCGTCAGCGACGCTCATGCGGTCCATCGCGTCGCATCCGGCGCGCCAAACGCGAGCGGCGCGGTACATGGCCTCTTCGCGGGCGGCTTCCTGCTCGTGCTGCTCGCGTTCGAGGCGCTGCAAGATCGCTTCGACCTCGGGGGCGAGGCGGCCGGCGGCGCGGTCGCTGGCGAGGCGGTGTAGGGCGCGGTCGAGGACGGCGCGGGCTGCGGCGATGCACTCGGCGCGTGAGGGAAGCGGCTCAGCCATGGTCGTTGTCCGTTCTGGCGAGTGGCGCGGCCGTTCGTCGGCAGCGTCGGGGGACGGCTCAACGCGGCTGCGAGCGGCGAGGTTGCGCAGCTTGACGGCGTGCCGTGCCGTTAGGCCGAGGCGACGGCGCTCGGCGAACTCCGCACGGTCGGACTGCTGTTGGGCGCGGCGTACGCGTACGGCGGCGATGCGGGCCGCTATCGCCTGCTCGGCATGGCTAGCCACGGGCGCCACCTGACCCGCGGCGGGCAGCCTTGCGCATGAGTCGGTCGAGGTTCTGCTGTTCCCGGGCCAGGGCGGTGCGGTGGCGGGTGGAGTTGCCCTCGGCTTCGGTCGTGTCCTTGGCGAGCCGGTTGAGCGTGTCCGCGGCGGCGAGGGCGATGCGCTGCACCTCGGCGAGTAGGGCGGGATCGTGGCGCCGGCCTTCCTTGGCGAGGCGTGCTAGGGCGCGGCGGAACTGGCGGTTGGCGTCGTCGAGCTGGTTGCGGCCGGGGTAGCCGCTCGGCTGCTCGTCAGGCGTGGTGGGGCTGCTGTGCATGGGGTTGGTCCTCTCGTACATGTCCGCGCGGCTACGCGCGAGGGGGCTCGCGACCGGTCGCGGACGCGGTCGCTGCCTCTCAGGTGCGCGCGCGAGACAGGGCGTGCCGCGCGGCGACAGGGGCGGTGGGTTGTGCTGGGGCGTTTGGTGGGGGGCGGGGCGTGGTCCGGGTGTTGGTCCGGATCGGTCCGGGGGCGTTCGGCCCGTGTTTCCGCTGGTCATGCGGGGGTGGTCCGGGTGGTCCGGGCGAAGTCGCGGAACTATTTCTGAGTGGTGCTTGCGGGTGCGTGCCTGCGTGTGCGGGAAACTTTTTGGAATTGCCCAGACCACCCGGACCGGGGGGTGTGACCTGCGGGTTTGCAGGCCAATCACCTGGACCGATCCCGGACCACTACCCGGACCACCTCGGACCGGTGGCGGGCCGGTCGAGGCGTACGCCGAAGTAGGTCGGTGTCCGTACGCCACCGATACGGCGCTTGGACTCCTTGATGCCGACGCCAGCGGCGAACAGGTCGCGGCTGAACGTGGCCTTCGTGCCGCTGTAGTCGCGTCCCTCGCTGCGGCACCAGTCGCGCCACGCCTCGTACAGGTCGTCTTTCGGTACGTAGGCTTCGGGGTCGACGTGGCACCAGTCGTCGAGGAACGCGCGGATCGGGCTCGTGCTGGCGGCGAGGAGGGCGACGGCTTCGGCGGACGATGTGGGCTCGACGAGGCGTCCGCGGGTGGTGAGTCGGTCGAGGCCGTCGAGGGCCCAGTTCAGGATGCCGGGCATCTCGCGGGCCAAGTCCCGTTCGAGGGTGGTGTCTTCGCGGCCGAGGTTGCTGATTGCCATGGTGAGGATGAGCAGCCGGGACGCGATGGCGCCGGACGAGTCGCGGAACGCAGGCAGTTCGTTCGACAGCAGCATGAACCGCGCCGGGAGGCGCCCGGACCATGGTTCCTTGTGCTTCCGGTCCACAGTGACCGCGTCCTCGCCGGAGATCGTGAGCAGGCGCTCGACGATGGTCTCGGCGCCTTGCCGGGGCAGGCGGGCGTCCGCAACGATGGCCAGGGACTTTCCCACGAGGTCGGCAAGGCCGAAGTTCGTCGTCAGGCTCGACATGGTGGGACCGGTCATGTTCCGCTTGCCGACCAACGCGGTCAGGGTGCGGGCGATCGTGCCCTTCCCGGACCGCATCGGGCCGACGATGAGCAGCATCTTTTGCAGGTCGGTGCGGCCGGACAGGACGTAGCCGAACCATTCCTGTAGGGCCTGGATCGCCTCGGGGTCGTCGGGCCAAATGGAGTTCAGGAAGGCGAGCCAGCGGGCCGGGGCGGGCGCCTGTGGGTCGTAGTTGAACGGCACTGACACGCGGTTGAAGAACATCGGCGTGAGCGGGTGCAGGGCGCGTGTGGCCACGTCGAGGAGGCCGTTTTGGCACGCGACGATGGTCCGCCGGTCGCCCTCGCGGTCGGGGGCTGCAAGCCACGTCGGGGGCTCGGTGTCGGCCGGCAGGTGCACGATCGCGGCCATGGCCTCCATGAGATTCGCGACCTTTGCGGAGGTCGGCGCCCAATCGAGGGTCTTTTCCTGCCCGTTGCGGTCAGTGGCGGTGTAGGTGGCGTACTCGACGCGGGGGTACAGCTCGGCGCGCATCGCTGCGGCGTCGTCTTCGTCCCAGTGCGGGCCGCACCACCGCATCCATGTACCGCGCCAGTGGCGCAGCGTGAACGTGCCGTGGGCCTGCCAGTCGGGGAGCAGGGCGCGAGCAACGGCCATGGGGTTGGTGGGTGCGGGAAGGTGCAGCGAAGCGGCCGGCGTCTCGTTGAGCGGCGGCTCATAGTCGGGGGTGAGGTGGGGGAACAGCCGAACCACCGGCTCAGGCTCGGGCCTGGCCGGTGGCACGGAGTCGCCGTATGCGGCGGTCATCAGGCGGCGTGCTCCTGACGCTGGTTGGTGGGGAGGTCGGCTTGGCGGCCATCGATGTGGTGGCGATACCAGCCGGGTCGGCCGGGAATGGTGACGGGCGGCCAACCTGGGGTGGCGGTGACAGGGCGTGGCGGGCGGTGGCCAGCGCGGGCGCGGATCTCGGTGGCGGAGATCCGCCTGGCAAGGGCCGGGGCGATCCGACGGGCCTCGGCGTTCGCGTCGGCGATCACGCGGCGCCACCATTCCTCGGGGTCGTCGGCGAGTAGCCGGTCAAGTTCGTCGACCTCGGCGCGGTGGCGGCGCCACTGCTCGGCGGCCTCGAAGATCGCGGCGGCTTTCCTGGGGTCGTCGACGAGCAGCGTGCGCCACGCGGGCGAGCCGTAGGGCGGCCAGGTGTCGACGCCGAGGGCGGTCACCTGGGCGGACGCCCACAGGGCGACGGCGTCGGTCTCGGCGGGGTTCTGGTGGACGGCAGTCATGGGCGCCGCCTGCGGCGCGGTGCGACGTTGTACGCGGTGCCGCATGGCGCCTTCTTCTCGCCCATCGACGCGTGGCGGTGCCAGTTGCCGCAAGAGGGGCAGCGGACGGCGTACTCGGTTCGGCCCTTGGTGGCGACGAGTACAGGGGACACTCGGCCGGGCATGGCGGCGGACGGGGCGGCCTTCATCGGGCATCGCCCCCGAGCGCGCGGGTGATCGCATGCAGGGTGACGGCGGCCATACGGCGTGCGTCGCGCGGGTCGTGGCCGGTCTGCTCGGCCTCGGCGGCACGGTCGCGAATGAACTCCTCGGCGGTGACGATGAACAGGCGCAACCGGGCTTCGCTGTGCGGGTGGATCCCATCGTGGAAGGTCTCGCCGTGTACGAGGGCGTCGGCCAGGTCGTCGACGGCGCGGGCGACGCGGACTCGCGGCATCGGGTTGCGGGTCGGCCCGCTGGCGGCCTGCGCGAGGGCGGCAGCGATTGCGGCGCGCGCCTCGTCGAGGGCGTCGGCGGGGTCGGTCGCGGTCGAGGCCAGGGCGGGGGTGATGGTGTCTGCCATGATGGCTGTGGTGCTCCGGTCTGTGATGGGGCCGGTCCGCGGCTTGGCGTTCGTGGGACCGGTCCCTTTCGGTTTGTCTGGGGTGCCGCGGCCGTCAGCAGCGGCGTTTCCGGTGTTCGCAGCACCGGGCGCCCTGCTGGCGGCTGTTCTCATGCCGCGATCGTCTGGACGTTGAGCCACTCCTCGATGTCGTCCCAGCGGGCGCGGAGGTGCTTGCCGACCTTGATCAGCTTCGGCCCGCCTCCACGGCTGGACCACTGATAAACCGTGCCGATCGGCACGTCGAGGTAGTTGGCTATTTCCTGGGCCGTGGCGAGCTTCCGTCGCTGTGCCGGAGTGGTTTGGGGATGGGTGACGCGGCTGGGCATGACTCTCCAGTGAAGAGAAGGGAATCTTCCGCTGCACCGATCTTGCCGTTGTCTGGCGTCTTCGTCAAGCGAACGATATTGTTCTCTCCATGAAGCAAGACGCCGGACAGGAATCCGTGCCAGACCACGGCTCCAAAGAGCCAATGACGGAGGAGGCATGGGCTGTTGAGCTGGAGCAGGCACCCGCTTTCAGCGCCGCGCTCGGCCGACGGCTACAGGACCTTCGAGAGGCCAAGCAACTTACTGCTGAGGAGATGGCCCGATCTGCCCAGCGTCTCGGCCTGTCGTGGCATCGTCCGACTGTCGGCCAGATCGAGAAGGGGAAGCGCGGGATCACCGCGCCGGAACTCCTGTTGCTCCCGCTGCTGTACGGCGTACCTCTGGCTGAACTGTTGCCGGAAGGCGCGGTTTGGCTCACGGACCAGGTCGCCGCCCGGCGAGAGGCGATCCTGTACCTGCTGGACCGCGGCGGTAGCGAGATGCGCTGGTCTGCCTTCCAGAAGCCGGGCCACTGGCACCTCAAGCGAGATGAAGACTTCAGCGTTGAGGTCATGGCCGACCTCGCCGCTCGCTCCCTGGCCCGATGGCCCATGGTCGCGGACACACGACGCGACTTCTGGGAGACGCCGGACGAGGCTGAGATCAAGGCAGCGAAGCGGCTGGACACGACACCCGAGTACGTGGCCTACACGGCACGCGAGTTGTGGGGGCGCGGACTTGCAGCCGAGCGGGACGCGCGGCTCGCCGAACGTGCGGAACTGCCGGAGTCGCCGCGGGCACTCCAGGCCGCGCGTGGGCACATTACCCGTGCCCTGCTCTCCGAGTTGGAGCCAGCTATTCGAGAGCACGAGAAGAACCGCATTGACCTGGACAAGGGGTATCGCTGGGTGCACCGGAGCGAGATCGAGGGGGAGGAGCCGGATCATGGCTAACGTCTACGACCGGTGGCACTTGAGCCGCCCGCGCAAGGGTGCCAACCCCTGCACCGAGCACAGCAGCAAGACCCGCACCCTCGTACCGTCCGCCGACCACGGCAAGGGCAAGCGGTGGCAGGTCCGTTGGCGCGATGCGGCGGGGGAGCAGCAGAAGGAGAACTTCGCGAAGCGCAGCCAGGCAGACACCCGCGCGGCGACCGTTCAGGCGGACCTCGACCGCGGTCTGTACGTCGACCCCGCTGCGGGCAAGGAGAGCTTCCGCTCTGTCGCCGAGCGCTGGCGCACCTCGGCCGTGCACCGCGGCGGCACCTCGTCGCGCGTCGAGCGGGCCCTACGGCTGCATATCTACCCGACGTTCGGCGACCGCCCGGTCGTGACGATCCGGCCCTCGGAAGTGCAGGCCTGGGTCAAGGACCGGTCGCAGGTCCTCGCCCCGTCCACGCTGCGGGTGACGTTCGCCTACCTGGTCACCGTGATGCACACGGCCGTCCGGGACCGGACGATCGCGCTGAACCCGTGCGCCGGCATCAAGTTGCCGGAGGTCCGGCGAGCGGAGATCGTGCCGCTACACGCCGATGCCGTGCGCGCACTGATCGAGGCCGCGCCGCCCCTGCACCGCGCGATGATCCTGCTCGCCGCGGCCTCCGGGCTACGGCAGGGCGAGGTGTTCGGCCTCGAAGTCGACTGCATCGACTTCCTGCGGCGAGAAGTGACGGTTCGGCAGCAGCTCATCACCCCGGACAAGGACACCGACGCCGACGAGGACGAGACACCCGAGCCGTACCTCGGAGAGCCCAAGACGCACGAGAGCTACCGCACGGTGCCGCTGGCCACCCCCGCGGTCAACGCGCTCGCCGCGCACCTCCAGCAGTATTCGGCGGTCGGGGTCGACATCGAGGACCGCACGGACCCACGGAAGCCGAAGCGACGCAAGGCGCAGATGCTGTTCAGCAACGGCCGCAACGAGGTGATCAAGCGGGCGAGTTGGTCGCACGTGTGGGCGCGGATGGAAGAGCGGGCGAACGAGGCGCTCGGCAGGGCCTACGCGGAGGCGTACGCGGCATGGGTGCAGAGCGGTCGGCCGGAGGGCCAGGAGCCCGCACCGGTCCGCGTGCCGGAGGGCGCGAGCATGCACGACCTCCGGCACTTCTACGCCTCGGCACTGATCAAGAACCGCGAGAGCGTGAAGACCGTTCAGCGGCGGCTCGGTCACTCGAAGCCGTCGATCACGCTCGATATCTACACGCACCTCTGGCCAGATGACGAGGACACAACGCGGGCGGCCATTGAGGCGGTCCTCGGTGATGTGCCCGCGTTGTGCCCTCCGGCCGCGGCCATTTTGAGTTAGTGCAGCTCAGAGGGTTAGATCACCGGTAGTTCACGAACTGCAGCGCGAAGTCGAAGTCCTTGCCCTTGAGGAGCGCCTGCACGGCCTGCAGGTCGTCACGGCTCTTCGAGCTGACGCGCAGCTCGTCGCCTTGGACCTGTGCCTTCACGCCCTTCGGGCCCTCGTCGCGAATGATCTTCGCCACCTTCTTCGCGTTCTCCTGGGAGATGCCCTCCTCGATGGTCGCGAAGATCTTGTACTCCTTGCCGGAGAGCTGGGGCTCACCGGCGTCCAGCGCCTTCAGCGAGATGCCGCGCTTGACCAGCTTGGTCTCGAACACGTCGAGGATGGCCTTCACCCGCTCCTCGGAGTTCGCTTCCATCAGGATCTTCTCGCCGGACCAGGAGATGGAGGCGCCGACGTTCTTGAAGTCGTAGCGCTGCGAGATCTCCTTGGCGGCCTGGTTGAGGGCGTTGTCGACCTCCTGCCGCTCGACCTTCGAGACGATGTCGAAACTGGAGTCGGCCATGTCCTGTGGCTCCTTGTATCGGGTGTGGATCGGGGTGCATGGGGATGCATGGGGGCGGCCGTCGAGCCCGGCATCGGTCCCGGGCCGCATCCGCATAAGCCTAGCCATCCCCTTCCCTCCAAGCGCCGATCAATGGGGTGGCGAAGCACCCCCAGCCATCAGGTATCGTTTACGTCGTTGCCAGGGAGCACCGCCCCAAAGCGGGTCTCACAGCAGCAAACCCGGCGGTGTGCCCGAGCGGCCAAAGGGAGCAGACTGTAAATCTGCCGGCTCAGCCTTCCCAGGTTCGAATCCTGGCGCCGCCACATGAAGGTAGACCCTCTCCGAACTGCGGAAACGTAGATCGGAGGGGGTCTCTTCGTATTCGAACAACGTCATTCGAACGAGGGTCGAAATGCGTGGCTTGTCTCACCTGATCTCGGGTGAGTCCCAGGTCTGATCAGTGCGTGTCCCCCAGGCGTCCCCCGGGGGAGAGGCCAGCCCCGTCCCATTCCCGCAGGCCAGCCTCAATCTGGAGGTTCGCCCGCTCCTGGGCTTGCGCCAGAACCTTCGCGTAGACGCGTAGCAGCACGGCTACCGAGTGTCCGGCCCGACGTGCGACCTCCATCGGGTCTACCCCGCTGTAGAGCCAGAACGAGACCCCGGCGCATCGAAGGTCGTACGGTCGCCGGGCGAGCGGCGATGCCTCCTGCTCCGGCGTCAGCGCGTCGCCTCGGGCGCTTGCCCACACCTCGCCATATCCCGTGTCCTGAATCACGCCCCCACGATTTGTGTGGAACAGGCGGCCGTCCGGAGCAGTGCCATAGCGCTCGATGTGCCAACGGAGCATCGCGACGAAGTGGGGAGGGATGGGCACCACACGCGAGTCTCGCTGCGCTCGCGCCTTGAGGTGGCGGACTTGGTGGGCCCGACCGTCGTCCGTCCAGTCGCGGCCGGCGTGGACGATCCCGCCGCGAAGGGTGAGCTTGCCCCATCCCCTCTTCGGCAAGTGGCACTGGGGCGCGGTCAGCCCAACCGCTTCGGCGGGGCGCATAGCGGCGTAGTACAGGCACCCGAAGAACGCCTCAAGGTGGGCACCCCGATCGCCCTGCCCCCGTACGGCCTCAAGCAGAGCCCGCACCTGACGAGGGTTGGCGACGCTCGCCGGGTCAACCTCTTCGGTCGACTTCGGCGCCGACCACTTCACGGTGGACAGTGGGTTGACCGGAACGCTGAAGTAGCGCCGTTCGACCGCGAGCCCCAAGACATCGCTGAGGCATGCCCTCTTGCGCCGCGCCGTGCGCGCGCCGGCGGAGGAGCCGTTGAGCAGTGTCGACAGGGCGTCCAGAGCCAGACGGAGCGTGGCGGGGTCTTCGAGAGCGGCCACGGGCAGGGAGTTCTTCTCCAGCCAGCGGAGTGCGTCCGTGACGTCGCTGGGGTGCTCCTGGGGCCAGCGACTCTTGTTGTACGCCCAGCCGTACAGGGCGGTGCGGAGTACGCGGGGAGAGGGCTGCCCGACGGTTGTCTTCACGAGCGCGGGAGTGATGGTGGCCAGGGCGTCGGCGTCGTTGCGGCGCGACTTGGCGGGGAGCTTGTCCCACCTGCGGTCAATGTACGCGCGCGTGTGCTCGTACCAGGTCACGGAGCCGTTGAGCGCGCGGAGTTCGGAGGCGGGGAGGCCAGTCTCCACGTCGAACTGTTCGCCCTTGCGCAGGGCGGTCATCAGCTCCGAGCGACGGCCGTCAGCCTGGGCTTTGACCGTGTAGCTCTTGGAATGCTTCTGGGTGCCCACAAGCCACCGGACGCGGTAGGGCTTCGGGCGGTCGCGGCGGGTTTCGATGCTGTAGATCCTGACGTCGTACGTGAGGGGCATGGCTCTCCGAGCAGTGAGAGAGCCCGCCCCAAGTGGGGCGGGCTCGATGGGGCGGGGTCGTCAGGCGGCGCGTTCCTCGCAGCTCTCCCACCAGGCGTCAAGGTCATTGCGGCTGACGCGGACCTGACCGTTGGGGAGCTTGCGGAGACGGGGGGCCTGGCCGCGGGCGCGCATGCGGTAGAAGGCAGCTCGGCTCATGCCGATCTCTTTGAGGACTTCGGGGAGCTTGAGCATCTCGAGGCGTGCCATGTTGCGACTCCTCGTCTTGAGGCCTCTGAGGGATCCGCAACATCCGCCACGCCGCAACATTGCTGGTCAGCGGCTTGGATTTGTGGCGGACGGCGGTTGTGTTGCGGATAGGTGCCGCCACGCGACTGGGCGGCGGCACCTATCGAGTGCGGCTGGTCAGCCAGCAATGCGGAGTTGGCGTGTGTCGGTTTCCGTGAACTCGTGGCGGCTCTCGGAAGGGCCTTCCGCCACAGATTCACCCCCGTCGACCTGCGATGTTGCGGACGTTGCGGATGTTGCGGACTTCTCGGGGGGAGGGGGGCAGTAGCGGGCCCACGCGTCGCTCAGATCCTCCGAGTAGTAGCCCTTCGGGGTGCCGCTGCCGACACGGATGCCGCGCGGCCGGATGGGGCTGTTGTCGGGGCGGACGTACTGGCTCAGGAGCTTGGACAGGCCCCGGGCCGTCAGCGCCTTGCCGTCGTCGGCCAGGTCGGCCCACGGAGCGTCATCGAGGCCCAGGAGGACTTCGAGGATGGCAGCGGTGGGCATGCGGTCGGCGCCGCAGAACACGCGGTCGCGAAGGTCGGTCAGGAGGCGGACACCAACTGAGGCTTCGTCGCCTTGCTGCGCGGACTTGATGAGGGTGATGCAGGCGGCGCGGGCCCGCTCGGGCCAGTGGCCACCGGCTGCGTCTGCGACCGCGAGAAGGGGTTCCCACACGTCGGCTGGCCGGTCGGAGACGCCCTCAGGCATCTCTGGCCACGCTGCGGCGATCTGGTCGTGGATGGTGGCGGTCCAATCGGCGAGCCGGTCGCGCAAAGCGTGGCCCTGCTTCTCGTGGACACGCCGGCGATACGGTTCGGCCTTCTCGTTGGGGGCCTTCTTGCGCATGCGGATGATGACCGAGCGGGTCAGGATCGTGTCGGGTAGCGAGCCGAGTCCGGCCATGGCGACCGCGCAGAACGAGGAGAACCACTCCGTGTTCTGGTTGGATCCGTCACCGACGCAGCGCAGGGACTTGGCGCCGCGCCGGTAGCCGGAGTTGAGGAAGCCGCGAACTTCCTCGTTGCCCCCGGCTTTGGGCCCGAACACCGTGTCGATCTCGTCGAAGAGCAGCGTCGGCGTTCCTCCGTCGGCTTCCACGAGCCGGAAGAGTGCGTTGGCGGAGGCGTTGACGGTGGTGGCCGCGCGCGGGGTGAGGGTTTCCACGATCTCCAGCGCGCGGGACTTGCCCGACCCCGGCTCCGGGGAGAGGAACGCCAGGCGGGCGGTGCCGTCGAACGCGTCGATGAGGTGGGCGTGGGCGTCCCACAGGGCGACCGCGACGTAGGCGGCTTCGGTGGGGAAGACGTTGAAGCGACGGTGGAACGCTTCGACCTCATCGAGCAGGGCCGCGCCGTCGATGGACGGCTCGGACGTGTTGGCGCTGGTCATGCGGTGTTCCTCCCTTCCTGTGCGGGGGTGGTGCGGTGGGGGCAGGTGCCGACGTGGACGCGGGTGGTCAGTTCGATGACGGCCTGGCGCCTGCGGGCGCGTTCGTGGTGGCCGCAGGCGCACAGCCAGTCCGCGACGGGCACGCCCGTCATGCGGATCTGCAAGCCGGGCTGAGTGCCGGTCACAGTGATCACGGGCGGTCGTGGGGGAAGGGCTGAAAGGACGGCCTGACGGCCGCCGTCCTTCGTGCCACGGCCTCCGTCCAGGTCCGGAAACGACGGGCAGGTTCGGCCTGGCGTGGGCGTATGAGGCTTTTCAGGGCGGCGGGGTTGGGTGTTCACGCGGCCTCCCGCGGGCGGCAGGTGCGGATGGACCAGTCCAGGGCGCTGCGGATGGTGGTCCGGCACTCGGTCACCGGCAGTCCGGCCGCCTCGCCGGCCGCCTGAAAAGCCTCCTCCACCACGTCTCGGGCGATCTCGCCCCAGGCCACGAACCGTCCCAGGGCGCGGGCGCCCACCAACAGCCGGTTGTTCCGCCCGCCCTCCGAGGTGCCGCGGACGGCGGCCGTCTCGCGTTCCAGCGCTACCGTGGCGCGGGGGGTGGCCTGCCCCCAGATGAGGAGCGGGGCGGGCGGCGCTGCGGGCGTGGGAGGCGCCTGGAGTGCGACCAGGAGCCAGGCGGGCAGGTCCGCCACGGGCAGGTCGTCGGCCACCTCGTAGGCGCCCTGTCGCGTGGTGCTGCCCACGGCCACGACGTTGCCACCCCAGGCGCGGGTGTCGACGTACGGGGCCAGGGTGCGGGAGGTGTTGTGCAGGCGGAGGCCGGGCGGGGCGGTGAAGTACAGGTGCATGCCGCCGGAGGGCGTCCGCACCGTGTAGGTGGCGGGCCAGGGCACTCCGGCGCGCTCGCAGAGCGCCAGGAAGTTTGCCGCGCCGTCAGGCGCGTCCGAACTGCCCTTCCCGCTCTGTTCCTTGGGCACGTCCAGGTCGACGACGACCAGGCCGGAGGGGCCCGGGGCGATGCCGACGTTGAACGCGCCCGCGGTCCAGGCGGCGCGGATGCGGTCAGGGTCGGTGGTGGCGCGCTGCTCCCACTTCACGTGTCCGTCGGCGCATTCGTCGGCGAGGCGGCAGGCGCGCTCGCCGTGCAGGGCGGAACCCTTGCCGCCGGGCCGCAGTGGGTGGACGTGCCAGCCGCGGGCGGCGGCTTGCAGCGCTGCGGACAGCAGCGCGGAACGTGCGTCATGCGTCATGCTGGAGTTCTCCAGTTCTCTGAAGTGGTGCTGGAAACCGGGGCGACCGCGTGTCTTTGGCGAGATGGGGCGGTCGCCCCGGGCGTCTTCAGGCGATGTCCAGGGCGAGCTGGGACGGGGCCTGGCGGGCGGCGGCGGGTGCGGCGTCGGCGGTGAGCAGGGTGCGGTAGGCGAGTGCGGCCTGGTGGATGACCACGCCGTTGCCGAGGATCTTGAGCTGGTCGGGGCGGGACAGGCCCAGGTCCGGGCTGGTCACCCAGCCGGGATCGGCGCCCATCATCCATTCCACGAAGGCGGGGGACAGGCGGCGGTTGCCCTTGGTACCCGCCTCGGTCGGCTCCGGCGCCGGGCGCCCCAGGACGGCCTCCCACCGGTGGATGGCGGGTCCGTAGTCGGTGCCGTTGGTGGCCATCCACTGGCGGCCGTCGGCCAGGTCGCGGGCCAGGTACTCGATGGAGGGGCGCGAACTCGCACCCTGTGAGGCGGACCGGTTGCGGCCGTAGCGGGAGGCGGTCGGGGTGGGCAGCAGGTTGACGACCACCTCGTTCAGCGGGCGGGAGTTGGTCCCGAGCAGGTTGGAGGCGCCGGACTTCCAGTCGCGGGCGGCGGGGGTGGGCAGCAGGGTGACGGCGGTGCGCAGGTTCATGCCGCCCTGGCGCTTGGGGGAGGTGCCGGGGCCGCCGGTTCCGTCGGCGGCGGCGGGGGTGGGCAGCAGCCTCAGGCGTCCGTTGGGGGTAGCAAGAAGACCACTTCGTCCTCCAGCGTGGGCCCGTGCCCGCCCGCCTTGCGCTTGTCCGGGTGCTGGGGTCCCCCGTTGCGTCCCAGTTGGGACGTGGGGGTCTTCAGCAGCGGGATACGCGACGGCGAACCAGCGGTCGCGTCGGTGGCAGGCTCCGACTTCGGGATCTCCAGCGCGTAGGCACATCCACCGTGCGTCGTACCCGCACGCGGCCAGGTCAGCGGCGACGACGTCGAGTCCCCGGCTGCGGAGGGCGGCCACGTTTTCCAGGAAGACGAGGCGGGGTCGAAGATGGCGAATGGCGTGGGCGATGGTTTTCCACAGTCCCGATCGGTCACCGGCGATCCCTCCCCGAGGTCCGGCGTTGGAGATGTCCTGGCAGGGAAACCCAGCGGTCAGCGCCGCCGGGCGCGGCAGCGTGGCGGCCAGCGCCAGCCAGTCGACGGCCGTGATGTCGCCCAGGTTGCGGGCACCGGGCAGACGGGCGGCCAGCAGCCGGGATGCGGCTGGATCCTTCTCACCGACCATGACAGTGGGCAGGCCCGTGACGGCTTCCACGGCCAGGTCCAGCGCACCGGACCCGGTGCACAGGCTGATGTTGCCGCTCTCCGGCGGCACGACGGGATGGGCCATGCTGGAGTTCTCCAGTTCTCTGAAGTGGTGCTGGAAACCGGGGCGACCGCGTGTCTTTGGCGAGATGGGGCGGTCGCCCCGGGCGCATCTAGAACGGCGGCTTCTCCCCGCCACCTGCGGTGTTCCACGGGTCGCCGGACGCGTCAGGCTTGCCTGCGGCCTTGCCGTTGATGGCGACGGTGGTGAAGCGGAGCGAGGCGCCGATGTCGTCGACCTCTACGGCGAGCATCGAGCGGTTCTCGCCCTCCGGCGTCTTCCAGTCGTGCTGACGGATCCGGCCGGACAGCACCACGCGCGAGCCCTTCGTCAGGGACTCGGCGACGTGCTCGGCGAGGGAGCGCCAGGCGGCGCAGCGGAAGAACGTGGACGTCCCGTCGCGCCACTGGCCGGAGTCCTTGTCGAAGGTGCGCGGCGTGGACGCCACCGTGAACTTTGCCAAGGCCTGGCCGGAGTCGGTGAACTTCAGCTCCGGGTCGGCGGTCAGGTTGCCGATAACCGTGATCGGGGTCTCTCCGAACGACATGCTGTCTCCTGATCTCGCAGGGTTAGAAGGGCGGTTCGTTGCTGTAGCCGTCGGGGCCCCACGGGTCCCGGCCGTCGTCGCGCCGGCGCAGTCCGAGGGGGTGGCGCGGCAGGGGCAGCAGGACCAGGCGGCGGCTGTCGTTCCAACAGGGGCAGGGCTCCCAGTCGGTACCGTCGTACTCGCCGGTCTCGGGGTCTCCGTAGTCGAACTCGATGGCGCCCTCGCCGTCGCACTCCGGGCAGTCGGGGGCGGGGGTGTCGGTCAGGACCAGCGCCCGGCGGGGCCAGTCGGTGATGCGGATACGCAGTCGGATCACAGGTCTCCTTCGTGGATCACTTCTTGGCGCGGGCGACTTTGAGGGTGATGCCGCCGACCCCGACGGGTCCGGCAGCTCCGGCGATGACCGTCGCGGTGTGGGCGGCGGCATCGAGCAGGGCGCACAGGGCGGCGACCAGTCCCCAGCCGCCCAGGGCGGCGGCACCGGCGATGGCGAACGGGACCAGAACCCGCCGCCAGGGGATGCCGGTCGGGGTGGTGCCGTTGACGACGATGACGACCGGTGCTCCGGTGGCTTCGGCGCGTCGGTAGGCGTCAGCGGGTATGTGCGGGGCGAGGATCCCGGGCGGGTCTGTCTGGTGCATGACGTGCTCCCTTCGGCATGCTGAGATGGAGGGTCGTGCGAGCGAAGAGGGGATCTGATGCCGCACCTGCACTTCGACTGCTGGCGCTGCGACGAAGAGAACGTCGTCCACGGCGAAGGCTGCGACTGCTGCGACCTCGTCGAAGTCCCAGACGAGTGGGACTGCTGGAACTGCGGTGCGGTGAACGCCACCCCCGACTAGCAGGCCAGGGCGTGCCTGGCCCTATTCCGTGAGCGTGTGGGTGCCGCCGTCGGAGGTGATCAGACCGTCGGCCTTCAGGTCCCCGAGCGCGTTTCGAACGGATCCGGGCTTGACGGCCTTGCCGCCGTCAGCCTTGAGGGCTTCCAAGACGCCGTAGGTATCCAGCGGGCCGTCCTGCAGCGCGCGGAGGATCCGGTCGGGCAGCCGCAGCGAGCGACCGGGCGAGACGGCCCCGGAGGGCGCCCGCGTCGACGTCCCGTCGCCGTCCTCTTCGTCGAAGAGCGGCAGGATGACGCCCGTGCCGCGCACGGCGTACTGCTCACCCGCCATGTCCACGGAGGCGGCTTCCACGCCCGGCACAGAGCCGTTGCCGTACAGCTCAACGATCTCCGGGTCCAGGCCCGGGGCGGGGGCGATGGAGCCGACGCGGGAGAACCGCAGCATGGCCGTGGGGTGTTCGCCCGTCAGGTGGTAGGCCATGCCCTGTGTGCCGGGGCGGTCGTCATCGTCGTCGCCCAGGTCCAGGCGGGAGCGCAGGGTACGGACCCCGAGGTACTTCGGGATCGGCTGAAGGGTCTCCCCGGTGGGCAGCAGGCCGTCGGAGACGAGTTGCCGCATCATGCCGGAGGACCAGCGCAGCAGGATCACTTCGCCTTCCTTGAGCATGCCGCGCAGGGTGTCGCTGCCGCCCATCTCTTCCAGGTGGGACGCCTGCGCAGCCAGGCCGACGCCGACGCCGACCGAGCGGCCCGTACGCCCCAGTTCCTTGACCAGGGCGGTGGCCTCTTCGCGGTACGGGGCGCCCTTCTCCAGCAGGCGGTTCGCCTCATCGATCCAGACGAACAGCAGCGGGTCGGGATCGTCCTTCAGGAACGCGGTGCGGCCCATGGCCGCGTACCGGCGCATGCGCTCCTCGGCGACAGCGACGGCCGCCCGGAGCATGTGGATGGCCTCTTCCTGCGTGGTGGCGTGCCAGTCCACCTGGCCCTTGGCCTCCGGCACGGACTGGCCGGACTTCAGGTCGGCCAGCCACGTGACGGCGCCGTTGCGCTTCAGGGCCGCGAGGATGAGCTGAAGGCTGCGGCTCTTGCCGGCGCCGGTCGTGCCGAACAGGGCGATGCGCTGCGCGCTGCCCGTGAGCATGTCGTACAGCCGCAGGTAGACCGGGCGGCCGTTGTGGTACCGGCCGATGATGATCCGGCCCTTGCGGTCCATCATCAGGTCGCGGTCGGTCGGCACAGGCGTGGAGGCGAGCGGGTTGGAGGGGTAGACGGTGACCATGGCGCGGCTCATGCCGTCCTGTTCGACGACGACGCGCGAGGGGTCGTCCACACGTAGGGCCGCGCACAGGGCCAAGTGGTCGTAGCGCCCCAACCCCCCGTAGGGCGTGGCGACTTCTAGTTCAACGATCTGACCCATCAGGAGAGTTCCTTGTCTAGGTCGAAGGTGTTGACCTTCAGCAACTGAGTGCCGGGAAGCACCTGCGCGGCGATGTGCTCAGCCCACGCCGACTCGGGGTCGGTGGCCGTCGGCGCCTGGCCGACCGTCAGCCGCTTGACCCCCGCCCCGCGGCCCGGCACGGCCGTGATGCTGATCAGGTCTTCGGGCACGTCCATGAGGGCGGACAGGTGCGCGAGCGAGATCAGCGGTACCGGCTGACCGGGAGCGGCCACGACGACGGCCCGCAGGGAAGCCGGGCCGGTCTGCTCCGGCTCCGTTAGGCGCGTGCCGGGGGCGATACCGTCCTCAACGGCCACGCGCTCCGCCCACCACTGCGACAGCGGGTGCGCCTCGACGGCCTCAACGACAGCCAGCGTCTCTACGGGCGTCGGTTCCCTGCCGAGCAGGGTCCGCGCCAGGCGCGCGGGCCGGAAGAACCACACGCTGGCCGTCCATGCGGCCACCGCCACGGCTTCGCCCCAGTGGGTGCCGGAGACGATCCGTTCCGCCGCGAGGGTGACCAGCAGACCGGCACCGGGGGCCACGTACAGGACCCTCGAAGCGGCCTTCACGAACCAGTCGGCCAGACTGAACGCGGTGGCGAACACGAGACCGGTAGCGGTCGCGGTGACCGTGGCGAGTGCGGTCGGACCGGCGAACTCCCCGGTGAACAGGCCGCAGGTCAGAGCCGCCGATCCGGCCAGGGTGGCGGCGCGGCCCGCGCGGTCGCGGACGATGGCGGTGTACGTACGCAGGGGCAGCATGGGCGGGTCCTTCCGTGGCATGGGGACAAGCGGAGGGCGGCCCGATCGGTGCGGGCCGCCCTCGTGTGTGCTGGCTGGTCTAACGGTTGCTGTAGTACTCGCGGTCGGCCACGGAGCCGTTCTTGGAGGCCATGGCGTCGGCGACCGGGCCGTAGTCGGCGCGGTGCGCATCGGCCGTCTGCTGGAACATCACCGACAGGTCGGATGCGGCCTCCGCCATCGCGTCGGCCTCTGCCAGGACCGAGCGCATGACGGCGGCGGCATCGTGATGCGCGGCCACCACGTCGGCGTCCACGTGCAGCGAGGCGGCCTTGTCGGCGAGCCGGTCGACCGAGGCGGCGCACCCCTCCACGTACCGGTACGCCGACCGAACCGCCTCGGACAGGTAGCCCAGGGCCACGCCCGCGGCGGTCAGTTGGACGAGCAGGATGCCGTACCGCACCCCCTCGCCGATGACCTCCGCCGTGGTGGCCAGGACCCCCTTCGTACGGGGGACGAGATCAGACATAGGCCCTACTCCTCGTGGTATTCGCGCTCGGCGGGGGCGACGTGTCCAGCGTCGCGGACAGCGTCGGCCACGTGCTTGTCCTCCGCCGCGGCCTTGTTCCCTGCGGCGGCGATGGCCTCGGAGGCTCGCGGAAGGGTCTCGGCGACGGCCTCAGCGCGGTTCTTGACCGTCTCGGCCTTCTCCATGAGTCGGACGACCATGCCCGCCAAGAGGCCGGGGACCTTCAGGTCCAGGATCTTGGCGTAGAGGACTTCCAGGCGGTCCGCCATGTCTTCGCACTTCTCGGCGACGGTCCGCGCGTGGTCGGCTCCGGCGAGGATCTCCTCTGCCATGTCGGCGTCCGCCTCGATGACGTCATAGACCGTTAGGTCGCTGTCGGTGTACTGCGTGCTCTTGACCGGTGCGGTCACGGGTCCTCCTGCCGGGGCTCGGGGCGGTGCCGGCGGGGCTGTGGTGCCGGGCCGCTGCGTGTGCGGTTCGGGCGCGGCGGGCAGGCCCCGCTGTCCGGTCGTCACCGGGGCGGGTGTGGGCCGGTCGGTCCGCTCCGCGGTGACCGTGTAGTCCACGACCCAACCCGGCGGCGGCTTCAGCCACTCGCCGTCGCTGCGGGGCGTGTCGAAGGGGCCCGCGGTCGTCGGCTCCTGCCGGGGCCGCCGCGTCCTGGTGTGTCGTGTCCGGGTCCTGGTGCCGGGCCGCCTGCGGCTCGTCGTGCCCTTCGTGCGCCCCCGTCGGCCGCCACTCTTCGGGCCGGTCGTGGGCGCCGTACGTCCGTGCCAGGGGCGATCCCCCGGCTTTCCCCCGGGTGCGTGGACGGACGACGCGCCGCCCGACCTCTTTGTGGGGGCCTTCTTGGTCAGGTCGACCTTTGCGGCGTCCGGCTTCTTCAGTTCCGGCTTGACCTTGCCGGCCGTCCCCTTGGGCTTCGTGACGGTGCTGAGGACGGGCGGATCCAGGTTCCTGCGCCGCTTCTTGAGTCGTCGGCGCGCTTCCTTTGCCACGGCCTCTGGCAGCGTCCGACGGTCCTTGCCGGGTCGGGAGCCACCGGAGCCCGTCGGGGCCTTTCCCGCTTGCTCGTGCTTGCGCGCCGGACCGTTGCGGATCCGGTCGGCCGCACGGTCACGGGCCGCCGCGCGGATGCCGGGCCCCTGACGGTGCGCCGGGGTCCTTCCGTCCGCAGGGCGACCGGAGCTCCTGAGCGCGTTCCTGCGTGCTTCTCTCGCTCCTCGGTGCTCCGGAGTGCCAGCAGGCCCCCTACGGCTGCCAAAGAGAGCGCCGGAGCCGCGCCGGGATGACTTCCGGTCCGGGCCGCTGGATGGCCGCAGGGCCGCGGGAACACCCCGGGAGGCGGCGGCCGTGCCCCTCGGGGAACCCGCGGACCGCGGTAACGCGTGCCGTCCGCTGCTCCCCCGTGCCGACCGGCCGAAATCGGGACCGGACGGAATGTGGGACCGTCCCCTTTCCCGTCCGGCAGCTGTACGGGACTGTGCGGCGACGGCCTTGTGGTGTTCCGCGCGCGCTTTGAGGTATTCGGCGACGTGGAATGCACCCCGCAGGGCGGCCACGGCAATGCCGGCCGCCATCACCATCGTCATGGCGGCCACGTTCCGCATCGGACCGGCTGACGGGTCCACGACGGAATTCACCATCGGTGCGGGATCCGCCTCCGAATCATCCGCGTCTTCGTCTTCGCCCGGAATTACCGGATCGGGCAAGAACAGATGCGACGGGGGCGCGGCGCCTGGAGCAGGCGGGAGGACCGGGAAGGACCCCGTGTCCTCCGGGGTGTCGTCACCGGGGTCCGGCGGGGTTGCCGGCGGGGGGTCGGCCAGGCGCACCAGGGGCAGGTCAATGACGTTCCCCTGGCCGTCATCGTCGGCCATGTCCCCTCCTCTCTATGACTACTTGACGTGACGGGGATCGGTGCCTTACGCGCGCGTGACGCGCGCATGTGGGCCCCCGGGGTCGCTCAGGGGACGGTGATGATGATGAGCGCGGAGCGTTACCCCACGACCGACGACAGCCGGCCGTGGAGCAGGCGGACCAGGTCGACCCACAGCGGGTCATCGTCGGAGGCGTAGGCGCGGGCCATATCGACCAGGACGATGGCCCGCTGACGGTTCGTCGTCGCCGCTTCCTGGCGCTGCTTCCAGCGCTGCGCTTTGAGTTGGCGACTGCGCAGGGACCCTTCCGCCATTGCTCAGGCTCCCCTCGACAAATAGTCCATGAAGGACGGTCCGTCGCCGTCGTGCTGGACTGCCGGAGCGGAATTCGGTGCCATTCCCGGCCCCAGGGGGCGGACGTTCTGAGCGGAATTCACGGCCGCCGCCGGTCCCTTGCCCTGTGCCTTCAGCTCCTTGGCCCGCTTCTTCTCTAGGGCCTTTTCCTCCCGCTTCGCGGGCAGAGCCTCGTAATTCTTCTCGTAGCGCTTGTTCACGGCTACCAGGGACGTCAGCGCGCTTTCCAGGTCGTCAACCGCCTGGAAGAACGGCCGGACCGTCGACCACGCCCGAATCCGGTCCTGATACGGCAAGTCGCCGTACAGGCGGCCGTCCTCGGCCAGGTCCGCCTGAAGCTCACGGGCCAGGCGGCGCAGGTCGTCGATGACCGGCTGCAACTGCTCCCGCCGCTGCTGGAGGTGGATCCGGCGCCCCGCGGGGCTGCGGAGCGCGTCCGGCGTCCACGTGTTGTTGTTCTGAGCCATCAGGTATTCCCCTCAGTCAGTGCGTACGACGGACGGTGAGCCAGGCGGTCTGTGCGGCGATCAGGGTGAGCAGCCAGACCAACTCCAGCGGCCCGGCCAGCGGCCCGAACGCCGCGGCCAGGACCACCCACGCCAGCGCGGTGGTGCCGAGCAGGGCCACCGCGATGCGCCAGCCCCACACCGCGCGGTCGGCTGCTGGGCGGCGGCGCTGCACGAACGTGAGCCACAGCAGCGGGCCCGCCGCCGTGGGGGCGAGCACCAGGCCGGACCACCACGCCAGCGTGTGCAGCACGGCCGTGCCGAGCAGGGCCAGTAAGGCGAAGCCGGTCGGCGCGAGCGGGCGGCGGAAGCGACAGAGCGCGCGTCCCAGGAAGCCGAGCGCTTCGCGGGTCAGGGAGGGACGTTCGGGTACGACGACCACGAACGGCTGGGCCGAGCGGCGTCCGCGCTGGCGCGGGATACGCACGGTGGTGGCCCCGGCGGGCACCTTTAAGGCGCGGGCACGGGCTCGGGTACGGCTGGACACAGTGGATCTCCTGTCTGTGCGATCGTGGGCAGAGCGGACCAGGGCAATTCGCGTGCCCTGGTCCGTCTTCGTCGGATGCCTTGCGGCGCTCTGCGGCCGTCATCAGCCCGATTCGCGCGGGCTGGTGGTGCCCTGAAGGACGCTCAGACCTCGTTTTCTTCGTGGGACAGCAGGGCGCCCCACGCTGCCCGTACGCGCTTCTCCCCACCGACATATCCGCCCTCGCGGAACGCGGCGGCGGCCTGGCGGTAGGACATCGGGGGGTCGACCGAGTAGCGCAGGTGCCGGAGTACGACGATGAGCTGTGTGTCCGTCAGGGGCGTGGCGGGCTCCGGCGTCGTTACGCCGGCGACGGCGGCCACCTCATCGAGCGTCACGGCCCCCGCTGCGGGCAGCCGCACTTCATCGGGCTCTTCCGCGACCGGTTCGCCGTCCGGCGTCACGGGCGTCACGGGGCCCTGCGTCACGGGTGTGACGCGCTCCGGAACGATCGTCTCGGCATCGGGCGTGACCTGCGTGTCTTCCGGCGTCACGGGGGGTGCGACGCACCCGTCCACCGGGGCCGTGGCGGCGGGTAGTTCCCGGGTGGCCGTGGCCTCGACGGCGGGGGGCGTCACGGGCAGTGCGAACATGCCCGCCAACGCGGCGTCCGCGCCGGCCGTCATCCGCTCACGCTGCACCTCGACCAAGTGCGAGCCGAGTTCGGCATCCCCCGTGCCGACCCGCTTCGCGAGCTTCCACGACTCCAGCTCTGAAGCCTTCCGGGCCTTCTCGTCGGGGTGGTTCGCCGCGCGGGCCCGATGGTAGGCGAGCCGCTGCATGACCTCCGCGTTGCGGCGCTGCGCCTCCGCGTCCATGCCGGTCCGGTAGACCACGATCCGGCGGGCCAGCAGGCCCATACCCTCCGCAGACACGCACATGGCCATGGGGGTGATGGCGAACACCACGGCCTCCGTGGTGGTCTTCGCGACGGCCGCGCCGGTCAAAGAGGCCACCGCGGGCAGCGTCCACAGACCGATCCGCACGGCCGCCGGCGAAGACTGCCCCAGCATGGTCAGGCCCACCAGAACCAGGGCCAGGACCAACGTTGCGCCCTCCCCGGCGGCCACCACGCCAAGCGCCGTGGCCGACCGGTGGAACACGCTCGTGATGTTGCTGTAGGTGCCCCACGCGCCCAGCGCGCCGAACGCGACCATGGGCACCGTGGCGGAACCCAAGATGAGTGCTTGGCCCCTGCTCAGGGCCTTGTCGGGCGTCTCCTTCATCGAGTCGTCTCCTTGCTGTCGAAGGTGCGGGAAGAGTCAGGCGGCGTGCTGTTCCTCGTGTGCGCACAGCACGCACATGCCGAGCGAGGGCGGGATGCAGTAGCCGACATCGAGCAGGCACTTCGGGCAGGTGCGGCGGGCGAGCATCGCCAACGCGAGCGCGCCCCACTTGCGCGACGTCATCGGCCGTACCGGCTTCGCCAGATCGATCCGGTAGAGGTAGGCGACCTGCGGTGGGCGCCGGTAGCGCGGGAGCAGCGTCTGCGCCGCGATCGGCTGACCGCCGGGGCGCAGGCCGCGGGCTCGTAACTGCCGCCTGGTGGCCAGGCCGTCGGGCGCGTAGCGCCACGGGTAGGTGGGGATGCCGTGCCGGGCGCCGGAAGGGTCGTAGCACTTGCCGAACGCCGGCGGCATCAGATCGTCGTCCCGACCAGTTGCGGGGCGGTGATGTCGCCGTAGCCGACCAAGTCCAGACCCGAGCCCGCATGGTCTGCGGTCGCCTTCAGGACGCGCGTACGGCCATCACTCTGCTCGCGGTAGTCCACGGCGTCCGGGGCGATGCCCAGGGCGTCGCGCCATGCCTCGAAGCCGGACAGGTTGTCGAAGAACGTCAGCTTCAGCCGGTCCGGGTAGATGGTGGACACCTCCACGGATGGCGCCGGCAGGTGCCCGAAGTCCGCAACCAGTAGCCGCAGCGCCCGCAGCGGCACGGCCAGGTCGTCCAGCGCCAGTCCCTCGCTCATGCCGCAACCCCCCGACGTGCCGGACGACGGCGGGCGGGGCGGTCCAGCGGGACCACGTTGAACAGGTCCGGGTGGTCGTCGACTACCCGCGCGGCCAGGCGGATCAGGTCGTCAGGCAGGTTGCCGTACTCGGGGTCGGCGAGGATGTCACGCGCCGCGTCCAGCCGCGCCGCGCGCTCCTCGTCGCTCTCGCCCTCCACCCCGAGCCACAGCTCAACCGGGGTACCCAGCGCCAGTTCCGCGAACTCCGTCTCGGTGGCGTCCTCATGACCGGCAACGATGCACTTCATGGAGATCTCTCCTCACAGTGAACGGCCCGTCATCACCCCGGAGTTGCCTCGACGGGGGCGCGCCGTGGAAAGGAACCGCACCGGGTGCGGTGCGGGCGGACCTTCGAAAGTCCTCATCAAACGGGCAGGCCACCGACGTGACGCCGACACCCTGCCCGCATGACGAGTGACGGGAAGCCCGTCACTGTCGTCTCGCGGCTCCGTACGCGCCTTGCTCCGCCTCCCTTGGACGGCGCGCGGTTACCGCGCCACTCAGTCGTCACTCGCTGAGTGGTTGCTCCCTGGGTGCCATGGGCTGGGTGCGGCCCAATCACCGGGGTCCCCGTGATCCGTTCCCTGGGTCTACGCCCGAGGGTCAGACGAACGGCTTAGCCGATGACACCGATCGATCCGTGAAGACGACGGGCTTTTACGTCTCCCCTGCCGCTCGAACCGCGTGTAAGCGGGTCCGGCGGGGTCCTGCTGTGATGCAGTACCTGTTTTACAGGTACTGCATAGTGCTCCGTCAAGTACTGGCACGGAACCCATTGGTGTTTGCGCCGGGACTTCTTGGCGCACAATCAGAATCGCCCCAGGTCAGGGGAGTTGGTCACCCCACCCGTGGACAGCTTTGGTTGATCTCGCTACCGTCAAGAACTCCCTAGATGTCCAACGGAGGGGGCAGATGTCCAACGAGCGTTTGCGATCGGCCCTGTTGGCGCGAGGCATGACCATTCAGAGCCTCGCTGAGGAGATCAAGGTCAACCCGAAGACCGTTGAGCGCTGGATCACGCAAGGCAAGGCGCCGTACCGGCGGCATCAGTACGCAACGGCGGCAGCGCTCAAGGTCGACGTGACGACGCTGTGGGACGACGACCGCAATGCCGAGAGCGCAACGGACCTGTCGAAGGCCGAGATCGTCACCGTCTACCCGCATCGCCACACGGTGCCGTCAGGCCTCTGGCGCGAGATGTGCGAGCGCGCCACGGAACGCATCGACATCCTCGTGTATGCCGGCATCTACCTGGCAGAGGACCCTCTCTTCTTCTCGACGCTGAAGGAAAAGGCCGAGAGCGGCGTCCGTATCCGAGTGCTCATGGGCGACCCAGAGTGCGAAGCCGTCATACGACGCGGCATCGACGAAGGGCATCGCATCATGGATGGCAAGATCCGCAATGCGCTGGTCAACTACCGCCCGCTGTTCACCAGTAACCCCGAGATTTCCTTCCGCCTGCACGACACGGTGCTCTACAACTCGATCTACCGCGCTGATGACGAGATGTTGGCCAACACGCACGTGTACGGCATCGGCGCGTACATGGCGCCCGCGTTCCACCTGCGGCGGCTTCCCGGAGGCGGTCTGTTCGACACCTTCGCCAATAGCGTTCAGCAGACCTGGGAAGGCGCCAGGCCAGTAACCGAACACGACATCACGGGAGCTTGAACATGGGACGCATCGACTACTTGCACGACCCGGACGCCCCGTCGGCCAACTCGGTCGTGCCCTCGGTCGTGGCGTTCGTCCGGAACGACGCGGGCCAGGTGCTCATGATTCAGCGGTCCGACAACGGGCGTTGGGCGCTACCCGGCGGCGGCCACGACGTGGGCGAGTCCATCAGTGACACCGTGGTTCGGGAGGTCTGGGAAGAGACCGGCATCAAGGCCGAAGTCGTCGACCTGTCCGGCATCTACACGGACCCCGGTCACGTCATGCAGTACGACGACGGAGAGGTGCGCCAGCAGTTCAGCATCTGCTTCCGCGCGCGGCCGATCGGCGGTGAACTGCGTACGAGCAACGAGACGACACAGGTCCGCTGGGTTGACCCAGCGGACCTGGCGAAGCTAGACGTCCATCCCACCATGCAGCTCCGAATCGAGCATGCGATGGACCGGACGCGGCCAACTCCCTATATCGGCTGACGCTTGGCGGCGGCGACCCGTTCGAGGACGCGCGACGTGCACGCGAGGATCTCCGGTTCGGCGCGACGGATAAATTTCCCGATCAGGCTGTCTGGCCCGTAGCGACCAGCAATCTCGTTGACGCGGTCGACGGGGTTCGTAGGCGTACCGTCCGGTGTGGTGTTCATGTCGCAGTAGCAGAGGGCGTCGTTCAGGTGCGCGCTCTCGCGGGGGAACTCGCCGTCTAGCTCAACACGCAAGCCACGAGCCTCCGCCTCCATCCACGCACAGGAGTGGTGGGCAACCAGGTTCACGACCCGTTCGTCCGCGCTTGCCACGTCTCGGAGGTGGCGGGCGCCGTCGAGCGGGTGGAAGCCCGTCTTAGCAAGGTCTGGCGAATAGCCGATGTCATGCAGGACAGCCGCGGCTTCCAGCAACTCGGCGTCCTCGCCGAGGACAAGCGCGATAGTCCGGGCTCGCGCGGCGACTCCCAACGAGTGCTGCCACCGTCGTGGCAGAGGCTCAGCGAGTAGGGACTCCGCCAGGGGATAGGCCCACTCCGTCAGCTCCGACAAGCTACGAACGCTCCTCTCGAATCGGCACGGCGCGTACTGTCCGCACCTTGCCCTGCCCTCCACTCGCCAGCACCCCGGCGGCCTCTAGCTTGTCGAGAGCCTTGGTCACTGTGGGGCGGGAGACCCCGAACCTTTCCGCCAAGTCCGATGCGCTCGGGAAATCTGCTCCGGCGGCAAGTCCCTCGGCCGTGATGACGTCCGCGATGCGCTCGTCCAGCGGTCGCCGGTCGACTGCCTCGCCGGCCCGTACGACTCGCCACCGGCCGCCGGCCACCGGTTCGGCTACGCCATCCTCCTGGAGAACCTTGAAGGCGCGAAGCGCGACGCCGCGCGAGATCTTGTGATCGCGCACGAGGTCGGAGGCAGATGGCAGCTCCGTCATCTCTGGGTTCGCCTTGATCTGGGCCTTCACCACCTCCGCGACCTGCAAGAAGGTTCCCCGAGGGCTGGCCTGCTGCGACACGCGCTCTCCCTCCCCGTCTACTTGTCGTCCGGCTCAAGCTTCCCACGCTCGACTCTGCCAAATGTTGGTGGTCCAAGCCGCTTCGACGTGCGTCGGAAATCGAACACATGCTTGAATTTGAGCTATGGCGCACACGACGTTCCCGCCCGACCTGATCGAGACTCAGCGCGACTGGATCCGCACCTACGAAGCGTTGGCCAGACGGCCGCTCCACACCGCAGCGCTGCGCCGCCGCCTGCAGGAACTGTCTTCCCGGCTTGCGTCGCACCCGTTCTGGGACACGGGGGTCGGCCGCTCGCCTGCAGCCAGAGTGGAGCTGCGGCGACAGGCCAGAGCGGAGGAGGGGGCGTGAACATCAGGGGAGATCACCTTACGGAGCGAGAAGAACGCATCCTGAAGTGCATCCGGGAACGGATCGCCGAGCGCGGGGAGGCTCCCACGATCCGGGAGATTGGCCGGAGCGTCGGCCTGTCGAGCCCGTCCTCCGTGGCGTACCACCTTGAGCAGATGGAACAGCTTGGGGTCATCCGGCGCACCGAAAGGCGCGGGTGGGGGCGGGGCATCGCCCTGGGCTAGCGATGGGCGCCAAGGGTCCGATTCCGCCTAGAAGCGAACATGTGAACGATCCACTTCCGCTTACCGTCTCGACCTGCTGCGCTTCCCGGAGCGCAGCAGGAGCGCGACCTCGCCGCACCGCGAAGCTGAGCGGCGCCGCGGCGAGCAGCGGCGGCCACCCACCCCGGATCGGCTCATCGAGCTGGGCATCGGCGATGGGCGTCCCCCGGTGAGCGTGCACGCCAGCTGGTGCCGCGAGGGCAAACGGAAGAAGGCGTGCTCGGGGAGGGCAGCGAGACGGCTGCCGCTGAGATGCACAGCAAGGAGGCTCTCAAGGCAGGGCGGAGTACCGAAGCGAGAGAGGCGAGGAACAGACAGTTAGCGGGTCAGTGACC
This sequence comes from Streptomyces sp. NPDC001530, assembly GCF_042894545.1. Taxonomy (NCBI): domain Bacteria; kingdom Bacillati; phylum Actinomycetota; class Actinomycetes; order Kitasatosporales; family Streptomycetaceae; genus Streptomyces; species Streptomyces sp. NPDC001530. Next base: position 170,425 of record NZ_JBIAVS010000005.1, read on the forward strand.
GCGCAGGCTGTTCGGGCGCGACAGACCACTCGTCCGATGACGCCAGGGCGCGCTTGGCTGCATCCTCGTCCGATTCGACCAGGAAGATATTCGGCATCTGCTGGTCGACCAGGCGGGACCCGGCAGGAAGCTTCGCAAGGAGCTCATCGGCGCTCACCGTCTGAGGGCCGCGGTACCAGATCACCAGTCGCACGAGACCACCCTACGGCATTCGCCCTGCTCCTTCATGGGCTAGTGAAAGCCCGATGGGAACGGCGCGGCTGAGCAGGTAGTTCTTCATGTTGGTGGTGCGTTGTCGGTCTGCAGGGTCGGTGAGCCACTGTGTTCCGGTGAGAGCTCGTGCCGCAGCCGCAGTGGCGACAGCGCAGGCTTGTGACGTGCCGCTGAGCGGCCCGTATCCTCCGCCTGGCTGGACAGACAAGATTCCGACTCCTGGGGCAACGAGGTCTACGGCGCCTTCGGGCTGGTAGTTCGAAAAGGCTGCAAAGAAGTCGTCTGGGTCTCGCTTTGACCTGAGCCCGACCAGGCTCCTTTCCAAGGAGTCGGCTGGGAACGTGCCGATCCTTCCTACGGCGGCCACCGCCAAGGTGTTGGGAAGGGCGGCGGGCAGGGTGACGTTGCCCCCCCAGTCGTTGCCAGCGGCTGCTATCAGGATTGCGCCGCGATCGGCAGCCCAAACATCTAGGTCTCGGAGGTTGGTGTCGTATGCGAGGCCACCGAGGCTCAGATTGACCAAGTGGCAACCGTTTTGTACCGCTGCGACCACTGCCATGAGTACTTCGAATGACGTGGCCTCCTCTGATTGAGCGCCAAATACCCTGTAGCTAAAGATCTCTGCAGCGGGAGCGATGCCAGCCAGTGCCCCGCTTTGGGAGTTCGCGATGACTCCGGCCACGTGTGTGCCATGACCGGTCCCGTCGTCACCGTATTCTTCCTCGGGCTCGCCCCTGACCAGGTTCTTGCCGGCGACGACAGGCACGGCTTCAGCGTCGATGCCGTGATCCACAACTGCGACCCGTACGCCGGCCCCACTGGTGAGCGCTGGCTGATAGGCGCGGCGGGCGGCGTCGACATGTGTGGTGGCTACCGGATCCAGCTGGATCTGGTAGGCCGGGGAGTTGATCACGAAATTCTCTAGATACCTCCCCCAGTACCCGGTGCGCGGTGGTTCTACAAAGAGACGTTCAACCTTCAGAGGCACCTTTGATACCCGTAGCGAAAGCTGTCCAGAATTGTCACTGACCCCCGTGTCGCCGATTGCGTGAAGGACCTCTTCAAACAGTGTGACCCTGGCCCCGGGCACTGGCCTCCCGGTGGCAACGTCAAGTACCTTCATTTCCAAAGTGGTTCTGCTACCCGAAAGAGGTATAGGGGTTGGACCGGGATGGGTTGACACTGTTCGGTACTTGCAGTTGGGCACAAGCCGCACCACGCCCGAAGCTCGGATACTCCGACGAATTTCCGCCGTGACACGCACAAGTTTGGGGCCGCTGGCGAAGGCTGAGCCCAGCAGTTGGACCTGCCCGTCATCTGGGCTGTCGGCAGGCTGGAGCCAGCCCTCGGTTCCTATTTTAAAGTCGCTGTCCATTTGGAAACGACGGATTCCATCCTTTTCCAGCATCTCATGGAGCTGGTTGAGGAAATAGTAATCCTCCCCATAGTGGGACTCCAAGCCTTCACCCGGTAGGAGGATGAGCTCCTCGACGTTGTCACTCTCCAGCTCCGGGTGTTCATTATTCACTGTCTTTTCCCCTGATCTTCTTGAGCTCCATCAAGGGAGCGCCGTTCGGGGCGAGTCTCGCCGCGGCACCCAGGGGTGCGTCCCCTTCCATAGTCAGCATCAAGCTGAGGGATACTCCTCCTGCCTTGGCATGCAGCATGGTTGGACCACCGTCATCGATGCCCAACTCGAAGCATTTGAAGGCGAATGTCACAGGGGTCTGTCCCGTATACGTGACCTCATGGCTGCGGGCTGAATCCACAGATACGCTTACAGCTCCGTTCACCAAACCCTCAAGAGTGGGAAATTCGACTCTTGCGGCAGTCCCACTGCCTCGCTCGTAACGGACCATCAGTTCCTTGGCCACAGCCACTTCCGTGACAATGTAGAGCTGACGTCCGGTATCCAGAAATGGACGAAAAAGAGGGCTGTCCCATCGGAGATCCCCGGTCTCGATGTACTCGGATACAGCGCTTGGTTTGACCTGGATCTTCTGGACTTCCCGAAAGATGAATTGCATTGTCTTCGCGTTGGTGTATTTGGCGGACGCGTCCAGAGCGCCTCCTAGGGCGCCGACGAAGGAAGATAGGAGCGAGGCGCCCATCCCGAAGGACATCGCGCTGCTCGATCTTCCACTGATGTCCGCAGCTGGAACTGGCGGCGATGGCCTTGGCTGTTGAGTCTGTGAGTCTTTGATGAGGTCCTGCAGCTCACCAAGCCATTCCGCCTGTGGGCCGCCGTCTGAGCGGCCAATGACCGCGGGCGGAACAAGACCCGCGTAAGGGTGCTTAACCACGTTGTAGTCGAGGCCAGTTAGGTAAGTCGCAGCCTTGTCCGAACAGAAAACCATGGCCACCAACTCCGAAGGTCGCGTCTGACGCCTGCTATCCGAGCCATTGCCGAACTTGCCAGACCACATAAGCCATCGCACGGCCGGATACGCCACATGGGGGGCAGAGGGCGTCCGTACAACGGCACCGCTGATGGCGATTCTCATAGACTGGGCGGACCTGGTCCGCGCGGCTGACCCCGCCTTGCCAGTCGTTCTCCTCGAGGGGTTCGACGAGCTGCTCCAGGCGACCGGCTGCACCAGCGGCCGACGGAGCCTTGACTCGGCCATTAAAGACTCCACCCACCGCGTGGGTAGGCTGACCGGGCAGCCGTTCCTGTCAGGGACGTTGACGACGAAAGACGAGGACATCGGCCTCGTCACCTCGTGAGATAATGATCGCGGTTGCTGAGTTGAACTCGACTCCCGAGCCGTTTAAGTCCATCGCAATGTGTGTGATCGCTGCCACCGTCATCTGCATGTCGTTCGATCTCTCGACGCGACTCAAAGGGGGCAAGGTGATCATCATGAAGCTCTGGAATAGGTGTAAGGGCCAGCAGGTGGCCGCCGCGTTGGATTGGGTGCCCGCCCTGTGGGACCTCTTTCACAACGCGGAGTCGGGTTGAGCTCAGCAACCATGTTGCCGTGCGCCCGCGGTCCTCACGCCAGACCGCCGGCGGCTCGTAGAGGGATGCCCTTACCCGTCAAGATCATCTAGGGTTCTGGCACAGCGTCCGACACGAACAGGTGCGGTCCATGCCGGACCTGAGTGGACAAACAGTCGAGGCGCAGGCCGGGGTGACCGACGTCCACGGCTCCCCATAATCGACCTGGTAACGATGGGCCACAGGGTCAAGATCCATGCACCGGGCGGGCTCCGCCTGAACAGATGAGGGACCCGCCGTCGGCTCGCCCGTTTATTGCGACTCCACTCAGCGGGACGCGCGTCCACTCACGGACGCCCCCACCTGGGTTAAGCGACTCCCTCGATAACCAGTCGCGGAGACGGGCCACGACCATGACCCGGATGCGCTTCCTTTTCCCCGATATGCTCTCGGTAGACATCCGGAACGGCGAGTACGGGCTCCTCGCCGGGAATTACCCGCCGCCGGGGGCGCAACAAACTAGGTCGTCGAGACATAAGTAGCTCGCGTTCCTCGTCGCCCCCCAGCCCAAGCTGTGTGACGATTGATCGCCCTAGCACCTCAGCCAACAGAGGAGGGGTTGCATTTCCTACGACTCGCCGCTGCACTCGCTCAACGCCTGAAAACCGCCAGGCATCAGGAAAGCTCTGGAGACGGGCTTGCTCGCGGACAGAAAGCGGTCGATTTTCCCAGTGGAATGGCCCTGTGCTGGGCCCAGGTGAGGCTGGCAGAGTCCAGGACGGGCGATCCTTGGCTAGCTTCAGCAAGAACGACCAATAGCGAGTCCGCCAGCCAAAAATCTCTTCCCCGTCACCCCGTGCTGTATGGTGCAGGTAATTCTTTCCTTCGGGAATCGAGGCCAACAGCCCGGACCAATACCCGGAACGCTCAGGCTTTTCCGTCTCCTTCAGATCCCAAAGTGCGTCCCAAGACCTCACGGGCCTGCCAAGATGCGACGGTTTTGGAAGCACTACGTCCTGGCCTTCACGGTAAGCAATCGCGATAGCCCTCTGCCGGTGCTGTGGGACACCATAGTCAGCAGAATCGACGATCTTCCATGACAGGCCATAATTCGTGCCGTGCCTCCTGTTGATGCTGTCGAGTCGCTCCATGACAACATCAATTGCGCTTTCTCTGCCCTGCAGAAATCCGGAAACATTCTCAATGAGTAGCGCTTTCGGAAGAAAGCCGTCTATCAGGTCGAACATGCCGTGGATACTCTGCGCTCGCGGATCACGCATGCCAACGCGAGCCGCCCTGTTCCACTGTGCGGCCTTGGAAAATGGCTGACAGGGAGGCCCCCCAGCAATCAGATCCAGTTCGCCCCGCTTCAGCCCAAGTTCCGCTGGATTCAGCCAACTTGCCGCAGCAGCCACGTCGCCGTTGGCTGGGAGCCACCATGAAGGTCGATTTGCCCGCAGAACAGCCTGCGCATCACTGTCAGTCTCAAGACACGCCACGGTCGCAAGCCCCGCACGCTCAAGGCCGATGTCTAGGCCGCCAGCACCCGTAAATAGGGATAGAACACGCCCAAAGGGCCTGCGCGCCCGCACCTGGTCAGCCTCCTGTGGCCTCGGTAAGCCTCCGTGTCGAGCTCACAGTATCTGAGACCTGGTTGTCAAGTGACCTGGTCGTTTGTCGAGCGCGCAGCTCCACAACTTCGTGTTCCCTTAGTGATCAAGCTGTCGGGGGACCGTGTACACCTCATACGCTGCGCCGCTGACACGCCCCTCCCCGACCTGACGAGTGCAGAGCGAGCGCAGCGACTTCCACAGCAAAGCGGCGTGGTAGTCCTCTAGCTCCGCCGGCAACGCGTCCAGCAGAGATCGCGCACAGACGACGATGAGCCGCTCCTGGGCCCTACTGAAGGCGACGTTCGACCGGTTGAGATCGAGCAGGAAACGTGCATTTGATGCGATGGCTGCAGGATCGCTCGCCGTTCCGCTCACAACGATGGTCGGCCTCTCACCACCCTGTAGCCGCTCCACAGTGTCGATCACTCCCACAGCCGGGTTGGAGATGTGGGCCGAGAGCATAGAACGCTGCGCTCTGTGTGGCGTGATGATGGCGACGCTATCCGTTGGTAGCGAATTGTTCGAGGCCAGTACCTGTTGAATAATTTCAAGCTCGACCGTATTGCTCTGCCTCGACGACTTATCGTCATGCAAAACAAGGTACAGTCCTGTATCCCCGCGCCAAACCCTCTCCAACCCCTGACGATCGGCGTCTTCGTCCACTTCGCCATCGATAGCCGACGCTTCCTTGAGGCTCTTGAGTTCAATCTCGTCGAGGCGGTAGAGCCGGGCGATGACTTCAGTAATCAGCGGCGGCAGGCGGAATGTCAGCTCAAGTGCCGAGCGGCGCACGGAATGGGGTCCAATGTCTTCACGCGCTCCAATTCCACGCAAAGCATTGAAGGCGCTCGAAAACGGCTGATACACAACGGAGGGGGGACGATCTTCGTGATCCCAGTCATGTGCAACAATCGGCTCCAACTGACGATGGTCGCCAGCCACAAGTACATCGCCATCTGGAGATACCAACGTGGCCAGGGCCAAGAAGTGGGGGAGCACCATCATCGAGCCCTCATCGACGACGAGCAAGGGAACTGAGAAACCTCCCCTGCTTTGCCATGTCGCCTTAGTGTTCAAATTCTTTGCCATTTTAAGTAGCGCGGCTGTCGTACCCCCCAGGACGACAACTCCGTTCTTGCTGAGCTTCTTGATGGCATTGGTGCTCGAGTTGGAGCGAATATCCGTCGCGCGGAAAGAATTTCCTGTCGCCGGAATCTCCGTCGAGTGGATTCGACCGATCTCGATATCCGGAATTACTGCGCCAGCCTCTTCGCCAGCCGCGCGCACTTCCGGAAGCACTCGCTGCAAACGCTCCAACAACGTGTCGACCGCGGCATGTGTATGTGCCGCCACCAAGACAACATCGCCAGCCTGCAAACGATGAGCAGCCCGAATTGCAATAGCGACGCTGGTCGTCTGGGTCTTTCCCGTTCCAGGCGGGCCTTGCAATACCTGCATGCGCGTGTCAAGTCCTTCGATGACCGCCTGCGCCTGGTCGGGGGACAGCCCGAAACCAGTTTGGAATTCGATACCTTCGACGACCGCCTGCCATTGCACTGTTTCGGCTGGTGTCAGCGGTGAGCGAGGAGTGACTCTCGGTCGCTCAGGATCAAGCCATGGATAAACGTGGGAGCCGACTGCACTGGTAAGCCGATCTTCAACCCTGCCAGCCACATAGTCCGAGGGCGACTCGTCCAGTGTCGCGAAGTCAAAGACGGGCTCAGCGTCACGACTGTATCCCCCTTGCAGGACGTAACGAGACTCCGGATTGAAAAACTCCTCGATCTCGATTTCCCCAGTAGCCCAATCGATGGCCTTGATCGTCCCCGTGCGTCCACCCTTGCGTAGCTGGCGGATGCTTTGGCCGCGGTACACATCTTCACTACACGGGTTGATCCGGCACATCGACCCCACTTGGAATGGAGACCTGTTCCGGAGCTCTTCGAGTTCCAGCCCATATTCTGCCGGAACGATTGCGGCAGTCAGACGCCCCTTCCCCAAGCTTTGCACTCCGGCAAGCGGCAGCGTCCGACCCGTCGGGACACGAGATGCCGGTGGCTGAATGTTGGTCGCCGTCCAGTCATTCAATTTCACAAAGTGATCAAGGCGCAGAAAGTCGATGCCAGCAGCAGCGACATCATTGACTCCCAGAGTGAACCGCCGGAGATCCGCAACCTGTAGCGTCGGCTTCAGGATATCGGGATTCTTGAAAGCAATGGCTTCCTCGACCCACCGCAGCGCAAGAATGCGAGCTTTCAGATATTCCTTCAGCATTCCGATCTCGCCGGCTTGCTGGTAGCGCCGAATCGCATTCCGTGTGTTAGTCGGAATATCAATTGCGGCGTTGTCGGGATCCGGCAACGTGTCCCAGGCCGCATGCCAATATGGGGCGGGGAGGCTGTCATGAAACCGACTCCGGATTTCAAAGCGATGCGACAAAACCGAATCTCGCGCACCCTTGGCCGCCCAATTTCCCTGACTGTCAATCCCGAGGCTGGTTTTGAAGTCGAAGATGTCCTGCGTAAATACCTGGTCCAGATCTACTTCCTGACCCGCAACGCGCCGACGCCAATGATAAGAACGTCCAAACCAGGGCAAGGAGGTGACAACAGAAAGACCTCGTCCTGTCCACCCCAGGGCGTAGCGATTGTTCACCTCGTCTTGCACGCAGGAATAGATGAGCTGTTCCAGGCTCTCCCTGCAGCCCAGCAGCTCTCGTAGGGCGCTCAGCAATTTTCCACTGGTCCGTGAACAGGCCTCAACGAGCCTGCTCATCTCACTGCGAGACCAAACATAGAAGTGCAGCTTGACGTCTCCACCATCCGAAATCTCGGCGATGGCAGTTGTCAAGTCACTGAAGAAGGATTGCAGGATCTGACGTTCGGAACCCGTGTCGGAGAGATATTCTCCGCTCCATTCGGACGACTGGAAGTGAACGATCGACTGTCCCTGCACCGGCCGCGGATCGCCCCATTGCTTCCGGCCGTCCGAGTCGACTGTGCGCACCCGCTCGACGACATCGGGGCTTGGTCTCCGGGTTTCACCCTGTGCATCAGTCCAGAGGGTATGGATCGCGCCGTCGCTCTTGGTGATATGCGCCGCTACCGCTCCGATTCGATTCTCTGTGTAATCGTAGTCAACTGAGAGGTAAATCCGAACTACCCTCTGGCCATCCTGCTCATATTCCGGAAGCTGACTCGTGGGAGAGGGGCTATAAGCTTGGACACGGAAGTTATCAGGGTTTTCGTCGCCACCTGGCAAAGTTGACCGTCGAGCAGCTGCAAGGGTGCGCAACCGTTCAACCGGTTCGGTAAATCCAGGGTCTGCGCGAACAACACGGGCGCGAGGGTCATCGGAATCAATCTCTGCGAGCTCGTCGATTGTTCGGATTCCCGCTTGTCGTAGCGCAGCAGCCGTCGGTGCACTGATTCCCAACAGCTCGTGCCTCCTCTGTCGGGCACTCTCTGTCAAACAGTCAACGCTGAAAACGCAGCCGTCACACTTGGCATCGAGCTGATAGCCGAGGTCGTCGAGTTCGGTTCCCATGATCCCGGCAAGAGTCCCGTCGTCGGCCACGAGCCTCAGGGCATCTGCCTCTTCGAGGGACAGGTCCAACGGCACCAGAGTCATAATCTGCTGTCGTTCATTGGTTTCCGCATCGATCCGCGCTACGACACATTCGACGCGCTCGGGGTCAAGGCGCTCGCCAGCAATCGTCAACGGATGAGAAGCGAGCCTCTCCTTGATCAACAGGGCATAGAAGGCGACTTGCAGCCGCTGATAGGTCCTGTCCCGACGGCTGGCCTTGCACTCGACCACCCGAAGCACTGGCCGGCCACCCTGCCACAGGAGCACAAGGAAGTCGGCTCTGCCTTCAACATCAAAGGCACCCAGACTGCCGACCAAGCGGATCTCGCGTCCATACGCGGTCTGCTGGCCCTCCAGGCCCTCCAGGCCCTCCAGAGCAGCCGCGAAGTCGTCCCACGAGGGGAAGGCGCCAGTCTCCTCAACACTGGGCATATGCGGAGCTACGTCGCTGAACCCGGCTTCCTGCAGCTCCTGTTCCCAGTGGCTCTCTTGCTCCTTGCCGCGTGCGGACAGGACGTAGTCCAGCGGGTTGAAGAGGCGCTCAGCGAAGGGAAGGCGGCGTGTCAGCCGCCGACGGTTGGAGTCCAACTTGAATCGCCGCTGACACGACTGGTGTCGAACGAACTCACCGATCTCGGATACTCGCACCTGCGGGCGAACCGCCCCCGTCGAGACCGCACTTGACTCTTGCACTGCCCAGCCCTCCCGTACCGACCTTGCTCGAAGTCTAGGCACGGGGTATGACAACGGCCCCTGTCGTGCGGACTATTCATGGACAGAGGGAGGGTCGGGACAGCACTGGAGCGTGCTGACCAGCGCATCCTTGAGTGACCGTACCGGCCTCCGGAGCCGTGCGCCCAGGTTCGAATGTTCCCTGCCCAACTTTAGAAAGGCGCCCAGTCTTCAAGAGAACCCCTCGGCCGTCTGCTCGGTTGGCTCAGGCGTTGGGATGCTTGCCGTGATTGGCCTTCTTCTTACGGCCGCTTCGCTTGTTCCCTCGCTTAGCCGGCTCTGTGTGCTGCCGGCGCGGCTCCTCTGCTTCCAGGCCCGCCCTCCAGTCTCCGCTCCGACGCTCGGTCGGGGGCGGCGAAACGGCCCAGGCGTGTGGGGCCCTGCATCACACGCGGGGCGGCGGGTGCGGATTGTCGTGGTGCGGGTGGCGGGGCTGACTGAGGAGGAGCGACATCGGTGGCCCCATCTGTGGAGGGTACTTCCGGTCCTAGACGTAGCCGCGGTGGGGATCGATGCAGCCGCGGGGAGTGGTTGGGTGTCAAATCCCCATCCGCGGTTGCGTCTTGCTCATCCGCGGCTGTACCTTGAAGGAGCTGGCGGGGAGTCAGGTCGGCAAAAACAAGCCGCAGTTGGAGGGGATCGGCATGTCGGAAACACCCGTGGCCAAGTTCGCCACTCGCATCCAGGTCGACAAGGGGCAGCCCATCCGGGTGATGCCTGTCAGAGAGCACCTCTCGCTGGCTACGGTGACCTGGGGTCACTTGTCACGGATCGTGCCTGACCCTCGGCGGGCGGAGGACCCGAAGGCACTCCCGTATCTCTCCGCGGCTGAACGTGAGCAGGCGGAGATCCGGAATGAGATCCAACGCATGATCCAGGGAACGAAGAAGAAGGAAAACGCCAAGGACTACGCGCAGTACATCGCGAACGGCATTGCTGGCGTCCGCGGCGAGAGCTGGGCCACTCCTCCCTTCGCCCTCTGGATCCCCCAGGAGCTGGAACACGTCGAGGCCGACGGCCCATTTGGCGTCGACCACATCGCCTACCTGCCCTTCGATGCGAGCGGGGTCCTCATGGACGCCGAGACTCAGCACCTGGCGCATATCCACTTGTCCGAGAGTCCCTCGCTCTACGGAGTCACGCGGGAGCAGGTCAGCAGTCGACTCGTGTGCGTGGAGATTTACCACGGCATCCCCTTGAGTGCTGCCCGCCAGATCTTCCACGACCGCAACCTGCTCGGAGTGATCCCGAACAAGAACGTCGCGCTCAATTCCGACTCGAACGACGCCGCCACCAGCATCACCTTCGCGCTGATGGAGCGCGTCTCCGTGCCGCACTCGCTCACGGGACAGGACGTCTCCCTGAAGTCGTTGGTGGCCACGAACAAGAGGCAGCTCAAGGTAGGAGACCCGGAGTGGATGACCCTGTCGACGCTCCGCTCCTTCACGGTCACGACGATCTTCGGTCGCTCCGGGTTCGAGAAGACAAGTGGTGCGGTCACGGAGAAGGACTTGCCGAAGGACTACAGCAAGGAAGAGGCGGGGTCCGGGGTTGCCCGAGTCGCCAGTCTGCTCTTCCGGACCTTCGCCGAGGAATTCAGCTCCCGCACCGAAACCGTCATCGCTGCTCCCGCGGTACTGGCAGCACTCGGAGCCGTCGGACACAGGTGCATGCCCTGGAGCGATGAGCCGCGCCGATCAACGGAGGAGCTCAGCGCTCTGCTCTCGGACGTGATCTGGAAGCGAGACCCTGCGATCTGGAACGGCATCGCTGGCAAGACCACCGCCTCCGGTGCTCTGTCGGTCGCCGGAGGTGTGAAGGACAACGGCTCCAAGACGGCCACCGCGCTGGAGGATGCAACGTCCCATACCTTCCACCGCATCCGCGGCAAGCTCACCACGGAACAGCAGGTCCGTCTGCCCCTCGGCTAAGTAGGGCGCCTGGGAGGCGCGTTTCCCCCAGACGTCCCCCGGAGAGCCCAGAAGCGGGTGAAAGGCCTGGTCAGGCTGTGCAGAGCTGGCCCGCTGTAAATCTGCCGGCTCAGCCTTCCCAGGTTCGAATCCTGGCGCCGCCACATGAAGGTAGACCCCCTCCGAACTGCGGAAACGCAGAGCGGAGGGGGTTTCTTCATGCCTCCGGGCGATCTTTCGGCTGGAATCGAACACTCCCGCGAGACGCAGGCCGTAGGGCCGCGAGCCACGCCCAACAGGCTTCATCTGCAGCCCATGCCTGCTGCTGCCTCGTGTCTTGAGCGCGCGGCAGTTTGGGCGGAGGGCGAGCATGGTCTCGGGGTCTCTCCCTTGTCGCGTTTGCGGTCATCACGTCACACCGTCCGCGCCCCGTGACGGCCTTGTCCCGGCTCTGTGACACGAGGAGTTCCAGTGCTGCGGTGCGCCGAGGCCGTTGCTACGGTCCCGCTCCGGGGTGCGGCCGATTGGGCCGCCTGTGAACAGGGGGGACGTCCCAGATGAATGCCAACCGCCTCAGACCCGCCGTGCTCGCGCTCGCGGCCGTCGCGCTGACCGCTGTGCTCGCCGGGTGCAAGGAGGGCAGCTCGGCCACCGGGGCCGACGCAACACCGAGCGCGGGCGCAACGGCCACCCCATCGCCCAGCACGACCGCCGGGAAGCCCGACGCGACGCCGAGCGCGGGCGTCACGGCCACCCCATCGCCCGCCGCGGCCGTCAGCGGCACGCCCGCCGGCAAGCCTGATGCCAAGCACACCGGATCAGCCGCGACCAGCACGCCCGCCGCCGACTGCGCCAGCGAGCCGCCGAGCCCGGACCATGTCGACCCCGACGAGATCGCGGTCTACCGAGTTGAGGAACTCGACGGCAGCACCGGGAAGGTGAACCTCGTCATCGAGCACGGGGCCTGGGGGTGCCCGGGGAAGGACACTGACGGCGCGCCCTTCGTCGTCACGGGCGAGGACAGCCGCTGGGCTCTCGACCAGGCCGCGTATGTCACCGCCACCAACCCCATCACCGACAGCAGTGAGAACCAGCGGATCGGCGTGCAGGAACTGATCGACTGGATCAATGCGCACCCCGACTCCGGCCTGGTGTTCAAGTACGAGACCGGCGAGGACGGCGCCATCCACCGCCTGGAGCAGGTCTTCACGCCGTAGCCGGCACGGAGCCTGCTGATCTCCACCCTGGCCGAGCAAACGCCGATCCGTACGCCGATCCCAAGGGCAACGCACAACACCGACGAGGCCTTCCCAGGTTCGAATCCTGGCGCCGCCCCACTCGGTTGGCGACGCTCGCGAGCGTTGGGATCCTCTCCCGCATGGCCAACTGGGCAACCTTCGTCGTCGTGTCGGACGGTGGCGGTCATTCGGCGTATGAACCCCGCTTCGGAGCGGTCGGACTCGATCTCGATCTGCTCGCGGGGCCGGAGGCCGTGCTGTCGTTCATCCGCGCCCACACTCCCGTGGAGGGCCAGCGGCGGGACAACACCCGGTGCGAAGGGGCGGTGCTGGTCGACCCGCATCGGAAGGTGCTGCTCGCCCATGTCTGGGATGGGCCGACCACCCGTTTCGCCACCGCGCGGCCGCCTGGCAGCTGCTGCGCGCGGCCAGCGCGGCAAACGGGCGGTTCGTGCCCCCGCCGGTCCGGATGCCGCGCGCCATTGAGGAGGTACGGGAGGAAGCCCGGCGGCACCGGGGCAGCGCGGATACGACCCTGCTGCCGACCGGGCACACTGGTCCCATGTCATCGCGTCGCAGGAACTGCCCCGAGTGCCGTCGGGAGATCGCCGTGGTCGCGGGGCGGTTCGCGCGGCATGATCCGCCAGGTGCGCGGGGGAGCGGGGAGCTGGTCTCGTGTCCCGGGTCGCGCAGGCAGGCGCAGCTCGGGGTGGTGCAGCCGGCACTGGACGGGTATGCCGTTCCGGGGTTTCCGGGGCAGCTGCCGCTCTTCTGACCGACCACAGGGACCGACCACAGGGACCACACAGGGACAGGGAAGCCCCACACGCCTCCCCACACCCCCCACACACAGAGCCAGCCTCAGGTCGTCAGGGCTGTCGTACGTCCATCCGGCTCACCAAGCCGTCCTCGTCGAATCGGTACACGTGCTCCACCGTTCCATCCGCCCACTGGTCGCCCGTTTCGGCCCGCAGGCCGGGGCGGACGGTGGCCACGACCCGTTCGCCGTCCTCGTCGAGGTGCAGCCCCTCCAGCCGTACGAGAGGGTGCCCGGCCGCGAACTGGCGGGCCCAGTAGGCGCGGACCTCCTCGCGGCCGTGCAGGCGCACGCCGTCGAGGACATTCGGCCAGTCCACGTCAGGGGCCAGGCAGCGGGGGATGAACGCGTCGCGCGCGTCCGTGCTGAAGACGTCGTACATCGCCCGCAGCAGAGTCTCCTGCGCGGCCGGAACCCCCATCGCCATGGGCCCGCTCAATTGCCCGCCACCGACTTGACCGCAACCGAGATCGGTGTCGAGCCGCTGATCAGTTCCAGCGTCAGGCCGGCCGTCGCCGGGGTGTCCACCAGTTCCGCGATGACCGCGGCGACGTCGTCGCGCGGGATCGTGCCACGGCCGGTGGAGACCTCCATGCGTACGAGTCCGGTGCCGGCGTCGTCGATCAGGCCTCCAGGGCGAAGGATCGTCCAGTCCAGGCCCGTACGCGTGCGTACGTACTCGTCGGCCCCGCCCTTGGCGCGCAGATACGCGTCGAAGACGCTCTCGCCCGGGTGCGCCGGGTCCGCGCCCATGGACGACACGACGATGAGACGGCGTACGCCGGTGCGTTCCGCCGCGTCCGCGAACAGGATGGCGGCGCCCCGGTCCACGGTGTGCTTGCGTTCCGCGCCGCTGCCCGGGCCGGCGCCCGCCGCGAAGACGGCCGCGTCCGCGCCCTGCATATGCGCGGCGACCTCCTCCACCGAGGCCGACTCCAGATCGCACAGCACCGGCTCGGCGCCGGCCGCGCGCAGATCGTCGCCCTGTTCGGGATGGCGGATGATCCCCGCGACCTCGTCACCGCGCGCGGCGAGCAGCCGCTCCAGCCGCAGCGCGATCTGACCATGACCTCCAGCGATGACAATGCGCATGTTTCCGACCGTACGCCCGGATGGACGCGTTCGCCGCACAACCCTGTGGACCACTCACGTGTCACATGGGTGATCACTGTGAACAAGAGAACGAAAGAACGAGGGGATGTCGTGCGGGCACCGCGCGGCGTCGTAGAGGAGATCACCATCACCGTCATACGCAAGACCGTCACCGCGGCCGGCTGTGCCGCCGTCCTCCTCGCCACGGCGGCCGCCTGCGGCACGGTTCAGAACCTCACCGCGGGTCAGAAGGTCGACCACGCCGTCGACCGGCTCGGTGAACAGAAGTCGCTCGCCTTCCAGTTGGACCTCGCCGCCGACCCCGACGCGCTCACCGCGCTCGCTGGCGACGCCGACTCCGAGGACGCCCTCCCGCCGGAGTTCGCGAAGCTCCTCAGCGGGCTGCGCGTCGATGTCGCCGTCAAGTCGAAGAAGGCGCTGGCCGATTCGGGTGAGAAGGACCTCATCGGTACGAGTATGAAGATCGCGGGTGCCGAAGGCGTCCTGGTCGAGTACCGGGTCGTCGGCGACTTCACGTACTACCGCGCCGACATGAAGGCTGTCGGCAAGGCCATGGGTGTTCCCATGCCGTCGGCCGACGATCTCCCGGCGAGCGAGAAGGAGTTCAGGAAGGTCCTGGAGGGCGACTGGGTGAAGATGAACACCCAGGACCTCGCCAAGGGGCAGGAGTCCTCGGGGTCCTCGAAGTCCTCCGCGGACGGTGCCGACGACATCGACGCCAAGACCCAGCGGAAGATCGTGGCGGCCGTACGCGGTGTCATCGCCCACGACGTCACCTTCCACGCCGAGGACGGCCGGGACGGCACCGAACGGGTCGTCGCCAAGGCCAACTTCCGTGAACTGATCAGGGGAGTCTTCGACAAGCTCCGGCCGCTGGAGGGCGACCTTCCGCCGGGTACGGACCTCCCCTCGGACAAGGACCTCAAGGACGCTCCGAACAAGAAGGTCGCGGTCGACTTCACGCTGAAGAACGGCGACCTGACCCAGGTCAAGGTCGACCTCTCCGTCCTCGCCGACGACCCGAAGGCCCCCAAGCTGCCGCTGATACTGAAGTTCTCCGAGGCGGGCGACGTCAGCGCGCCGTCGGGGGCCACGGAGATTCCCGCGGACAAGCTGCCCGGGGGCAGCCCGTTCGGTGGTGGCCTGTTGGGCGGCGGCACGCTCTGAGACGCCCGCCAGGCTCTCGGACGAGGGCGGGCGGGCACGCCAGGCGCCAAGACACGCCAGGCGTCTCAGACGCACGCCACGCGCGCGTGGACGTACACATACGGCTCACGCGCGCGTGGACGCACAAAACCGCCCCACGCTCGCGTGGACGTCGCACAGGAAGCTCTCTACGCGCGCGTAGACGTCGTGCAAGAAGCGCCCCACGCGCGCGCAGACCCCCGAAAAGCGCCACGCGACGCACCCGCTACGACGGCTGCCCCCGCCCCTGCCGAGGCAGCTCCAACCCCGCTACAGCCGCCGAGTTGCAGTACTCCCGCACCGCGCTGGTCCGCGCGACCACGTGCCCCCGGTGCACCACGAGCCGGCTGTACGCGAGCGACAGCGCCCCCGCGAGCCGGTCCCCGCGTACGGCGAGCAACTCGGCCGGAAATCCCGCCTCCACGCGCACCTCGGGCAACCCGAGGGCGGCCCGCGCGGCACAACTCACCGCGCCGTAGGCGTCCCCGGGCCGCAGCCCGTACCGCGAGGCCAGCAGATACGCGGCCTCCAGCGGGTCCCCGCGCCCCACCGGATTCGCCACGTCGCGGAGGGCGCCGCTGCCCGCCGCGACCCGTACCCCGGCCGCCCGCAACAGCCGTACGGGAGCGGTCCCGCGCCGCTGCACGGCACCGCAGCCGCCCTGCGGCAGGCACACCACGGTCACGCCCGCCGCGGCGAGTTGGTCGGCCGCCCGGGAGGCCGACCCGGCGGGCAGCAGGCCGAGCCCGCCGCACGGGCCGAGCGTCACGCCGGCCCGCAACCCCCCGGCCATCGCCGCGAGCCGGGCGAGCCGCGCGGGGTCGTCGCCGTCCGTGTGCAGGTCGACGGGGCAGCCGTGTTCGGAGGCCAGTTCCAGGATCGCCTCCACGTACCCCGTCGGATCGGGGTCGGCGTCCGGGCAGCCGCCCAGCACGGAGGCGCCCATCTTCACGGCGTCCCGCAGCATCGCGAGTCCGTCGGCCCCGGCCACCCCGGTCAGTACCCGGGGCATCGCCACTGCCGTCAGTTCCGCGAGCCCGCGCAGCGATCGACGCGCCTGGAGCACCGCGGCCAGCGCGTCGAGCCCCTGTACGTCGCCGACGTGCACGTGCGAGCGCAGGGCCGTCGCCCCGTGCCCGAGCTGCAGCAACGCGGCCTCGGTGGCCCGGCGCTGGATCTCCTGGGCGTCGTACGTGAGGGGGCCGTCGCCGTCGGCCGTCAGGGCCGTGTCGCCGTGCGCGTGCGGTTCGGCCGGGGCCGGCAGGAGGAGGTAGCCGTCGAGGTCCACCTTCGCGGCGAGGACCCCGGAGGCGCCGGTCGTCAGGCTCCCTGCGGTGCCGACCGCCTCGATGCGCCCGCCGCCCAGCCGCACGTCCACGGTCCGGCCGTCGGTGAGCCGTGCCCCGCACAGCAGGAGGCCGGCCGTGTCGCTCTGTCCCGGCGAGGAGCGGGGCGGCTGCGGCTGACTGTCGGGCATCGCTCTCCTGGGGCTCGGGGGCGGCTGCGGGAGGGGCGACTGCGGAGAGTGGGGGCACAAGATCACGCAGCGTGAGTCGAGCCTAGGACGGCGATCCGTCCGTGTTTGGGAGGAGCGCAATAGTCGTACCGGTGTGGTCCACCGGCGAGTCCGGGCCCCGGCACGGCTGCGATCACGGCTGCGATCGGTGGTGTGTGAGGGGCTGCGGGAACGCCCGGGGGAACGGTGGGGAACAGGCCGGGGCGGGTGCGGCGAAACGGATTTGGGCGATCGGCAGCCGACCGTGTAATGTCTTCATCGCTCGCCCCAATAGCTCAGTCGGCAGAGCGTCTCCATGGTAAGGAGAAGGTCTACGGTTCGATTCCGTATTGGGGCTCTGGTGTGAGAGGTTCCCGCCGTGAGGCGGGGCCCGATCGCATCACAGCGGTGTAGCTCAGTCGGTAGAGCAAGCGGCTCATAATCGCTGTGTCACCGGTTCAAGTCCGGTCACCGCTACTGACAGTAGCCGATTGTGGGGTCGGTCCTTCGATCGGCTACTCTTCTATGCGTTAATCGTCCCATCCGTTCGTCAAGGAGCACTCCTGTGGCTGCCACCGACGTCCGCCCGAAGATCACGCTGGCCTGCGTGGAGTGCAAGGAGCGGAACTACATCACCAAGAAGAACCGGCGTAACGACCCGGACCGACTGGAGATGAAGAAGCACTGCCCGCGTTGCAACGCGCACACCGCGCACCGCGAGACGCGATAAATCAGGCTCGTACACGAGGCCGTCCCCTTCGCGGGGGGCGGCCTCGCGTCGTTGTACAGCCGGCCTCGGGTCGCTGTACGGCCGACCTCGCCTCGTTGCGAAGTCGGCCTTGTGCAGTCGGCGTTATAGAGCCAAGACAGTCTGTCCAGCTAAGACGGTCAGTCGGCTGTGACATCCAGTCCAGCGAAGACAACCAGGAGGTGCCGAGCCCATGGCGCTCGACCAGTCCTTCGTGGGGCGGTCCTACCCGCCCACCGACCCCTATGAGGTCGGCAGGGAGAAGATCCGCGAGTTCGCGGAGGCCGTGGGGGACAGTAACCCTGCGTACACGGACCCGGAGGCCGCCAAGGCGCTCGGCCACCCGGATGTGATCGCCCCGCCGACTTTTGTGTTCGCGATCACCTTCAAGGCCGCGGGGCAGGTCGTCCAGGACCCGCAGCTGGGCCTCGACTACAGCCGTGTGGTGCACGGGGACCAGAAGTTCGCCTACACACGTCCGGTGCGCGCGGGCGACCGGCTCACGGTCACCTCGACCATCGAGTCGATCAAGTCCCTGGCGGGCAACGACATCCTGGACATCCGTGGCGAGGTCCACGACGAGGCGGGCGAGCATGTCGTGACGGCCGTCACCAAGCTTGTGGCGCGCGCGGCGGAGGAGGGCTGACATGGCGGCGAAGATCTCTTACGCGGACGTCGAGGTCGGCACCGAGCTGCCGGCCCAGACGTTTTCCGTGACCCGTGCCACGCTCGTGCAGTACGCGGGCGCCTCCGGGGACTTCAACCCGATCCACTGGAACGAGAAGTTCGCGGTCGAGGTCGGGCTGCCCGACGTCATCGCGCACGGCATGTTCACCATGGCAGAGGCGATCCGCGTCGTCACCGACTGGGTCGGCGACCCGGGCGCGGTCGTCGAGTACGGCGTCCGCTTCACCAAGCCCGTCGTCGTCCCGAACGACGACAAGGGCGCGACCATCGAGGTCAGCGCCAAGGTCGGCGCCAAGCTCGACGACAACGCCGTCCGCGTCGATCTCACCGCGACCAGCGCGGGCCAGAAGGTCCTGGGCATGTCACGAGCGGTCGTACGACTGGCCTGACGGCGGCAATCAGTGACGGTGAGTAAGGGGCGTCCGCCTTTGCGGGCGCCCCTTACTCGTACTCCCTGGGAAGACCAATAGCCACTCGTACTCCCTGGGGCGACCAGACCAATAACCACTCGTACTTCCGGGGGCTCCAGTAACTCACTCGTGCTCCCCGGGGCCCAGCAGCACTTCCCAGTACCCCCCTTGACGTAGTTAGTGATTGAGTACTAACTTCGTCGCATGGTCAGGATGAGCGCAGAAGAGAGGCGCGAGAGCGTCATCCGTGCGGCGATGAGCGAGTTCGCCCACGGTGGCTACAACGGCACCTCCACCGAGGCGATCGCCAAGCGCGTGGGTGTCTCGCAGCCGTACCTCTTCCGGCTCTTCCCGGGCAAGAAGGCGATCTTCCTCGCGGCGGCGGAGTACTGCATGGAGCTCGCCCGGCGCACCTTCGAGGAGGCCGCCGAAGGGCTGGAGGGCGAGGAAGCCCTGCACGCCATGGCGAGCGCGTACGTCAAGGTCATCGCGGAGCAGCCCGAGCGGCTGCTCATGCAGATGCAGATGTACGTCGCGGTGGCGGCGGCCGAGGAGGCCGGTGACCACGAGCTGGGCGAGGCGGTACGGGCCGGCTGGATGCGGCTCTGGGACACCGTCCACGTGCCGCTCGGGGCGGACGTGGACGAGACCGCGACCTTCATGGCGTACGGAATGCTCGTCAATTGCCTGGTGGCCATGGGCTTCCCGCCCGAGCACCGGGTCTGGGAGGGGCTCTACCCGTCGGCGCGGGTCACGGGCCGGCTGGAGAAGTAAGGCGACAAGGGCGGTGACCGCTGCCCTTTCATGCCCGCGAAAGTTAGTCATTAATAACTAACCCGACAACCGACCATCGACAGCGATCACGCTCTGGGGGAGCGATGTCACAGCGAACCGCACAGATGGCACAGACGACACAGACCGCACGTCGCGGGGGATCGGCCTGGGCCCTCGTCATCACCAGCGTCGCCGGATTCATGGCGGCCCTCGACAACCTCGTCGTCACCACCGCACTGCCCTCCATCCGCAAGGACCTCGGAGGAGCGCTGGACGACCTGGAATGGACCGTGAGCGCCTACACGCTCACCTTCGCCGTGCTGCTGATGTTCGGTGCGGCCCTGGGCGACCGGTTCGGCCGCCGCCGGCTCTTCCTCGTCGGGCTGAGCGTCTTCACCGGCGCGTCCGCCGCCGCGGCGATGGCGCCCGGTATCGACTCCCTGATCGCCGCCCGCGCGGTACAGGGCGTCGGCGCGGCGATCATGATGCCGCTGACGCTGACCCTTCTGACGGCCGCGGTACCGGCCGCCAAGCGCGGGATGGCGTACGGGATCTGGGGTGCCGTGAACGGACTCGCGGTCGCCTCCGGGCCCCTCATCGGGGGCAGCCTCACCGAACACGTGTCCTGGCACTGGATCTTCTGGCTGAACGTTCCGCTCGGCCTGGCCCTGCTGCCGCTCGCCCGACTGCGCCTCTCGGAGTCGTACGGCACCGGCGCACCGCTCGACATCCCCGGCACCCTGCTCGCCAGCGGCGGTCTCTTCGGGATCGTGTACGGCCTGGTCCGCGGGCCCGCCGACGGCTGGACCAGCGGGCTCGTCCTGACCGGCCTGTTCGCCGGTACCGCGCTGCTCACCGGCTTCGTCTTCCACGGCATCCATGCCAAGAACCCGATGCTGCCGATGCGGCTCTTCCGCTCCCGCGCCTTCGCCGGGATCAATGCCGCGAGTCTGCTGATGTTCCTCGGGATGTTCGGCTCGATCTTCCTGCTCAGCCAGTACATGCAGGGCGTGCTGGGTTACTCGCCGACCGAGGCGGGGCTGCGGATGCTGCCGTGGACCGGTATGCCGATGCTCGTCGCGCCGATCGCCGGCTATCTCTCCGACCGCGTCGGCGGGCGTCCGGTCGTCGCCACCGGGCTCTTCCTGCAGGCCACCGGGCTCGCGTACTACGCCTCCGTGGTCGGCGCCGACGTCTCGTACGCCGCCCAGCTGCCCGCCCTGATCATCAACGGCATCGGGATGGCCCTGTTCTTCGCTCCGGCCGCCAACCTGGTCATGTCCACCGTCCGGCCCACGGAGCAGGGCGTCGCCTCCGGCGCCAACAACGCGCTGCGTGAGGTGGGCGGAGCGCTCGGCATCGCGGTGATGTCCTCGATCTTCTCCGCGCAGGGCGGCTACGAGTCCGCGCAGAGCTTCGTCGACGGCCTGCGGCCCGCGCTGATGGTGGGCTCCTCGGTGGTCGCCCTTGCGGGCATCGCGGCCCTGCTCATCCCGACCGCCCGGCACGCGGCGCGGACGGAGGTCGTGGCCTCCACGCCGGCGCCCGCTCTGGAAACCGTCTCCCACTGAAGTCCCTCTCCTGGAAGGAGCCCGGCCATGCCCACTCTCCCCTGGACCACGCCCAACACGCCGCCGCAGGACGCCGAGGTCCATGTCATGGCCTCCCGGTTCGAGACCCGCACCCTCTGGGGAGCGCTCCGGTTCTTCGCACGGACGCCTGGTGTGTGGCGGCAGGTCGGCAAGGCGCCTGGTGCGTACGGGGCCTCCCTGAAGGCGGCGCCCCTGCGGCGGACCTTCTGGACCGTGTCCGCCTGGGAGTCGCCCGCGGCCCTCAAGCAGTTCGCCCGCTCGGGCCCGCACGCCCCGGCCGCGGGCGGCCTCCGGCCCCAGATGAAGGACGCGGCCTTCCTCACCTGGACGGCGTCCGCCGACGAACTGCCCCTCGACTGGACGGACGTGCTGCGCCGCTTCGACTGAGCCGCGCACGAGAAGAACTCGTAGGAGCACGAGAAGAACTCGTAGGAACTGCGTACGACCGACCGGAGCCGCGCCGAGAAGAAAGGGCCCTGTCCTGACGGGCAGGGCCGTTCTCGTGCCTCACGCGCACGGGTAGGCACGGGTAGCCGGGCACGAGCCGGTGCCTCGCGCGCACCGGTGGCCGGGGCGCGATCTCGTGCTGCGTGCCCACCGGTGGCGCGATCTCGTGCCGCGTGCCCACCGGTGGCCGGGCGGCCCTGCCCCTTCTCGTACTCTTAAGCCCGTGCAGGAACTCCACGATGCCCCGCTCGCCCCGCTGACCACCTTCCGGCTCGGGGGCCCGGCGACCCGGCTGATCACCGCCACGACCGACGCCGAGGTGATCGCCGCCGTGCGCGAGGCCGACGACGCCGGTACGCCGCTGCTGCTCATCGGGGGCGGATCGAACCTGGTCATCGGCGACAAGGGCTTCGCCGGGACCGCCCTGCGCATCGCGACGAGCGGCTTCGCCCTCGACGGTACGAGGCTGGAGCTGGCGGCGGGCGAGGTGTGGACCGACACGGTCGCCCGCACCGTCGAGGCCGGGCTCGCCGGGATCGAGTGCCTCGCCGGGATCCCCGGCTCCGCCGGCGCGACCCCGATCCAGAACGTGGGCGCGTACGGTCAGGAAGTGTCGTCGACCATCACCGAGGTGATCGCGTACGACCGCACGACGCGCGAGACGGTCACGCTGACGAACGCCGAGTGCGCCTTCTCGTACCGCCACAGCCGTTTCAAGGCCGACCCCGAGCGCCATGTCGTGCTGCGCGTCCGCTTCGAGCTGGAGGACGCGGACGGGCTGAGCGCACCGATCAAGTACGCCGAGACGGCCCGTGCCCTCGGCGTCGAGCCCGGCGACCGGGTGCCCCTCGCCGACGCCCGCGAGACGGTTCTCAAACTGCGCTCCGGAAAAGGCATGGTGCTCGACCCCGAGGACCACGACACCTGGTCCGCCGGGTCGTTCTTCACCAACCCGATCCTCACGAACGAGGAGTTCGCCGCCTTCCACGCGCGCGTGCGGGATCGGCTCGGCGCCGATGCCATGCCGCCCTCGTACCCGGCGGGCGACGGTCACACCAAGACCTCCGCGGCCTGGCTGATCGACAAGTCGGGCTTCACCAAGGGCTACGGCAGCGGGCCCGCCCGGATCTCCACCAAGCACACGCTGGCCCTCACCAACCGGGGCGAGGCCACCACCGAGGACCTCCTCGCGCTGGCCCGCGAGGTTGTCACCGGCGTCCGTGCCGCCTTCGGGATCACGTTGGTCAACGAGCCGGTGACGGTGGGCGTCAGCCTCTGAGGGGGCTCTGCATAGGGGCGCTTTTCGAAAATCTGCCACCTGGCAGGCGACCCTGGCAGGCCACCTGGCAGGCCTAGTGGATCTCCTAGTGGGTCCCTCAGTAGGCCACGCCTACGCCCTGCTTCACCGTCCCCGCGTCATCGATCATCGCCAGCATCGCGTGGGCCACATCGGCGCGCGCGATGAACCGGCCCTTCAGTGGAAAGCCTCCGACGGCCGTGCGGTACGAGCCGGTCACCGGCTTGTTCTGCAGCCGGGGCGGGCGGACGACCGTCCAGTCCGTCGCGCTGCGGGCCAGCTCGTCCTCCATCTCCTTCAGGTCGGCGTAGACGTCCTTCAGGAGCCCCGAGATCAGACCCCGCATGGCACGGTCGACGAACGCGGCGCCCTCCGGGTCGGGACCGACGGGACCCGCGCTCACGACGAGCAGCCGTCGTACCCCCTCCGCCTCCATGGCGGCCAGCACGCTGCGCGTCAGCCGGGCCGCGACCCCCGCGTCCTTGCGGCTACGGGCGCCCAGCCCGGAGAGGACCGCGTCCCGGCCGGCAACGGCGGGGCGCAGCGCCTCCGGGTCCCTGAGGTCCGCACGGAACACCTCCAGGCCCGCGCCCGTGACGGTCAGCCGAGCCGGATCCCTTACGACGGCGGTGACCTGGTGGCCCGACTCCAGCCCTTGTCGCACGATCTCCTGGCCGATGCCTCCGGTGGCACCGAAAACGGTGAGCTTCATAACGTACTCCCATCGAGTGGGTGGGCATTGCACTGTGGTGGGTGAGTATTCACTCACCCCTCCTTCCTCCTAGAGTGAGTAAGTACTCACCCACCCGTCAAGCTTGATGGGAGAAGCCATGGAATCCTTGGGGCCCATGCAGCAGAAACCTGCCCGGCTCCGCATCCTCGACGCGGCGCACGAGCTCATGCGCACCGTCGGCCTCGCTCGCGCGACCACCAAGGAGATCGCCAAGGCGGCGGGCTGCTCCGAAGCGGCGCTCTACAAGTACTTCGCGAGCAAGGAGGAGCTCTTCATCAAGGTGCTGGAGGAGCGGCTGCCCAAAGTCGGCCCCCTGCTGGACAGGCTCATGGCCGAGCCGGCGGAGCACACCGTCGAGGAGAACCTCACCGAGATCGCCCGCCAGGCGGCCCTCTTCTATGAGCAGAGCTTTCCGATCGCCGCCTCCTTGTACGCGGAAACGCAGCTCAAGCGCCGCCACGACGAGGCCATGCGGGCGATGGGCGCGGGGCCGCACATGCCCATCCGGGGAGTCGACGCGTATCTCCAGGCCGAGCAGCGGGCCGGGCGCATCCACCCCTACGCCGACACCTTCGCGGCCGCCTCGCTGCTCCTCGGAGCCTGCGCCCAGCGCGCCTTCGCCTACGACTCCACGGAGGAGGGCAAGCCGCCGCCCCTGGACACCTTCGCGCCGGGCCTCGCCCGCACGCTCCTGCGCGGTATTTCGCTTGCCGGTGGCCCGGCCTGACGATCACCCTGGGCTCATGAGGCATCCCAAATGCGGCTGAGACTCCGCCAGTTCACACCCCGCACCGGCCCGCATGAACACCGTGTCGTGCAGCCCTGGACCCCGCTGCGCCACACCTCGCTCCGTGACCCCGAAGCCTCGCTCGGCATGCTGATGGGCGACCACGACGGGCTGAACCGGCTCGCGGGCCTCTTCTCGTTCGCCGCGTACTCCAGGCACACGATCGTGCATGTGCCGCTACGGGAAGGGCCGCTGCCGCCGCACGTGGGCTGCGACGACCTCGTCGACCTCGTCCTGGTCCATCACTCGGCGGGCCTGCGCCCCAGCAAGTGGCCGGAACTGCGCCGCAGGCTGACGCACGGCACCCCGCTCACCGTGCGCACGGACGAGGCCCGCACCGCGCGCGACGCCGAAGCCTGGCAGCGGCGGCGCGACCGGCCGGACACGCGGGACTGGCTACGCCACGGCACGCACGCGCGGACGTTCTTCCTGATCGGCAGCCGTGACGTCTTCGCCTCCGCCGCCATGGCCTTCTCGTACGCGGCGGGCTGGGGACCGCGCCAGAAGGGTGTGGTCAAGGGGAAGGCAGCCTTCATGACCTCGATCTCCTGCGAGCTGCAGGAGGCCCCGGACACCTGGCGCAGCCCGGAGGTCGTCATCGGTTTTCAGCCGTATCCGCCCTACGCCCACTTCAAGCGGCCGGGCCGCTGAGCCAGTCGTCGACCCCGGCCAGCAGCTTCGCCCGGACGTCCTCCGGGGCGGCCGAACCGCGGATGGACTGCCGCGCCAGTTCGGCGAGCTCGGCGTCCGTGAAGCCGTGGTGGCGGCGGGCGATCTCGTACTGGGCGGCCAGGCGGGAGCCGAAGAGCAGGGGGTCGTCGGCGCCGAGGGCCATCGGAACCCCGGCCTCGAAGAGCGTGCGCAGGGGGACGTCCTCCGGCTTCTCGTAGACCCCCAGGGCGACGTTCGAGGCCGGGCAGACCTCACACGTCACCCCGCGGTCCGCGAGGCGCTTCAGCAGCCGCGGGTCCTCGGCGGCCCGCACCCCATGGCCGATCCGCGAGGCGTGCAGGTCGTCCAGGCAGTCGCGGACGGAGGCCGGCCCGGTCAGCTCGCCGCCGTGCGGTGCGGACAGCAGTCCGCCGTCCCGCGCGATCGCGAAGGCCCGGTCGAAGTCCCGCGCCATACCCCGCCGCTCGTCGTTGGAGAGCCCGAACCCGACGACGCCCCGGTCCGCGTACCGCACGGCCAGGCGGGCCAGCGTACGGGCGTCCAGCGGGTGCTTCATGCGGTTCGCGGCCACCAGGACGCGCATCCCGAGCCCGGTCTCCCGCGAGGTCGCCTCCACGGCGTCCAGGATGATCTCCAGCGCCGGGATCAGACCGCCCAGACGAGGCGCGTACGACGTCGGGTCGACCTGGATCTCCAGCCACCCGGAGCCGTCCTTGACGTCCTCCTCGGCGGCCTCGCGCACCAGGCGCCGAATGTCCTCGGGATCTCTGAGGCATGACCGCGCGGCGTCGTACAACCGCTGGAACCGGAACCAGCCGCGCTCGTCCGTCGCCCGCAGCTTGGGCGGCTCCGCGCTGGTCAGCGCCTCGGGCAGATGGATCCCGTGCTTGTCGGCCAGTTCCAGCAGGGTGGTGTGCCGCATCGAACCGGTGAAGTGCAGGTGCAGATGGGCCTTCGGCAGTTCAGAGAGATCACGTACGCGCTCCATTCGAGGATCCTGCCGTACGTTCCTGTCGTCCCGGTAGCGCTTTCCCCGTTAGTGGTCTTGCTCGCACGAAGAAGCGGGCCGCCTCCCCGAAGGGAAACGGCCCGCACACGCGCGTGGAGCGCGAAACGTCAGTCGCGGGCTTCCGCCAGCAGCTTCTGGATTCGCGACACGCCCTCGACGAGGTCCTCGTCACCGAGGGCGTACGACAGACGCAGATAGCCCGGCGTGCCGAAGGCCTCGCCCGGGACGACCGCGACCTCGGCCTCCTCCAGGATGAGCGCGGCCAGCTCGACCGTGTTCTGGGGGCGCTTGCCGCGGATCTCCTTGCCGACCAGGGCCTTCACCGACGGGTACGCGTAGAAGGCGCCCTCGGGCTCCGGGCAGAGCACGCCGTCGATCTCGTTCAGCATGCGCACGATGGTCTTGCGGCGGCGGTCGAAGGCCTCGCGCATCTTGGCGACGGCCTCCAGGTCGCCGGAGACGGCGGCGAGCGCGGCGACCTGGGCCACGTTCGAGACGTTCGAGGTGGCGTGCGACTGGAGGTTGGTCGCGGCCTTGATGACGTCCTTCGGGCCGATGACCCAGCCCACACGCCAGCCGGTCATGGCGTAGGTCTTGGCCACGCCGTTGACGACGATGCACTTGTCGCGCAGCTCGGGCACCACCACGGGCAGGGAGTGGAACTCCGCGTCCCCGTAGACCAGGTGCTCGTAGATCTCGTCGGTCAGGACCCACAGGCCCTTCTCGGCGGCCCAGCGGCCGATCTCCTCGATCTGCTCGCGGGTGTAGACCGCGCCCGTCGGGTTGGACGGGGAGACGAACAGCAGCACCTTGGTGTTCTCGGTGCGGGCCGCCTCCAGCTGCTCGACCGAGACGCGGTAGCCGGTGGTCTCGTCGGCGACGACCTCCACGGGGACACCGCCGGCGAGACGGATCGACTCCGGGTACGTCGTCCAGTACGGGGCCGGGACGATGACCTCGTCGCCCGGGTCGAGGATCGCGGCGAAGGCCTCGTAGATGGCCTGCTTGCCGCCGTTGGTGACCAGGACCTCGGCGGCCTCCACCTCATAGCCGGAGTCGCGCAGGGTCTTCGCGGCGATCGCGGCCTTCAGCTCGGGCAGGCCGCCGGCCGGCGTGTAGCGGTGGTACTTGGGGTTCTTGCACGCCTCGATGGCGGCCTCGACGATGTAGTCCGGGGTCGGGAAGTCGGGCTCGCCGGCGCCGAAGCCGATCACCGGACGCCCGGCGGCCTTGAGGGCCTTGGCCTTGGCGTCCACGGCGAGGGTGGCGGACTCGGAGATCGCGCCGACTCGGGCGGAGACCCGGCGCTCGGTGGGAGGGGTTGCAGCGCTCATGGGACCCATCGTTTCAGACCGGAAACGCCCCCGGCACGCGGGTTTCACAGACTGAACATCAGCAGAACATCCGTCCGGATCCGGGCGGCTCACCAGTCGATCTTCTGCGGACAAAGCCCGTACGGACACTTTCTGTTCGACGACCGGCTCAGGACCACGTACACTCTCACCTCGTTGGCCTTCACCGGCCGCACCCACCCGGTGCACAACGAGCACTCGGGAGGATGCGGTACGTTGGGGGAAATCAAAGGGTCGTAGCTCAATTGGTAGAGCACTGGTCTCCAAAACCAGCGGTTGGGGGTTCAAGTCCCTCCGGCCCTGCTACACACACCTTTCGCCAGGATGTGTGCGCATGTACGTACTGCAATGCACCGCCGTGCGGCTCAACCGGGCGCGGCACGGCCACGACCCGGAATCAGGTGAGGACGAGTGACGGACGCCGTGGGCTCCATCGACATGCCTGATGCCGAGGCGCCGGAGTCCAAGAAGAAGGCCCGCAAGGGCGGTAAGCGTGCCAAGAAGGGCCCGCTGAAGCGCCTTGCCACCTTCTATCGCCAGATCGTTGCGGAGCTCCGCAAGGTGGTCTGGCCGACTCGCAATCAGCTGACGACGTACACCACAGTGGTGATTGTGTTCGTCGTCATCATGATCGCCCTGGTGACCGTGATTGACTATGGGCTCAACCACGCCGCCAAGTACGTCTTCGGCTGAGCCGAGAGCGAAGGGCGCCGTCACCGGCGCCCCTTTCGCGTGTTCCACCCCCATGTATCCAGGAAGAAGCAGCCACCGTGTCTGACCCGAACCTGAACGACGCCATCGAGTCGGTCGAGTCCGTTGACGACGAGCTCGACATCGTCGAGGGCGCGGACGTCGAGGACGAGGTCGAGGCTGCCGACGCCGCCGCCGGCGAGCCCGCCGAAGAAGCGGCCCTGCACGTCGAGGACGAGTCCGGCGAGGACGTCGAGGACGAGGACGTCCCCGCCGTCGCCGAGGACGAGGACGCCGACGAGGCGGAGGCCGAAGAAGAGGCCGAGCCGGTCGACCCCGTCACTGCCCTGCGCGAGGAACTGCGCACTCTCCCCGGCGAGTGGTACGTCATCCACACGTACGCCGGTTACGAGAACCGCGTGAAGACCAACCTCGAGCAGCGCGCCGTCTCGCTGAACGTCGAGGACTTCATCTTCCAGGCCGAGGTGCCGCAGGAAGAGGTCGCGCAGATCAAGAACGGCGAGCGCAAGACGATCAAGCAGAACAAGCTCCCGGGCTACGTCCTGGTCCGCATGGACCTGACGAACGAGTCCTGGGGCGTCGTCCGCAACACCCCCGGCGTCACCGGCTTCGTGGGCAACGCCTACGACCCGTACCCGCTGACCCTGGACGAGATCGTCAAGATGCTCGCCCCGGAGGCCGAGGAGAAGGCCGCCCGCGAGGCCGCCGAGGCCGAGGGCAAGCCCGCTCCGCAGCGCAAGGTCGAGGTCCAGGTGCTGGACTTCGAGGTCGGCGACTCGGTCACCGTCACCGACGGCCCGTTCGCCACGCTGCAGGCGACCATCAACGAGATCAACGCCGATTCGAAGAAGGTCAAGGGCCTCGTCGAGATCTTCGGCCGGGAGACCCCGGTCGAGCTCTCCTTCGACCAGATCCAGAAGAACTAGCACCTTCTGGAGCCATCGCTTCCGACCAGGTCAGACGGGCTGTCAAAAGCTCGTCTGACCTGCTCGGTTTTTGGCCGCGCACAGATACCCGTTATCGTTGTGCGGTATGCCTCCATCCGGATGAACCGGGCGGAAGCTGAAAACTCTCACTAGGACCCGGAGAGAGCACATGCCTCCCAAGAAGAAGAAGGTCACGGGGCTTATCAAGCTCCAGATCCAGGCCGGCGCCGCCAACCCGGCTCCGCCGGTCGGCCCCGCGCTGGGCCAGCACGGCGTCAACATCATGGAGTTCTGCAAGGCCTACAACGCCGCGACCGAGTCGCAGCGCGGTTGGGTCATCCCGGTGGAGATCACGGTCTACGAGGACCGCTCCTTCACCTTCATCACCAAGACGCCGCCGGCCGCCAAGATGATCCTCAAGGCCGCGGGTGTCGAGAAGGGCTCCGGCGAGCCGCACAAGACCAAGGTCGCCAAGATCACCGAGGCGCAGGTCCGCGAGATCGCCACCACCAAGATGCCCGACCTCAACGCCAACGACCTGGACGCCGCCGCGAAGATCATCGCCGGCACCGCCCGTTCCATGGGCATCACGGTCGAGGGCTGACACCCAACCTCGTAGGACACCCCGTGGCAGGGCCTGCTCGGCCCGTACCACGACTCCTCAGAACACATCAGGAGCAGTAGTGAGCAAGCGCAGCAAGTCTCTCCGCGCTGCGGACGCCAAGGTCGACCGGGAGAAGCTCTACGCCCCGCTCGAGGCCGTCCGTCTCGCCAAGGAGACCTCCACGACCAAGTTCGACGGCACCGTCGAGGTCGCCTTCCGTCTGGGTGTCGACCCGCGCAAGGCCGACCAGATGGTCCGTGGCACCGTGAACCTCCCGCACGGCACCGGTAAGACCGCCCGGGTCCTGGTCTTCGCGACCGGTGACCGTGCCGAGGCCGCACTCGCCGCGGGCGCCGACATCGTCGGCTCCGACGAGCTCATCGACGAGGTGTCGAAGGGCCGTCTGGACTTCGACGCCGTCGTCGCCACCCCGGACCTCATGGGCAAGGTCGGTCGTCTCGGCCGTGTCCTCGGTCCCCGTGGTCTCATGCCGAACCCCAAGACCGGCACCGTGACCCCGGACGTCGCCAAGGCTGTCACCGAGATCAAGGGTGGCAAGATCGAGTTCCGCGTCGACAAGCACTCGAACCTGCACTTCATCATCGGCAAGGTGTCCTTCGACGACACGAAGCTGGTGGAGAACTACGGCGCCGCGCTGGACGAGATCCTTCGTCTGAAGCCGTCGGCCGCCAAGGGTCGCTACATCAAGAAGGCCGCGATCAGCACCACGATCGGCCCCGGCATCCTGGTCGACCCGAACCGCACCCGCAACCTCCTCGTCGAGGAGGACCCGGCCGCCGTCTGAGCCTTCGGCTCACCCCGGTGACCGCGTCGCGTACGCGTTTTTGACACGGGCCCCGCAACCTTTCGAGGTGCGGGGCCCGTCCCTTTTCCCGGAACGCAATTCGGATACGGGTGTCAGTGGGCTGCGCTAGCGTGCAGATCACAGAATTCGCATAGGGGTGGGACGAATGAAGAGCAGGACCGTGCGCCGCGTGACCCTCTCGATCGCGCTGACGACCGCTCTGGCGGGGGTGGCCGCCTGCGGCTCCTCCGGCGGCTCCGGGAGCTCCGGCAAGGACGACAAGGCGGTGCACAAGGGCACGACGCACGTCAGCCCCATAGCCGCCCTGCGCTCGGCCGAGAAGTCCACCGACAGCGCCGACTCGGCCAAGGTCGAGTCCACCACGACCATGGGCACGATGATGTCCATGAAGGCGGACGGCGTCATGGGCTGGGCCGACGGCCTCACCGGCACCATGACGATCACCTACACCGGCGGCACGATGGCCGACACCATGCGTCAGACGGGCAGCACGTCGATGCAGGCCCGCTATCTGCCCGACGCCTACTACGCGAAGATGAGCGACAAGTTCGCCGAGCAGACGGGCGGCAAGCACTGGATCAAGTACGCCTACGACGACCTGGCGAAGTTGGGCGGTGGCTCGGGCGCGTACCTGAAGGACCAGATGCAGAACACCACGCCGAACCAGTCGGTGAAGCTCCTGCTGGCCTCCGGTGACGTGACGAAGGTCGGCGAGGAGACGGTGCGCGGCGAGAAGACCACGCACTACTCGGGCACGGTGAATGTCGCGGACCTGGCGACCAAGACCTCCAACCTCAGCGCGAGCCAGCTGGAGGATCTGAAGAAGCAGCTCACGGCGGCCGGCGTCAGCACGGAGAAGGTCGACATCTGGGTCAACGGCGACGACCTGCTGGTCAAGAAGGTAGAAAAGGGCGAGCTGTCGACCGGCACGATGTCCTCGACGGCGTACTACAGCGACTACGGCGTGAAGGTCTCCGCCACGGAGCCCCCGGCGAGCGACACCGCCGACTTCAAGGACCTGCTGAAGCAGGGGAGCACGGGAGGCACCACCTCCTGAGCCCTTACCCGTATCAGACCTCCTGAGCTCCACGAGGCCTCCCGGAGCTCCCACGAGACCTCCTGAGTCCCACAAGAATTCAGAGGATCACCTGAGCCCCCTGGGATACGCTCACGGCCGACTGTGAATCGACCATTTGTTTCCTCGGGGGAATCATGGGGCTTTCTGTGCACGGAGTCGTACGGCGCAGAGCGGCGGGCGCGGCGCTCGCCGCTCTGGTCCTCGGCGGGGGTGGCGTCGCCTGTACGAAGGGCGACGCGGGGGAGTCGCCGGACATGACGCCCGCGGCGGCTGTCGCCAAGGCGGCGAAGAACACGGACGACATCACCTCCCTGCGCTACCGCATGTCGGGCCGGGTCCCGGAGCAGGGCCGGGTCAGGGCCGAGGCCTCGCTGAGCATGAAGCCGCTGGCCATGAGCATGAAGACGGCCGCGCTGGACGGGGCCGACAAGGGCGAGGTCGAGCTGCGGCTGGTCGGCGGTGCGCTCTACATGGGCGGGGGCGAGGAAGCCGCCAAGGAGCTGGACGGCAAGCACTGGATGAAGTTCGACCTGTCCGGGCACACCAAGACCGCCAGTGGCCTGGCCCTCGACACCACCAAGATCCGCGACCGGGCCGACCAGAACCCGGCCCAGGAGTCCACCTTCCTGACCGGCTCCAAGGACGTGAAGAAGGTCGGCAGCGAGACTGTCGACGGCGTGAAGACCACGCACTACAAGGGGACGGTCACCCTCGACGACCTCCGCGCGTCCCTGAAGAGCAAGGACAAGGCCACCCGCGAGAAGCGCGAGAAGAGCCTCGACCAGTACGAGAAGATGGGCGTCGACAAGCTCACCATGGACGCGTGGATCGACGGCGACGACCACACCAAGCAGTTCCGCATGCAGGGTGACGCCACCAAGGGCACGCTCGACGTGACCATCACCTTCCTCGACTACAACGAGCCGGTGACGATCAAGGCCCCGTCCGCCAAGGACACGGTCGACCTGGCCCAGCTGGCGAAGGACGCCCAGAAGGGCTGAGCCCTTCCGAAGGGCCGAGCCCGCCGAGCGGATTTGCTTGACAGTGACCCAATCACGTACTGTTCCCCAGAAGCCAAAGACCGCTGGTCGTTGCCATGTGCTCGCAAGAGGGCATGGCGGCCGAAGGATCCGCTGAAACTGCGGACGACCCGCGTAGGTGACTGTGGATGTGCTCCCGGAGTTCGCTTGCCCAGCCTGCGGACGAACCGGTCGAGCTACGCCCCGTGCGCCTGCGCCGGGGCGTTTCGTTTTGCCCAGCCCCTTCCGAGCGGTCCTCATCACCCGGAAGGAGGCCGACGCTCTATGGCAAGGCCCGACAAGGCTGCCGCGGTAGCCGAGCTCGCGGACCAGTTCCGCAGCTCGAATGCCGCCGTGCTGACCGAGTACCGGGGTCTCACCGTGGCGCAGCTCAAGACGCTGCGTCGTTCGCTCGGTGAAGACGCCCAGTACGCCGTGGTGAAGAACACGCTGACCAAGATTGCGGCCAACGAGGCCGGGATCAACACGCTCGACGACCTGTTCAACGGTCCGACGGCGGTCGCCTTCATCACCGGTGACCCGGTGGTGTCGGCGAAGGGTCTTCGTGACTTCGCCAAGGACAACCCGAACCTCGTCATCAAGGGCGGTGTCCTTGACGGCAAGGCGCTGTCCGCCGACGAGATCAAGAAGCTTGCGGACCTTGAGTCCCGCGAGGTTCTGCTCGCCAAGCTGGCGGGTGCCTTCAAGGGCAAGCAGTCCCAGGCTGCCCAGCTCTTCCAGGCGCTCCCCTCGAAGCTCGTCCGCACCGTGGACGCGCTCCGTGCCAAGCAGGCCGAGCAGGGCGGTGCCGAGTAATTCGGCTCGCGCATTGACCACCGCCGCCTAGGCAGTGGTCGCAGCGGGCCGAAAGTACGCCCGCCTCACATGTACATCCGGCACCAGCCGAATTAGTGGAAGGATCGCCCATCATGGCGAAGCTCAGCCAGGAAGACCTGCTCGCGCAGTTCGAGGACATGACCCTCATCGAGCTCTCCGAGTTCGTGAAGGCGTTCGAGGAGAAGTTCGACGTCACCGCCGCCGCCGCGGTCGCCGTTGCCGGCCCCGCCGGCCCGGCCGCCGTTGCCGAGGCCGCTGAGGAGCAGGACGAGTTCGACGTCATCCTCACCGGCGCCGGCGACAAGAAGATCCAGGTCATCAAGGTCGTGCGTGAGCTGACCTCCCTGGGTCTGAAGGAGGCCAAGGACCTCGTGGACGGCGCCCCGAAGCCCGTTCTCGAGAAGGTCGCCAAGGAGGCCGCCGAGAAGGCCGCCGAGTCCCTCAAGGGCGCCGGCGCCTCCGTCGAGGTCAAGTAACACCTCGCGGTCCGCACGGACTGCTCGCGAGCTTTCACAGCCGCTCCGGGAGCGCCGCAACGCGTTTCGGTAGCGCTGTAACGCTGACGCACTGAAGAGCGATCACCCATCTGGGTGGTCGCTCTTCGGCGTTCCCAGGGGTCCCGTAGCGGCTGCCTTGCGCTGTCGGTCGCGGCGAGTATGGTGATCTTCGTTGTGCCTCCGGCCGCGCCCGTGACGGGCTGCAAGACGGGCTGCAAGACAGGTTGCACGTGACGATCGCGGCACTTGCTTTGGGCATGGGGGGCCTTGACGAACCGCACGCAGCGCGCAATTCTCAGGACGCGTCGTCACAACGATCCGGATCCGAGGCATGGATCGACGGCGAAGAGGGCAGTATCGATGTGCATTGAGGGCGTGGCTTGCCGCAGGTGTTGAGAACAACGAGGGTCTCAAAAAACCGGGACTGGACATCAGTGGGCCGAGTGGCTACACTGACCCTTTGCGCTGCCTGTTAGCTGCCTCCTGCCCGTCACCAGGGGCATGCCCGTGCTTGAGCACCGACGATTGAATCGTCCCTGACCTGGCCTTCTTAGGCCACTTCGGGAACGGCCTTCTCTGTGTCCAACATGGGACCGGTACGCGCGTAGTGAGTCCGAGCCCTCGGAAGGACCCCCTCTTGGCCGCCTCGCGCACTGCCTCGACCGCGAATACGAACAACGGCGCCAGCACCGCCCCGCTGCGCATCTCCTTTGCAAAGATCAAGGAGCCCCTCGAGGTTCCGAACCTTCTTGCGCTGCAAACCGAGAGCTTCGACTGGCTGCTCGGCAATGACGCGTGGAAGGCTCGTGTCGAGGCGGCTCTGGACAGCGGACAGGACGTCCCCACGAAGTCCGGTCTGGAAGAGATCTTCGAGGAGATCTCTCCGATCGAGGACTTCTCCGGGTCGATGTCGCTGACGTTCCGCGACCACCGCTTCGAGCCCCCGAAGAACTCCATCGACGAGTGCAAGGAGCGCGACTTCACGTACGCCGCGCCCCTCTTCGTCACGGCTGAGTTCACCAACAACGAGACCGGCGAGATCAAGTCCCAGACGGTCTTCATGGGCGACTTCCCGCTCATGACCAACAAGGGCACCTTCGTCATCAACGGCACCGAGCGTGTCGTGGTGTCGCAGCTCGTCCGCTCGCCGGGTGTCTACTTCGACTCCTCCATCGACAAGACGTCCGACAAGGACATCTTCTCGGCGAAGGTCATCCCGTCCCGGGGTGCCTGGCTGGAGATGGAGATCGACAAGCGCGACATGGTCGGTGTCCGCATCGACCGCAAGCGCAAGCAGTCCGTGACCGTTCTGCTCAAGGCTCTCGGTTGGACGACCGAGCAGATCCTCGAGGAGTTCGGCGAGTACGAGTCCATGCGCGCCACCCTGGAGAAGGACCACACCCAGGGCCAGGACGACGCGCTGCTCGACATCTACCGCAAGCTGCGTCCGGGCGAGCCCCCGACCCGCGAGGCCGCGCAGACGCTGCTCGAGAACCTGTACTTCAACCCGAAGCGCTACGACCTCGCGAAGGTCGGCCGCTACAAGGTCAACAAGAAGCTGGGCGGCGACGCCCCGCTCGACGCCGGCATCCTGACCGTCGAGGACATCATCTCGACGATCAAGTACCTGGTGAAGCTGCACGCCGGTGAGACCGAGACGGTCATGGGCGAGAACGGCGCCTCGATCGTCGTCGAGACCGACGACATCGACCACTTCGGCAACCGTCGTCTGCGCAACGTCGGCGAGCTCATCCAGAACCAGGTCCGTACGGGTCTGGCGCGTATGGAGCGTGTCGTCCGCGAGCGGATGACGACTCAGGACGTCGAGGCGATCACGCCGCAGACCCTGATCAACATCCGGCCGGTCGTCGCCTCCATCAAGGAGTTCTTCGGCACCAGCCAGCTGTCGCAGTTCATGGACCAGAACAACCCGCTGTCGGGTCTCACCCACAAGCGCCGTCTGTCGGCTCTTGGCCCGGGTGGTCTCTCCCGTGAGCGGGCCGGCTTCGAGGTCCGTGACGTGCACCCGTCGCACTACGGCCGCATGTGCCCGATCGAGACCCCTGAAGGCCCGAACATCGGTCTGATCGGCTCGCTCGCCTCCTACGGCCGGGTCAACGCCTTCGGTTTCGTCGAGACCCCGTACCGCAAGGTCACCGGCGGTGTCGTCACCGACGAGGTCGACTACCTCACGGCCGACGAAGAGGACCGATTCGTCATCGCGCAGGCCAACGCGCCGCTGACGGACGAGCTCCGCTTCGAGGAGTCCCGCGTCCTGGTCCGCCGTCGTGGCGGCGAGGTCGACTACGTCCCCGGTGACGACGTCGACTACATGGACGTCTCGCCGCGCCAGATGGTGTCGGTCGCGACCGCCATGATCCCGTTCCTCGAGCACGACGACGCCAACCGTGCCCTCATGGGCGCGAACATGATGCGTCAGGCCGTGCCGCTGATTAAGTCCGAGGCACCGCTCGTCGGCACCGGCATGGAGTACCGCTGCGCCGTCGACGCCGGCGACGTGCTCAAGTCGGAGAAGGACGGTGTGGTCCAGGAGGTCTCCGCGGACTACATCACCACCGCCAACGACGACGGTACGTACACCACGTACCGCCTCGCGAAGTTCTCCCGCTCGAACCAGGGCACCTCTGTGAACCAGAAGGTTGTCGTGGACGAGGGCGCCCGGGTCGTCGCCGGCCAGGTCCTGGCCGACGGTCCGGCGACCGAGAACGGCGAGATGGCGCTCGGCAAGAACCTGCTCGTGGCGTTCATGCCGTGGGAGGGTCACAACTACGAGGACGCGATCATCCTGTCGCAGCGCCTCGTGCAGGACGACGTCCTCTCCTCGATCCACATCGAGGAGCACGAGGTCGACGCCCGTGACACCAAGCTCGGCCCCGAGGAGATCACCCGGGACATCCCGAACGTCTCCGAGGAGGTCCTCGCCGACCTCGACGAGCGCGGCATCATCCGCATCGGTGCCGAGGTCATCGCCGGCGACATCCTCGTCGGCAAGGTGACCCCCAAGGGTGAGACCGAGCTGACCCCGGAGGAGCGCCTGCTGCGCGCGATCTTCGGTGAGAAGGCCCGTGAGGTCCGTGACACCTCGCTGAAGGTGCCGCACGGCGAGACCGGCAAGGTCATCGGCGTCCGCGTCTTCGACCGCGAGGAGGGCGACGAGCTTCCCCCCGGTGTGAACCAGCTGGTGCGCGTGTACGTGGCGCAGAAGCGCAAGATCACCGACGGTGACAAGCTCGCCGGCCGTCACGGCAACAAGGGTGTCATCTCGAAGATCCTGCCCATCGAGGACATGCCGTTCCTCGAGGACGGAACTCCGGTCGACATCATCCTCAACCCGCTCGGTGTCCCGTCCCGAATGAACCCGGGACAGGTCCTGGAGATCCACCTCGGCTGGCTCGCCAGCCGCGGCTGGGACGTCTCCGGCCTCGCGGACGACTGGGCGCAGCGCCTGCAGGCCATCGAGGCCGACCAGGTCGCCCCGGGCACCAACGTCGCCACCCCCGTCTTCGACGGTGCGCGTGAGGACGAGCTCGCGGGTCTGCTGCAGCACACGATCCCGAACCGCGACGGCGAGCGCATGGTGCTCCCGACCGGTAAGGCGCCGCTGTTCGACGGCCGCTCCGGCGAGCCGTTCCCGGAGCCGATCTCGGTCGGCTACATGTACATCCTGAAGCTCCACCACCTGGTCGACGACAAGCTGCACGCCCGCTCGACCGGTCCGTACTCGATGATCACCCAGCAGCCGCTGGGTGGTAAGGCCCAGTTCGGTGGCCAGCGCTTCGGTGAGATGGAGGTGTGGGCGCTGGAGGCTTATGGCGCCGCGTACGCCCTCCAGGAGCTGCTGACCATCAAGTCCGACGACGTCACCGGCCGCGTGAAGGTCTACGAGGCCATCGTCAAGGGCGAGAACATCCCCGAGCCCGGCATCCCCGAGTCCTTCAAGGTGCTCATCAAGGAGATGCAGTCTCTCTGCCTCAACGTGGAGGTGCTGTCCAGCGACGGTATGTCCATCGAAATGCGTGACACCGACGAGGACGTCTTCCGCGCGGCGGAGGAGCTCGGCATCGACCTGTCCCGGCGCGAGCCGAGCAGCGTCGAAGAGGTCTGACGGGAGTTTGGCCGGGGGCTCAGCGATGAGCCTCCGGCCGGCCCCAGGACCCCCGTATCAGACCCCTAAGACTTACAACCCTGAGAGGGATTGACGCATAGTGCTCGACGTCAACTTCTTCGATGAGCTCCGGATCGGTCTGGCCACCGCTGACGACATCCGTCAGTGGAGCCACGGCGAGGTCAAGAAGCCCGAGACCATCAACTACCGCACCCTCAAGCCCGAAAAGGACGGACTCTTCTGCGAGAAGATCTTCGGTCCGACCCGGGACTGGGAGTGCTACTGCGGTAAGTACAAGCGTGTCCGCTTCAAGGGCATCATCTGTGAGCGCTGCGGCGTCGAGGTCACTCGCGCCAAGGTGCGTCGTGAGCGGATGGGCCACATCGAGCTGGCCGCTCCCGTCACCCACATCTGGTACTTCAAGGGCGTTCCGTCGCGGCTGGGCTACCTGCTCGACCTCGCCCCGAAGGACCTGGAGAAGGTCATCTACTTCGCGGCGTACATGATCACGTACGTCGACGAGGAGCGCCGCACCCGCGACCTGCCCTCGCTGGAGGCCCACGTCTCCGTCGAGCGTCAGCAGATCGAGAACCGTCGCGACGCCGACCTGGAAGCCCGCGCCAAGAAGCTCGAGACCGACCTGGCCGAGCTCGAGGCCGAGGGCGCCAAGGCCGACGTACGCCGCAAGGTGCGCGAAGGTGCCGAGCGTGAGATGAAGCAGCTGCGTGACCGTGCGCAGCGCGAGATCGACCGTCTCGACGAGGTGTGGACCCGGTTCAAGAACCTCAAGGTCCAGGACCTGGAGGGCGACGAGCTCCTCTACCGCGAGCTGCGTGACCGCTTCGGCACGTACTTCGACGGTTCGATGGGTGCCGCGGCGCTGCAGAAGCGCCTGGAGTCCTTCGACCTGGACGAGGAGGCCGAGCGCCTCCGCGAGATCATCCGTACCGGCAAGGGCCAGAAGAAGACCCGTGCGCTGAAGCGGCTGAAGGTCGTGTCTGCCTTCCTGCAGACCTCCAACAGCCCCAAGGGCATGGTCCTCGACTGCGTCCCGGTCATCCCGCCGGACCTTCGCCCGATGGTGCAGCTGGACGGTGGCCGCTTCGCGACCTCCGACCTGAACGACCTGTACCGCCGTGTGATCAACCGCAACAACCGTCTGAAGCGACTCCTTGACCTCGGCGCGCCCGAGATCATCGTGAACAACGAGAAGCGCATGCTTCAGGAGGCCGTCGACGCGCTCTTCGACAACGGCCGTCGTGGTCGCCCGGTCACGGGCCCCGGCAACCGTCCGCTGAAGTCCCTCAGCGACATGCTGAAGGGTAAGCAGGGTCGATTCCGTCAGAACCTGCTCGGTAAGCGTGTGGACTACTCCGCGCGTTCCGTGATCGTCGTCGGTCCGCAGCTGAAGCTGCACCAGTGCGGTCTGCCCAAGGCCATGGCGCTGGAGCTCTTCAAGCCGTTCGTGATGAAGCGCCTGGTCGACCTGAACCACGCGCAGAACATCAAGAGCGCCAAGCGGATGGTCGAGCGCGGCCGCACGGTCGTGTACGACGTCCTGGAAGAGGTCATCGCGGAGCACCCGGTTCTGCTGAACCGTGCGCCCACGCTGCACCGCCTCGGCATCCAGGCCTTCGAGCCGCAGCTGGTCGAGGGCAAGGCCATCCAGATCCACCCGCTCGTCTGCACCGCGTTCAACGCGGACTTCGACGGTGACCAGATGGCCGTCCACCTGCCGCTCTCCGCGGAGGCGCAGGCCGAGGCCCGCATCCTGATGCTGTCCTCGAACAACATCCTCAAGCCGGCCGACGGCCGCCCGGTCACGATGCCGACCCAGGACATGGTCCTCGGTCTGTTCTTCCTGACCACGGACGGCGAGATGCGGAACGTGAAGGGCGAGGACCGCTCCTTCGCGTCCGTGGCCGAGGCGATCATGGCGTTCGACGCCGGCGAGCTCTCGCTGCAGTCGCGCGTGGACATCCGCTTCCCGGTGGGCACCATCCCGCCGCGCGGCTGGACCCCGCCGGCACAGGAGGAGGGCGAGCCGGAGTGGCAGCAGGGTGACACCTTCCGCCTGCGGACGACCCTGGGCCGCGCGCTCTTCAACGAGCTGCTGCCCGAGGACTACCCGTTCGTCGACTACGAGGTCGGCAAGAAGCAGCTCTCCGAGATCGTCAACGACCTCGCCGAGCGCTACCCCAAGGTCATCGTGGCGGCGACGCTCGACAACCTGAAGGCGTCCGGCTTCTACTGGGCGACCCGTTCCGGTGTCACCGTGGCCATCTCCGACGTCGTCGTTCCCGAGGCGAAGAAGGAGATCGTCAAGGGCTACGAGGCGCAGGACGAGAAGGTCCAGAAGCAGTACGAGCGCGGTCTGATCACCAAGGACGAGCGCACGCAGGAGCTCATCGCGATCTGGACCAAGGCGACCAACGAGGTTGCCGAGGCGATGAACGAGAACTTCCCGAAGACCAACCCGATCTTCATGATGGTGAACTCGGGTGCACGAGGCAACATGATGCAGATGCGTCAGATCGCCGGTATGCGTGGTCTGGTGTCGAACGCCAAGAACGAGACGATCCCGCGTCCGATCAAGGCCTCCTTCCGTGAGGGCCTGTCGGTGCTGGAGTACTTCATCTCGACTCACGGTGCTCGTAAGGGTCTGGCGGACACGGCCCTCCGTACCGCCGACTCGGGTTACCTCACCCGTCGTCTGGTCGACGTCTCCCAGGACGTCATCATTCGCGAGGAGGACTGCGGTACCGACCGCGGCCTGCGTCTGCACATCGCCGAGCGCGGCGCCGATGGCGTCCTGCGCAAGGCGGACAACGTCGAGACCAGCGTGTACGCACGTGCGCTGGCCGAGGACATCACCGTCGACGGCAGGGTGCTGGCCCCGGCCAACACCGACCTCGGCGACGTCCTCATCGACGAGCTGGTCAAGCACGGCATCGAGGAGGTCAAGACCCGTTCGGTCCTGACCTGCGAGTCCGCCGTCGGCACCTGCGCCATGTGCTACGGCCGTTCGCTGGCCACCGGCAAGCTGGTCGACATCGGTGAGGCGGTCGGCATCATCGCCGCCCAGTCCATCGGTGAGCCCGGTACGCAGCTGACGATGCGTACCTTCCACACCGGTGGTGTGGCCGGTGACGACATCACCCAGGGTCTGCCCCGTGTCGTCGAGCTCTTCGAAGCCCGTACGCCCAAGGGTGTCGCCCCGATCTCCGAGGCCTCCGGCCGCGTGCGGATCGAGGAGACCGAGAAGACCAAGAAGCTCGTCGTCACCCCGGACGACGGCAGCGACGAGACGGCGTTCCCGATCTCGAAGCGCGCCCGTCTCCTGGTGTCCGAGGGCGACCACGTCGAGGTGGGCCAGAAGCTCACCGTGGGTGCCACCAACCCGCACGACGTGCTGCGCATCCTGGGTCAGCGTGCCGTCCAGGTCCACCTGGTCGGCGAGGTCCAGAAGGTCTACAACTCGCAGGGTGTGTCGATCCACGACAAGCACATCGAGATCATCATCCGGCAGATGCTGCGCCGGGTGACGATCATCGAGTCGGGCGACGCGGAGCTGCTGCCCGGCGAGCTGGTCGAGCGCTCGAAGTTCGAGACCGAGAACCGTCGTGTGGTCCAGGAAGGCGGCCACCCGGCCTCCGGCCGTCCGCAGCTGATGGGTATCACCAAGGCCTCGCTGGCGACCGAGTCGTGGCTGTCGGCGGCGTCCTTCCAGGAGACGACCAGGGTTCTGACGGACGCGGCGATCAACGCCAAGTCCGACTCCCTGATCGGCCTCAAGGAGAACGTCATCATCGGTAAGCTCATCCCGGCCGGTACGGGTCTGTCCCGCTACCGCAACATCCGGGTCGAGCCGACCGAGGAGGCCAAGGCCGCGATGTACTCGGCCGTCGGCTACGACGACATCGACTACTCGCCGTTCGGCACGGGCTCCGGCCAGGCCGTTCCGCTGGAGGACTACGACTACGGTCCGTACAACCAGTAAGCGAGTCGCTTGAGTTGAAGGGCGGCCACCCGTTTGGGGGTGGCCGCCCTTCGGCGTGCCCCCCGCACGTTACGATCCGGCCAGGTCGTCTGTGAACTGCCAGGCATGCAAAGGGTGTTGGGGCGCGGAGTGGAGGCGGCCCGGTTGTCCTTCGGTCTTGTGGCTGCGGTGGTGGTTCCATGGGGCGTTGGCTGGCAGCGCTCCCGCCCAGGATTCATGGTTCTCTTCACGCTTGCTTAAGGCGCCTACACGATCGCTCCGTACAGGGCTCAGGAGAGGCCGTGGATCGCACTTGGTGCCACGCTCCTGGTGGCCGGTGGAGCAGTTCTTTGGCACCACTCGACGGGTATCGCGGGCTTGGGCTTCTCCGTCACGCTGCCTCTGTCCTCAGGGACTCTGGCGGCGCCCAGGCGCCTCGGCCTGACAGCCTTTGGTACCGCCGCGCTCGTGTCCGTGTGGGCGGCGGGGGCGACCACGGCTTCGCTCGGCGTCGATCTGCTGCTGAGCGACCGTACGGCCGTCATCTCTTCGGCCCTGCTCATCTCCGTGTTCGGCGGGCGAGCCCTGGCCAAAGCCGCCACGGTGCCCGTCGGAGTACTTTCTCATCGGTGCGCCGGCCAGTGTCATCGCGGCGTTGACGATGGGCATGGCTGCTCGTCCGGCGATTGGGCTGCCTGTCCTCTGGGAGATCTCTTGGAGCTGAGCGGGCACCCACTGATTCGGAAGCTGTTGTCCCTCAACCTGCCGCCTACCGAATACGTGATAGCGGGCTGTCCGCTGCCTGAGGTGCTGGCCTGGAAGGAAGAGCTCGATCGTGAAAAGGATCAAGAGGACATCAGGCTGATCCGGCGCCATCTGCGGCGCTCGGGGGCCTGAGCGGACATCTCGTGAAAGCCCGGCGTGTCGGGCCCCACGGCATTTGTTTTGACCGAAGTCCGTGAGGTAGGTACGCTCAGACCTTGTGCCTGGGGTGTGCCCTGGCTCCCGTGCGTGCCTTTAAACCGCAAGGGGGGCCGTAACCGGCCGCCGTAATCTGCGCCCTTTTCGCCTCGCGGCGGGAGTCTGCAGCTTCGACACACCCGACCGCGTGGGTCGGCGACGTTCCAGGTTAGCTTCACCATTCGGCACACAGAAACCGGAGAAGTAGTGCCTACGATCCAGCAGCTGGTCCGTAAGGGCCGGCAGGACAAGGTCGAGAAGAACAAGACGCCCGCACTTGAGGGTTCCCCTCAGCGTCGTGGCGTCTGCACGCGTGTGTTCACGACCACCCCGAAGAAGCCGAACTCGGCCCTGCGTAAGGTCGCGCGTGTGCGTCTGACCAGCGGGATCGAGGTCACCGCTTACATTCCGGGTGAGGGACACAACCTGCAGGAGCACTCCATCGTGCTCGTGCGCGGCGGCCGTGTGAAGGACCTGCCGGGTGTTCGCTACAAGATCATCCGTGGTTCGCTCGACACCCAGGGTGTCAAGAACCGCAAGCAGGCCCGCAGCCGCTACGGCGCCAAGAAGGAGAAGTAAGAATGCCTCGTAAGGGCCCCGCCCCGAAGCGCCCGGTCATCATCGACCCGGTCTACGGTTCTCCTCTTGTCACGTCGCTCATCAACAAGGTGCTGCTGAACGGCAAGCGCTCCACCGCCGAGCGCATCGTCTACGGCGCCATGGAGGGCCTGCGCGAGAAGACCGGCAACGACCCGGTCATCACGCTGAAGCGCGCTCTCGAGAACATCAAGCCGACCCTCGAGGTCAAGTCCCGCCGTGTCGGTGGCGCCACCTACCAGGTGCCGGTCGAGGTCAAGCCCGGCCGCGCCAACACCCTGGCGCTGCGCTGGCTGGTCGGTTACTCCCGCGCCCGTCGCGAGAAGACCATGACCGAGCGTCTGCTCAACGAGCTTCTCGACGCTTCGAACGGCCTCGGCGCGGCCGTGAAGAAGCGCGAGGACACCCACAAGATGGCCGAGTCCAACAAGGCCTTCGCGCACTACCGCTGGTAGTCGCTACCCCCATCGAGACCGAGAGAAGACTGAAGCCTTATGGCTACCACTTCACTTGACCTGGCCAGGGTCCGCAACATTGGGATCATGGCCCACATCGACGCGGGCAAGACGACGACGACCGAGCGGATCCTGTTCTACACCGGTGTCTCGTACAAGATCGGTGAGGTCCACGACGGCGCTGCCACCATGGACTGGATGGAGCAGGAGCAGGAGCGTGGCATCACGATCACGTCTGCTGCGACCACCTGTCACTGGCCGCTTGAGGACAACGACTACACGATCAACATCATCGACACCCCGGGGCACGTCGACTTCACCGTTGAGGTGGAGCGCTCCCTGCGTGTGCTCGACGGTGCCGTGACGGTGTTCGACGGTGTCGCCGGTGTCGAGCCGCAGTCCGAGACGGTGTGGCGTCAGGCCGACCGTTACGGCGTGCCGCGCATCTGCTTCGTCAACAAGCTCGACCGGACCGGCGCGGAGTTCCACCGCTGCGTCGACATGATCTCGGACCGCCTTGGTGCGCAGCCGCTGGTCATGCAGCTTCCGATCGGTGCCGAGGCCGACTTCAAGGGCGTTGTGGACCTGGTCCGCATGAAGGCGCTCGTGTGGTCCGCCGAGGCGGCGAAGGGCGAGATGTACGACGTCGTCGACATCCCCGCCACGCACACCGAGGCCGCTGAAGAGTGGCGCGGCAAGCTGGTCGAGGCCGTCGCGGAGAACGACGAAGAGATCATGGAGCTGTACCTGGAGGGCCAGGAGCCCACCGAGGAGCAGCTGTACGCCGCGATCC
Organism: Streptomyces sp. NPDC001530; assembly: GCF_042894545.1. Classification (NCBI taxonomy): domain Bacteria; kingdom Bacillati; phylum Actinomycetota; class Actinomycetes; order Kitasatosporales; family Streptomycetaceae; genus Streptomyces; species Streptomyces sp. NPDC001530. Next base: position 215,186 of record NZ_JBIAVS010000005.1, read on the forward strand.
GTCGCATCACCATCGCGTCCGGCAAGTCCAGCGACACCACGGTCACCCCGGTGTTCTGCGGCACCGCGTTCAAGAACAAGGGTGTTCAGCCCCTGCTCGACGCGGTCGTGCGCTACCTCCCGACTCCGCTTGACGTCGAGGCCATCGAGGGCCACGACGTCAAGGACGCGGAGCTGGTCGTCAAGCGCAAGCCGTCCGACGACGAGCCGCTCTCCGCCCTCGCGTTCAAGATCATGAGCGACCCGCACCTGGGCAAGCTCACCTTCGTCCGGGTCTACTCGGGCCGCCTGGAGTCCGGCACCGCCGTGCTGAACTCCGTCAAGGGCAAGAAGGAGCGCATCGGCAAGATCTACCGCATGCACGCCAACAAGCGTGAGGAGATCGAGTCGGTGGGCGCCGGCGACATCGTCGCCGTCATGGGCCTGAAGCAGACCACCACCGGTGAGACGCTGTCCGACGACAAGAACCCGGTGATCCTGGAGTCCATGGACTTCCCGGCGCCGGTCATTCAGGTCGCCATCGAGCCCAAGTCCAAGGGTGACCAGGAGAAGCTGGGTGTCGCCATCCAGCGTCTCGCGGAGGAGGACCCCTCCTTCCAGGTTCACTCGGACGAGGAGACCGGCCAGACCATCATCGGTGGTATGGGCGAGCTGCACCTCGAGGTGCTGGTCGACCGTATGCGCCGTGAGTTCAAGGTCGAGGCCAACGTCGGCAAGCCGCAGGTCGCGTACCGCGAGACGATCCGCAAGGCCGTCGAGCGCGTGGACTACACCCACAAGAAGCAGACCGGTGGTACCGGTCAGTTCGCCAAGGTGCAGATCGCGATCGAGCCCATCGAGGGCGGCGACGCCTCGTACGAGTTCGTGAACAAGGTGACCGGTGGTCGCATCCCGAAGGAGTACATCCCTTCGGTCGACGCCGGTGCGCAGGAGGCCATGCAGTTCGGCATCCTCGCCGGGTACGAGATGACGGGCGTCCGCGTCACGCTTCTCGACGGTGCCTACCACGAGGTCGACTCCTCCGAGCTCGCGTTCAAGATCGCCGGTTCGCAGGCCTTCAAGGAGGCCGCGCGCAAGGCCAGCCCCGTGCTGCTCGAGCCGATGATGGCCGTCGAGGTCACCACGCCCGAGGACTACATGGGTGAGGTCATCGGCGACATCAACTCCCGCCGTGGTCAGATCCAGGCCATGGAGGAGCGGGCCGGTGCCCGCGTCGTGAAGGGCCTCGTGCCCCTCTCGGAGATGTTCGGCTACGTCGGCGACCTCCGCAGCAAGACCTCGGGTCGCGCAAGCTACTCGATGCAGTTCGACTCCTACGCCGAGGTTCCGCGGAACGTCGCCGAGGAGATCATCGCGAAGGCCAAGGGCGAGTAACACACCCCGTTTACACGCTTTAGGCTTGACACCGACCGCCGGGGTCGGACCACACGGAAAAACCCCGGCGGGCGGCATCCCAGCAAAGATCACCTGGCGCCGATGAGTAAGGCGTACCAGAACCACTCCACAGGAGGACCCAGTGGCGAAGGCGAAGTTCGAGCGGACTAAGCCGCACGTCAACATCGGCACCATCGGTCACATCGACCACGGTAAGACGACCCTCACGGCCGCCATTACCAAGGTGCTGCACGACGCGTTTCCGGACCTGAACGAGGCCTCGGCCTTCGACCAGATCGACAAGGCTCCTGAGGAGCGCCAGCGCGGTATCACCATCTCCATCGCGCACGTCGAGTACCAGACGGAGACCCGTCACTACGCCCACGTCGACTGCCCCGGTCACGCGGACTACATCAAGAACATGATCACGGGTGCGGCGCAGATGGACGGCGCCATCCTCGTGGTCGCCGCCACCGACGGCCCGATGCCGCAGACCAAGGAGCACGTGCTCCTGGCCCGCCAGGTCGGCGTTCCGTACATCGTTGTCGCCCTGAACAAGGCCGACATGGTGGACGACGAGGAGATCCTGGAGCTCGTCGAGCTCGAGGTCCGTGAGCTCCTCTCCGAGTACGAGTTCCCGGGCGACGACGTCCCGGTCGTCAAGGTCTCGGCGCTCAAGGCGCTCGAGGGCGACAAGGAGTGGGGCCAGTCGGTCCTGGACCTGATGGCCGCCGTCGACACCGCGATCCCGGAGCCGGAGCGCGACGTCGACAAGCCGTTCCTCATGCCGATCGAGGATGTCTTCACGATCACCGGTCGCGGTACGGTCGTCACCGGCCGTATCGAGCGTGGTGTCCTCAAGGTCAACGAGACCGTCGACATCATCGGCATCAAGACCGAGAAGACCACCACCACGGTCACCGGCATCGAGATGTTCCGCAAGCTGCTCGACGAGGGCCAGGCCGGTGAGAACGTCGGTCTGCTGCTCCGCGGCATCAAGCGCGAGGACGTCGAGCGCGGCCAGGTCATCATCAAGCCCGGTTCGGTCACGCCGCACACCGAGTTCGAGGCCCAGGCCTACATCCTGTCCAAGGACGAGGGTGGCCGCCACACGCCGTTCTTCAACAACTACCGTCCGCAGTTCTACTTCCGTACGACTGACGTGACCGGTGTTGTGACCCTCCCCGAGGGCACGGAGATGGTCATGCCGGGCGACAACACTGAGATGAAGGTCGAGCTCATCCAGCCCATCGCCATGGAAGAGGGCCTGAAGTTCGCCATCCGTGAGGGTGGCCGGACCGTGGGCGCCGGCCAGGTCACCAAGATCAACAAGTAAGTCTTGTTGGCTTGATCGCCTGGTAGCTCCTTAGGGCTACAGAAGGGGCCCGTACGACTTCGGTCGTACGGGCCCCTTTGCCTTTCCCGGGGTACCGGGCGATTCGCTGTTCTGGGGCTACCAGGCGATCGGCAGGGCCACCGGGCCGCGGATCATCGTGCGCTGCCGGAAGGGGACCTGATCGGCGGGCACGGCGAGCCGGAGGTCGGGGCAGCGCTCCAACAGGGTGTCGATGAGCAGCTCGATCTGCATACGGCAGAGGACGGCGCCGGTGCAGTAGTGCGGTCCGTTGCCGAACGCCACATGGGCGCCGGCGTCCCGGTCGCAGTTGATCCGGTCGGGGTCGGGGAAGACGTCCGGGTCGCGGTTGGCGGCGAGGTAGGAGACGTAGACGGGGTCGCCCGCGCGGATGCGGACGCCCTGGATGACGACGTCCTCCAGGGCGACGCGGGGCAGACCCACGGCGGTGCGGTGCGGAATGTAGCGCAGGAGTTCCTCGATGACGGCGGGGCGTCCGGCGGGGTCGCTGCGCACGCGGTCCATCAGCTGGGGTCGGGTCATCAGGAGGTAGAACATCTGGCCGCTGTTGTTGGTGAGCGCCTCGCCGCCGATCTGGAGCGGGCCGGCGACGCTGATCGCCTCTTCCTCCTTGAGCTCACCGCTGCGCACCGCGCCGCCGAGCAACGACAGGACGTCGTCCCCGTCGCTGTCCCGACGATCGCGGATGGCCTGCGCGATCCACCCGAACAGGCCCTTCTTGGCGCGCTCGGCGGCCTCGGCGCCGCCCGCGGTGGAGATGATCTCCCGCGTCCAGTCGTGCACCTTCTGCCGCTCGTCGGCGGGCACGCCCATGACCTCGCAGACGACGGAGATCGGAAAGGGCTCGAGGACGCGCTCCACCAGATCGGCGGGCGGCCCGTCCTGCACCATGGCGTCGACCAGCTCGTCGAGCATCTCCTTCGCGCGGGGGCGCAGCCGCTTCACCGCGCCCACCGTGTACGCGGTCGACGCGGCGCGGCGCAGCCGGTTGTGGTCGGGCTGGTCGGCCCACGCCAGCGCGCCGGGCCGGGGCGCGAAGTGCGGCGCCAGCCGCGTGAACTGCCGGACGGAGGCCTCCTTCCGGCTGAACCGCGGATCGTTCGTGATCATCTTCACGTCGTCGTACCGCGTCGCCAGCCACGCCCACTCCTCCTCCCCGTGCGGAAGCCGGATCCGCGTCAGCGGCCCTTCCTTCATCAGCTCCGCGAGCACCGGCTCGAACTCGGTCCCGTCCAGCTGACCTGCGGGCCATTCACGGATGGGGGGAAGGGGCTGCTCGGCGTGCTCGGCGAGGGTGGTGGTCTCTTCTGCCATGGGTCCACCATCGGGCGCCTGGGGTGGGGTGTCGCGGGGGAGTGCTCCAGACGGATTTTGTCGCCGGGCCTCAGCCCTCTGAGTAGCGCGGCAGGCCTTCGGTCGAGATCGTCCAGTCGGCAATGGTGACGTCCTCGCCGTACACGAAGTCCTTGCGGGTCGCGTAGCGCGGGCCGTTCGGCGTCTGGTGGATGTCGGAGAGCACCGCGCCCGAGCCCGTGCGCGGGTCGAAGATCACGTACAGCGGGATGCCCAGCAGCGGGTAGTCCCTTACTTTGCTCACCCAGTCGTTGTCCGGGTTGGAGCGGGAGACGACTTCGATGGCGGCGATGAGCGCGCACGGGTCGAAGGAGCCGTCCCCCTCCATGTCGGCCTCGGCGATCAGCATCACGTCGGGGTGGCGCATGATGCCCTCGGGTACATCCTCCACGTCCGGGGTGCCCGTGTGAGCCACGAGGTCCTCCGGCATGACCTTCTCCAGGCGTCTCCGGAGGCGCGCTCTGGTCAGTTCGTGGGGGCCACTGGGCGCTGTCAGATCGTGGACGATCCCTTCCCGAGTGATCTCGAACTTGCCGGGAAGGGCGTCGTCCATGGACTGAACGAACTCCCGCATCGCCTTATAGAGATGGGCGGTCATGTCAGCCGGCCTCCATCGGGAGGAAGTCAGCAGGAGCCGTGCGGGCGGTTTCCTCCGCGCCGAAGATGTACTCCCACTTCCAGCTCACGCGAGGACCGCCCGCATGGCTTCGTCCAGGACAGCGCTCAACTCCCGCAGGGCTTCCCGTGCAACAGCCGGGTCTTCGTGCTCCAGGTTGGCCTTCGTGTTGGTGTAGAGGGCGGACAGATCAGGGCGGCGGGCGATTTCGATCTCCCTGGCCCAGATCAGGACCCAGCTCTGTACAGGACTCAGGGACTGCCACTCGACCGCCTTGGCGAAGGCTTCGTCCTTCTCGGCCTGCATCTCCTCCAAGCGGCCGGGGGCGACGACGGCGAGGGCCGCGCGCAGGGCATCAGGCGTCTGCTCGGGGCGGGGGATCAGTTCGTGGTGAGCGCTCATGCTAGGCGGCCTCCGGGAGATCGGATCGGCAGTCGCGGCAGCGACCGGGTTCGGGGGCGCGAAAGGCGCGGTCGCAGCCGTCGCAGTTCTGGAGGGGGTGCGGGCGTACGGCTACTGGGGTGACGGGCACCGGTGGTGGGAGGAGTTCGGTGAGACGGTGGGCGAGGAGGGCGGTCGGGTGCCGTAGGGGCTCGCGGGGGAGTCCTGCCGTCAGGGTGCGGCGTACGGCTTCGGGGGCGGCGCCGCGTTCCAGCCAGGCGGTGACGGCCGGGGCGAGGCGGTGTACGTCGCGTTCGGGGAGCAGGAGGCGGGGGTCGTCGCGGTGCGGGCTCGCCAGGAGTGCGGTGGCTGTGCGGTGGTGGGCCAGGTCGTGGGTACGGGGTTCGGGGAGTGGAGGCTTCGAGCGGGACTCGACGCGCGGCGTCGGCGGAATCTCGTCGGCAGGCCGTACGGGGGCGGGGACCGGCCTTTTCCTGGGGGCGGGCCGGGGTTGCGAAACGCGTGTCGGCTGGTTGTACGACACCGTGTGCGTGACGACGCGTCCGCTCGGGAGACGCTCCCGCCTGCGGGACAGATAACCGTGCGCCTCCAACTCCCGCAGGGCCGCCGCGATTCTCGTCTCGCCCTCGGGGAAACGGGCGGCGAGCGTCTTGATGTCCACGCGGGCACCGGCGGGCAGCGACTGGATGTGGGCGGCGAGGCCGATCGCGGTGAGGGTCAGCTCGCGGTGCTGGGCGAGGTGGTTGCCGATCACCGTGAAGCGGGTGGTGTGGCGGACGTTGATGTGGGTGATGCCCCGCGGAATCCGGGGCTGGGCGCACGGGGGCGCGCTAGAGTTCTGCGTATCCATCAGGAAGCCCTAACTTCCTCGGTGGTCAGGCCCTCGATCGGGATCGCTAGTCCCGGCCGGGGGCCGTCGCATGTCTGCGGTTGTGGCGCTTGTGGTCGCGAGCATATGCGTGCCAACGGGCAAGAAATCCAGCGGAGTTGGTGATCGTCACCCTTGCGAGTGACGGGAGGCTGGTGGGGTTGGGAGGGGTTTTCTCCCTGGGGAATTCAAAGGCTTTGATGCCGCGACCGCCCGCTTCGCGGTTCACCGGGACGTGGTGGACCGCGTTCCGGTGAGAGCCCCTTCGCGTACGAGAATCAGCTCGGCCCAGACCGTCTTGCGCGGCGGTGGACCGGTCGTCACGCCCCAGCGGTCGGCCAACGCCTCGACGAGGACGAGCCCACGCCCGGACTCACCGTCGCTGGTGGACGGTTGAGCGTGCGGGAGCCGATCACCCCGTGTGTCCGCGACCTCGACGCGGAGGACGCCCTCCGTCGCCGTAAGGCTGAGGTGGAAGTCCCGTCCCGATACGCGCCCGTGCGTCGCAGCGTTGGCCGCCAGCTCGGCGACGACGTGCGCGGCGTCCTCGAACGGCAGCCCCCATGCCCGGAGTTGCTCGGTCGCGAGCAGCCGAGCCAGCCGGGCCCCGCGCGCGGTGGCAGAGAGCTGGACGGTGAACTCACGTACGGCGAGGGCGGCTTGGACGGCTTCGGCGATTTCGGGGTTCATGTGACTCAGCGTGGCCGAAGCTGCCTACGCTGAGCAGTGATGATGCCTGTGCGTACGGTGACTGTCCTGCCGTTGTCCGGTTCTGTCTTGGCTGTCCTGGGGGTCGTACGGGTACGGGTGCGCGTTGGAGGTGGGTGGCTATGAGTAGCGAGGGCGCGGACGAGCCAGGGTGGGATGTCAGCCCGGAGGACGAGATCGCTCCGGTGGTGGAGTCGACCGGGCGTCAGGTGAGGCTCTGGCGGGAGGCCGCCGGTATGCGGGTGGTCGACTTCGGGCGGGCCATCGGGTACGGGGAGGACCTGGTCAGGAAGGTGGAGCGCGGGGCGCGGATTCCTCGGGCAGACTTCCTGGAACGGGCGGATGAGGTCCTGAACGCGGGTGGGCATCTCAGGGCGTTCAAGGAGGACATGGAGAAGGCTCGGTATCCGAAGAAGGTGCGGGAGCTGAAGATGTTGGAGGAGCGGGCGGTCGAGCTGCTGCTGTACAGCAACCACAACATCCATGGGCTGTTGCAGACGCCGGAGTACGCACGGGCGCTGCTCGGTACGTGGCGACCGGCGTACTCGCTGGACGAGTTGGAGCGCATGGTTGCCGCGCGGGTGGCTCGGAAGTCCATCTTCGAGCGGTCACTGGCTCCCGAACTCAGCTTCGTGCAGGAAGAGGTGACGCTGCGCCGTCCGGTCGGGGGCACAATGGTGCTGCGCCAACAGCTCGAACACATGCTGGAGGTGGCTCGGTTGCCGTACGTGGAACTCCAGGTCATGCCGACGGCTCGCGCGAACCACCCCGGGACGGGCGGGCGGATCCAGGTGCTGAAGTTCGGAGACGGTACGGCAGTGGGGCGCACCGACGATGAGTTCGCCGGCCGTCCTGTCTCTGATCCGAGGCACACACGGATCCTCGAACTGCGGTATGGCATCATCCGGGCCCAGGCTCTTACGCCAGGGGAGTCTCTGGCCTTCATCGAGCAAGTGCTGGGAGAAACATGATCCACGAAACCTCAGCCGAGGACGCTTCCGGGCTGAAGTGGTTCAAGAGCAGCTACAGCGACAGCAGCAACGGCAACGACTGCGTCGAGATAGCCACCACCCCCGCCACCATCCACCTCCGTGACTCCAAGAACCCCCAGGGCCCGCGCCTCCACTTCGCGCCCGCCGCGTGGGCGGACTTCGTGTCATACGCCGCTCAGAGCTGATCCACGCCCCGTCGCCGACCTCCTGTAAATTCGCTGATGCGTACGAGAGTTACTGAGGCGAACGTGACGGGGGTTGCGGCGTGGCGGGGAACCGGCCGAAGGATTGGCATGTCCTGGACTTGGACAAGGACCCCACTCCCGGGGACCCGGATCGCGTCCGCCATCTGGCCAAGAACCTGCACGACTTCGCCGACGACGTATCGGATGCCCTTCGCCTGATCAAGGGGATGGCGGACGAGGACGCGGTCCTGAAGTGGGCGGGGAAGTCGGCGAAGGCGTTCCAGGACGAGTTCTCGGACGTGCCGAAGCAGCTGAAGAAGTTGAAGAAGTCGTACGAGATGGCGGGGGACGCCCTCACCGACTACTGGCCCAAGCTGGAGCGCGCCCAGGCACTGGCGGACAAGGCCCTGGCGAAGGGCCGCGAGGCGCAGTCGGACCTCTCCTCGGCCAAGTCCCGCCTTTCCTCGGCTGATTCGTGGGTGACGAAGGCCAACAAGGAAGCGGACAAGTACAAGGACGACCCGACCGGTAGCAAGGACGCCGAGAAGCCGGACGAGGCGAAGGTGCGGGCCGCGACCCGGGACGCGCAGCACGCCAAGTCCGCCCAGACCTCGGCCCAGTCGGATGTCACGTCCGCGAACAGTGCGCTGGACGCGGCGAAGAAGATGGCTGAGGACGCCCGCAAGATGCGGGAGGAGGCGGCGAAGACCGCCAAGGACAAGATCGACGAGGCCTCCGACGCGGGCATCCACAACCGCAAGTGGTGGGAGGAGGTCGGGGACTGGTTCTCCGACAACTGGGACACCATCGTCGCGGTCTGCAAGGTCGTCGTCGCGGTGGTCGGCATCATCGCGATGATCATCGGTGGTCCGATCCTCGGCGCCATCGTCCTCGTGGCCGCGCTCGTCGTCCTCGCGGACACGCTCAATAAATACGCGAAGGGTCAGGCCTCCCTGTGGGATGTCGCCTTCGCGGCGTTGGACTGCATACCCGGCGGCAAGGGCCTGACCAGCCTCGGCAAACTCGCCAAGGGCATGAAAGCCCTGGGTAAAGGCGGCCTCAAGGCCATGGCGAAGAGCCTGGGGAAGAAGGGCCTGCGCAAGGAGGCCGACGACGCCCTGGCCAAGAGCAAGCCCGGCAAGGGGCGCTGCTTGAACGGCGATCCCATCGACATGGTCTCCGGCGAGATGTTCATGGCCGAGACCGACGTCGAACTGCCTGGACTGCTTCCGCTGGTCCTACGGCGCACACACCTGTCGACGTACGCGTGTGGTCGTTCTTTCGGGCCGTCCTGGGCCTCCACTCTGGACGAACGCCTAGAGCTGGACGACCAGGGCGCCGCCTTCGCCACCGAGGACGGCATGATCCTCCTTTATCCGGTGCCGGAGCCCGGCACATCGGTGATGCCGTCGGAGGGTCCGCGCTGGCCGCTGGACTGGGACGGAGAGCCTGGCGCGCCTTTGCGCATCACCGACCCGATCAGCGGTGTCACACGCCATTTCTCCGCCCGGCAGCGACCCACGGCGGCCGACCACGCGTTCACATTGTTCATCGCCGCGATCACGGACCGCAACGGATACCGTGTCGACTTCGATCGTGATGCTGACGGAATCCCCGTCGCCGTTCGCGACTCGGGCGGCCACTACATCCATGTGGACACCGAGGGCGAGCGCGTCGCCGGCCTTCGCCTGCGTAATCCGGAAGACGGTCCCCGCGGCACCCTCCTGAGGCGCTTCGGTTACAGCCCCGATGGCGACCTCACGGAGGTGTACAACTCCAGTGGTCTGCCGCTGAAGCTCACGTACGACGATCGTGCGCGCATCACCTCGTGGACCGACCGCAACGGATCCTGGTACCGCTTCACCTACGACGACCAGGACCGGTGCATACGCGGGGAGGGCGCGGACGGACGTCTCTCCTGCTCCGTCGCGTACGACACTGAGGGCAGGGAGACGCGCTACACCGACGCGCTCGGCAACACCACGACGTACCGGTACAACGAGCTTCACCAGCTCGTCGCCGCGACCGACCCGCTCGGCAACACCACGTACTCCGAGTGGGACCGCTACGACCGCCTGCTCTCGCGGACGGACCCCCTCGGCCGGACGAGCCGCTACGTGTACGACGAGCTGGGCGCGCCGATCTCCGTCGTCCGGCCCGACGGCAGCTGTGAGTCGGCCGAGAACAACACGTTCGGACAGCCGGTCTCGGTCACCCAGGCCGACGGTCACGTCTGGCACATGGAGTACGACCCCCGTGGGAACCTGATCGCCGAAACGGATCCCACAGGGGCACGGGTCACCTACCGGTACGAAGAGAACGGCGCGCTCGGCGCGGTCACCGACGCCCTCGGTCGTACCGCCCTCCTGGAGACGGACGCGGCGGGCCTGACCGTCGCGTCCACCGACGCAGAGGGCGCGACCACGAGTTATGCGCGTAACGCGTTCGGCAGAGTCGTCGCCGAGACCGACCCGGACGGGTTCGTCACCCGGCTGAGCTGGACGCCGGAAGGCCTGCCAGCCCGGCGCGTCCTGCCCGACGGCAGCACGGAACGGCGTGTGTACGACGGTGAGGGCAACCTCGTCGAGCACGCGGACCCCCAGGGCCGGACCACCCGCTTCGAATACGGCGGGTTCGACCTCCTGGCAGCGCGTACCGACCCCGACGGTTCGCGTCTGGAGTTCGTCCACGACCGCGAGTTGCGCGTCACTTCGGTGATCAACCAGCAGGGTTCCGCGTGGAGTTACTTCTACGACGAAGCGGGACGGCTTGTCCGGGAGCGGGACTTCGGTGGACGCGAACAGAGCTACCGGTTCGACGGGGCCGGCCGCCTCGTCGGCCAGACCAACGGCGCAGGCGAGTCCATCGAGTACATCCGCGACCACTTCGGCAAGGTCACGGAACAGCGGACCCCGGAAGGCGTCACCGCGTACGCGTACGACGCCATCGGACAGGTACGGCGCGTGGTCAGCGGCGGCATGGAGCTCACGTACGAGCGGGACGCCCGCGGCCGGGTCGTCGCCGAGACGTGCAACGGGGCGACGGTGCGCTCGGACTACGACCTGCTGGGCAGGCGAGTCCGCCGTGTGACCCCGTCGAACGCCGAGAGCGTGTGGGAGTACGACGGACGCGACCGGCCGGTGTCGCTGCGGACGGCGGGCAGGACCGTCACGTTCGGGTACGACTCGGCGGGCCGGGAGATCGAACGCCGTGCGGGCGATGTCGTCCTGCGACAGACCTGGGACACGGCCGGCAGGCTGAGTTCGCAGACCGTCACCGCTGGGCCGGCTGATCCGGGGGGTCTGGGCGGACCGCGGCGCATCCAGCATCGCGCCTACCGCTACCAGCCGGACGGAACGATCGCCGCGATCAGGGATCTTCTCAACGGCGACCGTCGCGTCGACCACGACGTTTCGGGACGGGTCACCGGCGTGCGGGCGGCGACGTGGTCGGAACGCTACGCGTATGACGCGGGCGGCAACCTGAGCGAAGGCGAATGGTCGAACGACCTCCCCGTCCATCCCGTCCAGGGTGCGACGGAAGGGACCGTCCGCAGGGCTGGGGACATCGCCTACGAGTACGACGCCCAGGGCCGGGCGGTGGTCAGGCGGAGAAAACGCCTCTCGCGCAAGCCGGACGTATGGCGGTACCGCTGGGACAGCCAGGACCGCCTGGTCGGAGTGACCACTCCCGACGGCACCGAGTGGGCCTATGAATACGACCCTTTCGGTCGGCGCGTCGCGAAACGTCGGTTCGCCTCCGACGGCGTCACCGTGGTGGAGGAGGTGACCTTTGTCTGGGACGGCTTCGTTCCGGCTGAGCAGGTCGCCAGGTCGGGTGACAAGGCGCCCGTATGCACCGTGTGGGACTGGGAGCGGGACCGGTTCAGCCCGGTCACCCAGGTGGACAGGGTGCGGGCGGGCGAACTTTCCCAGGAGTGGGTGGACGATCGCTTCTACTCGATCGTCACCGACGTGGTCGGCACGCCCACCGAACTGTTCGACGAAGCAGGGGAGTTGGCCTGGCAAGCGCGAACCACGGTATGGGGCGCACAACTCGAGGACCGGCTGCCCGACGGGGGGCACTGTCCGCTGCGCTTCCCGGGCCAGTACCACGATCCTGAATCGGCGCTCAACTACAACTATCACCGCCACTACGACCCCGAGACCGGCCAGTACGCCTCCTTCGACCCTCTGGGCCTGGCGCCCGGGCCGAACCCCCGCACCTACGTGGCCGATCCCTTCACGGCCGTCGACCCCTTCGGGCTGGCGCCCTCCTGCGAGGATGCGGCACGGGACGCCGCCCGGCGGCGGGCCGACCTGGAGCAGCAGCGTCCGGGAGCCAGTAAGAAGACCAGGCCGACGAGCACGGCCGGACTATCGGTGCCGGGGCACGACCAGGTGTTCCACGGTGCGAGCCTCAAGGGCGGCGGCAGCCACAATCTCCACCCTGACGTGCAGGCCGCATACGATCGGGTCCCGCAAGCCATCAAGGACAGCGTCGGCGGAGCGCACTCGAAGTGCGGTGAGGCCGAAGCGCTGTCGGACGCCATGAAGGCGGGGGTGGATCCCCGGGGCGGAGTGAGCGCGGCCGTGAACGTTCGCGCGCCGGGCAACCCCATGCACAACACTCCGAAGGCGCCCTGTGCGTCCTGTCAGCATGTTCTTGATCAACTGGGTGTGAGGGCGGTGTTGTGAATGGGGAGTGACCAGACCACCTGGTCCTGGTCTTCGGAGACCGAAGGTGTGCTTCGCCGGGCGGGCTGGCGGCCGGACCGTGCGGTGCCGACGGACACGTGGGAGTGGATCCTGCGGGAGCGCGGTTCCTTCGTGCCCCACGACGCTGCTCGACGCTTCCTCCGTGCCTTCGGCGGGCTGGTGACGTACGGCTGGCCCGCCGACCCGGTCACGACCCGGTCGGCCATCCGGTTCGATCCCCTCCAGGCCGAGTGGGAGGACGAGACGTACGCCAGGATGAGTCGAGAGGCCGGGACTCCCCTGTACCCCGTGGGCAGGGCGGATGAAGGGAACAGCCGCCTGGGCATCGCCGAGGACGGTCGGCTCTACATCGCCGGGGACCGCGTGGAACTGCTCGGTGTGACCGTGGAACAGGCCCTGGACCGGCTGATCGCGGCACAGGGCGCCAGGGGTGTGCCCCGGACCGCCGACGTGCCCCCCGGCGGTGCCGAGGCGTTCTGGCGGCGGCTCGATGGCGTGGCCGCCGACGACGACGCGACCGAGCGGCGCTGGTCTGCCCAGACGCATCGCGTGCTGCGGGCGGGCGGCTGGTTTCCGGGCCGGTCGGTCCCCGTGACGACCTGGGAGAGCATCCTGCTGGAGTCCGGCGAGTACGAGATCCACGATGCCGCGCGCCGGTTCCTCGCGGAATTCGGTCACGTCGGGATCCCTCCCCGCGCCCCCCTGGACACCATGCCGTGGACGGACTTCCAGCTGGACCCGCTCCTGGCGATGTGGGACGCCGAGATCCTCGACGACCTCGGTGAGCAGGCCGGAGCCGATCTCTACCCTCTCGGCATGGTCGACCGCCGGAACCGGTACCTGGCGATGGCGGAGGACGGCGCGGTCTACATGGGCATGGATTCGGTCTCGCTGTGGGCCGCCACACCCGACGAGGCCCTGGAAAAGCTCACCAGGCCGGTCCGCCCAGAGGCTCTGCACTGATTCACGGGCGGGGCCGGACCTCGGGCCCCGGGTTTGACCCACGTCGCTCCCGAGGTATTCCCTCCAGCCCGATTGGCCAGCCCCCGCCGTGACCGACCTTGTCGGAACGCCCATCGAACTCCTCGACGAATCGGGAAACACCATCTGGCGCCTGCCCTCGACTTCGCCGAACACTCGATCGGGATCCAGGCGGACGCGATCGAGGCGAGGCTTCGAGCCGCGTGCCTCGAATACGTGGCGGCCGCTCGCGAGGCGGTCGGTATCGGCGATGGGTGCTGGCCGCGGTGCGGGGCACCGTGCAGGGCCGGACGCGACCCCGGCGCGGCTCCTTGGAGGCCAGTCCCGCGGTCCCAGCCGAGCCGGGTTTGACCTACGTCACCCTCGGGGTACGATCCTCGGCTCGATTGGCCAGCCCCCCGCCCCGTATGGCAGACTAACGGGGTTGCTCGGTCGAGTGCCGATGCTGCGCGCCTCCCGCCGGGAGGACTGGAAGCGAGTCCCACAGTACTCGTCGCTCCAACTGTCGGAAGGCAGCGCTGGGGCGGACGTACGGGAATCTTCCGGGAAGTGTCAGCGGGGTGCCGACCAGGCGCCCGGTGGGTGTCCAGCCCCCGGTCCTGCGGTTGCTTTTGGGCTGAGCCGCGTCCCTTGGCAGGGAAATCCACTACGGATATCTCTGTCAGCAGGAGCGCGACACGCCCGACCGCGTGGGTCGGAGGTAAGGGACGCGGACCCCCGGGTACCAGAGCGTTTTACGAGACAAAGGACTACTGAGTAGCCATGGCGGGACAGAAGATCCGCATCCGGCTCAAGGCCTACGACCACGAGGTCATCGACAGCTCGGCGAAGAAGATCGTCGAGACGGTGACCCGCACTGGTGCGTCGGTCGCGGGCCCGGTGCCGCTGCCCACTGAGAAGAACGTGTACTGCGTCATCAAGTCGCCGCACAAGTACAAGGACTCGCGCGAGCACTTCGAGATGCGCACGCACAAGCGCCTGATCGACATCCTCGACCCGACGCCCAAGACCGTTGACTCTCTGATGCGACTCGACCTCCCGGCCGGTGTCGACATCGAGATCAAGCTCTGAGGGCCGGTGATCTGAGAATGGCTAAGCAGATCAAGGGCATCCTGGGCGAGAAGCTCGGCATGACGCAGGTGTGGGACGAGAACAACCGTGTTGTTCCCGTCACCGTCGTCAAGGCCGGGCCCAATGTCGTGACCCAGGTTCGTACGAACGACACCGACGGCTACGAGTCGGTCCAGATCGCCTTCGGCGAGATCGACCCGCGCAAGGTGAACAAGCCCCTCAAGGGCCACTTCGCCAAGGCCGACGTCACCCCCCGTCGTCACCTCGTCGAGATCCGTACCGCTGACGCCAGCGAGTACACCCTCGGCCAGGAGATCACCGCCGAGACCTTCGAGGCCGGCGTCAAGGTGGACGTGACCGGCAAGAGCAAGGGCAAGGGCTTCGCCGGTGTCATGAAGCGTCACAACTTCAAGGGCCTCGGCGCCGGTCACGGCACCCAGCGCAAGCACCGCTCTCCCGGTTCCATCGGTGGCTGCGCCACCCCGGGCCGTGTGTTCAAGGGCCTCCGCATGGCGGGTCGTATGGGCAACGAGCGGGTCACCACCCAGAACCTGACCGTCCACGCCGTTGACGCGGAGAAGGGTCTGCTGCTCATCAAGGGCGCGGTTCCCGGTCCGAACGGCGGCCTCGTCCTGGTCCGCACCGCGGCCAAGGGGGCCTGAGGTAACCGATGAGCACTGTTGACATCCTTTCGCCGGCAGGCGACAAGACCGGGACGGTCGAGCTCCCCGCGGAGATCTTCGACGTCGAGAAGGTCAGCGTTCCGCTGCTTCACCAGGTCGTCGTCGCGCAGCTGGCCGCTGCCCGCCAGGGCACGCACAAGACCAAGACCCGCGGTGAAGTCCGTGGTGGTGGCAAGAAGCCTTACCGCCAGAAGGGCACCGGTCGCGCCCGTCAGGGTTCGACCCGCGCGCCGCAGTTCGCCGGTGGTGGCGTCGTGCACGGTCCCGTGCCGCGTGACTACTCGCAGCGGACCCCGAAGAAGATGAAGGCCGCGGCCCTGCGCCACGCCCTCACCGACCGGGCCCGCAACGCTCGTATCCACGTCGTCACCGGCGTGATCGAGGGCGAGACCCCCTCCACCAAGGCCGCCAAGAGCCTGCTCAGCAAGATCAGCGAGCGCAAGAACGTGCTCCTGGTCATCGAGCGCTCCGACGAGGCCGCGCTGCTTTCCGCGCGCAACCTGCCCCAGGTCCACATCCTGGAGCCGGGCCAGCTGAACACGTACGACGTTCTCGTCTCGGACGACGTGGTCTTCACCCAGGCCGCTTTCGAGTCCTTCGTGTCTGGCCCCAAGGCCGCTGACACCGAAGGGAGCGAAGCCTGATGGCTACGCGTCACCCGAGCATCGCCTCGAAGGCCGCCAAGGCCGCCAAGGCCGCGCGCGTCGCCAAGGCGAAGCGCCACGCCACCGAGGGCAAGAACACCGTCGAGACCCCGCTGAGCAAGTCCTTCACGGATCCCCGTGACGTGCTCCTCAAGCCGGTCGTCTCGGAGAAGAGCTACGCGCTGCTCGACGAGGGCAAGTACACCTTCGTCGTGGACCCGCGGGCCAACAAGACCCAGATCAAGGAGGCCGTCCAGGCGGTCTTCTCGGTCAAGGTCACCGGGGTCAACACGATCAACCGTCAGGGCAAGCGCAAGCGCACCCGCACCGGCTTCGGCAAGCGTGCGGACAGCAAGCGCGCGATCGTGACCCTCGCTGAGGGCGACCGTATCGACATCTTCGGCCAGGCCTCCTAACGGAGCGCCCTGGTCCGAATATCGGACGAGGACTGAGAAATGGGAATCCGCAAGTACAAGCCGACTACGCCGGGCCGCCGTGGCTCCAGCGTCGCCGACTTCGTCGAGGTCACGCGGTCCACGCCGGAGAAGTCGCTGGTCCGCCCGCTGCACAGCAAGGGCGGCCGTAACAACGCCGGTCGTGTGACCGTTCGCCACCAGGGTGGCGGACACAAGCGCGCCTTCCGAGTGATCGACTTCCGTCGTCACGACAAGGACGGCGTGCCGGCGAAGGTCGCGCACATCGAGTACGACCCCAACCGCACCGCGCGCATCGCGCTGCTGCACTACGCCGACGGCGAGAAGCGCTACATCCTCGCCCCGCGCAACCTGCAGCAGGGTGACCGCGTCGAGAACGGTCCCGGGGCCGACATCAAGCCGGGCAACAACCTGGCCCTCCGCAACATCCCGGTCGGTACCACGATCCACGCGATCGAGCTCCGTCCCGGTGGCGGTGCCAAGTTCGCCCGCTCCGCCGGTACCTCCGTGCAGCTGCTCGCGAAGGAGGGCCAGATGGCTCACCTCCGCATGCCCTCCGGTGAGATCCGCCTGGTCGACGTGCGCTGCCGCGCCACCGTCGGCGAGGTCGGCAACGCCGAGCAGAGCAACATCAACTGGGGTAAGGCCGGCCGCAAGCGCTGGCTGGGCGTTCGCCCGACCGTTCGCGGTGTGGCGATGAACCCGGTTGACCACCCGCACGGTGGTGGTGAGGGCAAGACCTCCGGTGGTCGCCACCCGGTCTCCCCGTGGGGTCAGAAGGAAGGTCGTACTCGTTCGCCCAAGAAGGCTTCGAACAAGTACATCGTCCGCCGCCGCAAGACGAACAAGAAGCGCTAGGAGCGGGTTTAGATGCCGCGCAGTCTCAAGAAGGGGCCCTTCGTCGACGACCACCTGATCAAGAAGGTGGACGCCCAGAACGAAGCCGGTTCCAAGAACGTCATCAAGACCTGGTCCCGTCGCTCGATGATCATCCCGGCCATGCTCGGCCACACGATCGCGGTGCACAACGGCAAGACCCACATTCCGGTGTTTGTCACCGAGTCGATGGTCGGCCACAAGCTCGGCGAGTTCTCGCCGACGCGCACCTTCCGGGGTCACGTCAAGGACGACCGGAAGTCGAAGCGCCGCTAACGCGGGGTGGAATGACCATGACAGACACTGGAAGGACAACCATGGAAGCCAGGGCCCAGGCGCGGTACATCCGCGTTACGCCCATGAAGGCCCGCCGCGTGGTGGACCTTATCCGTGGCATGGATGCCACGGAGGCTCAGGCGGTCCTGCGTTTCGCCCCGCAGGCCGCGAGCGTGCCGGTCGGCAAGGTGCTGGACAGCGCCATCGCCAACGCCGCGCACAACTACGACCACACCGACGCCGACAGCCTCTTCGTCTCCGAGGCGTACGTCGACGAGGGCCCGACCCTGAAGCGGTTCCGGCCGCGTGCCCAGGGCCGCGCCTACCGGATCCGCAAGCGGACCAGCCACATCACCGTGGTCGTCAGCAGCAAGGAAGGAACCCGGTAATGGGCCAGAAGGTTAACCCGCATGGGTTCCGGCTCGGTGTCACCACGGACTTCAAGTCCCGGTGGTACGCCGACAAGCTGTACAAGGACTACGTCAAGGAAGACGTCGCCATCCGTCGGATGATGACGTCCGGCATGGAGCGCGCCGGCATCTCGAAGGTTGAGATCGAGCGCACCCGTGACCGCGTGCGGGTGGACATCCACACCGCGCGTCCGGGCATCGTCATCGGCCGCCGTGGCGCCGAGGCCGACCGCATCCGCGGCGACCTCGAGAAGCTCACGGGCAAGCAGGTCCAGCTGAACATCCTCGAGGTCAAGAACCCCGAGACCGACGCTCAGCTGGTTGCTCAGGCCGTTGCCGAGCAGCTGTCCTCCCGCGTCTCCTTCCGCCGTGCCATGCGCAAGAGCATGCAGTCGGCGATGAAGGCGGGCGCCAAGGGCATCAAGATCCAGTGCGGTGGCCGTCTCGGCGGCGCCGAGATGTCCCGCTCGGAGTTCTACCGCGAGGGCCGTGTGCCCCTGCACACGCTTCGCGCGAACGTCGACTACGGCTTCTTCGAGGCCAAGACGACCTTCGGCCGTATCGGTGTGAAGGTCTGGATCTACAAGGGCGACGTCAAGAACATCGCCGAGGTCCGCGCCGAGAACGCCGCTGCCCGCGCCGGCAACCGCCCGGCCCGTGGTGGCGCTGACCGCCCGGCCGGCCGTGGTGGCCGCGGTGGCGAGCGTGGCGGTCGCGGTCGTAAGCCGCAGCAGCAGTCCGCGCCGGCTGCCGAGGCCCCCAAGGCCGAGGCTCCCGCCGCCGCTGCCGCTCCGGCTGAGAGCACCGGAACGGAGGCCTGACCGACATGCTGATCCCCCGTAGGGTCAAGCACCGCAAGCAGCACCACCCCAAGCGCCGTGGTCAGGCCAAGGGCGGTACGCAGGTTTCGTTCGGCGAGTACGGCATTCAGGCCCTCACGCCGGCGTACGTGACCAACCGCCAGATCGAGGCGGCTCGTATCGCGATGACCCGCCACATCAAGCGTGGTGGCAAGGTCTGGATCAACATCTACCCGGACCGCCCGCTGACGAAGAAGCCCGCCGAGACCCGCATGGGTTCCGGTAAGGGTTCCCCCGAGTGGTGGGTCGCGAACGTGCACCCGGGCCGGGTCATGTTCGAGCTGTCCTACCCCAACGAGAAGATCGCCCGTGAGGCCCTGACTCGCGCAGCCCACAAGCTGCCGATGAAGTGCCGGATCGTCAAGCGCGAGGCAGGTGAAGCGTGATGTCGGCCGGTACCAAGGCGTCCGAGCTGCGCGAACTGGGTGACGAGGAGCTTCTCGCGAAGCTTCGCGAAGCCAAGGAAGAGCTGTTCAACCTCCGCTTCCAGGCGGCGACCGGTCAGCTCGAGAACCACGGTCGGCTGAAGGCCGTCCGTAAGGACATCGCGCGGATCTACACCCTGATGCGTGAGCGCGAGCTGGGCATCGAGACGGTGGAGAGCGCCTGATGAGCGAGAGCAACGTGACTGAGCAGAACACCGAGGCGCGCGGATTCCGCAAGACCCGCGAGGGTCTGGTCGTCAGCGACAAGATGGACAAGACCGTCGTCGTCGCCGTCGAGGACCGCGTGAAGCACGCCCTGTACGGCAAGGTCATCCGCCGTACGAGCAAGCTCAAGGCCCACGACGAGCAGAACGCCGCGGGTGTCGGCGACCGCGTCCTCCTCATGGAGACCCGGCCGCTGTCCGCGACGAAGCGCTGGCGCATCGTCGAGATCCTCGAGAAGGCCAAGTAATTACCTGAGGGGTTTCCCTCAGGTTCGTTCCGCCAGGCTCGGCAGGGGCCCAACTCCCGTACGGGACACGGCCCCTGCCGGGAACCGGCAGACAATCAGGAGATAGACGTGATCCAGCAGGAGTCGCGACTGCGTGTCGCCGACAACACTGGTGCGAAGGAAATCCTTTGCATCCGTGTGCTCGGTGGCTCCGGTCGCCGCTACGCGGGCATCGGTGACGTCATCGTCGCCACCGTCAAGGACGCGATCCCCGGTGGCAACGTGAAGAAGGGTGACGTCGTCAAGGCGGTCATCGTTCGCACCGTCAAGGAGCGCCGCCGTCCGGACGGCTCGTACATCCGCTTCGACGAGAACGCCGCCGTCATTCTGAAGAACGACGGTGACCCTCGCGGCACCCGCATCTTCGGCCCGGTCGGGCGTGAGCTGCGCGAGAAGAAGTTCATGAAGATCATCTCGCTGGCTCCGGAGGTGCTGTAAGCATGAAGATCAAGAAGGGCGACCTGGTCCAGGTCATCACCGGTAAGGACAAGGGCAAGCAGGGCAAGGTCATTGCCGCTTACCCGCGCG
The DNA here is from genome assembly GCF_042894545.1 of Streptomyces sp. NPDC001530. Lineage (NCBI taxonomy): Bacteria > Bacillati > Actinomycetota > Actinomycetes > Kitasatosporales > Streptomycetaceae > Streptomyces > Streptomyces sp. NPDC001530. The sequence goes on from NZ_JBIAVS010000005.1 coordinate 235,475, forward strand.
ACGAGCGCGTCCTGGTCGAGGGTGTCAACCGGGTCAAGAAGCACACCAAGGCCGGCCCGACCGCCAAGGGTTCGCAGGCCGGTGGCATCGTCACGACCGAGGCCCCGATCCACGTCTCCAACGTCCAGCTGGTCGTGGAGAAGGACGGCAACAAGGTCGTCACGCGCGTCGGTTACCGCTTCGACGACGAGGGCAACAAGATCCGCGTTGCCAAGCGGACGGGTGAGGACATCTGATGGCTACCACCACCACTCCGCGTCTCAAGACGAAGTACCGCGAGGAGATCGCGGGCAAGCTGCGTGAGGAGTTCTCGTACGAGAACGTCATGCAGGTTCCCGGCCTCGTCAAGATCGTGGTCAACATGGGTGTGGGCGACGCCGCCCGCGACTCCAAGCTGATCGAGGGCGCCATCCGCGACCTCACCACGATCACCGGTCAGAAGCCGGCCGTCACCAAGGCCCGCAAGTCCATCGCGCAGTTCAAGCTGCGTGAGGGTCAGCCGATCGGTGCCCACGTCACGCTCCGTGGCGACCGCATGTGGGAGTTCCTGGACCGCACCCTGTCGCTCGCGCTGCCGCGCATCCGCGACTTCCGCGGCCTGTCCCCCAAGCAGTTCGACGGCCGTGGCAACTACACCTTCGGTCTCACGGAGCAGGTCATGTTCCACGAGATCGACCAGGACAAGATCGACCGCGTCCGGGGTATGGACATCACCGTGGTGACCACGGCGACCAACGACGCTGAGGGCCGTGCCCTTCTCCGTCACCTCGGCTTCCCGTTCAAGGAGGCGTAAGCGAGATGGCGAAGAAGGCTCTCATTGCCAAGGCTGCTCGTAAGCCCAAGTTCGGTGTGCGCGCGTACACCCGCTGCCAGCGCTGCGGCCGTCCGCACTCCGTGTACCGCAAGTTCGGCCTGTGCCGCGTCTGCCTTCGTGAGATGGCTCACCGTGGCGAGCTGCCGGGCGTGACCAAGAGCTCCTGGTAATCCCGTAATTCGGGATTCCAGAGGCTCTCGGTAAGCAAAGGGCTCTGTCAGGTGCCCACCCCTCCATGGCTTAGGCTAGGAGGGTTGGGCGCCTGACGCCCGTACGACTTACTACGCCGTAGGTCCCCGCACCGCACCCGTCCCGCCTCTGAGCGGGGAGAGGGATGGCGCATACAGGAAACCCCGGCGAGAGAGGCCGAAGGCCAATTCATGACCATGACTGATCCGATCGCAGACATGCTTACGCGTCTGCGTAACGCGAACTCGGCATACCACGACTCTGTGTCGATGCCGCACAGCAAGATCAAGTCGCACATCGCGGAGATCCTCCAGCAGGAGGGCTTCATCACGGGCTGGCGTGTCGAGGACGCCGAGGTCGGCAAGAACCTCGTCCTCGAGCTGAAGTTCGGCCCGAACCGTGAGCGCTCCATCGCGGGCATCAAGCGGATCTCCAAGCCCGGTCTCCGGGTTTACGCGAAGTCCACCAACCTGCCGAAGGTGCTCGGCGGCCTCGGCGTGGCGATCATCTCCACGTCCCACGGGCTCCTCACCGACAAGCAGGCCGGCAAGAAGGGCGTAGGCGGAGAAGTTCTCGCCTACGTCTGGTAACGGAAGGGAACGGAGGAAACAGCTATGTCGCGTATTGGCAAGCTCCCCATCACGGTTCCCGCCGGCGTGGACGTCACCATCGACGGCCGTACGGTCCAGGTGAAGGGCCCCAAGGGCTCGCTCTCCCACACCATTGCGGCGCCGATCGAGATCGCTAAGGGCGAGGACGGCGTGCTGAACGTCACCCGCCCGAACGACGAGCGTCAGAACAAGGCCCTCCACGGCCTGTCCCGCACGCTGGTGGCGAACATGATCACCGGCGTGACCCAGGGTTACGTGAAGAAGCTCGAGATCAGCGGTGTCGGTTACCGCGTCCTGGCGAAGGGCTCCAACCTGGAGTTCTCGCTCGGCTACAGCCACCCGATCACCGTCGAGGCCCCCGAGGGCATCACCTTCAAGGTGGAGGCCCCCACCCGTTTCTCGGTCGAGGGCATCGACAAGCAGAAGGTCGGCGAGGTTGCGGCCAACATCCGCAAGCTGCGCAAGCCTGACCCGTACAAGGCCAAGGGCGTCAAGTACGAGGGCGAAGTCATCCGCCGCAAGGTCGGAAAGGCGGGTAAGTAAGCCATGGCATACGGTGTCAAGATTGCTAAGGGCGACGCTTACAAGCGTGCTGCCATCAAGCGTCGTCACATCCGGATCCGTAAGCACATCTCGGGTACGGCTGAGCGTCCGCGCCTGGTCGTGACGCGCTCGAACCGCCACATCGTGGCCCAGGTCATCGACGACGTTAAGGGTCACACCCTGGCGTCGGCGTCGACCCTGGACACCACGATCCGTGGTGGCGAGGCCGACAAGTCCGCGCAGGCCAAGCAGGTCGGCGCCCTGGTCGCCGAGCGTGCCAAGGCTGCCGGTGTCGAGGCTGTCGTATTCGACCGTGGTGGCAACCAGTACGCCGGGCGCATCGCCGCCCTGGCGGACGCCGCCCGCGAAGCCGGACTCAAGTTCTGAGTCGCCCGTCGCGCAGCGACTGATTGATGCTGCGTAGCTAGCGGAAAAAGAGAGAGGTAATCCAATGGCTGGACCCCAGCGCCGCGGTGGCGGTGCCGGTGGCGGCGAGCGGCGGGACCGGAAGGGCCGTGACGGCGGCGCAGCTGCCGCCGAGAAGACCGCGTACGTTGAGCGCGTTGTCGCGATCAACCGCGTCGCCAAGGTTGTGAAGGGTGGTCGTCGCTTCAGCTTCACCGCGCTGGTCGTGGTGGGCGACGGTGACGGCACCGTGGGTGTCGGTTACGGCAAGGCCAAGGAGGTGCCGGCCGCCATCGCCAAGGGTGTGGAGGAGGCCAAGAAGCACTTCTTCAAGGTCCCCCGTATCCAGGGCACCATCCCTCACCCCATCCAGGGTGAGAAGGCCGCGGGCGTCGTCCTGCTCAAGCCGGCTTCGCCGGGTACCGGTGTTATCGCCGGTGGTCCCGTGCGTGCCGTCCTCGAGTGCGCCGGCGTTCACGACATCCTGTCGAAGTCCCTGGGCTCCGACAACGCGATCAACATCGTGCACGCGACCGTGGCGGCCCTCAAGGGCCTGCAGCGTCCCGAGGAGATCGCGGCTCGCCGTGGTCTGCCCCTCGAGGACGTCGCCCCCGCGGCTCTTCTCCGTGCGCGTGCCGGGGCTGGTGCGTAATGGCGCAGCTCAAGATCACGCAGGTGAAGTCGTACATCGGCAGTAAGCAGAACCACCGTGACACCCTGCGCTCCCTTGGTCTCAAGGGCATCAACACGCAGGTCGTCAAGGAGGACCGCCCCGAGTTCCGCGGCATGGTGCACACCGTCCGCCACCTCGTGACGGTCGAGGAGGTCGACTGATCATGGCGGAGAACAACCCGCTCAAGATCCACAACCTCCGTCCCGCCCCGGGCGCCAAGACCGCCAAGACCCGTGTGGGTCGTGGTGAGGCGTCGAAGGGTAAGACGGCCGGTCGTGGTACCAAGGGCACGAAGGCCCGCTACCAGGTTCCGGAGCGCTTCGAGGGTGGGCAGATGCCCCTCCACATGCGTCTTCCGAAGCTGAAGGGCTTCAAGAACCCGTTCAAGACCGAGTACCAGGTCGTGAACCTCGACAAGCTGGCCGCGCTCTACCCCGAGGGTGGCGAGGTCACGGTCGAGGGTCTCGTGGCCAAGGGTGCCGTGCGCAAGAACAGCCTCGTCAAGGTCCTCGGCCAGGGCGAGATCTCCGTGGCGCTGCAGGTGACGGTCGACGCCGTCTCCGGCTCCGCCAAGGAGAAGATCACCGCCGCCGGCGGTACCGTCACCGAGCTCGTCTGACCTCATCAGGCGTCTCGATGACTTGAGCGATCCCGACCGGGGATGCCCCACAAATGGGGCATCCCCGGTTGGTCGTTCCAAGGGGGGCAGTGTCGCCGGTAAGGTGGCCTGCACTGCACATTTTCGTCCGGTGTGCCTCACGGGGAACTCCGGACGGCATTTGACTGTTGGTTAGCTGTCAGTTATCCGTCGAACCTCAAGACCGTCACCTCTGACGCAGTAGCGCGGGGGTCGCAGGAGGCACCGTGCTCACCGCGTTCGCCCGGGCGTTCAGGACGCCCGACCTGCGCAAGAAGCTGCTCTTCACGCTCGCCATCATCGTGGTGTACCGGGTCGGTACGCACATTCCCATCCCGGGCGTCGACTACAAGAACGTCCAGTTCTGCATGGACCAGGCGAAGGCCAACACCGGTCTGTTCGGTCTGGTGAACATGTTCAGCGGTGGCGCTCTGCTGCAGATCACGATCTTCGCGCTCGGCATCATGCCGTACATCACGGCGAGCATCATTCTGCAGCTGCTGACGGTGGTGATCCCGCGCCTCGAAGCCCTCAAGAAGGAGGGCCAGGCCGGCACCGCGAAGATCACGCAGTACACCCGTTATCTGACGGTGGCCCTCGCCATCCTCCAGGGCACCGGTCTGGTCGCGACCGCGCGCAGCGGCGCCCTGTTCAGCGGCTGCCAGCTGGCCGGTCAGATCGTGCCGGACCAGTCGATCTTCACGACCATCACCATGGTCGTCACCATGACCGCCGGTACGGCCGTCGTCATGTGGCTCGGCGAGCTCATCACCGACCGCGGCATCGGCAACGGCATGTCGATCCTGATGTTCATCTCGATCGCCGCGACCTTCCCGTCCGCGCTGTGGGCGATCAAGACGCAGGGCTCCCTGGCCGACGGCTGGATCGAGTTCGGCACGGTCATCCTCGTCGGCCTCGTCATGGTCGGCCTGGTGGTCTTCGTCGAGCAGGCCCAGCGCCGCATCCCGGTCCAGTACGCGAAGCGGATGATCGGCCGCCGGTCCTACGGCGGTACGTCCACTTACATCCCGCTGAAGGTGAATCAGGCGGGTGTGATTCCCGTCATCTTCGCGTCGTCGCTGCTCTACATCCCGGCCCTGATTGCCCAGTTCTCGAAGAGCGACTCGGGCTGGAAGACCTGGATCACGCAGAACCTGACCAAGGGTGACCACCCGATTTACATCAGTCTGTACTTCCTTCTGATCGTTTTCTTCGCGTTCTTCTACGTGGCGATCTCGTTCAACCCCGAGGAAGTCGCGGACAACATGAAGAAGTATGGTGGCTTCATCCCGGGCATCCGGGCTGGCCGACCGACCGCTGAGTATCTGAGCTACGTACTCAACCGGATCACCTGGCCGGGTTCGCTGTATCTGGGTCTGATCGCTCTCGTGCCGACGATGGCGTTGGTTGGCTTCGGGGCAAGCCAGAACTTCCCGTTCGGCGGGACCAGCATCCTGATCATCGTGGGTGTGGGTCTTGAGACGGTGAAGCAGATCGAGAGCCAGCTCCAGCAGCGCAATTACGAAGGGTTCCTCCGCTGATGCGAATCGTCCTCGTCGGGCCGCCCGGTGCCGGCAAGGGAACACAGGCCGCGTTCCTCGCCAAGAACCTGTCGATCCCGCACATCTCCACGGGCGACCTGTTCCGCGCCAACATCAGCCAGCAGACGGAGCTCGGCAAACTGGCGAAGTCCTACATGGACAAGGGCGAGCTGGTACCGGACGAGGTCACCATCGCGATGGCCAAGGACCGCATGGAGCAGCCCGACGCGGAGAACGGCTTCCTCCTCGACGGCTTCCCGCGCAACGTCTCGCAGGCCGAGGCGCTCGACGAGATGCTGCAGGCCGAGGCCATGAAGCTGGACGCGGTCCTGGACCTGGAGGTCCCCGAGGACGAGGTGGTCAAGCGCATCGCCGGCCGCCGCATCTGCCGCAACGACTCGGCGCACGTCTTCCACGTCTCGTACAAGCAGCCGAAGCAGGAAGGCGTCTGCGACGTCTGCGCCGGCGAGCTGTACCAGCGTGACGACGACTCCGAGGAGACCGTCCGCAAGCGCCTCGAGGTCTACCACACGCAGACCGAGCCGATCATCGACTACTACAAGGCCCAGGGCCTGGTCGTCACGATCTCGGCGCTCGGCAAGGTGGAAGAGGTCACCGGTCGCGCGATGGAGGCGCTGTCCCGCGAGGCCGCGTGATTCTCGCGGGGGCGCGTTGAGCAGCGGTACGTCGTCCCGTCGTGAGGGCGCGTAAGCAGTACGTCGTTTCGGCCGCGGCACCCCGGGGGGTGCCGCGGCCGAAGTGTGGGGCGGGTCTGCGCCTCCATGGCCACCGGTGCGCGGCTGCTTCGCGCCGCGAGGCCCGCATTGTCCCCCGTATCGTTGGAGCAGTCCGTACTCTCCGGTCCAGAAAGGCCGCAGCCGCCATGGTGCAGATCAAGACCCCCGAGCAGATCGCCAAGATGCGCGAGGCGGGGCTGGTCGTCGCCGCCATTCATGCGGCCACGCGTGAGGCGGCCGTGCCCGGTGCCACGACCAAGGATCTCGACGAGGTCGCCCGCAAGGTGCTGGCGGAGCACGGGGCGAAGTCGAACTTCCTGGGGTACGGCGGTTTCCCGGCGACCATCTGCACCTCGGCCAACGAGGTCGTGGTCCACGGCATCCCGGACGAGAAGACCGTCCTGAAGGACGGCGACATCATCTCCATCGACGCGGGCGCGATCGTGGACGGCTGGCACGGGGACGCGGCGTACACCGCGTTCGTGGGCTCCGGTCACGCTCCGGAGCTGATCGAGCTCTCCCGGGTGACCGAGGAGTCGATGTGGGCCGGCATCGCGGCGATGAAGCAGGGCAGCCGGCTCGTCGACGTCTCCCGTGCCATCGAGACGTACATCCGCCGCCAGCCGAAGCCCGGCGGCGGCCGCTACGGGATCATCGAGGACTACGGCGGCCACGGCATCGGCACCGAGATGCACATGGACCCGCATCTGCTGAACTACGTCGAGCGCAAGCGCGGCAAGGGCCCCAAGCTGGTCCCCGGCTTCTGCCTCGCCATCGAGCCGATGGTGTCCTTGGGGACACCGAAGACCGAGGTCCTCGAGGACGACTGGACCGTCATCACGACGGACGGCACCTGGTCCTCCCACTGGGAGCACTCCATCGCCCTGACGGAGGCCGGCCCCCTGGTCCTCACCGCCCCCGACGGCGGCAAGGCCAAGCTGGCCGAGTACGGGATCACGGCGGCCCCGGACCCCCTGGCTTAATGATCTCCCTAGTGGGGCATTCTTTCTCGATTCGTCTTTCCGCAGGGGCTGACGTAGACTGACTCGTCGGCTCTCGTGCATCCGCATGTCTGCATGCGCCCGCAAGGGAACGTAGGGGAGTCGATCAAGGTAGTCGATTCGAAGGGCGAAGCGTGGCCAAGAAGCAAGGTGCCATCGAGATCGAGGGCACTGTCGTCGAGTCTCTTCCGAACGCCATGTTCAAGGTCGAGCTCCAGAACGGCCACCAGGTCCTGGCACACATCAGCGGCAAGATGCGCATGCACTACATCCGCATCCTCCCTGACGACCGGGTCGTGGTGGAGCTGTCTCCGTACGACCTGACGCGTGGCCGGATCGTCTACCGGTACAAGTAGATCTTGCCCTTACTCCGTGCTCCCGGTTGCGGGACACGGGTGGTGGCACTGACCCGGAGAACCTCACCTAATGAAGGTCAAGCCGAGCGTCAAGAAGATCTGCGACAAGTGCAGGGTGATCCGCCGTCACGGCCGGGTCATGGTCATCTGCGAAAACCCGCGCCACAAGCAGCGCCAGGGCTGACGCACGACCGAACCTTCTGCACCCGCAGATATTTCGCGCGACGCAAGCAGTACATGTTCATACGCAGAATCCAGGGCTGAGTCTCAGCGAGATCATCGGACCTGATACCCCCGGGCGGAGGCCGGGGACCCAGTTCGTACCTGGTACGGCGGCTGGGAATCGGTTCTGCGGAAGACCTCCGAACGACAACTGGAGCCATTGAATGGCACGCGTTTCCGGTGTTGACATCCCGCGCGAAAAGCGCGTGGAGGTTGCCCTCACCTACGTGTTCGGCATCGGCCGGACCCTCTCGCAGAAGACGCTGGCCGAGACCGGCGTCAACCCGAACACCCGCGTTCGTGACCTCTCCGAGGAGGAGCTGGTCAAGATCCGCGAGTACGTGGACAACAACATCAAGACCGAGGGTGACCTCCGTCGCGAGATTCAGGCCGACATCCGCCGCAAGGTGGAGATCGGCTGCTACCAGGGTCTGCGCCACCGCCGTGGCCTGCCCGTCCACGGTCAGCGCACCAGCACGAACGCTCGTACCCGCAAGGGCCCGCGTCGCGCCATCGCCGGTAAGAAGAAGCCGGGCAAGAAGTAGTCCTCAGCGGACGCTCACCAGCGGTCTTCGCTGTAGGACCGACCACCTCCCGTAGGAGTAATAGATGCCCCCCAAGGGTCGTCAGGGCGCTGCCAAGAAGGTGCGCCGCAAGGAAAAGAAGAACGTCGCTCACGGGCACGCTCACATCAAGAGCACGTTCAACAACACGATCGTCTCGATCACGGACCCCTCGGGCAACGTGATCTCCTGGGCCTCCGCCGGCCACGTCGGCTTCAAGGGCTCGCGCAAGTCCACCCCCTTCGCCGCGCAGATGGCCGCCGAGTCGGCCGCCCGCCGCGCGCAGGAGCACGGCATGCGCAAGGTCGACGTCTTCGTCAAGGGTCCCGGCTCCGGCCGTGAGACCGCGATCCGCTCCCTCCAGGCCACTGGCCTCGAGGTCGGCTCGATCCAGGACGTCACCCCCACCCCGCACAACGGCTGCCGTCCGCCCAAGCGCCGCCGCGTCTGAGGCTCGGTTGTCTTGAGGATTCGGGCGGTACGGCTTTTCGGCCGTGCCGCCCGTACCCTTGCAATACCCGCACTGTGAAACGTGCGGTTCCGTCGGGCGTCAAATAGCGGGCGTCCACGAAAGAAGGATCTGATCCACACATGCTGATCGCTCAGCGTCCCTCGTTGACCGAAGAGGTCGTCGACGAGTTCCGCTCCCGGTTCGTGATCGAGCCGCTGGAGCCGGGCTTCGGTTACACCCTCGGCAACTCCCTGCGTCGTACGCTCCTCTCCTCGATCCCGGGTGCGGCGGTCACGTCCATCCGCATCGACGGCGTTCTGCACGAGTTCACCACCGTGCCGGGCGTCAAGGAGGACGTCACCGACCTGATCCTCAACATCAAGCAGCTGGTCGTCTCCTCGGAGCACGACGAGCCGGTCGTGATGTACCTGCGCAAGCAGGGCCCGGGTCTGGTCACCGCCGCCGACATCGCGCCCCCGGCCGGTGTCGAGGTGCACAACCCCGACCTCGTCCTCGCCACGCTCAACGGCAAGGGCAAGCTGGAGATGGAGCTGACCGTCGAGCGCGGCCGCGGCTACGTCTCCGCCGTTCAGAACAAGCAGGTCGGTCAGGAGATCGGGCGCATCCCGGTCGACTCGATCTACTCGCCGGTGCTGAAGGTCACGTACAAGGTCGAGGCGACCCGTGTCGAGCAGCGCACCGACTTCGACAAGCTGATCGTCGACGTCGAGACCAAGCAGGCCATGCGTCCGCGTGACGCCATGGCGTCGGCCGGTAAGACCCTGGTCGAGCTGTTCGGTCTGGCCCGCGAGCTCAACATCGACGCCGAGGGCATCGACATGGGCCCGTCCCCCACGGACGCCGCCCTTGCCGCCGACCTCGCGCTGCCGATCGAGGAGCTGGAGCTCACGGTCCGCTCCTACAACTGCCTCAAGCGTGAGGGCATCCACTCCGTGGGTGAGCTCGTCGCCCGCTCCGAGGCCGACCTCCTGGACATCCGCAACTTCGGTGCGAAGTCCATCGACGAGGTCAAGGCGAAGCTGGCCGGCATGGGCCTGGCGCTCAAGGACAGCCCGCCCGGATTCGACCCGACCGCTGCCGCCGACGCCTTTGGCGCCGACGACGACGCGGATGCCGGGTTCGTGGAGACCGAGCAGTACTGATCGGTTTCACTTCCGGGGGTCTCGCAGAGACCCCCGGATCTCCGACGGGCATCCGCCCGCTCGGATACTGACCTCGGTACCTGATACGGCCGGGGCAGACACCTAGGAGAAACACCATGCCGAAGCCCACCAAGGGTGCCCGTCTGGGCGGCAGCGCCGCGCACGAGAAGCTGCTCCTCGCGAACCTCGCGAAGTCGCTCTTCGAGCACGGCCGCATCACCACCACCGAGGCGAAGGCCCGTCGCCTGCGCCCGTACGCGGAGCGTCTGGTCACCAAGGCGAAGAAGGGCGACCTTCACAACCGCCGTCAGGTGCTCCAGGTCATCACGGACAAGAGCGTCGTCCACACGCTCTTCACCGAGATCGGCCCGCGCTACGAGAACCGCCCGGGTGGTTACACCCGTATCACCAAGATCGGTAACCGTCGTGGCGACAACGCGCCCATGGCTGTCATCGAGCTGGTGGAGGCCCTGACCGTGGCCCAGCAGGCCACCGGTGAGGCCGAGGCGGCCACGAAGCGTGCCGCGAAGGACGCCGAGGCTGCGGCTCCGGCTGCTGCCGAGGTTGTTGAGGACACCAAGCCGGCTGCCGACGAGGCCGCCGCCGAGGAGTCCAAGGACGCCTGAGGCACTGCCTTGCGTTGAGCGGGTCCGCCCCCTGCGGGGCGGGCCCGCTTTCGCGTTCCCCTGGTGGGGGCGGATCGCCGTTCGCGGCTGTGCGTGTGGCTGAGAGGATTTAGGTGTGAGTGACGAAGTGCAGCCCGGTTTCGTGCGGGTGCGGTTGGACCTTTCCTATGACGGGACCGCGTTTTCCGGGTGGGCCAAGCAGGCCGGGGGGCGGCGGACCGTGCAGGGGGAGATCGAGGATGCCCTGCGGACGGTTACGCGGTCGAAGGACACGACGTATGAGCTGACCGTGGCCGGGCGGACCGATGCCGGGGTGCACGCACGGGGGCAGGTCGCTCATGTGGACCTGCCTCGGGAGGTCTGGGGCGAGCACCACGGGAAGCTGCTCAAGCGGCTCGCCGGCCGCCTGCCCAAGGACGTGCGGGTGTGGGCCCTCAGGGAGGCGCCCACCGGCTTCAATGCTCGCTTCTCCGCGATCTGGCGGCGGTACGCATACCGGGTCACCGACAACCCGGGCGGTGTCGATCCGTTGCTGCGCAACCATGTGCTGTGGCACGACTGGCCGCTCGACATCGACGCCATGAACGAGGCGGCCCGGGGACTGCTCGGGGAGCACGACTTCGCCGCCTACTGCAAGAAGCGCGAAGGGGCGACGACGATTCGTACGCTCCAGGAGCTGAGCCTCGTACGCGGCGATGACGGGATCATCACCGCCACCGTGCGTGCCGACGCCTTCTGCCACAACATGGTGCGGTCGCTCATCGGGGCCTTGTTGTTCGTGGGGGACGGGCACCGGGGTGTCGAGTGGCCCGCGAAGGTGCTGGGCGCCGGCGTACGGGATTCCGCTGTTCATGTCGTACGGCCGCACGGGCTGACGCTCGAAGAAGTGGGTTACCCCGCCGACGAGTTGCTGGCCGCGCGGAACAAGGAGGCGCGGAACAAGCGGACGTTGCCGGGGGCGGGCTGCTGCTGAGGGCCCTTTGGCGGCTGCACAACGTGACGGTCGAGTTGCTGGAGTCCCGCGGTCGCTGACCGAGGAGAGCCGGTGTCCGCCCGGTGTGCGTGGCGTGAAACCTATTAGTTACCTGTAATTTCCACGTAGATAGCGCACTTATCGTCATTTACCGGGCGTAAGGCCCTTGTTGGCTCTTACGACTTTCTTACCCCTCGGATAACCTTTCGTCTCTCGGTCTCGCGTTCTATGCGGGGCCGTTTGCGGTGGGGGTAGCACGGGCCATCGGCCCGGAGGGTGGGAATGTCATCACTTGACTCTGCCCGCATGTCCGGAGCGGCAGGCGCTGGGGGGCGCAGGGCCGCACGGCACGGAGGACGGCATGGCGGTGCTGAGGCACCGCTCGGGCTGCTGCCCGCGCCGCCCTCGCATGCGGAGAAGTACTCGTACGTGAAGCGGCGCCTGTGGGTGCTGACGCTCGCGTCGGTCGTCAGCTTCGGGTGCCTGACCGTCAGTCAGGTCGCGCTGACGCAGGCCAGTCCCCTGATGTGGATCTTCGCGCCTCCGCTCGCCTTCACGGTGGTCTACTACCTCGTATCGCTGCGGGTGAACGGCTTCACCAGGGACTTCGACTTCGCGTACCACCAGCAGCTGGTGCGCGGCTGGCGGCCCGCGGTCTACCCGACCGTCGACGTCTTCCTGCCCGTGTGCGGCGAGCCCATCGAGGTGCTGCACAACACCTGGACGCACGTACGGCAGCTGGCCGACCGCTATCCCGGGCGGTGCGTGCCCTTCGTCCTCGACGACGGTGCGAGCCCGGAACTGGCCGCGATGGCCGCCGACTTCGGGTTCCGCTACGGCACCCGGGAGAACCGCGGCTGGTTCAAGAAGGCCGGCAACCTGCACTACGGCTTCGGCCAGTCGGACGGCAAGTACATCCTCATCCTCGACGCCGACTTCACTCCGCGCTCCGACCTGTTGGAGGAGCTGCTGCCGTACATGGAGGCGGACGAGCGCATCGGGATCGTGCAGTCCCCGCAGTACTTCCGGGTGCTCGACTCGCAGAACTGGATCGAGCGGGGCGCGGGCGCCGTACAGGAGCTCTTCTACCGTTCCGTGCAGGTGTCGCGGCAGGGCAGTGACGGCGCGATATGCGTCGGCTCCTGCGCGATCTACCGGCGGGCGGCGCTGGACACCAACGGCGGTACGACGCTGATCGAGCACTCCGAGGACGTGCACACCGGATTCGATCTGCGCGGGCTCGGCTGGGACCTGAAGTACGTGCCCGTCGCGCTGTCCACCGGGGTCTGCCCGGACGCGGCCGGCGCCTTCTTCAACCAGCAGTACCGCTGGTGCTCCGGCTCGATGTCGCTGCTCGGCAGCAAGAAGTTCTGGGACGCGCCGATCCGGTTCTCGAGCCGGCTCTGCTACATGTCCGGGTTCTTCTACTACATCCACACCGCGCTGTTCACCTTCGTGGCGCCGCTCGTGCCGATCGTCCTGCTGCTCACCAGCCCGGAGATGCTGCAGGTCAAGCATCTGGTGTGGGTGCTGCCCAGCATCGTCTACACGACCATGATCTTCCCGATGTGGCACAAGGCGCCGTACCGGCTCGAGGCCTGGTCGGCGCGGATGATGTACGGCTGGGCGCACGTCTTCGCCATCTGGGACATCCTGCGCAAGCAGCGCATGGGCTGGCAGCCGACCGGGTCCAAGGGCGCGAAGAAGAACAAGACCCGGCGGTTCTGGCTGGGCCTGTGGATCTGGAGCGGCGGTACGGCCGTGGTCTGGGTCGGCGCCGCCGTGTACCGGCTGTTCACCGGCTACCCGCCGGACTTCGCCCTCGTCCTGTCCTCCGGGCTGTTCTACGCGCTGGTCGTCGCCCGCGCGCTGATCCAGCCCAAGGAGCACCACACCGCCCCCGCAGGTGACATCGCATGATCCGCAAGACGCTGCTCCCGCTGGCACTGGTGCTGATGGCCCTGGCGGGGGTCTCCGGCTGTGGCCTGCTCGGGGGCGACAGCGACCCCGCCGCCGACGCCGCCCGTGAGCCGTCCGCCCACTCCTCCGCGGGGGCCGCGCAGCAGGTTCCGTACGACGTGCAGCCGTTGCTGCATCCGGCCAAGAAGTACTTCGGGGTCGCCGTGGACGGTGCGCCCAGCTCGATGAAGCCGGTGGACGCGTTCGCGAAGACCGTCGGCAAGCAGCCGAACCTGGTCGGGTCGTACTCGTCGTGGGGCGACGGCTTCAACGCCGAGGGTGCGCAGAACGTGTTCGAGGACGGCGGGCTGCTGTACGTCTCGTGGGAGCCGTTCAAGCCCGGCCTCGACAAGATCGCGGACGGCTCGCAGGACTCGTACATCAGGAAGTTCGCGGCGAGCGTCCGCGAGACCAATGTGCCCGTCGCGATCAGCTTCGGGCACGAGATGAACGGCCACTGGTACCCGTGGGGGACCAAGGACACGAAGGCCGCGACCTTCGTGACGGCGTGGCAGCACATCCACAGCCTCTTCCAGGAGGTCGGTGCCACCAACGTGATCTGGGTGTGGAGCCCCAATGTGGTCAACCCCGTTCCGTCCGTGAAGCTGAAGTCGTACTGGCCCGGTGACGCGTACGTCGACTGGGTCGGGATCGTCGGCTACTGGACGACGACCGGCGCCCACACCTTCGACACCCTGTACGGGCCGACGCTGCGGCAGGTGGCCACCTTCACCGACAAGCCGGTGCTGATCAGCGAGACCTCGGCGGAGCCCGGGGAGCGGCGGCGCGCCGATGTGCGCGGGCTGCTCGGCGGGGTCGCGGAGAACGACGACGTCATCGGCTTCCTCTGGTTCAACATCCCCAAGCGGGCCGACTGGCGCATCCAGAGCAGCCCGCTCGCCCTGGCCGAGTTCAAGCGCCTGATCGCCGACGACGCCTTCGGATTCGAGGTGCCGCGGTCATGAGCGGTGAGCAGGAGTACGGGCTGCGGTCCGGGCAGCAGTACTGGCAGCAGCAGGGCTCGCAGGGGCAGCAGGTCCCGGCGGCCGGGCAGGTCCCACATGCCGCACAGGTCCCGCAGGCCGCACAGGGTCAGGAAACGTTTCTGCAATATTCGGGGCAGCAGCAGCCGGGCCAGCAGACCGGCCATCCACAGCCGGGCTGGCAGGAACAGCCCAGCCCCGGCCCCTGGCAGCAGCAGTACCCGCCCTACAGCGCCCCGCAGGCCCACGCCGAGGACCCCGACGCCGACTACTACGTCCCGCACTACACGGTCCTCGACCCGGAGACCGAGTCCGAGCCCGAGCCCGAACCGGGCTATGTGCTGCCCGAAGTGCCCGTCTCCGCCTGGTCGGTCGACAACAGCCGCTCGGCATGGATCAGCCGCGGTGTGCTGGTGCTGATCCTGCTGGTCCAGGCGGGTCTGTCCTACCGGCTCGACGGGAGCGCCTTCGCGCAGGAGGCGAAGTTCCTGACGTCCGACGGCACGCTCTCCGGGCTGCTGTCGGACGTGGGGCTGACCGGCGCCCGGACGCTGAGCCTGGCCTGGGCGCTCGGCGCGACGGCGCTGCTGTTCGGCGCGACCCGACTGCTGTTCAATGCGCGGGCCGGTCTCGCCGCCGCCGCGATGTACTCCGTACTGGAGTCGACCGCCTTCACCGGCCGGTACGCCTCCCTGCACTCGTTGTCGCTGTTCCTGCTGACCGCGGCCCTGTGGCTGCTGGCCAGGACCCGCCAGTCGAGCCCCGCGGCCGTGCTGCTGGCGGCGCCCTTCGCGGCGCTGGCGCCCTTCGCCGCGTACTCGGCGGCTCTGTACCTGCCGTCGCTGACGGTGCTTGCCGTACTGACCGCCTACCGCTTCCGCGGGGCCGGCGCCTTCGTGCGGGGCGGGCTCTTCGCGGCGGCGACCGGAGCCCTGTGCTTCGTCGGCGTCGAATTGCACGGCATGCCGCACGGCTGGAACGCGCACGCCACCGACAGCGCGGCGAGCCTGCTCAAGGAGAGCGCCGAGTGGGGCGGCGTCGTCCTGCTCGTGGCGGTGATCGGCGCCGTCGGCTTCGCCCGCCGGGCCCGGATGGGCGAGATGCCCTGGGCCGAGGGCTCCGCGCCGGGGACGATCAGAAGGGCCTCCCTGGGGCTCACCATGTGCGGCACCGCCCTGCTGGCCCCGCTCTACCAGGCGTATCTCGGCAACGGCAGCTCGCTGCACATCCACGTCGGCTTCGGCCTGCTCTTCGCGGTGCCGATGGCGGGCCTCGGCATCTCCCGGATGATGGGCGCCCACTTCCGCTACCCGCAGATCGGCATCATGATCTACGTCGCCGCCCTGGTCGTGGGCATGGCGCAGACGCGGGAGCTGTACCGGCCGCCGGACTCGGCCGCCATGATCGGCGCGCTGCGCGAGGTCGTGGCCGAGCAGGGCGCCAAGGGGAGCTACCTCAGCGACGAGCCCGAGATCTCCGCGTACTACCTGCGCACCCACACCGACCCGGGCCAGTGGCACCGGGCCGGGCGCGGGGCCGCACTGGCGTCCGCCGTGAAGAAGGGCTCCTACGACGCGATCGTGCTGCGCGCCGCCTCGGTGCCCGACGTGCTGCGCGGCGACGCGCACTACCGGCTGCTGGCCGTGCTGCGGCCCGCCGACAAGGACAGCGGCGACGGGCAGGCGCCGTACCGGATCTGGGTGAAGCGATGACGGCGGCGTACACACCGGACGAGGCGACGCGGGCCACACCGGACGAGGCGACGAGGGCGCACGCGCAGGCTCCGCAGCCGGAGCCCGGGACGCAGGGGCGCGCGGCCCGGCGCCGTGCCGATCGCGGCGGAAAGGGCTCCGCGCTGCTCGTCTTCGCGCTGCCGACGCTGGTCGCGCTCGCGTGTGTGCTGCCGGGCCTCGGCAAGCGCCAGCTGTGGCGCGACGAGCACGCCACCTGGTGGGCGTCCTCGCTGTCGTGGCACTTCCTCGGGCGGCTGATCGACAACATCGACGTCGTCTTCACGCCGTACTACGCGGGCATGCACCTGTGGATCGCGGTGGCCGGTGACTCCCCGGCCGCGCTGCGGCTGCCGGGGGCGCTGGCCATGGGGGTCTCGGCCGGGCTGGTCGGACTGCTCGGGCGGCGGATGTTCGCGGTGCGGGCCGGGCTGCTGGCCGGGCTGCTGTTCGCGGTGGTCCCGGCGATCACGCGGTACGGGCAGGAGACGCGGCCGTACGCCTTCGCCACCCTCTTCGCGCTGCTCGCCACGCTGCTCCTGCTGCGGGCCCTGGAGAAGCCGAGCCTGCGGGACTGGACGCTGTACGCGCTGGCGATCGCGGCGACCGGGTTCGGCCACCTGGTCGCGATGTCCGTGATCGCCGGGCATCTGGGCCTGGTCGTGCTGGCGAAGAAGCGCGGCGACCGCATCGCGCACTACGCCTTCGCGGGCGCGGCGCTGCTCGGCCTGTCCCTCACGCTGCCGATGGTGGCGCAGGGGTCCGGGCAGAGCGGGCAGATAGCGTGGAACACCACCACGACCGAGGACCTGATGGACTTCCCGGAGAAGCTGTTCGGGTCGTGGATCACCGGCGGAGCCGTGATGGCGCTCGGCGTGCTCGGACTGCTGGCGGCCCGCCGCTACGCGCTGCTGCTCGGCACCTGGGCCGTACTGCCGCCCGTGCTCACCTTCCTGACCGCTGATCAGCTGCACCTCTTCCTGCCGCGCTATCTCCTCTTCACCATCCCGGCGTGGACCCTGCTCGTGGCCGCCGCGGTCACCCGGCTCGCGGGGCGGCTCGACCCCGGGGCCCGTCGGGGCGCCGCCGTGAAGGCCTTCGGGGGGCTGCTGGTGGCGGCCGTCGCCGCCGCGTACGCCTTCGTGGCGTGGCCCGCGATCGGCGACGCGAAGAAGGACCTGCCCGACGAGCCGGACTACGCGGCCGCGGCGAACGCGATCGCGTCCGGCGAGAAGCCGGGCGACGGCATGATCTTCAACGGCGGGCTGTCCGAGCGCCGCGCCATGGCGTACGAACTGCGGGACCGCAAGGCTCCCAAGGACGTCCTCATGGAGTGGACCCCGCAGCAGAACGGCTCGTACGGCGCCAGCGAGTGCAAGCGCCCGGCCCGCTGCCTCAAGGGAGTCGACCGGCTCTGGCTGGTCTCCACGGTCAGCGACGGCCGCCCGCCGCTGACCGGCGCGCAGGAGAAGACGGCCGCGGCGATCGAGAAGGACTTCAAGGCCGTGCGCACGGTGAAGCTGCACCGCGTCGTCGTACAGGTGCTGGAACGCACGTAGCGGCCGGACCGGAACATGAAGGTTAAGGAGGCCGCCCGTATGCGGCTCACAGTCATCGGCACCGGCTATCTCGGCGCCACCCACGCCGCCTGCATGGCGGAGCTCGGGCACGACGTGCTCGGCGTCGACGTCGACCCCGACAAGGTGGCCGCGCTGGCCGCCGGGCGGGTGCCGTTCCACGAGCCGGGCCTCGGCGAGCTGGTGCGCAGGCACCTCGCCTCCGGGCGGCTGCGCTTCACCACCTCCTACGAGGAGGCGGCGGCCTTCGGCCAGGTGCACTTCGTGTGCGTCGGCACCCCGCAGCGCGAGGACTCCGAGGGCGCCGACCTCACGTACGTGGACGCGGCCTTCTCGGCGATCGCCGCGCACGCGACGGACGGCGCGCTGCTCGTCGGCAAGTCCACTGTGCCGGTGGGGACCGCCCGGCGGCTCGCGGACACGCATGACGCCGAGGTCGCCTGGAACCCGGAGTTCCTGCGCGAGGGCTTCGCCGTCGAGGACACGCTGCGGCCCGACAGGCTGGTGTTCGGGGTCGAGTCCGAGCGCGCGGAAGCGGTCCTCCGGGAGGTGTACGCCCCTGTCCTCGCCGCCGGGACCCCGCTGGTCACCGCCGACTTCCCGACCGCCGAGCTGGTCAAGACGGCCGCCAACGCCTTCCTCGCTACCAAGATCTCGTTCATCAACGCGATGGCCGAGGTGTGTGAGGCCGCGGGCGGCGATGTGTCGGTACTGGCCGAGGCCATCGGCCACGACGAGCGGATCGGAGGGAAGTTCCTGCGCGCCGGAGTCGGCTTCGGCGGCGGCTGTCTGCCCAAGGACATCCGCGCCTTCGCCCACCGCGCCGACGAACTCGGCGTCTCGCTCGGCTTCCTGCGCGAGGTCGACGCGATCAACATGCGGCGCCGGGACAAGGTCGTCGCGCTCGCGCGCGAGCTGTGCGGGGGAGCCGTACTCGGCGCCCGGATCGCCGTCCTGGGCGCCGCCTTCAAGCCGGGCTCGGACGACATCCGCGACTCGCCCGCGCTGAACGTGGCCGCGCGGCTGCGGCTCGACGGCGCCGACGTCACGGTCTACGACCCGGAGGCGATGGACAACGCCCGCAAGGCGTATCCGCTCCTCGGGTACGCCGTCTCGGCCGAGGAGGCGCTGCGCCGCGCCGATCTCGTGCTGCATCTGACCGAGTGGCCGCAGTTCCGGGAGCTGGACCCCGCGCGGCTCGTCCCACTGGTCTCGCGTCCGCGGATCGTGGACGGCAGGGGGGTGCTCGACGCGGACCGCTGGACCGCGGCGGGCTGGCGGTTCCGGGCGCTGGGACGACCCGCGCCCGTAGGGGAGGGGAAGTAGGAGATGACGTACGACGTGGGGGCGGACGCGGCGGTCACCGTGGTGATGCCGACGTACAACGAGGCCGCGAATCTGCCCCGGATGGCCGAGGCGGTGCTCCAACTGCCGCTCGCCGGGCTGCACTTGAAGATCGTGGACGACTCCAGCCCGGACGGCACCGGGCGGATCGCCGAAGAGCTCGCCGAGAAGTACAACGCCGACGGCCGGCGCCGGATGAGCGTGCTGCACCGGACGGAGAAGGACGGGCTGGGGCGGGCGTACACGGCCGGGATGAGCGCCGCGCTCGACGAGGGCGCGGAGTATGTCGCGCAGATGGACGCCGACGGCAGCCACCCCGTGGACGCCGTGCCACGGATGCTCGGCACGGCCGTGGCCACCGGCGTGGGGCTCGTCATCGGCAGCCGGTACGTCGAGGGCGGCTCGCTCGACGAGGACTGGGGTGTGCACCGGGTGCTGCTCTCGCGCTTCGCGAACGGGTACGCCCGCGCCGTGCTCGGCACCAGGATCCGGGACATCACGGCCGGGTTCAACCTGTGGTCGGCCGCGACCCTGCGCGATGTCGACCTGGCCACGCTGGACAGCGCGGGCTACAGCTTCCAGGTCGAGCTCAAGTACAAGGCCGTACGCGCCGGACACAGCGCCGTGGAGATCCCGATCCGCTTCGAGGAGCGGACCGAGGGGGTCTCCAAGATGACGCTGCGGACGCAGCTGGAGTCGGCGGTGGTGCCGATCCGGCTGCGGATGAAGCACAAGTAGCGGCCTCTGGCGGGCTTTTGCGCGGGCGGCGGCCGGCTGCTCGTCGGTCGCCGCCGAACGCCCGGCTACTCGTTGGCCGCGGCGGACGCCTGGGCCTCGCCGCGGCGGCGGATCTGCCGGAAGGCGAACTCGGCCAGGTCGTCGCCGGTCGTGAAGACCTTGGTGTCCTTCGTCGTCACGTCCTTGCCGTTGGTGAACCCGGCGAGCGTGAAGTAGGCGTAGCGGCCGTAGGAGTTGGTGGTCGAGCGGCAGACGGCGGCGTTGCAGAAGGACTTGATGCCGTTGCCGGCCAGCGAGGCGATGATGCTCTTCTTGTCCGCCTCGCCCTTGGCCTTGGCCGCCTTGGCCTCGGTGTCGAAGACGGCCACGCCGACCGTCACCGCGACGCCGTCCTTGGTGTAGGTGACGCGCAGGACGCGCGTGCAGCCGTTCTTGGTGAGGACCGAGCGGAGGGTGTCCTTGGCGGCCGAGGCGCAGTTCTTCGTGTCGGCCGTCGGGCCCTTGCGGTAGACGCGGTCGCCCATCGTCAGCTGCGTACCGGGGAAGAGGATGTCCGGGCTGAGCGGCGCCGTGTCCTTCTTCGCGCTGGATATGAAGTCCTTTGGGTCCAGCGGGGGAGGGGCCGAGGTCGGCTCGAACGACGGCTCCGGCGCGCTGGTGGAGCTCGGGATGTCCGCGGTGGCCGGCAGGTTGGAGGGCTGGTTCGAGGCCTGACTGTCCCCGTTCGCGGAGACCACGGCCACGGCGACGGCCGCGCCGACCGCGACCGTGGCGAGCGCTCCGCCGCCGATGAACAGCAGTCTTCGGCGCTTGTTGCGCGACTCGGACGCCTCGGCGAGTGCCGCCCAGTCAGGAGTCCGATCGGCGGTCTGGTTGCCCCACTGAGGCTGCTGAGAACCCGGCTTCCAGGGATCCCACGGAGGCTGCCCCTGCCCACCCTGCCCATAACTCATGCGCCGCATCTTAGACGGGGGTTGGGGGGTGCCGTTCCGCATCACGGCGCACTTGAGCCCCTAGCGTGACCTGCATGAACGAGGGCAAAAGTGACATCTCCGGGTGGTTGGCGCATCGGGCGTCCTGGCATGCGTGGGCGGTGCTGGCCGTGGTGCTCTGCGTCCCCGTCGTCAACGTCGTGCGCAGGAGCCGGGACGGCGGGATGGACAACGCGATCGTCGTCCGGGCCGCCCGGACCTGGCTGGACGGCGGCTCGCCCTACGCCGACCCGCACTTCCTCTATCTGCCCGGCGCGGTGCTCGCGGCGGTGCCGCAGGCGCTGCTGCCGCTGGCCGCGCTGCGGGTACTCGTCCCGCTGACGGTGACTGGGCTGCTGGTGGTGGGCTGGGCCTGTGCGCTCCGGATCCACGGGATCGTGTGGCGCAGCCGCTTCGGCGTGCTCGGCCTCATCGCTCTCGCGCTGGGCTTCGCGCCCTTCGGGCATCTGGTGACGCTCGGCAACTGGACCGTGACGGCGGCGGCCGCGCTGCCGCTCGGGCTGCTGTGCGCGGTGCGGGGGCGGTGGGTCGCGGCGGGGGCCGTGATCGGCGCGGCGATCGTCCTGAAGCCCCTGCTCGCGCCGGTGGCGCTGCTCTTCGTCTTCGCCCGGCGGTGGCGGGGGCTGGGCTCCCTTGTGCTGGTGCCGGCGGTGGTCTCCGGTGGGGCGGCGCTGCTGATGCCCGATCCTGCGGGGTTTGTCACACGGACGTTGCCGTTTCTGCTGCGTGGGCACGACAGGTTCGTACGGCTGTACGAAGCTTCGCCGGGGGCGGTGCTGGCCCGGCTCGGGGTGCCCCAGGGGGTGGCTTCCCTGGTCGCCTTCGTGGCCGCGGGGGCGGGGGTGTGGTGTGCGTACCGGCGGTGGCGCCGCGCCGATCCTGGGCCGCTGCGGGTCGTCGAGACCGCCGTGATGCTGATGCTCTCGGCGTTTCTGGTGTCGCGGCCGTCTTACGACCACTATCTGCTGGTCGTGGTGCCGCTGCTGGTCGCGGGGGTGCCGTTTCCTGGCGCGGTGGCCCGCAGCCCGTGGTTCTGGGTGGCTCTCGTGCCGCAGGTCCCTGGGGTTACCTGGCCTTACCTGGAACCGTTGACTCGGCGGGCCTTCCGGGACTGCGTAGCCTTGTGTGTGCTGTTTGCCGCGGTGGCCGTGCGGCCGGAGCTGTCTGTGACAAGGCGCCCGGCGCTGCAGGCTGTGCCCACCCTCCCCCAAGCTCTCGACTCCGCTCGAGCAGGGGGGACCCCCATCGCCCTGCGGGACGATTGCCCACAGCAGTAACGACAGCGGTAGACGTACGTGCTCGACCCGCGTTTTGACCCATCCAGGTCGCCGCAGGTAGGCTTGCAGTTCGTTATGTGTATTGGCTTGCTCATTCTCACGTGGGGGGCCCTTACACCGGTCCACCGGGGCCGATGACCAGCGACCAGCACTCGGTATGCGTCACCGAGGTGCGGTCAGGGCTGTCGTGATCGTCCGTGGTGGCCTTGTCAGGACCCACTCACTGAAGAAGCGAAGGCTACGAACCGTGCGTACGTACAGCCCCAAGCCCGGCGACATCACTCGCCAGTGGCACGTCATCGACGCCCAGGACGTCGTCCTCGGCCGTCTGGCGACCACCGCCGCCAACCTTCTGCGGGGCAAGCACAAGCCGATCTTTGCCCCGCACGTCGATGCCGGTGACTTCGTCATCATCATCAACGCCGACAAGGTGCACCTGTCCGGCAACAAGCGGACCCAGAAGATGGCGTACCGCCACTCCGGTTACCCGGGTGGTCTGCGCTCCGTCCGCTACGACGAGCTGCTGGACAAGAACCCCGAGAAGGCCGTCGAGAAGGCCGTCAAGGGCATGCTCCCCAAGAACACCCTGGGCCGTCAGATGCTCTCGAAGCTGAAGGTCTACTCGGGCGACCAGCACCCGCACGCTGCCCAGCAGCCGGTGCCGTTCGAGATCACCCAGGTCGCGCAGTAAGTCCGGCCACCCCCTAAGACTGAAGAGAATCTGAGGAGAATCGTGGCCGAGACCACCGTTGAGCAGCCGGTCGAAGAGACTGAGCTCGTCGACATCGACCAGTACACCACCGAGTCCGAGGTCCCCGTCGAGGGCGAGTACACCTCGGAGTCCCTGGCGTCCCGCTTCGGCGAGCCCCAGCCGGCCGCCGGCCTGGGCCGTCGCAAGAACGCCATCGCCCGCGTCCGGATCGTCCCGGGCACCGGCAAGTGGAAGATCAACGGGCGTACGCTCGAGGACTACTTCCCGAACAAGGTGCACCAGCAGGAAGTCAACGAGCCCTTCAAGGTGCTCGAGCTCGACGGCCGCTACGACGTCATCGCCCGCATCTCGGGTGGCGGCGTCTCCGGCCAGGCCGGTGCCCTGCGCCTCGGTGTCGCCCGTGCGCTGAACGAGGCGGACGTCGACAACAACCGCGGCGCCCTGAAGAAGGCCGGCTTCCTCAAGCGCGACGACCGTGCGGTCGAGCGCAAGAAGGCCGGTCTCAAGAAGGCCCGCAAGGCTCCGCAGTACAGCAAGCGTTAATCTTCGCTGCCTGCTCGTACGCGTAGTCGTAGTACGCGTAGTAGTCCGAACGCCCCGGCGGCACGCCACAGTGCCGCCGGGGCGTTCGTTTATCACAGCCCATGGGCGTATAACGGCACAAGGTGCTCAAAGGCCCGTGTGATCGGATGACTTCCGAACTCTGAAGCTTCCTCAGGAGGACAAGTGGGACGACTCTTCGGCACGGACGGCGTGCGCGGTGTCGCCAACGCGGATCTGACGGCCGAGCTCGCGCTCGGGCTCTCCGTGGCGGCGGCGCACGTACTGGCCGAGGCGGGCACGTTCGAGGGCCACCGGCCGGTCGCGGTGGTCGGGCGGGACCCGCGCGCGTCCGGGGAGTTCCTGGAGGCCGCCGTGGTCGCGGGCCTGGCCAGCGCGGGCGTGGACGTCCTGCGCGTCGGTGTGCTGCCCACCCCCGCGGTGGCGTACCTCACCGGGGCGCTGGGCGCCGACCTCGGCGTGATGCTCTCCGCCAGCCACAACGCCATGCCCGACAACGGCATCAAGTTCTTCGCCCGCGGCGGCCACAAGCTCGCCGACGAGCTGGAGGACCGGATCGAGGGCGTCTACGAGGAGCACCGCACCGGCGCTCCCTGGGACCGGCCCACCGGTGCCGGGGTCGGCCGCGTGCGCTCCTACGGCGAGGGGTTCGACCAGTACGTCGCTCACCTCATCGGCGTACTCCCGAACCGCCTCGACGGTGTGAAGGTCGTCCTCGACGAGGCGCACGGTGCCGCCGCCCGGGTGTCGCCCGAGGCCTTCGCGCGCGCCGGCGCCGAGATCATCACGATCGGCGCGGAGCCGGACGGGCTCAACATCAACGACGGCTGCGGCTCCACCCACCTGGCCAAACTCCAGGCCGCCGTCCTCGAGCACGGCGCCGACCTCGGTATCGCGCACGACGGCGACGCCGATCGCTGCCTCGCCGTGGACCACACGGGCGCCGAGGTGGACGGCGACCAGATCCTGGCCGTCATCGCGCTGGCGATGCGGGAGCGTTCCGCACTGCGCGCCGACACCGTTGTCGCGACGGTCATGTCCAACCTGGGCTTCAAGCTCGCCATGGAGCGCGAGGGGCTCTCCCTCGTCCAGACCGCGGTCGGCGACCGCTATGTCCTGGAGGAGATGAAGGAGCACGGGTACGCGCTCGGCGGCGAGCAGTCCGGGCACGTCATCGTCCTCGACCACGCCACCACCGGCGACGGCACGCTGACCGGTCTGCTCCTCGCGGCCCGGGTCGCCCAGACGGGCCGTACGCTCCAGGACCTCGCCTCGGTCATGGAGCGGCTGCCTCAGGTGCTCATCAACGTGCCCGACGTCGACAAGTCGCGGGTGAAGACCTCCGCCGAGCTGGCCGCCGCGGTGGCCGACGCCGAGCGCGAACTCGGCTCCACCGGGCGGGTGTTGCTCCGCCCCTCGGGGACCGAGCCGCTCGTACGGGTCATGGTCGAGGCCGCCGACATCGACCACGCGCGGTCGGTGGCCGGACGGCTCGCCGACGCGGTCAAGTCGGCGCTCGGCTAGAAGCGGCTCAGTGCGGCGGTGCGTTCACGCTGTCGGCCCCAGAGCCACTTCTGGGCCAGCAGCGTGAGCGTGCCGGCCAGCACGATGCCCAGCAGGTTCAGCAGCAGCTGCTCGGTGGAGCCCCATGCCTGGTGGTACTCGGTGTAGCTGAAGGCGACGGCGGCGTTCGCGGCGGCCGGGACCGTGGTCACCGAGATGGCGACGCCCACCAGGGCGCCCGACTTGGCGGACGTCAGGGACAGGGTGCCCGCGCAGCCGGCGAGGACGGCTACGACGAACGAGAACCAGTCGGGCCGGTAGATGAAGTTGGTGTTGGGGCGCTCGGCGTCCAGTTGTGTCTCGCTGAACAGGCCGACCGCGTCCATGAAGTAGCTGAAGGCCACCGTCACCAGCATCGCGATGGCGAAGCCCACGAGCAGCGCGGTCAGTGAGCGCCACGCGAGCCGCGGGGCGCGCCGCACCAGGGCCGTGCAGAACCCGGCGAGCGGCCCGAACTCCGGTCCCACCGCCATCGCGCCCACGATCAGGATCGCGTTGTCGAGGACCACACCGCAGGCCGCGATCATCGTGGCCAGCGTGATGAACGCGACGTAGGTGACCGAGAGCGTGGATTCCTCGTGCGTCGCGTCCGCCAGGTGCTCCCACAGCACCGCGTCGGCGCCCTCGCCCGGCGCCTCCTCCTCCGCCTTCTCGGCCCGCTTCGACAGCGACAGATCGATGTTCTCCACGGCGATCGAACCGGTCTCGTCGATCCCCAGCTCTTGTAGCCCGGTGAGGAGTTCGTCCCCGGCCTCCCGGGCGACATCGCACAGGACGACATCGCCCACGGGGTTGCGGGCGGCGCCCGGCAGCACGGCCAAGTGCGTGGTGCCGACCGTCCGCTCGATCAGGCGTACGACGTCGTCGGTACGGTCGGCGGGGGTGATCAGGCGCAGATGCAGCATGGGCGCAGCGTAGTGGTCAGAGTTTGCGCAGGCTCAGGCGCTGCACCTTGTGGTCCGGGCCCTTGCGCAGGACCAGGGTCGCGCGGCCGCGTGTGGGCGCCACGTTCTGCAGCAAATTGGGCTTGTTGATGGTCCGCCAGGTCGTGCGGGCGTAGTCGAGCGCCTCTTCCTCGGAGACCTGGGTGTACTTGCGGAAGTACGAGTCGGGCTTCTGGAAGGCGGTCTGGCGGAGCTTCTTGAACCGGTTGAGGTACCAGCGCTCGATGTCCTCGGGCCGGGCGTCGACGTACACACTGAAGTCGAAGTAGTCCGCGAGGCCGACGCGGGTGCGGCCGTCCTTGCCGGGCAGGGCCGGCTGCAGCACGTTCAGGCCTTCGACGATCAGGATGTCGGGGCGCCGGACCGTGAGCTTCTGGCCGGGCACGATGTCGTAGATGAGGTGCGAGTAGACGGGGGCGGTGACCTCGTCCTTGCCCGCCTTGATGTCGGCGACGAAGCGGGTCAGGGCGCGCCGGTCGTACGACTCGGGGAAACCCTTCCGCGACATCAGCCCGCGCGCCTCCAGCTCCTTCGTGGGGAGCAGGAAGCCGTCCGTGGTGACCAGCTCGACGCGCGGGTGCTCGGGCCAGCGGGAGAGCAGGGCCTGCAGGAGCCGGGCGACGGTGGACTTGCCGACGGCCACGGAACCGGCGACTCCTATGACGAACGGGGTGCCCGCCTGGGAGCCCTTCTCGCCGAGGAAGGTGTTCAGCGCCCCTCTGAGGCCGTCCGTGGCACCGACGTACAGATTCAGCAGTCTGGACAGCGGCAGATAGATGTCCCGGACCTCGTCGAGGTCGATGACATCGCCCAGACCGCGCAGCTTCTCCACCTCCTCCGCGTTCAGCGGGAGCGGCGTCTTTTCGCGCAGCGCGCTCCACTCGGCACGGGTGAGGTCGACGTAGGGAGTCGCCTCCGGCCTGGACCGGTGGGCGCTCCGCGGCAACGAGGAGACCGGAGAGATCACAGTCCATTGTTACGGGAGTATGGACGGGATGGAGGGTGGGGTCCGTCACGCGGGGTCACCCGGGGGCCGCGCGCGAGGCCCGGCGGCCGGTGCGAAAGGCGGCTGGAATTTCCGATATCGGGCACGGGATGCCGGGTTCGGACGGCCGCGGGACCGTACGCTGCCGCCATGTGCGGAATCGTGGGATACGTGGGGTCGCAGTCGGCGCTTGATGTGGTGATGGCCGGACTGAAGCGGCTGGAGTACCGGGGATACGACTCGGCGGGCGTCGCCATGCTCGCGGACGGCGGGCTCGCCGCCGCGAAGAAGGCCGGCAAGCTGGTCAACCTGGAGAAGGAGCTGGTCGACCGGCCGCTGCCGACCGGCACGACGGGCATCGGGCACACACGCTGGGCCACCCACGGGGGGCCCACGGATGCGAACGCGCATCCGCATCTGGACAACGCGGGCCGGGTCGCCGTCGTCCACAACGGCATCATCGAGAACTTCGCCCTGCTGCGCGCCGAGTTGGCCGAGCGGGGCCACGAGCTGGCCTCCGAGACGGACACCGAGGTCGTCGCGCATCTGCTCGCCGAGGAGTTCTCGTCCTGCGCGGACCTGGCGGAGGCGATGCGGCTGGTGTGCCGGCGGCTGGAGGGCGCGTTCACGCTGGTCGCGGTGCACGCGGACGAGCCGGACGTGGTGGTCGGAGCGCGACGGAACTCGCCGCTCGTGGTGGGCGTTGGAGAGGGCGAGGCCTTTCTCGCCTCGGACGTCGCCGCGTTCATCGCCCATACGCGGTCGGCGATCGAGCTGGGTCAGGACCAGGTGGTGGAGCTGCGCCGGGACGGCGTGACGGTCACCGGCTTCGACGGCCGCCCCGCCGACGTGCGCTCGTACCACGTCGACTGGGACGCCTCCGCGGCCGAAAAGGGGGGTTATGACTACTTCATGCTCAAGGAGATCGCCGAGCAGCCCAAGGCTGTCGCCGATACGCTCCTCGGCCGCATCGACGCGTCCGGCTCGCTGACGCTCGACGAGGTGCGGATCCCGGCCGCCGTCCTGCGAGAGGTCGACAAGGTCGTCATCATCGCCTGCGGTACGGCGTTCCACGCCGGGCTGATCGCCAAGTACGCCATCGAGCACTGGACACGGATCCCGTGCGAGGTGGAGCTGGCGAGCGAGTTCCGCTACCGGGACCCCATTCTGGATCCCCGTACGCTCGTCATCGCCATCTCGCAGTCCGGCGAGACCATGGACACGCTGATGGCGCTGCGGCACGCCCGCGAGCAGGGCTCCAAGGTGCTTGCGATCTGCAACACGAACGGATCGACGATCCCGCGCGAGTCGGACGCGGTGCTGTACACGCATGCCGGTCCCGAGGTCGCCGTCGCCTCGACCAAGGCGTTCCTCACCCAGCTGGTCGCCTGCTATCTGGTCGCGCTGTACCTGGGCCAGGTCCGCGGCACCAAGTGGGGCGACGAGATCCAGGCCGTCATCCGCGAGCTGTCCCGGATCTCCCGCGAGGTCGAGCGGGTCCTGGAGACCATGGAGCCGGTACGGGAGCTGGCGCGCTCCCTCGCCGACAAGAACACCGTGCTGTTCTTGGGGCGGCATGTGGGCTACCCGGTCGCGCTCGAGGGGGCTTTGAAGCTCAAGGAGCTGGCGTACATGCATGCTGAGGGCTTCGCGGCGGGCGAGCTGAAGCACGGGCCGATCGCGCTGATCGACGAGGACCTGCCGGTGGTGGTCGTGGTGCCGTCGCCGCGCGGCCGCTCGGTCCTGCACGACAAGATCGTGTCCAACATCCAGGAGATCCGGGCCCGGGGTGCGCGCACGATCGTCATCGCGGAGGAGGGCGACGAGGCGGTCGTGCCGTACGCCGACCATCTGATCCGCATCCCCGCGACGCCCACCCTCCTCCAGCCGCTGGTGTCGACGGTCCCCCTGCAGGTGTTCGCCTGCGAGCTGGCGACGGCTCGGGGGAACGAGGTGGATCAGCCGAGGAACCTGGCGAAGTCGGTGACGGTGGAGTGAGCGGGAGGGGGCGCGCGGCTGCCGGTGCCGTGCCGGTGGTGGCAGCGGCACGCGCTGCCTTGTGGAGCGGACCCCCGTGCCCGGCCCCTTAGGGTGCGAGGCATGAGCATCATCGGGGTCGGTATCGACGTGGCCGAGATCGATCGGTTCCGGGCATCGCTGGAGCGCACGCCCGGGCTGGCCGAACGGGTCTTCCTGGAAGAGGAGTTGTACCTGCCGAGCGGCGAGCGCCGGGGCATCGCGTCGCTGGCCGCGCGCTTCGCCGCGAAGGAGGCGCTCGCCAAGGCGCTCGGCGCTCCCGCGGGCCTCCACTGGACCGACGCCGAGGTCTATGTGGAGGACAGCGGCCAGCCGCGGCTGCGGGTCAAGGGCACGGTGGCGGCCCGGGCGGCCGAACTGGGCGTGCGGTCGTGGCATGTGTCGCTGAGTCATGACGCGGGGGTGGCTTCGGCGGTGGTGGTGGCGGAGGGGTAGTTCGGCCGGCTCGGCCGGGGGTGACGCCGGGGACGACGCCAGGGGCCTTCCTGGGCTTCGCGTGCATGGCGGGGTGTTGGTGCGTTTCGAGCGGGCGCCGGGTGGCGGTGCGTTTCGAGCGCACGGTGGGTGGCGGTTGGTTCGGACGCATGGCGGGTGTCGGTTCGTTCGAGCGGGCGGCGGGTGCGGTTGGTTCGGGCGCGCGGGGGGTGTCGGTGCGTTTCGGGCGGGCGCCGGGCTTCGGTTCGATTGAGCGGGCGCCAGGCGGGGTTCGTTCGGGCGGGCGGCCGGTGTCGGTTCGTTCGAGCGCACGCCGGGCCTTGGTACGGGAGACTCGGCGGTATGCGTACTGCGTACAGCGTGGAGACCGTAAGAACCGCCGAGCGGGAGCTGATGGCGCGGCTTCCCGAGGGAGCGTTGATGCAGCGCGCGGCCGCCGGACTGGCCGCGGCCTGCGCGGAGTTGCTGGGCCGGGTGTACGGCAGCCGGGTCGTGCTGCTGGTGGGGAGTGGGGACAACGGTGGCGACGCCCTCTACGCGGGGGCGCGCCTCGCCCGCCGCGGCGCGGGCGTCACCGCGGTGCTGCTCGTCCCCGAACGGACGCATGCCGGAGGCCTGGCCGCGCTGCGGCGGGCCGGGGGCACCTCAGTCGCGCCCGGCGCCGCCGAACCACTCATCCGGCGCGCCGACCTCGTCGTCGACGGCATCGTCGGGATCGGCGGCAAGGGCGGACTGCGGCCCGACGCCGCGCCGCTGGCCGAGCTCGCCCGTGAATCCCGCGCGGCCGTGGTCGCCGTCGATCTGCCGAGCGGCATCGAGGCGGACACCGGAGAGGTCCTCGGCGCGGCGGTCCGCGCCGATCTGACGGTGACCTTCGGGACGCACAAACCGGGGCTGCTCATCGATCCGGGGCGCGAGTACGCCGGTTCCGTACGCCTCGTCGACATCGGCCTCGAGCTGCCCGCCGAGGCCGAGCTGGAGGCCCTGCAGCACGCGGATGTCGCCGCGCGGCTGCCTTTGCCGGGGGCCGCGAGCGACAAGTACCGGCGCGGTGTCGTCGGGATCGCCGCCGGGTCCGCGCGCTATCCCGGGGCGGCGGTGCTCGCCGTGTCCGGTGCGCTGCGGGGCGGGGCGGGGGCGGTGCGGTACGTCGGGCCCGCCGCGGACGCGGTGATCGCGAGCTTCCCGGAGACTCTCGTCTCCGACCGGGGGCCCAGGCGGGCCGGGCGGGTGCAGGCGTGGGTCGTGGGGCCCGGGGCCGGGGACGACGCGTCGGCGGTCGCGGAGGTGCTGGAGGCGGAGGTGCCGGTGCTGGTGGACGCGGACGGGTTGCGGCTCGCGGACCGGGGCGCCGTGCGGGCCCGTCGTGCGCCCACGTTGATGACCCCGCACGCGGGGGAGGCGGCCGCGCTGCTCGGGGTGTCGCGTGAGGCTGTGGAGGGGGCTCGGCTCGCTTCCGTGCGGGAGCTTGCGGGGGTGTATGGGGCGACGGTGTTGCTCAAGGGGGCGACGACGTTGGTGGCTGATCCCGGGGGTGGGGCCGTGCGGGTGAATCCGACGGGGACGGCTTGGCTGGCCACCGCGGGGAGCGGTGACGTGCTCTCGGGGCTGGCCGGGTCGTTGCTCGCGGCAGGGTTGTCCGCGTTGGAGGCGGGGAGCGTCGCCGCGTATCTCCACGGTCTCGCGGGGCGCTTCGCGGCGGACGGGGCGCCCGCCGGGGCCCACGACGTCGCGTCCGCGATCCCGGACGCTTGGCGCGACGTACGCGACTGACCGCGGGGAGGACTCTCTTCGCCCCTCCGCCCCTACCCGTCCCGAACTGGGGGGTGCCACCCCCAGACCCCGCTTATCGGCCTTGACGGCCTCGTCCTCAAACGCCGGACGGGCTGAAACCCCCTCCGGGGGCGAAGAACCCTCCCCAGAACGGGGGACCCGGCCCGCGCGGCTCACCCGGATTCGTGGCGCCGTTGCGTATGGCTGATCGCATGATGATCAGACGAATGACGGGCCGGAGCACGGCCGTGGTGCTCGCGTTGCTGGCCGTTTTGCCCGTGTTGCCCGGTGAGAGTGCGCTGGCGGACAGCGGACCCCCCGTTCCCCGGCCCGGGAGTCTGGTGCCGGGCGTGGTGACGGGGTCGTATCAGCCGTGGCAGATGGATACGCCGGATCAGATGCTTCCGCCGAGGGTGTACACGCCGACCAGCGAAGAGGACGCCATCGAGCCGCGCAGCGCCTCCGTCCCCACGGACACACTCATTGAGTACGTACCGATCTTCGACGCCGCTGCCGGTGCCACCGTGACGTGCAGCAAACGGACGGGCCCCTATCAACGGCAGGTCGAGCGGTGGTTGAAGCTGAAGGTGGACGGAAAGCAGTCCGCCGCCGACTGCCGTGCCATCCGCGCGTTTCAGACGCGGTACAAGATCAAGCCGAACAGCGGCTTCGCCGGACCGGTCACCTGGGCCTATATGCAACTGCTCTCGGCGAAGAAGAACCCGAACGCGGCAGGGAAGTGCCCTGTCCGGACCTCTCGGATCGCCTGTGTGGATCTGGGCCGTCAGCTCACCTGGGTGCAGAAGGGGAAGAAGGTGCTGTGGGGGCCGGTGCCGATGCGCAGCGGGCGGGCCGGATACCGGACGCGTACCGGCTGGTTCAAGATCTACTGGAAGCACAAGAACCACTGGTCGACGCTCTACAACAGCCCCATGCCGTACAGCCAGTTCTTCAGCGGCGGACAGGCCTTCCACGCCATCTACGGCAGCGTCTACGACCCCAACGGCTCCTGGGGCTGCGTCAATCTGGGACTTTCCGACGCCCGCAAACTGTGGAGCGTCCTGAAGACGGGCGATCGGGTGTACGTGTGGGGCCGCAGGCCGGGCACCTGACGTGACACCGCCGCCAGCTGGTCGCACGGCCGGCCGCCGGATCGCCGGGCGGCCCCTTCCGGTACCGGCGCCGGGGGGCTGTCAGACCCCTCTGAGACACTGGGGGCGCGATGAACGAGACAGCACCCCTGCGCGCCCGCGCCGAGATCGACCTGGCAGCCCTGCGGGCCAACGTGCGGACCCTGCGCGCCCACGCGCCGTCCGCGGCCCTGATGGCCGTGGTCAAGTCCGACGCGTATGGCCACGGGGCGGTGCCGTGTGCCCGCGCGGCGCGCGAGGCGGGCGCCACCTGGCTCGGCACCGCCACCCCCGAGGAGGCTCTCGCCCTGCGCGCGGCCGGACTCGACGGGCGGATCATGTGCTGGCTCTGGGCGCCCGGCGGGCCCTGGAAGCAGGCCATCGAGGCCGATCTCGACGTGTCGGTGAGCGGGATGTGGGCGCTGCGGGAGGTCGCGGCGGCGGCCCGGGAGATCGGCGCGCCCGCCCGCGTCCAGCTCAAGGCCGACACCGGCCTCGGGCGCAACGGCTGTCAGCCCGCCGACTGGCCCGAGCTGGTCGGGGAGGCGCTGCGCGCCGAGGGCGAGGGGCTCATCAAGGTCACCGGTCTCTGGTCGCACTTCGCCTGTGCCGACGAGCCCGGACACCCCTCCATCCAGGCCCAACTCACCCGTTTCCGCGAGATGCTGACGTACGCCGAGGAGCGGGACGTCCGCCCCGAGGTGCGGCACATCGCCAACTCGCCCGCCACGCTGACCGTCCCCGAGAGCCACTTCGACCTCGTACGCACCGGGATCGCGATCTACGGGATTTCGCCGAGCCCGGAGCTCGGCACCCCGGCCGACTTCGGGCTGCGTCCGGTGATGACGCTGAGCGCGTCACTCGCGCTGGTGAAGCGCGCTCCGGGGGGCCACGGCGTCAGCTACGGCCATCACTACACGACGCCCGGCGACACGACCCTCGGCCTCGTGCCCGTCGGCTACGCGGACGGCATCCCGCGGCACGCCTCCGGCACCGGCCCGGTGCTGGTCGGCGACAAGTGGCGGACGGTCGCGGGCCGGGTCGCGATGGACCAGTTCGTCGTCGACCTCGGCGGGGACGAGCCGGAGCCCGGCGCGGAGGCCGTCCTGTTCGGTCCTGGCGACCGCGGCGAGCCGACCGCCGAGGACTGGGCCCGGGCGGCGGGCACGATCGCATACGAAATCGTTACCCGGATCGGAACCCGCGTCCCCCGCGTCTACGTGAATGTGAATGAGGAACGAGACGGGTAGCACCCCCTGACGGAGCAGCACCCGGTGGCGAGCGAAGAACGAAGAGGAGCGGGACGTGAGCGAGAGAAGCGCGGAGGCCGTCACGAGTGCGGCCTCGGCGGCCGCCGCCTCCGCCGGGAACTGGCGCAAGGCCGGTGTCGTGGGCGCCGCGATAGGCGTCGTCGCGGCGGGCGCGGCCGCCGGAGTGGCCATAGAGCGGCTCACGGTCGGCCGCGGCATGCGCCAGAAGGCCCGCCTCGCCCTCGACTCGGCGGGCCCGTACGGCTCACTGCGCGGCACCCCCGGCAAGGCGTACGCCGATGACGGCACCGAGCTGTACTACGAGGTCGACGATGCCCAGCCGGAGGCCCCGCTCGCCCCGCGCCGCCGCCGGCTCTTCGGCCGCAAGGCCCCGGCCCCCGTCACCGTCGTCTTCAGCCACGGCTACTGCCTCAACCAGGACTCCTGGCACTTCCAGCGCGCCGCGCTGCGCGGTGTGGTGCGCACCGTGCACTGGGACCAGCGCAGCCACGGGCGGTCCGGGCGGGGCGCGGCCCAGACCGAGGACGGGACGCCGGTCACCATCGACCAGCTCGGCAGCGACCTGAAGGCCGTCATCGACGCGGCCGTGCCCGAGGGCCCGATCGTGCTGGTCGGGCACTCCATGGGCGGCATGACCGTCATGGCCCTCGCCGACCAGTACCCCGAGCTGATCCGCGACCGGGTCGTCGCCGTCGCCCTCGTCGGTACGTCGTCGGGGCGGCTCGGCGAGGTCAACTTCGGGCTGCCCGTCGCGGGCGTCAACGCGGTGCGGCGCGTGCTGCCCGGTGTGCTGAAGGCGCTCGGTCAGCAGGCCGCCCTGGTGGAGCGGGGACGGCGGGCCACGGCCGACCTGTTCGCCGGCGTCATCAAGCGGTACTCGTTCGCCGGCCGGGACGTCGACCCCGCGGTCGAGCGGTTCGCCGAGCGGATGATCGAGAGCACGCCGATCGACGTGGTCGCCGAGTTCTATCCGGCGTTCACCGATCACGACAAGACCGCGGCGCTCACCCACTTCGCGGACCTGCCCGTCCTCGTGCTCGCCGGGGTCAAGGACCTGGTGACCCCGAGCGAGCACAGCGAGGCGATCGCCGACCTGCTGCCGGACGCCGAGCTGGTGCTCGTCCCCGACGCCGGACACCTGGTCATGCTGGAGCACCCCGAGGTCGTCATAGACCGTCTTGCCGACCTCCTCATGCGCGCGGGAGCCGTCCCGGCAGGGGCTACCGTGGGTGCCTATGGAAGCACCAGTAGCACCGCACAACCCGGCTGAGTCCGCGCAGGACGGCGTCAGCGTGCAGATCACCGTCAACTCCCCCGAACAGATGCAGGAGTTGGGCCGCCGCCTCGCCAAGCTGCTGCGCGCGGGCGACCTCGTGATGCTGAACGGAGAGCTCGGCGCGGGCAAGACCACGCTCACCCGCGGGCTCGGCGAGGGGCTCGGCGTGCGCGGCGCGGTCACCTCCCCGACCTTCGTCATCGCCCGTGTGCACCCCTCCCTCGGGGACGGTCCGCCGCTCGTCCACGTGGACGCGTACCGCCTCGGCGGCGGGCTCGACGAGATGGAGGACCTCGACCTCGACGTCTCGCTCCCCGACTCGGTGATCGTCGTGGAATGGGGCGCGGGCAAGGTCGAGGAACTGGCCGACGACCGGCTGCACGTCGTCATCCACCGGGCGGTCGGCGACACCACGGACGAGGTACGGCATGTGACGGTCATCGGTCTGGGCGAGCGCTGGACGCCGGTGGATCTGAGCGTGCTCGCGGCCTGACCAGGCCGTTTCCGCGCGTACTCGCGGCCTGACCAGGCCGCTTTCCCACCCTCGGCAGAACTCCCGTTCGTATATTTGCCCAACGTTCCGACAACACGTCGGCAAGATATTGCGTTCGGCGTCCCGGCCGTGGTCACATGGACATCAGTCCGTAGTTAGGTCTACCTAACCACGCTTGCCCCCGAAGCCCCAGGAGGCGTCCATGTCGGCTTCAGAACGTGACGTGCCGGCGGCGCAGCCGCGCGTGGTGGCCGGGGTGTCGATGCGGGAACTGCTGGCGTCGTGTGCCGCGGCCGAGGCGGTGTCGAGGCCACCGCGCGAGCCCGCGCCGCGCACGACGGAGCCCATGGAGGTACGGCGCCAGGAGGCGGCGTAACCGCTACTGGATGACGACGATCTTCACGCCGATCGTCGCGAACTCCCACATCGCGTTGCCGTCCGCGCGGGACTCGCGGATGCCGCCGAGCTTCTTCGAGGAGTCCGGCGCGGCCGTCGAGCCGTTCACCGCCGCGCTGAAGCCGATCGCCACGCCGTCGACCAGCGTGAACCGTACGACGTGCTCGATCTGCACCCCGTCCGATCCGGTGACCGCACGGTTGCGCGACGTGACCGCGTAGGTGCCGGCGGCCGGGTCGACCGTGCCCGGGGTGACCTTGAAGGTGCGCTGGACCTTGTTGCTCGCGTCGACCAGCCACACGCGGTCGCCGTCGGTCGAGTAGACGACCCGCTCACCGGTGCCGGACTGGGCGGGCAGTGCCGCCGGGTTCTTCTTGTCCCTGGGCGTCTTCGACACGGAGGCCTTGGGCGACGCGCTCGTGTGCGGCTTGCCCAGGGTGTCCGGCACGTTCGCGGACGCCTGGTAGGCGAGGAAGCTGACTGCGGCGATCGCCGCCACGGTGAGCCCGGCCACGAATCCCGAGCTGCTCCTAGCCACCTTGTGTGCCCACCTCTCGTACCGCGCAAGTCCTTGCTGTGACGGTAGCAGCAGGGAAGCGCGAGACCTGGGCGGCCGTACGTCCGGCTCGGGCGCCGTACGCTGTTTGCGTGCTCTTGCTCGCTCTGGATACCGCCACCCCCGCCGTGACCGTCGCCCTGCACGACGGCACGTCCGTCATCGCCTCGTCGAGCCAGGTGGACGCGCGTCGGCACGGGGAACTGCTGCTGCCCGCCGTCGACCGCGTCCTCGCCGAGGCGGATACGCGACTCGACGCCATCACCGGCATCGTCGTCGGCGTCGGCCCCGGTCCGTACACGGGCCTGCGCGTCGGCCTCATGACCGCCGACACCTTCGGGCTCGCGCTCGGCGTGCCCGTACACGGCCTGTGTACCCTCGACGCGCTCGCGTACGCGGCCGACGTCGAGGGTCCCTTCGTCGTCGCGACGGACGCCCGGCGCAAGGAGGTCTACTGGGCGCGGTACGCCGACCGCCGTACGCGCGTGTCGGAGCCCGCCGTGGACCGGCCCGGCGACCTGGACCTCGACGGCCTGCCCGCCGTCGGCGCGGGCGCGCTGCTCTACCCCGACACCTTCCCGGACGCCCGCGCGCCCGAGCACGTCTCGGCGGCCGCACTGGCCTCCCTGGCCGCGGAGAAGCTCGCCGCCGGCGAGGAGCTGGAGGCCCCCCGGCCGCTCTATCTGCGCCGCCCGGACGCCCAGGTGCCCAAGAACTACAAGGTGGTCACCCCCAAGTGACGACCGAGCTGCGCGAGATGCGCTGGTGGGACATCGATCCCGTACTGGAGCTGGAGAAGGACCTCTTCCCCGAGGACGCCTGGTCACGGGGGATGTTCTGGTCCGAGCTGGCCCATTCCCGCGGGACGGAGGCGACCCGACGGTATGTCGTCGCCGTCGAGGGCGACCGGCTCGTCGGGTACGCGGGACTCGCCGCCTCCGGCGACCTGGGCGATGTACAGACCATCGCCGTCACCCGTGACCAGTGGGGCACCGGGCTCGGCGCGCGGCTGCTCACCGAGCTGCTGCGGGCCGCGACCGCGTTCGAGTGCGCCGAGGTCATGCTCGAGTGCCGCGTGGACAACGTCCGCGCGCAGAAGCTGTACGAGCGCTTCGGCTTCGAGCCCATCGGCTTCCGACGCGGCTACTACCAGCCGGGGAACGTCGACGCCCTGGTGATGCGCCTCCACACCGCGTCCGACAGCGGCACCGCCCCGGGCTCGACCTCCGTACCAGGAACACCAGGAACACAAGGAACCGAGATCAATGGCTGACGAACCGCTCGTCCTCGGCATCGAGACCTCCTGCGACGAGACCGGCGTCGGCATCGTCCGCGGCACCACCCTGCTCGCGGACGCGGTCGCCTCCAGCGTCGACGAGCACGCGCGCTTCGGCGGGGTCGTGCCCGAGGTCGCCTCCCGCGCCCACCTGGAGGCGATGGTGCCGACCATCGACCGGGCGCTGAAGGAGGCGGGGGTGAGCGCCCGCGATCTCGACGGCATCGCGGTCACCGCCGGGCCCGGGCTCGCCGGCGCGCTGCTCGTCGGGGTCTCGGCCGCGAAGGCGTACGCGTACGCGCTGGGCAAGCCGCTGTACGGCGTCAACCACCTCGCCTCCCACATCTGCGTGGACCAGCTGGAGCACGGGGCGCTGCCGGAGCCCACGATGGCCCTGCTCGTCTCCGGCGGCCACTCGTCCCTGCTGCTCTCGACGGACATCACCTCCGATGTACGTCCCATGGGCGCGACCATCGACGACGCGGCCGGCGAGGCCTTCGACAAGATCGCACGCGTGCTGAACCTCGGCTTCCCGGGCGGTCCGGTCATCGACCGGTACGCGACGGAGGGCGACCCCAAGGCCATTGCCTTCCCGCGCGGGCTCACCGGGCCGCGCGACCCGGCGTACGACTTCTCCTTCTCCGGTCTGAAGACCTCCGTGGCCCGTTGGATCGAGGCCAAGCGGGCGGCGGGGGAGGAGGTGCCGGTGCGGGATGTGGCCGCGTCCTTCCAGGAGGCCGTGGTGGACGTGCTGACGAGGAAGGCCGTACGGGCCTGTCGCGACCAGGGCGTCGACCACCTCATGATCGGCGGTGGCGTGGCCGCCAACTCCCGGCTGCGCGCGCTCGCCCAGGAGCGCTGCGAGGCCGCCGGGATCCGGCTGCGGGTGCCGCGGCCGAAGCTGTGCACGGACAACGGCGCGATGGTGGCCGCGCTGGGCGCGGAGATGGTGGCGCGGAACCGGGCCGCCTCCGACTGGGACCTGTCGGCGGACTCGTCGCTGCCGGTGACGGACCCGCACGTACCGGGGCAGTCCCATGCGCATGATCACGTGCATGAGGTCTCGAAGGAGAACCTGTACTCGTGACCGTCGCGCTGATGTGGGAGGCGCGGGCCGTCGCCGGGCGGGGCGAGGAGCTGCTCGCCTGGGTGCGGGCGCAGGAGCTGGCGGCCTCGCCGCTGCGCCGGGAGACCTTGCGGGCGCCCCAGGACCGGGTGCTCGTCATCACCTGGTGGGATGCGGCGTACGACGCCGAGCTGCCCGAACTGCCCGAGCCGGACGGGGAGTTGGTGACCCGGGCGGTGCACCGGTGGCGGTTCGAGTCGGTGGCCTGAGGGCGGTTCGAGGCGGGGTCCTGACGGGGTTCGATTCGGTGTCCTGACGGCGGTTCGAGGCGGGGTCCTGACGGCTGGCACCTCGGTCTCCTGACGCGTCCATTTCCGGCCGGGCTTCCCGTCGACCTCGGTTTTCCGGAAGACTCCTGCAAAGTTTCGCTGGTGCCGAGGGGAACGCTGGGGGAGTCTTGGACACGTCGACGGAGGTGGGCGCAGTGGCCCGGGAGAGCATCAAGAACAAGGTGACGATCACCGAGATCGCCCGGCAGGCCGGGGTCTCGGTGCCCACCGTGTCGCGTGTCGTCAACGGCCGCTCCGACGTGTCGCCGGAGACCCGGGCCCGGGTCGAGGACCTGCTGCGGCACCACGGCTACCAGCGCAAATCGTCCGCGCCGGGGGACCGGGCCGCCCTCATCGACCTGGTCTTCAACGACCTCGACAGCCCCTGGGCCGTGGAGATCATCCGAGGAGTCGAGGAGGTCGCGCACGCCGCCGGTGTGGGCACGGTGGTCTCCGCGATCCATGGCGCCTCGGGCTCGGCCCGGCAGTGGATGACCAATCTGCGCGCCCGGGCCTCCGACGGTGTCATCCTGGTGACCTCGGTCCTCGAACCCCGGCTGCACGAGGAGCTCAGGCGCCTCGGCGTGCCGCTCGTCGTCATCGATCCGGCGGGGTCGCCGTCCCTGGACGCGCCCACCGTCGGCGCCACCAACTGGGCGGGCGGCATGGCCGCGACGGAACATCTGCTGGGCCTCGGCCACCGCCGGATCGGTTTCATCGCCGGGCCGGTGCGGCTGCTGTGCTCGCGGGCCCGCCTCGACGGCTACCGGGCCGCGCTGGAGGGCGCGGACATCGCGGTCGACGACGCCCTGATCGTGCCCGGCGACTTCTACCACGAGTCCGGCTTCGACGGCTGCAACACCCTGCTCGACCTGGACGAACCGCCGACCGCCCTGTTCGCGGCCAGCGACCAGATGGCACTCGGCGCGATCGAGGCGCTGCGTCGGCGTGGCCTGCGGGTTCCGGAGGACATGAGTGTCGTCGGCTTCGACGACCTTCCGGAGGTGCGGTGGTCGGCTCCGCCGCTGACGACGGTGCGGCAGCCGCTTGCCGACATGGGCAAGCTGGCCACCCGTACGGTGCTGCGGCTCGCCGTGGGCGAGGAGCCCGCCTCTCCCCGGGTGGAGCTTGCCACCGAGCTGGTGGTGAGGGCCAGTACGGCCCTGCGGGCCGATTAAGGCAGTTCATTCACTGCGGGCCGGTGGGGGCTGGTCGCGCCGTTCCCCGCGCCCCTTACGGGGCGCGGCCGGCCACGAACCACCCGCAGCCGAAGAACCCCCGATATTTGTCAGGAGCGTTGACATACCCGTCCCACGCCCGTAATTTCCGTGCGCACTCGACCGATAATTTTCGGCACTCTTCCGGAAGGTGCGCGATGCGAGCGTTGGGCAACACCTCTCCTCTCTCCCGCCGAGGTTTCCTGGCGGCTTCCGCGGCGGCCGGTCTGGGGGCGGCCACACTGACCGCGTGTGGTTCCTCCGGCAGCGGAAACAGCTCGGGCAAGACCACGATCGAGTGGTGGAACATCACCACCACCCAGCCCGCGAAGAAGCTGTGGGCCCAGCGCGCCAAGGAGTTCGAGGCCGCGCACCCCGACGTGAAGATCAAGATCGTGACGCTGGAGAACGAGGCGTACAAGTCGAAGATGACCGCGCAGATCGCCTCGGGCAAGCTGCCGGACATCTTCCACACCTGGGGCGGCGGCGTCCTCAAGCAGCAGCTCGACGCGGGACTGGTCGAGGACCTGACGGACCGGGTCGCCTCGTGGACCGGCAACTACGTACCCGCCTCGATGGCGGCCTACAAGTTCGACGACAAGCTGTACGCCGTCCCCTTCGACATCGGCGCGGTCGGCTTCTGGTACAACAAGGCGCTCTTCAAGAAGGCCGGCATCACCGCACCGCCCACCACCTGGTCCGGCTACCTCGACGCCATCAGGGCCCTCAAGAAGGCGGGCATCACGCCCATCGCCCTGGCCGGCAAGGAGAAGTGGCCCGGCATGTACTACTGGGCGTACCTCTCGATGCGCGTCGCCGGTCTCGACGCGATGCAGAAGGCCTCCGACGACGCCGACTTCACCGGCGACGACTTCGTCAAGGCCGGCCAGCACCTCAAGGACCTCGTCGCGCTCCAGCCCTTCCAGAAGGGGTTCCTCGGCGGGGCCTACTCCGACCCCAACGGTGAGGCGGCCCTGATGGGCAACGGCAAGGCGGCCATGGAGCTGATGGGTCAGTGGGCGCCGATCGTCGAGGCCGACTCCGGCAAGGGCATCGGCAAGGACCTCGGCTTCTTCTCCTTCCCCGCGGTCGAGGGCGGAAAGGGCGCGCTCACCGAGGTGTTCGGCGGAGGCGGCGGCCACGCGCTGCGCAAGGGTGCGCCGCAGGAGGCGCTGGACTTCCTGAAGTTCTTCGCGGAGAAGGAGTTCGCGGAGAAACTCATCAAGGAGACCGGCCTGATACCCGTGTCC
Source organism: Streptomyces sp. NPDC001530 (assembly GCF_042894545.1). NCBI lineage: Bacteria > Bacillati > Actinomycetota > Actinomycetes > Kitasatosporales > Streptomycetaceae > Streptomyces > Streptomyces sp. NPDC001530. Next base: position 276,850 of record NZ_JBIAVS010000005.1, read on the forward strand.
AAGGACACGGCCAGCGCGCTCACCGACCCCAACCTCACCGCCGTCTCCGAGATGCTGACCAAGGCCACCGGCTTCCAGCTCTACCTCGACCAGGCGTACGCCCCCGCCGTCGGCCAGGAGATCAACGACAGCGTCGCCGCGCTCATCGCGGGCTCCAAGTCGCCCGAGCAGGTGACGCGTTCGGTCACCCAGGTCGCCAAGAGCGAGAAGAGCTAGCGCCGCCGATGACCCACTCGACTTCGACCTCCGCGACCTCTTCGGCGGGCTCGGCGCCGTATGTGCCCGAGGTCGGCAAGTATGACGACCAGGACTTCGCCGCCCCCGGCCCGGGGCGCCGCAGGTCGCCGCTGCGCCGGGTGCGCGACTGGCTGTCGGCCGTCGTGTTCACGGTCCCCGCCCTCGTCCTGTTCGGCATGCTCGTGCTGGTGCCGATGGGCTACGCGATCTACGTCAGCTTCTTCAACTGGGGCGGATTCGGCTCGCCTTCGGACAGCGTCGGCCTCGACAACTACACGCGGCTCTTCAAGGACCCGGTGTTCCTGGGGGACTTGGGGCGCGGCGCGCTGCTCATCGGCTTCTCCATCCTCGTGCAGCTGCCGTTCGCGCTCGCCATGGCCGTGCTGCTCAACCAGAAGCTGCGCGGCCGGGCCGTGTACCGGATGCTGTTCTTCGCCCCGTACATCCTGTCCGAGGTCATCACCGGCGTGCTGTTCAGCATGATCTTCGCGCCGGGGGAGGGGCTCGCCGACAAGGTCCTCGACAAGGTCGGGCTCGGCGGGCTGGGCGGCGACTGGTTCGCCGGTGAGCACAGCGTCCTGCCGACCCTCTTCATCGTCATGACCTGGAAGTACTTCGGCTTCCACATGATGCTCTACCTGGCGGGCCTGCAGGGCATCCCGGCCGAACTGCAGGAGGCGGCGCGCATCGACGGCGCCGGCACCTGGCAGCGCTTCTGGCACATCACGCTGCCGCTGCTCGCGCCGACCCTCCGAATCAGCGCGTTCCTCTCCGTTGTCTACTCCATCCAGCTCTTCGACCTGGTCTGGGTCATCACCACCGGCGGCCCTGACCACGCCTCCGAGACCATGGCGATCAGCATGGTCCAGTACGGCTTCAAGCGCTATCAGATGGGCTACGCCAGCGCCCTCAGCGTCGTGATGTTCCTGATCAGCCTGGTCTTCGCCCTCGCCTACCAGCGCTTCGTGCTGCGCCGGGACACCGAAGGAGCCATCACCACCATGCGAGGAAAACGATGAGCGCCACGACGGAGACGGAGACGCGGGAGGGCGCCGCGGCGGAGCTGCGGAAGAGCAGGCTGCGGCGCCGACGGCTGCGCAGCCTCCCCGTGTACGTGACCCTCTGGGCGGTCGGCGTCTTCATGGTCACCCCGCTGCTCTACGCCCTGATCTCCGGCTTCAAGTCCACCGACCAGCTCTCCTCCAACCCGTTCGGGCTGCCCTCGCCGTGGGTGACCTCGAACTACACCTCGCTGCTCGGCTCGGGCTCGTTCTGGCGGTCCATCGGCAGCAGCACGGTCATCGCGGTGGGCGCCACCGCGCTGACGGTGGCGACGGCCGCCCTGGCGGCGTTCGCGCTCGCCCGGTTCGCCTTCCGTGGGCGGGAGTTGATGTTCACCCTGTTCACGATGGGGCTGATGTTCCCGTTCGCGGTGGCGATCCTGCCGCTGTTCATCCTGCTGCGCACCTTCGGGCTGCTGGACAACCCGTGGGGTGTGATCCTGCCCGAGGCGGCCTTCGGACTGCCGGTGACGATCATCATCCTGCGCGGCTTCTTCCGGGAGATCCCGGGGGAGTTGGAGGAGGCGGCGACCCTCGACGGCTGCACCCGCTTCGGGTTCTTCTGGCGCATCCTGCTGCCGCTGGCCCGGCCCGCGCTGGGCACGGTCTCCGTCCTCGCGATCGTGAGCAGCTGGAACCAGTTCCTGCTGCCGCTGCTCGTCTTCAGCGAACCCACCTGGTGGACGATCCCGGTCGGCATCCAGCAGTTCCAGGGCCAGTACGCCTCCGACGTGGCCCGCATCTTCGCCTACCTGGTGCTCGCCATGGTGCCCGCCCTCGCCTTCTACGCGGTCGCCGAGCGGCAGCTGATCGGCGGCATCACGCTCGGCGCGACCAAGGGCTGACCGATCTCCGGGGACCGATCCCCCTCTCCACGTGAGGAGTTACATGACCCACCCCTGGCAGGACCCCGCTCTGCCCGCCGCCGTCCGCGCCGCCGACCTGCTCGCCCGTATGACAACCCAGGAGAAGATCGCCCAGCTCTACAGCGTCTGGCCCGGCTCGAACGAGACCCCGGGCGGGGACATGGCGCCGCTCCAGCACGCCCTGTCCGAGGAGATCGACCTGACGGAGCTACTCCCGCACGGACTGGGCCAGTTGACCCGCCCCTTCGGCACCGCGCCGGTCGATCCGTCGGAGGGCGCGGCCCGGCTCGCCTCCCTCCAGGAACGCGTACGCTCCGCGAACCGCTTCGGGCTGCCTGCCCTCGCGCACGAGGAGTGCCTCACCGGCTTCACCGCCTGGCAGGCGACGATCTTCCCGACCCCGCTCGCCTGGGGCGCGAGCTTCGACCCCGCCCTGGTGAAGGAGATGGCGTCCTCGATCGGCGCCACCATGCGCTCCGTCGGCATCCATCAGGGTCTGGCCCCCGTCCTCGACGTCGTACGGGACGCGCGCTGGGGCCGTACGGAGGAGTCGATCGGCGAGGACCCCTACCTCGTGGCGACCGTCGGCACCGCCTACGTCCAGGGGCTGGAGTCGGCGGGCGTCGTCGCCACGCTCAAGCACTTCGCCGGGTACTCGGCCTCGCGCGGCGCCCGCAACCACGCGCCCGCGTCGATCGGCCCGCGCGAACTGGCGGACGTCATCCTGCCGCCGTTCGAGATGGCCGTCCGGGAGGGCGGCGCACGCTCGGTGATGGCCGCCTACAACGACCTCGACGGTCTGCCCGCCCATGCGCACCACCCTCTCCTCACCCAACTCCTGCGAGAGGAATGGGAGTTCACCGGAACGGTCGTCGCCGACTACTTCGGCGTGTTCTTGCTGGAGTCGGCGCACGGACTCACCGACTCCCCGTCGGGAGCGGCCGCGCTCGCCCTCGCGGCGGGAGTGGACGTCGAACTCCCCGCGGTGCGCTGCTACGGTGCCGGCCCCCTCGACGAGGAACTCGTGAACCGGGCCGCCCTGCGGGTCCTCACCCAGAAGTGCGAACTCGGCCTGTTGGACCCGGACTGGGCATCGCCCGCGACCGCGTCCGCCGCGACTGCCGCCGGCTCCGCGGTCGCCCCTGTCGACCTCAACCCGCCCCATATGCAGGCGCTGGCACGCCAGTTGGCCGAGGAATCCGTCGTGCTGCTGGCCAACACCGGGGACGCGCTGCCGCTCGCGCCCGATGTGCGCCGGATCGCCGTTCTCGGCCCCCTCGCCGACGACCCGGCGGCCATGCTCGGCTGCTACACCTTCCCCCGCCATGTCCTGCTGGACTACCCCGAGGTCCCGACGGGGGTCGCGGTACCGACGCTGCTCGAAGCGCTGCGCACGGAGCTGCCGGACGTGGACTTCACGGCCGACCCGGCGGCGGGCGACGTGTGTGTGGTCGCGGTCGGCGATCGCTCGGGACTGTTCGGGCGCGGTACGTCGGGCGAGGGCTGCGACGCGGCCGACCTGGAACTGCCCGAAGATCAGGGCGAGTTGGTGGACAGGGCGCTGGCCTCCGGGACACCGGTGGTGCTGGTGCTGCTCTCCGGCCGCCCGTACGCGCTCGGGCGCTGGGCGGACCGGTGCGCGGCGGTACTGCAGGCGTTCTTCCCAGGCCAGGAGGGCGGCCCCGCGGTGGCCGGGGTCCTGTCGGGCCGCGTCAACCCGTCGGGGCGCCTCCCGGTGAGCGTGCCGCGCGATCCCGCCGGGCAGCCGTGGACGTACCTCGCCCCGCCCCTCGGGCGGCGCCATGAGGCGAGCACCCTCGACCCGACGCCGCTGTTCCCGTTCGGGCACGGAATGTCCTACACGTCGTACGCCTGGCAGCCGCCGTCTGTCGACGACAGCGCGTTCCCGACGGACGGCGAGACGACACTGCGGCTGACCGTCCGCAATACGGGGGAGCGGGCCGGTACCGAGGTCGTGCAGCTCTATCTCCACGACCCGGTGGGCAAGGTGGCGCGCCCTGTGGCCCGACTGGTCGGCTACGCACGGGTGCCGCTGGAGCCGGGGGCGTCGACGGAGGTTCACTTCACGTTCCCGGCGGACTTGGCCGCGTACACCGGCCCGGACGGCGACCGGATCGTCGAACCGGGGGAGCTGGAGCTGCGGTTGGCGGTGTCCAGCGCCGAGGGCGACATCCGGTACGCGGTGCCGGTGACGCTGACCGGAGCGGAGCGGGTGGTGGGGCGGGAGCGGCGGATGCGGTGCGAGGTGCGGTTGAAGTGAGACGGACCCTGCCCCCGGCGAGAGCGAGGCTGCTCCAGGGGGCAGGGAAGTCCCCACCCCGGGGCCGGGAGCGGCCCGAATGTTTCGAGCCGCACGACGAATCTTCTGAAAGGAATGTGGCGTCAAAGGGGGTTCGACGCGCGCAGACGCAGGGCTACGATCGCGCCCATGAATCCCGCGAAGCCGTCAAAACCCATGGGAACACAGGGAACACGCACGGCGTCGCGCTCGACCGCGCGGTCGACGCAGACCGCGACCCTCGCCGAGATCGCCCGCGAGGCCGGCGTATCGGCTCCGACTGTTTCGAAGGTGCTCAACGGCCGCGCCGACGTGGCCCCGGCGACCCGCACCCGTGTCGAGGAGCTGCTGCGCGCGTACGGCTACCGGCGGCGCAGGGCCGAGGCGACCCGTTCGCCCCTCATCGACCTGGTCTTCCACGAGCTGGAGAGCGCCTGGGCGATGGAGGTCATCCGGGGCGTCGAGAACGTCGCCCGGGACGAGGGGCTGAGCGTGGTCCTCTCCGAGAGCGCGGGCCGGCTGACCCCCGGCCGCACCTGGGCGGACCAGGTCGCGGCGCGCCGTCCGTACGGTGTGATCCTCGTGCTGTCCGGTCTCGACGAGCCCGGACGGGCGGTGCTGACCAGCAGGTCCATCCCGTTCGTGGTGATGGACCCGGCCGGCGACCCGGGCGACGACGTGCCGTCCATCGGCGCCACCAACTGGCATGGCGGGCTGGCCGCGACGCGCCATCTCGTCGAGCTGGGCCACACCCGGATCGGCGCGATCAGCGGGCCGTCGCGGATGATGTGCAGCCGCGCCCGGGTCGACGGCTATCGCGCCGCGCTGGAGACGGCGGGGCTGCCGGTCGACCCGGCGCTGATCCGACCGGGGAACTTCCACCACGACAGCGGGTATCGCGCGGGGCTGGAGCTGCTGCGCCTGCCCGACCGGCCCACCGCCGTCTTCGCGGGCAACGACCTGCAGGCCCTCGGCCTGTACGAGGCCGCGCGCGAGCTGGGGCTGCGCATTCCGGAGGACCTGAGCGTGGTCGGGTTCGACGATCTGCCGGTGGCGCGCTGGGTCGGGCCGCCGCTGACGACCGTACGGCAGCCGCTGACCGAGATGGCGGAGGCGGCGGCGAAGCTGGTGCTCGAACTGGGGCGCGCGGAGGGGGCGTCGGCGGCAACCCGAGTGGAGTTGGCGACGACTCTGGTGGTGCGGAGCAGTACGGGGGCACCCGCGGCGTGAGCCGTGGGGTGCGGGGGTCCCTGTTGGCTCGAAGTTGACGTATTGACGGGTGAGGTGTCCCGCTCCACACTCCTCCGAAGTCAATCGGTTGCACGACCGAAACTTTCGGAGGCACCCGCAATGAGAACCTCCAGAACCTCGTTACGTTCGCGCTTGACCGCCCTGTTCACGGGCGCCGCGGCAATGGGCGCGCTCCTCGCGGCCGGTACGACGGCCCACGCCGCCGACACCCCCCTCCGCGACCTCGCCACCGCCAAGGGCAAGGTCATCGGCACCGCCGTCACCGGCTCCAAGCTCACGGGCACATACGGCGACATCGCCGGAGCCCAGTTCAACTCGCTGACCCCGGGCAATGCCATGAAGTGGGGCTCCGTCGAGCCCACCCGGGGAAGTTTCAACTGGGCCGAGGCCGACCAGATCGTCGCCTTCGCGCAGGCCCACAACCAGCAGGTGCGCGGCCACACGCTGGTCTGGCACAGCCAGAACCCGAGCTGGCTGACGAACGGCACCTGGACGTCCGCCGAGCTGAGCGGCCTGCTCCAGGACCACATCACCACCGAAGTCACCCGCTACAAGGGCAAGTTGGCCGCCTGGGATGTGGTGAACGAGCCCTTCAACGAGGACGGCACCTACCGCTCGACCCTCTGGTACAACGGCCTCGGCGCCGACTACATCGCCCAGGCCCTGACCTGGGCCCACGCGGCCGACCCGAGCGCCAAGCTCTACATCAACGACTACAACGTCGAGGGGGTGGGCGCGAAGAGCACCGCCCTGTACAACCTGGTCAAGTCGCTGAAGGACCGCGGCGTCCCGATCGACGGCGTCGGCCTCCAGGCCCACCTCATCCTCGGCCAGGTCCCGTCCACATTCCAGCAGAACATCCAGCGCTTCGCCGACCTCGGCGTCGACGTCTCGATCACCGAGCTGGACATTCGTATGCAACTCCCCTCCGACAGCACCAAGTTGACGCAGCAGGCCGCCGACTACAAGGCCGTGCTCGGCGCGTGCATCGCGGTCACCCGGTGCGCCGGTGTCACCGTCTGGGGGTTCACCGACTCCGACTCCTGGATCCCGGACGTCTTCTCGGGGTACGGCGCGGCGACACCGTACGACGAGAACTACGCGCCGAAACCGGCGTACTACGCGATCGCGACCGCGCTGGGCGGGACGACGACGACGCCTCCGCCCACGGGCGCCTGCACGGCGACGTACAGCGTCACGAACCAATGGAACACGGGCTTCACGGGCCAGGTGAGGATCGCCTGTTCGGGGGCGGCGCTGTCGTCGTGGAAGGTGAACTGGACGTACGGCGCGGGCCAGCAGATCACGCAGGCATGGAACGCGACCTGTACGCAGTCCGGCGCGGCGGTGACGTGCACGAACGCGTCGTACAACGGGACGGTCCCGAGCGGCGGCTCGGTGACCTTCGGCTTCAACGCGTCATGGAGCGGGAGCAACCCGGTGCCGACCGTGACACTGGGATGAAACCCCTGGTGGAACGTGGAACGCTGAAGTCCGCCTGAGAAAGGTGAGATTTTCCGAAGGAAACCCGAGAAGAGGTTCCTGCTCGTAATAATTCGGACTTACGTTCCTCCGCGTGACTGCCGCAGACGAGTACGGGGATGAGCGCGAGGACGCCGCGAGACGCGGTGGCCGGCGGCGAGTCCTGCTGAAGGCCGCCGGCATCGCGCTCGCCGGCGTCCTCGTGCTCTCCGCCGCGGGGGCGGGCTGGGCGTACTGGCATCTGAACCAGAACATCAAGAGCGTCGACATCAACAGCGCGCTGGGCGACGACCGTCCGGCGAAGGTGGTGTCGACGCCGTCGGTGTCCGCGTCGGCCTCCGCGACCCCACTGCCGAGCGGCGCCCTGAACATCCTGGTCCTCGGCTCCGACTCGCGCAGCGGCACCGAGAACGCGACGCTCGGCGGCGGCAGCAGCTCCGGCGCCCGCTCGGACACGGCGATGGTCGTCCACATCGACGAGGGCCGTACGACGGCGATTGTGGTGAGCATTCCCCGGGACACCCTGGTGACCCGCCCGTCGTGCCCGACCTCGTCGGGAGGGACGACCTCGGTGGCGTACAACGCGATGTTCAACAGCGCGTACTCGATCGGCGGTCCGGTCTGCGCGGTGAAGACGGTCGAGTCCCTGACGAACGTGCGCATGGACCACTACATCGAGATCGACTTCTCGGGCTTCGCGAAGCTGGTGAACGCGCTGGGCGGCGTGACGGTGACCACCGACGAGGACATCGACGACGACAAGAGCCATCTGCACCTCGAGGCCGGCGAGCACCACCTCACCGGCAAGCAGGCCCTCGCCCTCGCCCGCACCCGCCACGGCATCGGCGACGGCAGCGACCTGGGCCGCATAGGCCTCCAACAGAAGCTGGTGAAGGCGCTGTTGAAGCAGATCGCGTCGACCGATCTGCTCACCAGTCCCACCGAGCTCTACCAGGTCGCGGACGCGGTCACCGGCAGCCTCACGACCGACACCGGTCTCGACTCGCTCGGCGAGCTGATGAAGCTCGGCCAGAGCCTCAAGGGCCTGTCGTCCGACGAGGTCAAGACGGTGACGATGCCGGTGGTGACGGCTCCCTCGGACCCCAACCGGGTGGTGGCGGACGAGCCGGAGGCGACTGAGCTGTGGGCGTCGCTGAAGTGAGCGGCGACGGCGGGCTCGGCGGCGCGGAGGCGAGCGACGGTGGAGTCGGTCCCGCCGCTCACCTCGCCCCTCAACTCCGGGGTGCGAACACGGCGACGGCTACGCCGGCCTGGCCGCCGGTGCCCCGAACGAGAACGACGGCAACGGCGTGGCCTGGGAACTCCGCGGCCGCCCGACCGGGATCGTCCCGGACGCGGCGCTCTCCTTCGGCGGGAAGACGATCGGGGCGCCCTGCACGAAGGCGCAGTTCGGGTTCGAGGTGAAGTAGCGCGCGGCGGCCGCCGCGCGAAGCGGCCGATACCGCACCCGGCATCGAGGCGGCGCCGGGTGGGGAGCAATCCGGCCGCGACCGCCGCTTTCAGGCGGAGAGCAACCCGCCTGCGACCGCCGCGGTCAGGCGGGGAGCAACCCGGTCACGACCGCCGCGGTCAGGCGGAGAGCAACCCGGTCACCACCGCGGCCAGTTGCTCCCGTACGTCGTACGCCTCGGTCAGCTGCTCCCACCGGTCCGCGAGCGCGGTCAGGTGGGGGAGTTCGGCCGCGTCCTCGTCGCTCAGCAGAGCGGGGAAGTACCGCTTGCGGTCCGGTTCCGCCGTACGGCGGTCGACGGCACGGCGGAAGACCAGGTCGCCGTAGACGCAGTACCAGATGGTGCGGTAGGCGCGCACCGCCTCGTCGGGGGTGAGCCCGCAGGCGACGGCGGAGGCGATGATCTCCTCGACCATCCACAGCGCGCCCTTGTCCGTGAGGTCGCCGAGGCCCAGCACCTCGACCACCCAGGGCATGCCGCGCAGCACCGCGTGCATGTGGACGGCGGTGGCGAGGACGCGCTCGCGCGGGTCGTCGGGCAGGGCGGGGCGCGGGACGGTGGCCGCCATGCCGGACAGGGTGAGCATCAGCAGCTCGTCCTTGTCGCGCACGTGGTGGTAGAGCGCCATCGGCGTCGTCCCGACCTCCTTGGCGACCCGGCGCATGGAGACGGCGTCGACGCCCTCCTCCTGGATGATCCGCCGGGCCGCGTCCACGATCTGCCGCGCCTCGATGCGCCGCGGACGCCCCACCGGCTTACGGCCCTCTGCACGGCCCTCCGCACTCCCTTTTCCTGCCACGGGCGCATTCTCTCGCGCGTCGTGCCGCATGCCGCCCCGCGGAGTTTCTGTACGCGTATAGTAATCTGCCTCGCATGGTGAACTCGCAGATACAGCAAGCCCGTTGGAGTGCCTGGTTACTGCCGGTGCTTCTCACCGTCCAGTTCCTCGTCTCGCTCGACATGTCCGTCGTGAACGTCGCGCTGCCCGACATCGGCAGCGGCCTCGGCTTCGGCGGCGAATCGCTGACCTGGGTCGTCAACGCCTACGCGCTCGCCTTCGGCGGCCTGCTGATGCTCGGCGGGCGGCTCGCCGACGTGATCGGCCGGCGGCAGGTGCTCATGGGCGGCTTCGCGGTCTTCGGCGCCGCGAGCCTCGCGGGCGGACTCGCCCAAGCGCCGGGTGAGTTGATCGCCGCACGCGCCGTGCAGGGCGTGGGCGCGGCCGGTCTCGCCCCCGTCGCGCTTGCCCTGATCACCGTCAACTACCCGGAGGGCGCGGCCCGTTCGCGGGCGCTCGGCCTGTGGGGCGCCTCCGGTGCGGTCGGCGGCGCGGTCGGGATGCTCGCGGGCGGACTGCTCACCGACTGGGTGAGCTGGCGCGCGGTGATGCTCATCAATGTGCCGGTGGTGATCGCCGCCCTCGCGATCGCCCGGCACGCCGTCTCCGCCGACCGGCGTACCGGGACGGGGGAGCGCCTCGACCTCGCAGGCGCGCTGCTCGGCACGGCCGGAACGACGGCTCTCGTCCTCGGACTCGTCCGCACCCAGGCGTACGGCTGGACGGCCGGGCAGACCCTCGCCGTACTCACCGTGGCCGCGCTGCTCCTCGGCGCCTTCGTGGTGACGGAGTCGCGGGTGCGGCGACCGCTGCTGCGGCTCGGCATTCTGGCCCGTGGACCCGTCCTCGCCGCGAACCTCTTCGCGCTGCTGATGTCGGCGGGCCAGTTCGCCGCCTTCTACTTCGCCTCGCTCTATATGCAACAGGTCCTCGGATACGGGTCCACGGCCACCGGATGCGCGTTCCTGCCGTTCTGCGTGGGCATCGTCGTCGGCTCGGCGCTCGCCACGCGCATCATCGGCCGGGTCGGCGCGCGGGCGCTGCTGGTGGCGGGCGGGCTGCTGGGCGCGGCCGGGTTCGCGTGGTTCGCGCTCGCCGTGGCGGTCGACGGCGGCTTCTGGCTCTCGGTGCTCGGACCCTCGGCGGTGGCGAGCGTCGGCGTCGGCATGTGCTTCGTACCGCTGGGCACCTCGGCCACGACGGGCGTGGCGCCGCAGGAGACCGGGATGGCGTCCGGGCTGCTCAACAGCTCGCGGCAGGTGGGCGGGGCCGTCGGCCTCGGTGTCGTGGTCACGGTCGCGGCGAGTGCGACGGGGGCAGCCGGGCCGGCGGGGCTGGTCCACGGCTTCTCGGCGGCCTTCTGGGTGGCCGCCGGCCTGCTGACCGCGGCGGCTCTCGCGGCTGCCGTGCTGTCCGGTCCACCGCCCCGACCTGCGGAAACGACTCTCGCGGAAAAAACTTCGAAGAATTCCGGAGGCGGTGTCGAAACAGGCGTCGCCCGTTCGACGCAAGGGTGAGAGGCAGGGAGAAGCCCCGCCTCCGGGACACGCCAGATACGACACACGAGATACGAGGAGTCACCATGCCGCGCTACCTGTCGCTGGTCCAGATCGACGAGAGCACCGCGCCCGCCGAGGGCCCCAGCCCCGAGCTGATGCAGCGGATGGGAGAGCTGCTGGAGGAGATCACCAAGGCGGGGGTCATGCTCGACACGGCCGGGCTGACGCCGTCCGCCCAGGGGAAGCGGGTGCACTGGGAGGGCGGCCAGCTGTCCGTGACCGACGGGCCCTTCACCGAGTCCAAGGAGGTCGTCGGCGGCTACGCGCTGATGCAGTGCAAGGACATGGCCGAGGCTCTGGAGTGGACCAAGCGGTTCCTGAAGGTGCACGAGGAGCACTGGACGGTGACCTGTGAGGTGCGGGAGATCGCCGAGGGCTGAGCGTTCCTTGGCCCGAGGCCGCGGAGGGTGTTGCATGGTGGGTTGTGACTGAACAGCCCACCGTCGACCCAGCGGGTGCCATCGAGACCGTCTTCCGGATCGAGTCGCCTCGCGTCATCGCGAGCGTCGCCCGGATCGTCCGGGACGTCGGCATCGCCGAGGAACTCGCGCAGGACGCGCTGGTCGCGGCGCTTGAGCAGTGGCCGCGGGACGGTGTGCCGGACAATCCGGGCGCCTGGCTGACGGCCACGGCCAAGCACCGCGCGATCGACCTCGTACGCCGTCGGGAACGGTATGCGCAGAAGCTGGAGGAGGTGGGGCGGGACCTGTCGGTGACCGCCCCGCATCACGTCGACGAACCCGCCGACCCGGACGACATCGACGACGACCTGCTGCGGCTCGTCTTCACCGCCTGCCACCCCGTCCTGTCCGCCGAGGCCCGCATCGCGCTCACCCTCCGCCTCCTCGGCGGCCTGACCACCCCCGAGATCGCCCGCGCCTTCCTCGCCCCGGAGGCGACGATCGCCCAGCGCATCGTGCGCGCCAAGCGGACCCTGGCGAAGAAGGGGGTCGCCTTCGAGGTCCCGTACGGCCCGGAGCGCGAAGCCCGGCTCGGGTCGGTTCTCGAAGTCATCTACCTGATTTTCAACGAGGGGTACGCGGCTACCGCGGGCGACGACCTGCTGCGCCCAGCCCTGTGCGAGGACGCGCTCCGACTCGCCCGCGTGCTGGCCGAGTTGATGCCCAAGGAGCCCGAAGTGCACGGCCTGGTCGCCCTGTTGGAACTCCAGGCCTCCCGCGCCGCCGCCCGCACCGGGCCGTCCGGCGAACCGGTTCTCCTCAAGGACCAGAACCGCCGCCGCTGGAACCGCCTGCTGATCCGCCGGGGCTTCGCCGCACTCGGCCGCGCCAACGCCGTCGCCACTGGCGGCCCCGGCCCGTACGCCCTCCAGGCCGCGATCGCCGCGTGCCACGCGCAGGCGTACGCGTACGAGGACACGGACTGGGGCCAGATCGCCACCCTGTACGGCCTGCTGGCGGCCCGAGCTCCTTCCCCCGTCATCGAGCTGAACCGTGCCGTCGCCGTGTCGATGGCGGAGGGCCCGGAACCCGCGCTCACCATCGTCGACGGCCTCGTCGCCGAACCCGCCCTGCGCGACTACCACTTGCTCCCCAGCGTGCGCGGGGATCTGCTGGCGAGGCTCGGGCGTACGGCGGAGGCGCGGGCGGAGTTCGAACGTGCGGCGTCCCTGGCCCGCAACGAGCGCGAACGCGCGATGCTGCTCACCCGGGCCCGGGAGTGCGGCTGAGAGCGGGGCGCGATCACTCGTTCGGATGATCGACGACGCTTACGGCATGCCGGGGGCTGTTCTTTCGTAGCGTCGCCGGTGTCGCTTGTGCCATAGCGGCGCCCACACCCACACTGGAAGGAGGAGGTGCTTCACGATGACCGCTCTCGCAGAAGAGGTGGCCCCGGTGGTGGCAGACAAGCCGGTTACCGAGCCGGTTTCCGATCTGGACGAGGTTCTGTGGCAGGCGTGGAAAGCCATGGATCTCCCCGAGGGCTACCGCGCCGAGATCATCGAGGGGTCCATCGAGGTGTCGCCTACCGGTCGCCGTCGTCATGGCGTGCTCATCAACCGTCTCCGCCGGGAGCTTGACGCCCATCTGGCGCGCAGCGGTTACGCGCCCCACCAGGACGTCAACATCATCCATCGCTACAAGTCCTGGATCCCCGACCTTTTCGTCGCCCCGCTCGATCTCGACGAGATCCCCGATGAGGAGGGCCTAGGTGTCGACGCCGCAGGGGTCAAGATGGTCATCGAGGTCACCTCGCCAGGACACCGGAACCTTCAGCGCGACCGTGTCCGCAAGCGTCGTGAGTACGCGCGGGCGGGAATCCCCGTGTACGTGATCGTCGACGACTTCGACGACGACGGAGCCGTCCTGGTCATGACGTCCCCCGACCCGAAGAAGGCCAAGTACACCGACGAGCACCGCGTTCCGTACGGCACCGCGGTGATCCCGGAAGGCCCGGCCAAGGGTTTCGCCATCGGCAAGACGGTCGTCGCCTCCTGATCAGCGGGGAAGCCGGCAGTCGGTTTTCCACAGCCGTACCGTCCGGTCGTCGCTCGCGGCGGCTCGCCCGCCCTCTCCCGACGGCACCAAGGTTGCCTTCCTCCGCACGGTCGACGGCCACCCCCAACTGTTCTCGATCAACACCGACGGCACCGGCGAGCGCCGCCTGATCACCGACACCGGCGAGTACGACAGCCCCTCCTGGGCGCCCGCGAGCGATCGGCTGGTCGTCCACTTCGACCGGCTCACCAGCAGCGGCCGCCAGGAGAGCAACATGGTCCTGACGGTCACCGCGGACACGGTGACCGAAGGCGTGCCCTTCCCCTACAGCGGTCGCGCGCCCGCCTGGCAGCCGCTCCGCAAGAACACCGTCGCCCGCGTCTGGGGCGCCGACGTCTACGGCAGCAACATCGCCGGGTCCCGCTGGACCTGGAGCACGGTGGGCCAGAGCGAGCGCGGCCTGATGAACGCCTCGTCCGCCGTGCTGGTCTCCCAGGACAGCCAGGCGTACGCGCTGACGGCCCCCGCGCTCGCGGGGAAGAAGCACGGCCCGGTCCTGCTGACGCCGTCGACCTCGATCTCCTCGTCCGTGCAGGCCGAGCTGAAGCGGGTACTCAAGCCGGGCGCCACGGTCTGCCTGGTCGGCGGCACATCGATCCTCAGCAGCGCCGTCGCCTCGAAGGTCACCTCGCTCGGCTTCACCCGGAAGCGGCTGGCGGGCACCTCGCGCTACTCGACCTCGGTCGCCGTCGCCAAGTCCATGACCAACGCACCGGAGTACGTGTTCCTCGCGGCCGGCACCGACTACCACTCGGCGCTCACGGCCGCGTCGGCGGCGGGCTCCCTCGGGACCTCCGGCAAGGCCACCGTCGTACCGAACGACGGCAACACGCTGACCTCGTCGGTCAAGTCGTACCTGAACAGCCTCGACCCGCGCGACACCTACATGATCCCGGTCGGCTCCTCGGCGAAGTACGCGCTCACCCACACGTCGTTCTCCAACTGGCCCTCGACGTACACCTATTACCCGGTCACGGCCTCCACCAACGAGGGCACCGCGGCCGCTCTCGCGAAGATGTGGTGGCTCGGGCCGAGCAGCGTGGCGCTCGCCTGCACCGACAGCCGGCGCGGCGGCACCACCGCGGCGTCCACGATGAACGTGTTCGGCCCGCTGCTGTGGACGGACCTCGGCACGCTCTCCGCCGACACCAAGTCCTACCTGGTCAGGGGCGCCGCGAGCATCAATGGCGTGGCGGTCATCGGCGGCACCGGCTCGGTCTCGACGACGGCGCTGAACTCCGCGGGTGCGGCGATCAGCGCGAGCAGCAGCCAGTGGACGTACGCGCCGTACTACAACGGCGCACCGGCCGCGACGAGTTCGTGCTCCTCGACCGGCTCGGGCACGGGCGCCCCGTCGGCGACGCTCCGGCCCGCCGCCGAGCCGGACCTGGGCTCGCTCAAGGCCGAGCACCGTCAGTAGGCGGTTGCGCGGGTGCCCCCACCAGCATGGTCGGGGCACCCGCCACCCGTGTCAGGAACACCGTCGCGGACGCCGGCCCCTGCGGCTTCACCTTCCGCCGCAGCTCCTCCGGCTCGACGGCCGACCCCCGCTTCTTCACCGTCAGGACGCCGACCTCGCGCTCCCGCAATAGCGCCTTCAACTTCTTCACGCTGAAGTGGAGTTGGTCGGTGATCTCGTAGGCGGAGGCGTACGGCGTCGGGCGCAGCTCGTCCGCCGTGACGTACGCGATCGTCTCGTCGATCAGCCCACCGTCCAGCTCCTCGGCCACCTCCGCGACCAGATGGGCGCGGATGACGGCGCCGTCGGGCTCGTACAAGTACCGCCCGAGGGGCCGGACTTCGGGGTCCGGCAGGCCGCGGCCGAGCAGCTCGCGCGGCCCCGGCAACAGCGTGGCCCGCACCAGGCCCGCCTCCGTGCCGAACCACAGCACCGCCTCCTTCACCTCCCCGTGGTCCGAGATCCACTCGGCCTCCGCCTCGACGGGGACCGCCTCGTGGGGGATGCCGGGGGCGATCTTCAGGGCGGCGAGTGGCGCCTTCAGGGCCGTGTCGACCGCCCAGGAGAGCGGGGGCGAGTACGCCTCGGGGTCGAAGATCCGGCCGCGGCCGCCGCGCCGTGCGGGGTCCACGAAGACCGCGTCATAGGGTGCGGTGTCCTCGTCCGTCACATCCGCCTCGCGCACCTCGATGAGGTCGGCGAGGCCGAGCGCGTCGGCGTTCGCGCGGGCGACCGCCACCGTCAGCGGGTCGCGGTCGACGGCGAGGACCCGGATCCCGGCGCGGGCCAGCGCGATCGCGTCGCCGCCGATGCCGCAGCAGAGGTCGGCGACCGAGCGGATGCCCAGCGCCCGGAACCGTTTCGCGCGGTAGGTCGCCACGCTCGTCCGCGTCGACTGCTCGACCCCGTTCGGGGTGAAGAACATCCGCTCCGCGTCCTCGGCCCCGAACTTCGCCGCCGCCCGCTGCCGCAGCCGCGCCTGCCCGAGGGCCGCCGAGACCAGCTCGGCCGGGTGCTCGCGGCGCAGCCGGGTGGCGACGGCCAGCTCCTGCGCCGGATCGGTGCCGCGCACCTCGTCGAGCAGGGCGCGGCCCTCGGGAGTGAGCAGGGAGGCGAAGGAGACGTCGTTCACCGGGCCATTGTGGGCCAGTCGGTGGACCGTGCGCGTCCGCTGGCGGTGTCGGAGCCCTGTACGTGTCATGACCTGGGAGGATCCGGCGCCATGGGACCAGTACGACAAAATGACAAATTCGGGTCGAAGGGGATGGTCCTTCGTGGTGGATCCGGCGCCCGCGGAGGTGCCGGACTCCGCACGGGTGCCGCGTTCCGCACGGGTGCCGCGTTCCGCGCGGGGGCAGGGTTCCACGCGGGCGCTGGGTTCCGCGGTGGCGTCGCCGTGCTCGCCCTCGCCGCCCTCGTCTCCAGCTGCGCCGACGACTCCGTCGGCGTACGCGGGGCCCATGGTCAGCAGGCGCTGAAGGCGCCCCCCGCCCGCGCCCTCGACTCGTACGCCAGCAGGCTCGCCCTCGCGCAGGCCCAACGGGTCGCCGCGGCCAAGCGCTGGGGGCTGGCCAAGACACCGCTGGCGGCCCCGCCGGCGCCCGTCAGGAAGCCGGTGATCAGGGCCCGCGAGGGGTTCGAGGTCGACGACCAGGAGGAGCTGGGACTGCCCCCGGTCTTCACCACCGTCCCCACCAAGGACAAGGTCGTCTTCCTCACCATCGACGACGGCGAGGAGAAGGACCCGACGTTCCTGCGGATGATGAGCGATCTGAGGATCCCGTACACCGCGTTCCTCAGCAATTATCTGATCAAGGACAACTACCCGTACTTCCGGAAGATGCGCGACCGGGGCGTCACGCTCAACAACCACACCCTCCACCACCCCTACCTGCCCGGACTCTCCTATGAGGAACAGAAGCACGAGATCTGCGGCATGCAGAAGGTGATGAAGCGGCAGTTCGGCAAGCGTCCGACGGTCTTCCGGCCGCCCTACGGCAACTACAACCGGGACACCCTGCGCGCCGCCAAGTCCTGTGGCATCAAGTACGCGCCGATCTGGGACGAGGAGGTCTTCGTCGACCACTGGGAGTACCGCGAGTGGGACCGCGACCTGCACCCCGGCGACATCGTCCTCACCCACTTCCGGGGCCGGAACGACTGGAAGGGCACCATGCCCGACATGGTCCGGCGCTTCATGAAGAAGGTGACCGACGAGGGGTACGCGGTGGCCCGCCTGGAGGACTACCTGTGAGGGTGCGGGCGCTGGCCGCCGGGGTGCTCGCCGCCGCTCTGCTGAGCGGCTGCGCGCAGTCCGTCGACCCGATCGAGCGGCTGGGCAAGAAGGCGGCGCAGAAGGTACGGCCGCACGAGCCGCCGTACCGCCGCTGGGGGCTCGCCGCCCCGCTCGCCCGGGCGCCGAAACCGCCCGCCCGCACCACCCCCCGCACCGCGGGGCCAGGGCTGCCGCCCGTCGTGGACCACGTCCCCACCCGCGACAAGGTGGTCTTCCTGACGTACGACGACGGCGCCGAACGTGATCCGCGGTTCGTCGACATGGTCCGTGAACTGCGGCTGCCGGTCAGTATGTTCCTCACGGACAGTGTCGTCGGGCCGGGGTACGGGCACTTCGCCCAGCTGCGCGCGGTCGGCGCCGGCGTGCAGAACCACACCCTCGACCACGCCTCCCTGCGCGGCCTGCCGTACGTCGGCCAGCGCGCCGAGATCTGCGGCCAGCAGGACAAGCTCAAGAAGCGCTTCGGCATCCGGCCCCGGCTGCTGCGACCCCCGTACGGCACGTACGACAGCACGACGCTGCGCGCGGCGGCCGACTGCGGGGTCGCGGCGGTCGTCCTGGGGCGGGAGGCCGACACGCGCCGGCTGCGGGCCGGCGAGATCCTGACCCTCCCCGACGAGCCGGGCCTCACGGGGGCGACAACCCGGCTGCTGCGGCGCGTGCAGCGACAGGGGTTCGGGTTGGGGCGCCTGGAGGACTACCTCTAGCTCAGCCCGTCTCAGGCCGATACGGGGATCTGGGGGCGGAGCCTGGTGACGACTCCCAGGCGCGGCGACAGCCACCCCGGACGGTGAGAAACCCGCGGCGCGCCGCGGGCTTCTGGCACTCCGCTTGACCGAGTGCTAATCGCAGTCATAGTCTCGGCCCTGGCACTCCCCCCTGGAGAGTGCCAATAGCGACGGGCAGGTCCGGCACCCGCGACGACGGATCGACCTGGTCGCCACCTCAGACAGTTAACCCCGTGAGATCTCCGAAGGGGGAGGTCGGATCGTGACGACCGCCAGCTCCAAGGTTGCCATCAAGCCGCTCGAGGACCGCATTGTGGTCCAGCCGCTGGACGCCGAGCAGACCACGGCCTCTGGCCTGGTCATTCCGGACACCGCCAAGGAGAAGCCCCAGGAGGGCGTCGTCCTGGCCGTGGGCCCGGGCCGTTTCGAAGACGGAAAGCGCGTCGAGCTCGACGTGGCCGTCGGCGATGTCGTGCTCTACAGCAAGTACGGCGGCACCGAGGTGAAGTACAACGGCGAGGAGTACCTCGTCCTCTCGGCTCGCGACGTGCTCGCGATCGTCGAGAAGTAATTCACCCAGAATTGCAGTGAGCTGCGCCCCTGGCCCCCGCGACCTATGAAGCCGGGCGCCGGGGGCGCAGTTCGTTCTCCCAAGTTTTCCGAGAGGGCTGAACCGCTCCTATGGCGAAGATCCTGAAGTTCGACGAGGACGCCCGTCGCGCCCTTGAGCGCGGCGTCAACAAGCTTGCCGACACGGTCAAGGTGACGATCGGCCCCAAGGGCCGCAACGTCGTCATCGACAAGAAGTTCGGCGCCCCCACCATCACCAACGACGGTGTGACCATCGCCCGCGAGGTCGAGGTCGAGGACCCGTACGAGAACCTCGGTGCCCAGCTGGTGAAGGAGGTGGCGACCAAGACCAACGACATCGCGGGTGACGGTACGACCACCGCCACCGTGCTCGCCCAGGCGCTCGTGCGCGAGGGCCTGAAGAACGTCGCCGCGGGTGCCTCCCCGGCGCTGCTGAAGAAGGGCATCGACGCGGCGGTCAAGGCCGTCTCGGACGAGCTCCTCGCCACCGCGCGCCCGATCGACGAGAAGTCCGACATCGCCGCCGTCGCCGGTCTGTCCGCCCAGGACCCGCAGGTCGGCGAGCTCATCGCCGAGGCGATGGACAAGGTCGGCAAGGACGGTGTCATCACCGTCGAGGAGTCCAACACCTTCGGTCTGGAGCTGGACTTCACCGAGGGCATGGCCTTCGACAAGGGCTACCTGTCGCCGTACTTCGTGACGGACCAGGAGCGCATGGAGGCCGTCCTCGAGGACCCGTACATCCTCATCCACCAGGGCAAGATCAGCTCCATCCAGGACCTGCTGCCGCTGCTGGAGAAGGTCATCCAGTCCAACGCCTCCAAGCCGCTGCTGATCATCGCCGAGGACGTCGAGGGCGAGGCCCTGTCGACCCTGGTCGTCAACAAGATCCGCGGCACGTTCAACGCCGTCGCCGTGAAGGCCCCCGGCTTCGGTGACCGCCGCAAGGCCATGCTCGGCGACATCGCCACCCTCACCGGCGGTCAGGTCATCGCCGAGGAGGTCGGCCTCAAGCTCGACCAGGTCGGCCTGGACGTGCTGGGCTCCGCCCGCCGTGTGACCGTCACCAAGGACGACACCACCATCGTCGACGGTGGCGGCAGCTCCGAGGAGGTCCTCGGCCGCGTCAACCAGATCAAGGCCGAGATCGAGAACACCGACTCCGACTGGGACCGCGAGAAGCTCCAGGAGCGCCTCGCGAAGCTGGCCGGCGGCGTGTGCGTGATCAAGGTCGGCGCCGCCACCGAGGTCGAGCTCAAGGAGAAGAAGCACCGTCTGGAGGACGCCATCTCCGCGACCCGCGCCGCGGTCGAGGAGGGCATCGTCTCCGGTGGTGGCTCCGCGCTCGTCCACGCCGTGAAGGTCCTCGAGGGCAACCTCGGCAAGACCGGCGACGAGGCCACGGGTGTCGCGGTCGTCCGCAAGGCCGCCGTCGAGCCGCTGCGCTGGATCGCCGAGAACGCCGGCCTGGAGGGTTACGTCATCACCTCCAAGGTCGCCGAGCTCGACAAGGGTCAGGGCTTCAACGCCGCCACCGGCGAGTACGGCGACCTGGTCAAGGCCGGCGTCATCGACCCGGTCAAGGTCACCCGCTCCGCCCTGGAGAACGCCGCCTCCATCGCCTCCCTGCTCCTCACGACCGAGACCCTGGTCGTCGAGAAGCCGGCCGAGGAGGAGGCCGACGCCGGTCACGGCCACGGCCACGGGCACTCCCACTGAGGCATGACAGCCGCTGAGGCATGACGGCCACTGAGGCCTGACAGCCAGAAGAAGCCCCCGCTCCCGGTCAGGGAGCGGGGGCTTCTCCATGGGTGGGTACTACGTCACGTCTCCAGCGCGTCGAGCGCACCGAGTTGGGCCATCAGCCCCAGCCGGTCGTACTGCCACCAGCCCTCGACGATCTTCCCTTCCTCCTGGCAGCGGAAGATGGTCGAGCCGGTCATGGAGACCTGCCGCCCGGTCGCGGGAATCCCCATGAAGTCGCCCTTGTGGGTGCCGCTCCACGTCCATCGCGTAGAGACACGGTCGCCCTGGGCGATCTGGTCGTCGATGGTGAAGGCGAAGTCGAACCCGCCGCGCCACATCTCTATCTCGCGGCGCATCGCGTCGAGACCGATGGTGTCCTGCTCGTTGGCGGGATCGTGGTCGTGGTAGTTCTCCGCGATCAGGTCGTTGAGCGGTGGCAGCTCACCCTTGGTGGCCACCGTCTCGTAGAACCTGCGGATGTTGGCCGCGTAGAGCTGCTCGTCGCGGACCACTTCCAGGTCCGTGAACGTCGGCCTCTCGTCGCAGAGCGCCACCATCTCCCGGAAGATCTTGTCGGTCTCGGGAAGATTCGAGTTCCGCATCGCCTCTTCGTACGACGGGAACTCCACGATTTCCACGAAGTGGGTCGCGTCGGACCGGTCCTTGCCGATCACACTGTGCGTCGCGGTCCGCTTGCCCCTGGTCTGTTCCACCCATGAATCCATCAGCCGGTTCATCTCGTCGAACCGACTGGTCTTGCAGTCGATGAGCTGTACGAATGTCATGGCGTCGCCTCCGGCCCCCTGGGTCCGGTTGAACACCCTCATTTTCCCACCGGAGGGGCGACACCACCTACTTCACGTGTACGTCACAGCGGCCTGCGCCGAGGGTCGTACTTCCGTGTTCAACTTCCGCCCTCGGCTTCCGCTTTCCACTCCCGCGTTCACTGGGGGCCGTACTTCCGACCCGTCTTCGACGTGATCCCGCCCAGCAGCGCCCGCGGCGTCACCTTCACCACGCCCATCAGCGCCTTGTAGCGCGGGTCCGGAATCGACAGCGACTTGCCGCGCGCCAGATCCGCGAGCGCCGCCGCGACCAGCTTGTCCGCGTCGAGCCACATCCACTTCGGGATGTTGTCCGTGCCCATCCCGGCCCGCTGATGGAACTCGGTCCGTACGAAACCGGGGCACAGCGCCATCAGCCGTACGCCGCTGCCCGCCAGGTCCTTCGCCGCGCCCTGGGTGAACTGCACGACCCACGCCTTGGACGCCCCGTACGTACCGCGCGGCACGAACGCGGCCACCGACGCGACATTGACGACCCCGCCGCGGCCGCGCTCCCTCATGGCCTCGGTCGCCGCAGACGTCAGCCGGAGCACCGCCTCGCAGTGCACCTTGAGCATCTTCAGCTCGTCGGCCATCGATACGTCGAGATAGCGGCCCTTGTTGCCGAAGCCCGCGTTGTTGACCAGTAGGTCGACCGGGTTCTTGCGGTCGCCGAGGCGCGTGGCCACCGCCTCGATGCCGTGGTCGGTGGCCAGGTCCGCCGTCAGCACCTCCGCCTCGATGCCGTGCCGGTCGTGCAGTTCGGTGGCCTGCTCGGCCAGTCGCTTCGTATCGCGCGCCACCAGCACGAGGTTGTGCCCGTCAGCCGCCAGACGCCGCGCGAAGGCGGCACCGATGCCCGCGGTCGATCCCGTAATCAGAGCCGTTGTCATGGCGCAAGGTTAGTGACCTGACCAGGGGGCCGGCGCCCTCGCCACCCAACGCCCGGCCTTGCTCCACGAGTTCTCCGTACGGCGATTGACCAGGTCCTAGGCGCCGTACTTCGCCACGTACTTCTCCGCCTTCGCCAGCGACTCCGGATGCAGCGCCGCACCCGCCGCCAACAGCCGTGGCAGCAGCGCCTGTTCGGTCGTGACGGCACGGAACTGGAGAGCGACCGTGACGTCGTGGTCCGGCCGGTGCACGATCTCGATCGGGTCCCCGGAGCGGATCTCGCCGGGTTCGATCACCCGCAGATACGCGCCGGGCGCGCCCCGCTCCGTGAACCGCTTCACCCAGCCCTTCTCGCCGACGTGCCCCTGGAAGGTGCGGCAGGGTATGCGCCCACAGGTGACCTCCAGGACGACCTCGGAGCCGACGCGCCAGCGCTCGCCGATCCGCGCGCCGGAGACGTCGAGCCCCTCCGTCGTGAGGTTCTCGCCGAACACGCCGTTCGGCAGCGTCCGGCCGAGCTCGCGCTCCCAGCCGTCGAGGTCCTCGCGCGCGACCGCGTACACGGCCTGGTCGTCCCCGCCGTGATGGCGCATGTCGCACACCGCGTCCCCGGCGAGCCCGCTCGCGCCGACCCCCTTGGGCCCGGGGGCCGTCACCCGAACGGGCCCCTCCACCGGCTGCTTGTCGATGCCGGTCACGCCCTCCGGCTGGTCCGTGTACTCGACGGCCCGCGCACGGCCCAGGTTCAGGGAAAGAAGCTTCATGGCACCCACGCTAGGCGGCTCGGGGCAAAGCGTCGACGCAATATTCGCCGTCATCCCCAAGACCCGCTTATGCTCGGAGGGTGATCGAGGCCCGTCATCTCCGCGTCCTGCGCGCCGTCGCCGCCACCGGCTCCTTCTCGGCGGCGGGGCGTGAACTGGGCTGCACCCAGCCCGCCGTCAGCCAGCAGATGAAGGCCCTGGAGTCGTCCGTCGGCACGCCGCTGCTGATCCGCACGGGCCGCGAGATGCGTCTGACTCAGGCGGGCGAGGCCCTGGTCAAGCACGCGGCGAGCATCCTGTCCGGCCTGACGGCCGCAGAGGAGGAGGTCGCCGCGATCGCGGGCCTGCGCGCGGGCCGGGTCCGGCTCGTCTCCTTCCCCAGCGGCAGCTCCACGCTCGTCCCGACGGCCCTCGCCGCACTGCGCGCCGCGCACCCCGGCACCCGCGTCTCCTTGGAGGAAGCCGAACCGTCGGAGTCCGTGGAGAAGCTCCGGGCCGGCGACTGCGACATCGCCCTGGCGTTCCGGTACGAGGGCGCGGCGGGCGTCGAGGAGTGGGACGACCTGGTTGTACGGCCCTTGTTGACGGATCGTCTCGTCGGGCTCGTGCCCGAACGGCACCGCCTCGCCCGCGCGGAGTCGGTCGCGATCGGCGAGTTCGCCGGAGAGTCGTGGATCGCGGGCTGCCCGCGCTGCCGCGGACAACTGGTCGAGGTCTGCCGCGGCGCCGGCTTCGAGCCCCGTATCGACTTCGCCACCGACGACTACCCGGCCGTGGTCGGCCTGGTCGGTGCGGGTCTCGGGGTCGCCGTCCTTCCGGAGCTCGCCATCGAGTCCGTACGTCCCAAGGGGGCCCGCACGGTGGCGGTGGAGCCCGCGGTGCGGCGGGAGATCGTCGCGCTCACGCTCCCGGATCTGGCCCAGGTGCCGGCGGTGGCGGCGACGCTGGACCGGCTGGCGCGGGCGGCGGCTCGGTAGCGGCGTTCCTGGGGCGGCGTCCCTGCGGTGGCTCTCCTGCGAGGGCGGCCCGGCAGCGGCGTCCCCGTAGCGGCAACCCTCTGGCCGGGGAAGGGCCCTGCGGCAGCAAAAGGGCACGCGTGTGCGTGCCCGACGTGCAGAAACGTTCCTTCAGCTGTTCGAGGCGGAACTGCCTCCGGTGGTCGACGCCGAGACCAGCCGGTTGCGCGCCCGCCCCATCAGCTCTTCGCGCTCGTCCTCGGTCAATCCGCCCCACACGCCGTACGGCTCACGCACCGCCAGCGCGTGCGCCGCGCACTCCGCGCGTACCGGGCACCTCATGCAGACCTCCTTGGCCGAGTTCTCACGAGCGCTCCGTGCCGCACCGCGCTCGCCCTCCGGGTGGAAGAAGAGCGAGCTGTCGACCCCGCGGCAGGCCGCGAGGAGCTGCCAGTCCCAGAGGTCCGCGTTCGGACCGGGAAGGCGGGAGAAATCTGCCATTGCGTGTCCCCTTGTTGCCGTTCTGGGCTGCTCTCTGCCCACCGACCGTACATCTACGATCTAAGGAGATGAAAATATGACTCATTGCGAATCTAGCCGCAGACACCAGCAAAGGGGAAGAAAACAGGCTAAATGGGGCATAGCTTGTGATGAAACATTGAGGGTCCGTCGTGCATGTCTCCACCGTGTCCGCACCCTCACGTACAGTGCCGATGACGACTGACTGCCCCGTAACTCTTTCGAGTGACCGTCGTTGAGAGTGCGGAGGCGGTTGAAGCAACAAGCGCTCGGGCAGGCGGCATGATCCGTCGGCGAGTGTCGACCGCACAGGTGACGATTCGTACCAGCCTGGAGGCTCAAGGTGACGCGCATCAGCTGCGGAGGGCGGCCATGACATCCGTCCTCGTCTGCGACGACTCCCCGCTTGCCCGAGAGGCGCTCCGCCGCGCGGTGGCCACCGTGCCCGGCGTCGAGCGTGTGACGACGGCGGCCAACGGCGAGGAAGTCCTCCGCCGCTGGGGTGCCGACCGTTCGGACCTGATTCTGATGGACGTACGCATGCCCGGATTGGGCGGCGTGGAGACGGTCAGGCGGCTGCTGTCCGCCGACCCCGGTGCGCGCATCATCATGCTCACCGTCGCCGAGGACCTGGACGGTGTGGCGCTCGCCGTTGCCGCCGGTGCCCGCGGCTATCTGCACAAGGACGCCTCACGCGCCGAGCTGCGCGCGACCGTCACGCAGGCGCTCGCCGACCCCACCTGGCGGCTCGCCCCGCGCAGACTGCGCTCGGCCGAGATGGGCGCCGCGCCCACGCTCACCGCGCGTGAGATCCAGGTGCTGGAAGGCATGAGCCACGGCCGTTCGAACGCGGAGATCGGCCGTGAGCTGTTCCTCTCCGAGGACACCGTCAAGACACATGCCCGGCGGCTGTTCAAGAAGCTCGGCGCCTCGGACCGAGCGCATGCTGTCGCGCTCGGATTCCGGTGGGGCCTGGTTCGCTAAGTGAGCCGCCATGAGGGTATGACGGAAGTAGTCCCTGCCCGCCGTCCGGCGGGTGGGGCCGGGCCCTCAGAGAGAGCCTCTTCGGTGCCCGATCCCCGTTTCCCGGCGGATGCCGCATCCTTGAGGTGTGGAGTCTCTCGGGGACGATTCGGTCGAGCGGAAGGGGAGGGCGCAGGAGATGAGTTCCGGCGCACCTGCTCATAACGCTTCGGTGCACAACTACGGACGCGGTGCCACGGACCGGACGGCGCCAAGGCACCATGGACCGATGCGCGACGACGAGACGACGGTGATCGGTGCGCTCGTCCATCGCGCGGTCGACGGCGACGAGCAGGCCACACACGACCTGCTCGCCCACGTGCACCCACTGGCGTTGCGCTACTGCCGCACCCGTCTGTCCCGACTTCCGGGTGACGCGCGGCACTTCGTGGAGGACCTGGCGCAGGAGGTCTGCGTCGCGGTGCTCCTGGCGCTGCCCCGCTACAAGGACACCGGGCGTCCCTTCGAGGCGTTCGTCTTCGCCATCGCCGCGCACAAGGTCGCCGACCTGCAGCGCGCCGCGATGCGCCACCCCGGCTCGACGGCCGTCCCCTCGGACGAGATGCCCGAGCGCCCGGACGATTCGCTGGGCCCCGAGGAGCGCGCCCTGCTCAGCAGCGATGCCGAGTGGGCCAAGAAACTCCTGGCCAACCTCCCCGAAAACCAGCGCGAGCTCCTGCTGCTCCGCATCGCGGTGGGCCTCACGGCCGAGGAGACGGGCCAGATGTTGGGAATGTCACCAGGGGCCGTTCGAGTGGCCCAGCACAGGGCCCTGAGCAGGCTCAGGGCGCTGGCAGAGCAGTAGCGGGAGCCTCCGGGGGCGGTACGCCCTTCGGGGGTGTTGCCGTTTCTGGGGGTGACCTCTCCGGGGCCTGCATCCTGTCTGTGGTCGCTGTTCCATCAGGACGGTTTCCTCGCCGGGACCAGGGCGGTTTCTGCGCCGGGACGGCAATCTCTTTCCGCCGCAACGGCGAGAAGCCGGACAGCGCAGTCCGGCGGTGCCGGGCAGGGCCCAGCCCAGGACGGTTTTCGTTGCCCGCCGCAGCGGCGGGCAAGCGGGACGGCGCGGTGCGGCGGGCGCAGCCCAGCCGGATCTTTTGCCCGCCGTGACGGCGAGAAGTGAGACGGTGGAGTTCGGCGGTGCCAAGCACTGCTCACCCCGGAAGGCTGGTTTTCTCCACCGCGGCGAAGAAAAGCCGGCCGACGAAGACCGCCCCACACGGAGCGGCCCCCAGCCGGGTCCTGGCGCCTCCCGGGCGCGGGGATGAACGGGGACAACACCAGCCCCGTACGAACATACGAAGCCGAACCGCACCCTCAACCGTGGAATGAGAGAGCCATGCTTCCCGTTAGCATGGACATCCGCACCGATCAAGGCCATTTGGGGAAGGTGTCATGACTGCCAACGTCGACGGAGTGCCCGCCAAATTCGCGACACTCGGGCTGACCTACGACGACGTGCTGCTGCTGCCGGGCGCGTCGGACATGGCGCCCGACCAGATCGACACCGCCTCGTACATCTCGAAGAACGTACGGGTGAACATCCCGCTGCTGTCCGCCGCCATGGACAAGGTCACCGAGTCCCGGATGGCGATCGCGATGGCCCGCCAGGGCGGCGTCGGCGTACTGCACCGCAACCTGTCCATCGAGGACCAGGCCAACCAGGTCGACCTGGTGAAGCGCTCCGAGTCCGGCATGGTCACCGACCCGATCACGATCCACCCGGACGCCACGCTCGCCGAGGCCGACGCGCTGTGCGGCAAGTTCCGCATCAGCGGCGTCCCGGTCACCGATGGCAACCACCGGCTGCTCGGCATCGTCACCAACCGTGACATGGCCTTCGAGACCGACCGTTCGCGCCAGGTGCGCGAGGTCATGACGCCGATGCCCCTGGTCACCGGCAAGGTCGGCATCTCGGGCCATGACGCCATGGAGCTGCTGCGCCGCCACAAGATCGAGAAGCTTCCGCTGGTCGACGACGCGGGCGTCCTCAAGGGCCTCATCACGGTCAAGGACTTCGTGAAGGCCGAGAAGTACCCGAACGCGGCCAAGGACGGCGAGGGGCGCCTGCTGGTCGGTGCGGCGGTCGGCGTGGCCGGTGACGCCTTCGAGCGCGCCCAGGCCCTCATCGAGGCGGGCGTCGACTTCATCGTCGTCGACACCGCGCACGGCCACTCCCGTCTGGTCGGCGACATGGTCGCCAAGATCAAGTCGAACTCCTCGGGCGTCGACGTCATCGGCGGCAACATCGCCACCCGTGCGGGCGCCCAGGCGCTCATCGACGCGGGCGTCGACGGCATCAAGGTCGGCGTCGGCCCCGGCTCCATCTGCACGACCCGCGTGGTCGCCGGCATCGGCGTACCGCAGGTAACGGCCATCTACGAAGCGTCGCTCGCCGCCAAGGAGGCCGGTGTCCCGGTCATCGGCGACGGTGGCCTCCAGTACTCCGGCGACATCGCGAAGGCCCTGGTCGCCGGCGCCGACACGGTGATGCTGGGCTCGCTGCTCGCGGGCTGCGAGGAGTCCCCGGGCGAGCTGATGTTCATCAACGGCAAGCAGTTCAAGTCGTACCGCGGCATGGGTTCCCTGGGCGCCATGCAGTCCCGTGGCGAGCAGCGCTCCTTCTCCAAGGACCGCTACTTCCAGGAGGGCGTCGCCTCCGACGAGAAGCTCGTGCCCGAGGGCATCGAGGGCCAGGTGCCCTACCGCGGCCCGCTCTCCGCGGTCGTCCACCAGCTGGTCGGCGGTCTGCGCCAGTCGATGTTCTACGTCGG
The DNA here is from genome assembly GCF_042894545.1 of Streptomyces sp. NPDC001530. Taxonomy (NCBI): domain Bacteria; kingdom Bacillati; phylum Actinomycetota; class Actinomycetes; order Kitasatosporales; family Streptomycetaceae; genus Streptomyces; species Streptomyces sp. NPDC001530. The sequence continues at coordinate 305,008 of NZ_JBIAVS010000005.1, forward strand.
CGGACGCACCGTTCCCGAGCTGCAGGAGCGCGGCCAGTTCGTCCGGATCACCTCGGCGGGCCTCAAGGAGAGCCACCCGCACGACATCCAGATGACGGTCGAGGCGCCGAACTACAGCCGTAACAAGTAGCGGGTGAATGGGCTCCACGCGCGCGTGGAGCACGCGGATGTGCGGTTGAGGGCGGTCCCGGAGGTTCCGGGGCCGCCCTTGTCGTAGGCGTCGGGGATACTGGGAGGCGCAGAAGCGAAGAGGGAAAGGCCACACACGTGACTGAGATCGAGATCGGGCGCGGCAAGCGCGGCCGCCGGGCGTACGCCTTCGACGACATCGCCGTCGTCCCGAGCCGCCGTACGCGAGACCCGAAGGAGGTCTCGATCGCCTGGCAGATCGACGCCTACCGCTTCGAGCTGCCCTTCCTGGCCGCTCCGATGGACTCGGTCGTCTCCCCGGCCACCGCGATCCGCATCGGCGAGCTGGGCGGCCTGGGCGTCCTCAACCTCGAAGGCCTGTGGACGAGGTACGAGGACCCGCAGCCGCTGCTCGACGAGATCGCCGAGCTGGACGCGGACACCGCGACCCGCCGCCTCCAGGAGATCTACGCGGCTCCCATCAAGGAGGAGCTGATCGGGCAGCGCATCAAGGAGGTGCGCGACTCCGGCGTCGTCACCGCCGCGGCCCTGTCCCCGCAGCGCACGGCGCAGTTCTCCAAGGCCGTCGTCGACGCGGGCGTGGACATCTTCGTCATCCGCGGTACGACGGTGTCGGCCGAGCACGTCTCCGGCGCGCACGAGCCGCTGAACTTGAAGCAGTTCATCTACGAGCTGGACGTCCCGGTGATCGTCGGCGGCTGCGCCACGTACACCGCCGCCCTGCACCTGATGCGCACCGGCGCGGCCGGTGTCCTCGTCGGCTTCGGCGGCGGCGCCGCGCACACCACGCGCAACGTCCTGGGCATTCAGGTCCCGATGGCCACGGCCGTCGCGGACGTCGCCGCGGCCCGCCGCGACTACATGGACGAGTCCGGCGGTCGGTACGTGCACGTGATCGCGGACGGCGGCGTCGGCTGGTCCGGCGACCTCCCCAAGGCGATCGCCTGCGGCGCCGACTCCGTGATGATGGGCTCCCCGCTGGCCCGCGCCACCGACGCGCCCGGCAAGGGCCACCACTGGGGCATGGAGGCGGTGAACGAGGAGCTGCCGCGCGGCAAGAAGGTCGACCTCGGCACCGTCGGCACCATCGAGGAGGTCCTCACCGGCCCCTCGCACACCCCTGACGGCTCCATGAACTTCTTCGGCGCCCTCCGCCGCGCCATGGCCACCACCGGCTACAGCGAGCTCAAGGAGTTCCAGCGCGTCGAGGTGACGGTCGCGGACTCCCAGCACAAGCGCTGACCCGTACGGCAGGCTCGTACGACAAGCTGGTGCGAGAGCCCGCACGGCGGCTCGTACGTACGACGTGAAGGGCCCGTCCACCGCGTGGTGGACGGGCCCTTTCGCGTACCGCTTTCCGGTTACTGACCGGCCTTCCGGGTGCTCGAGAACGCCACGTACGCGGCGATCGCGAAGAAGACGAAGGTCAGCGGGTCGGCCTCGGCCTTCCATGCCTCCTGGACCACGTCGAAGTGGTCGAAGAACACCTCGCTGAAGCCGACGCCGACTTCCTTGGCGCCGATCATGGCCTCACCGATCAGCTGGCCGAGGTAGACCGAGCCCACCGACAGGATGACGCTGACGATCGGCAGGATCTGGTTGCGGCCGCCGAAGCGGCCCGCGGCGAGGCCGATCAGGAAGCCGACGCCGACGGCGGCCCAGCCGATCTCGTGCTTGGTGAGGCCGATGATGGCCCCGTAGACGCCCGCCGAGACCAGGGCGGCACCGATAGCGGCGGCGAGGCCGAGCCCGAGGTTGTCGCGCACCGGAGCGGCCGGGGCGACCGGGGCCACCGGGAAGCCCGGCTGGGGCGCGCCCTGCGGAGCGCCCTGCTGCGGGGCGGACGGCTGGCCGGGCTCGCCGGCGTACGGGTTGCCGACCGGCGGACCGGACGGAGGCGGAGTCGACTGACTCATGTGGTTCCCCCCAGGGACGTGAGCGCACAGGTGTGTACGCCAGGGATGTAAGCGGATGCAAGCGCACATTGGTAAACGCCCGGGACGCGGGCGCACTTGTGTGCGAGGGCTGCCGCACATTAGCAGGCCGGGGTGACAATCCGTGAGGAGATTTGGCGGAGGTCAGAGCCGGTGCGCCGCCCCGGTCGGGGTCGCCCCCCGCGTGTCCAGCAGGAGTTGGGCCTTCACGGACAGTCCTTGCAGGTCGTACGTGCGGTGCTGCTGGAGCAGGATCGTGAGGTCGGCGTCGGCCGCGGCCTCGTAGAGGGAGTCCGCGCGCGGGACGGGCCGGCCAAGAACGCGCCAGGCCGGGACATGCGGGTCGTGGTAGCTGACGGACGCGCCGAGTTCCATCAGGCGCAGCGCGATCTCGTGGGCGGGGGAGCCCTGCTGGTCGGCGAGATCGGGCTTGTAGGTGACGCCGAGGAGGAGCACGCGCGCGGCGCGGGCCGATTTCCCGTGCTCGTTGAGAAGCGTGGCGGCACGCTGGATGACGTACTGCGGCATATGGCTGTTGACCTGCTGGGCCAGTTCGACCATCCGCAGCGAGCGGGACGTGTGGCCGGTCAGGTCCTGGGGGATGCCGTGGCCGCCGACACCGGGGCCCGGCCGGAACGCCTGGAACCCGAACGGCTTGGTCTCGGCGCAGCGGATGACGTCCCACAGGTCGACGCCCAGGTCGTGGCAGAGCACGGCCATCTCGTTGACCAGGGCGATGTTGACGTGCCGGTAGTTGGTCTCCAGGAGCTGCACGGTTTCGGCTTCTCGTGGTCCACGCGCGCGTACCACCTTGTCGGTCAGGCGCCCGTAGAAGGCGGCGGCCGACTCGGTGCAGGCGGGGGTCAGACCGCCGATGACCTTCGGAGTGTTGGCGGGACCGAAGTCGCGGTTGCCGGGATCGACCCGGCTGGGCGAGTAGGCGAGGTGGAAATCGCGCCCCGCGCGCAGCCCGGAGCCCTCTTCGAGGAGCGGGCGGAGGAATTCCTCCGTGGTGCCGGGGTGCACGGGCGATTCCAGGATCACCGTGGTGTGCGGGCGCAGCCGCGCGGCCAGGGTGCGGGCGGCCGCCTCCACCTGGCTCAGGTCGAGGCCGTCGTCCGCGCCCCGTGGGGCCGGCGCGCAGATGACCGCGGTGCGTACCCGGCCGAGCTCGGCCGGGTTGGTGGTCGGCCGGAAACCCCCCGAGAGCATCCGGCGCAGTTCGGCGGGGGTGAGGGAACCGCCTTCCGGCCCCGTTTTGTAGCCGAGCGTGGGGATGCCGGCGGCGACGGCGGCCTGGGCCAGGGGCAGGCCGAGATGACCGAGTCCGATGACGGCGAGATCTGCGGGCATGGCGTGGGCCGTCCTTCCCAGTAACCGAAGCGGGACAGGTGCGCAAGCCCTGTGGACAGGATGGGCGAGCGCAATGTCAGACTAGGAGTAAATATGACCGATTTGCGGGATTGTCCGACCGTGATTCCTTGCGCGTCGCCGAGAGTTGTCCACAGGCTGAGGGGGGACGGTGGCCGAAGGCGGGCAACACGGTCAGACTTTGAGTAGGGGGATGCGAGCCGAGTCCATCCGGACAGATGCGGCCGGCGCGACAGACAGCGGGAGGCAGCGGTGAGGACAGCGACACTGGGGCCGGCGGAGCGCGCCGAGTCACTGGCGGGAATGGCCGAGCGTGAGCTGGATGTGCTGGTCGTCGGCGCGGGCGTGGTCGGTGCGGGCACAGCACTGGACTCCGCGACACGCGGCCTGTCCACGGGCCTGGTCGAGGCGCGTGACTGGGCATCGGGCACATCGAGCAGGTCCAGCAAGCTGATACACGGTGGCCTGCGCTATCTGGAGATGCTCGACTTCGCGCTGGTGCGCGAGGCCCTGAAGGAGCGCGGACTGCTCCTCGAACGGCTCGCACCACACCTCGTCAAACCCGTCCCGTTCCTCTACCCGCTCCAGCACAAGGGCTGGGAGCGGTTGTACGCGGGCTCGGGCGTCGCGCTCTACGACGCCATGTCGATGGCGCGCGGCCACGGACGCGGACTGCCCACACACCGTCATCTGAGCCGCCACCACGCCCTGCGCGTCGCCCCCGCCTTGAAGAAGGACGCACTGGTCGGCGCCTTGCAGTACTACGACGCACAGATGGACGACGCCCGCTATGTGGCCACTTTGGTGCGCACGGCGGCGGCGTACGGCGCGAAGGTCGCCAACCGCGCCCGCGTGACCGGCTTCCTGCGCGAGGGCGAACGCGTGGTCGGCGCCAGGGTGCAGGACGTCGAAGGAGGCGGGGAGTACGAGATCCGCGCCAAGCAGGTCGTCAACGCCACGGGCGTGTGGACCGACGACACCCAGGCGATGGTGGGGGAGCGGGGCCAGTTCCACGTACGGGCGTCCAAGGGCATCCACCTGGTCGTGCCGAAGGACCGGATCAACTCCTCCACGGGCCTGATCCTGCGCACCGAGAAGTCCGTGCTGTTCGTGATCCCCTGGGGACGGCACTGGATCATCGGCACCACGGACACCGACTGGGACCTCGACAAGGCACACCCGGCGGCGTCCAGCGCGGACATCGACTATCTGCTGGAGCATGTGAACTCGGTGCTCGCGGTGCCGCTCACCCGAGACGACGTACAAGGCGTGTACGCGGGTCTGCGGCCGCTGCTCGCCGGCGAGTCCGACGCCACCAGCAAGCTGTCGCGCGAGCACACCGTGGCCCATCCGGTGCCGGGACTCGTCGTCGTGGCGGGCGGCAAGTACACGACCTACCGGGTGATGGCCAAGGACGCGGTGGACGAGGCGGTGCACGGCCTCGACCAGCGGGTCGCCGACTGTGTCACCGAGGACGTCCCCCTGCTCGGCGCCGAGGGGTACCGGGCGCTGTGGAACGCGCGAGCGCGGACCGCGCAGCGCACCGGGCTCCATGTGGTGCGCGTGGAGCACCTGTTGAACCGGTACGGGGCGCTTGCCGAGGAACTGCTCGACCTCATCGCCGACAACCCCTCCCTGGGCGAGCCCCTGCCCGCCGCCGAGGACTACCTCAAGGCCGAGATCGTCTACGCCGCCTCGCACGAGGGCGCCCGTCACCTGGACGACGTACTGACCCGGCGCACCCGCATATCGATCGAGACCTTCGACCGCGGCACGCGCAGCGCCCGTGAGGCCGCCGAGCTGATGGCGCCGGTCCTCGGCTGGGACAAGGACCATATCGAGCGCGAGGTGGAGCACTACGAGAAGCGGGTCGAGGCCGAGCGGGAGTCGCAGCGCCAGCCGGACGACCTGACGGCGGACGCGGCGCGGCTGGGGGCGCCGGACATCGTGCCGCTCTGACCGGTCTGACCACTTAGCTGGTTCGGCCGCTCTGGCTGATCTGGCCCGTCTGGCCCGTCTGACCCGTCTGACCCGTCTGACCCGTCTGACCCGTCTGGCCGGTCCGGCGGGTTTGGCCGGTTTGGTCGAGAGGCCCTGTGAATGTCACTCGAACGGGTGTCGTGAGCTGGGATCTTCGCTCGGAGCCCGTCCGTTCTACGAGGTGCGGGGGCAGAACTCGGCGGCGAGCAGGGCGGGTTCGAGGTCCGGGTCTGTCACCCCGTCCGTGTTCACCCGGAAGGTGAGGACACGACGACCGTCGACGGTGGCCGCGGTGCGCACGTAGCTGCCGGTTATACGGCCGTTGTGCCCCCACACCGTGGTGCCGCACGGCAGCTTCACCGGGAACAGGCCCATGCCGTACGAGCCGTGTGCGGCGCGGGTGTTGAGCATCTCGCGCATCCAGCGCGAGGGCAGCAGGTCGCCGCCGAGCAGGGCCGCGTAGAAGCGGTCGAGGTCGGCGAGCGTGCTGATGAGCTCACCCGCCGCGCCGGCCACGCGCGGGTCGAGTTCGGTGGCGTCCGAGCCGTCGGCGGCGTACGCGCGACCGTGCGGCGAGGGAAGTGAGGTGCGGGCGCCGGGGAAAGAGGTGCCCGTCAGACGGAGAGGAGTGATGATGCGGCGCTCGGCCTCGATGGCGTACGAGTGGCCGGTGACCTGCTCGACGACCATGCCGAGCAAAACGTAGTTGGTGTTCGAGTAGGCGAAGCGGCCGCGGTCGGCCGGGGGATGGGTGAGTGCGATGCGTACGGCCTGAAGTGGGGTCAGGGGGACGGTGCCCTTGGTGTCGGCGGTGAAGTCGTAGAGGCCGCTGGTGTGGGTGAGCAGGGCGCGCAGGGTCAGACGGCGACCGTCGTTGCCCTCGCCGCGCACCAGGCCGGGAAGGTGGTCGTCCACGGAGTCGGACAGGGACAGCCGGTGCTCGGCCGCGAGTTGCAGGACCACCGTCGCGATGAACGTCTTGGTGATGCTGCCCGCGCGGAAGTGGTCGGAGCGAGCCATTCCGGTACCGGCGTCGGCGAAGCGTGAGCCTGACGCGTCGCGGGCCAGCAGGGAGGCGGCAGGGGCCTTGCCGCGGGTGACGAGGAGGGCGAGGGCGGCGTCCATGGCCGCGGCTGCGGGGCTGGCGGCTGCGGCCGGGGCGGCGGGGCCTTGCGTCGCGGAGCCTTGCCCCGTGGGGCCTTGAGAGGCGGCCGGGGCCAGGCCGAGCAGCACCAGGGACAGGGGTATGGCCAGAAGTGTCCGAGGTGTCCGGGGCGGAGGCATCGGCGGTCCTTCCTTGTCGCGGCCCATCATGCGGGATGGAGTTGTGCGGGCCGCGGGCGGTCCCCCGCGTGAGGGACGTCCCGGGTGACGGCTGGTTGTCGCCTGAGGAGCGCCCTGGGCATGGCGTACTTGTCGGGAGAGGGGCACTCTGGGCGTGGAGTACATGTCGGGCAGCGGGCACCCTGGGCGCTGAGCGCTTGTCGGGTGAGGGACAATGGAGGCTCTGTCAGGGCGGGTTGCATGAGGGGACGCATGTCGGAGGCGGAGCGGGCGGGAGCATCCCGTCAGGACAAGAGCGAACGTCTCCTCGCCGGGCGCTACCGGCTGGGGGATGTTCTCGGCCGCGGCGGCATGGGCACGGTGTGGCGGGCCAAGGACGAGACCCTGGGCCGTACGGTCGCTGTCAAGGAGCTGCGGTTCCCGTCGAGCATCGACGAGGAAGAGAAGCGGCGGCTGATCACGCGCACGCTGCGTGAGGCCAAGGCGATCGCGCGGATCCGCAACAACGGCGCGGTGACGGTCTTCGACGTGGTCGACGAGGACAACAGGCCGTGGATCGTGATGGAGCTCATCGAGGGCAAGTCGCTCGCCGAGGTCATCCGCGAGGACGGCCTGCTCACGCCGAAGCGCGCCGCGGAGGTGGGCCTGGCGATCCTCGACGTGCTGCGTTCGGCGCACCGCGAGGGCATCCTGCACCGGGACGTGAAGCCGTCGAACGTGCTGATCTCCGACGACGGCCGGGTCGTGCTGACCGACTTCGGCATCGCGCAGGTCGAGGGCGACCCGTCCATCACCTCGACCGGCATGCTCGTCGGCGCGCCCTCGTACATCTCGCCGGAGCGGGCGCGCGGTCACAAGCCGGGCCCCGCGGCCGACCTGTGGTCGCTGGGCGGTCTGTTGTATGCGTCGGTGGAGGGTGTGCCTCCGTACGACAAGGGTTCCGCGATCGCGACGCTCACCGCGGTGATGACCGAGCCGGTGGAGCAGCCGAAGAACGCGGGGCCGCTGGAGAACGTGATTTACGGGCTGCTTGCCAAGGACCCCGAGCAGCGGCTGGATGACGCGGGCGCCCGGGCGATGCTCAACGAGGTGCTGCACGCGCCCGAGCCCAAGGAGACGGTGCCGGAGCCTGCGGACGCGACGAAGGTTGTGGCGTTGCCGCCGGTGCCGGACGAGGGGCCGGGACAGGGGAGTTCCGGCGTTACCGGGGCCAAGCGGGGCGAGGAGGCGTCGGATCGTTTGCGCGGGGCGCTGCGTTCCGTGCGGAAGGCTGCCTCGGCGGCCGGGGCTGCCACGGCGGCGGCCACCGCGGCGGCGACGGCGCGCGCGAAGGCTGTTGGCACGGAGGCCTCCGGGTCGTCAGGGTCCTCCGAGGCCTCCAGGGCGGCGGGAAGTGAGGGCGCGGCTTCCGCGAGTCCGGGGGCTTCCACAGCTGCGTCACCTTCGGCACCTTCGTCGGCGCCGTCGCCTTCCTCGGCCTCGCTGAAGAAGGCTTTCGGTGCCGGTGCGGCTTCTGCCGGGAAGGCGGGGGTTCGTGACAGTGCGTCGGTGAACTCCAGTTCGGCGGGTGGAGCGGGCTCTGCGGGTGCCACGGGTGCCACCGGAGCCGCGGGATCCGCGGGTGCGGCCGGGATGGCGGGCCAGGTCTCGGGGTCGGGGTGGCCGGTGGCTCCTGAGCGGCCGCCGCGGCCGGCGCCTCGGGCGCCGTTGACGGATGTGGTGCCGCGGCGGACGTTGGTGATCATCGCGGTGGTCGTGGCGCTGGCCGTGCTCGGCACCGTGCTGGCGCTCACGCTCGGCGGGGACGACGGGTCGAAGGACAACAAGAGCGGCGACACCAAGGCGGCCGCGTCCAGCGGGGCGACTGCGGGCAGCGGAAGCGGCAGCAAGGACAAGAGCGGCGGCGCCCACACGGACAGTGGCGACAAGTCGGGTTCCACGGCGGGTTCGGGCCTGGAGGAGACCGCGAGCGCCACGTCGAGCGCGAGCGCCAGTGCGAGCGCGTCGAGTGGTGGTGACAGTGGCGGCAAGAAGTCGGGCTCCACGGCCGTGTCGACGTACAAGGGCGGTCAGGGGTTCTCGATCGGGCTGCCGAAGGGGTGGAAGTACCAGTCCACGGACTCCGCGGGAGCACGGTTCACGGGTCCCGACGGGCAGAGGCTGCTGATCGGCTGGACGACGACGCCGAAGGACGACCCGGTCGCGGACTGGAAGAACCAGGAGCGGGGCATGACGCGCTCGCAGTACCAGCGGGTGCGCATAGAGGAGGTGGACTACCGAGGCTGGAACACGGCCGACTGGGAGTTCACCTACGTGGAGGGCGGCACGAAGTACCGGTCGATCGACCGTGGGTTCGTCGTCAACTCGCATCAGGGATACGCGCTGATGTACTCGGCGAAAGCGGACGAGTGGGGCAGCGATCTGCGCAAGAGCACGTGGAAGACGCTGACTACGACGTTCCAGCCGAAGTCGTGACGTACCGCTCGCCGATGTGACGTTCCGCCACGGATGGGGGCCGTGAGATCTCGCATCACCGCTTGCGGGTTGTCTCCGGCACGTATCGTGAGTGGTTGCGGACCGTACGAAGCCATAACGGAACGCAAGGCGAACGGAATTGACCAACCGGTCGGCCGGGGGAGGCGTCGTGGACGACTATGCGGGACGGGTACTCGCCGACCGCTACCGCCTGCCGCTGCCGCCGTCGGACGAGTACGAACTCGCGGAGACCCGGGCCTTCGACACCTACAGCGGGCAGGAAGTCCTCGTACGGCAGGTGCCGTTGCCGGAGGTCGTCGAGGCCGAGGTGCTCGACGCGGACGGATTGCCCGAGGGGTTCGTGGCGCGGGACGGCGGGGTGCGGCGGGCGTCCGCGCGGACCACGCGCAGGCCCACCGAACCGGCCGTGCGGCGGGCGATCGAGGCCGCGCAGGCCGCCGCGCAGATCCCCGACCATCCCCGACTCGACCAGGTCTTCGACGTGTTCGCCGAGGGCGGGTCGCTGTGGATAGTGAGCGAGTTGGTGCCGGCGAGGCCGCTGGCCGCGCTGCTCGCCGAGAAGCCGCTGAGCCCCTATCGGGCCGCCGAGGTCGCCTCCGACGTCCTCACCGCGCTGCGGGTGCTGCACGCGCACGGGTGGGTGCACCGGAACATCACCGTGCGCACGGTGCTCGTCTGCGACGACGGCCGCGTCATGCTGACCGGCCTGGCGGCCGGGGCCGCGGAGGAGGCGCTGTGCGGGTACGACCCGGTGCCGGCCCGGGAGGACTTCGAGACTGAGCCCGGGACCGGGCACGCGGCCACCGCCGGGGCCGGCTCCGGCGTCGGCAACGGGCAGGCGGGACGCGGCGGTTCGCCCGGCACGGGGGGCAGGGGTGCCCCGCGTGGTGGCGGGGCCATGACGCCCCGTACGCCCGGCGGGACCAGTGGCCCCGGGGGCCGTGGTCCGGGTGGGGCGGCTGGATTCGGCGGTGCAGGTTCGCCGGGCGTGGCCGTGGCGGCCACGACACCCGGCGCCGACCCCGAAGCCGCGCGGCGGGCCGCGATCGAGGCTCGGGCGGAGCGGGGGACGCCCGTTCCGGGGATGCCTGTTCCGGGTGCGCCCGCAGGGGGCGCGGCGGGCGCAGGCCGACGTGCGCTGGAAGCGGGCGGATCGGGTGGAGCAGGAGGCTCGGGAGGCGCGGGAGGACCCGGGGGCGACATCCGTGCGGCGCGCGCCGGGGCCATCGCCGCGTACCGCGCCGGAGCGCGTGCCGCCGCCCGCGTACAGGAAGAGCAACGGAGCAACCAGGTCGCGCTGCCCGCGCCCCGCCCCTCCGCGCAAGCCGGTCACGGCGCCGACTCCTCGGAGCCTCCGGCCCAGGCCCCGGGACACGTCGGCCCGCCCCAAGTCGCCGGCTACAGCGGCCCACCCCAGCTCCCCGGCCACAGCGTGGAGCAGCGCCCCCACACCGCGCCTCCGGGCCAGATAGCCGACCCGTACGGGGTCGGGGGCGGCGCCGGATGGCATGGCGCCCAGCCGCGTACCGGGACCTCTGGCGGGGGCCACGGTCAAGGGCGCACCGCGCTTCCCGGAGGCGCGAACGGCGCGGCAGCCACGGGGAATGGCACCCAAACCCCCAACAATGCCCAAACCCGCAACAGTGCTCAAGCCCGCCACAACGCCCAAATGCCCGGCAACACGTACATGCACAGCAACACCGAAGGCCAGACAGGTCGTTGGGACGAGCTCGTCGCCGGGGCGGCGCCGCGCCGGGGGCCGGCTACCGCGCTCGCCGCGGAGCGGGCCCGGCAGGCGCGGATGGCTGTGGTCGGTCCCGTGACCGAGCGGTGGGCGCCGGAGCAGGCCGGGCCGGTGCACGAGAACTGGCAGTTGGCGCCGCCGATCGGGCCCGCCACCGACCTGTGGGCGCTGGGCGCGCTGCTCTTCCGTGCCGTACAGGGACACGCGCCCTACCCGGAGGAGAACACCGCCGAGCTGGTGCAGTTGGTGTGCGCGGAGCCGCCCGCCTTCGCCGAGGAGTGCGGGCCGCTCCGGCCGGTCGTGGAGTCGTTGCTGCGCCAGGATCCCACCGAGCGGCTCGACTTCGAGGAACTGCGCGGCTGGCTGCGCTCCCTCGTACGGTCCGCGCCCGAGCCCGAAGCCGGCGCGCATGTCGTCGCGGCGCCCCCCGTCGACCCGAGCCGGCTGCCGATCGTGCGGCGCCGCGGCGAGCTCGTCCGCAGGCGTCGCGCCGGGCTGCCCGCGACCAGCCCGCACGCCCGCCACAAGCGAGCGAAGCAGGAGAAGTCCGCCAAACCCCGCCGCCTGGGCCGGAATCTGCTCCTGCTGGTCCTGCTCCTGCTGGCCGCGGCGATCGCGTACGCCATGGTCTTCATGCCGAAGGCCGAACCGAGCAGCGGCAGCGGTACGGACGGTGAACGGACCGGTGCCGCCGGAGACGTCAGCCCCGCCCCCGACGCGGGCGGGGACGCGAAGGCGAGCAGCGAGCCGCGGCCCGACCAGACCTCCCCGGACGAGGACAAGAGTCCCTCGGGTTCCTCCAGTTCGACGAAGTCGCAGACCACCGACCCGGACGTCGCCCAGGGGTTCAAGCTCCGCAAGGATCCCGAGGGCTTCCGCGTCGCCGTGGCCAACGGCTGGGACCGTACGCCGAAGAACGGCAGTGGCCAGGTCGTGTACGCGCAGGGGGACTTCGAGCTCATCGTCGTACCCGGCCGGGACAGCACGGCGACGTACGGCGGCGACCCGATGACGTATCAGCGGGAGAACGAGAAGGAGTTGCAGCCGTTCCGGGACTCGACCTGGGCCACGTCCAGCGGGATGCGGCGGATCGACGTGGGCGGACGGACCATGGCCGAGGGGCAGTTCACCTGGCAGGACTCCGCGGGGCGCTCGCTCTACGTACGCAACCTCGCGATCGTCGTCGGCGGCCGCTATCACGTGGTGCAGGTGCGCGGTCCGGAGGCCGAACGGGACGAGGTGACACGGCTGTACGAGCAGGCGTCGGCGACGTATCAGGTCACCGGCTGAGGCGTATGACGTCAACGGCTGAGCCGTACAGGGCCACCGGTGGAGCGACGTCGCGTACTCATCAGGCCCTGAACACCGGATGGTTCCCTCCCGTACACGGAAGGGAGAACCGTCACAGTGCGGTCTCCGTACGACCCCGCCGGTTCCCTGCGCGGGGACCGCTCTTTAGTCTGACCCCTGTCAAGACCATTGCGGGGAAACGTGAATCAGATGCAGGGCCTGCTCCTCGCGGGCCGCTACCGGCTTGTCGACATCATCGGCAGCGGTGGCATGGGCCGGGTGTGGCGCGCACACGACGAGGTGCTGCACCGCGCGGTGGCGGTCAAGGAGCTGACCGCCGCGCTCTATGTCGCCGAGGGCGATCTGGCTCGGCTGCTCGCCCGTACCCACTCCGAGGCGCGGGCCGCTGCCCGGATCAACCACTCGGCCGTCGTCACCGTGCACGACGTCCTGGAGCACGACAACCGGCCGTGGATCGTCATGGAGCTGGTCGAGGGCAACTCGCTGGCCGACGCGGTCAAGGAGCAGGGGCGCGTCGAACCGGCCGAGGCGGCACGGATCGGACTGTGGGTGCTGCGCGCGCTGCGAGCCGCGCACGCCGCCGGCGTGCTGCACCGTGACGTGAAGCCCGGGAACGTGCTCCTGTCCGCCGACCGGCGCGTACTGCTCACCGACTTCGGGATCGCGCAGGTGGAGGGTGATACGACCATCACGCGCACCGGCGAGATCGTCGGCTCGGTCGACTATCTGGCGCCCGAGCGGGTGCGCGGCCACGATCCCGGGCCCGCCTCCGACCTGTGGGCCCTCGGCGCCACGCTGTACACGGCGGTGGAGGGGCGGTCGCCGTTCCGGCGCACCTCGCCGCTGACCACCATGCAGGCCGTGGTCGACGAGCCCCCCGCGCCGCCGCAGCACGCCGGTCCGCTGGAGCCCGTCATCGCCGCGCTGCTGTGCAAGGATCCCGCCGTACGCCCCAGCGCGTCGGAGGCCGAGCACATGCTCGCCGAGGCGGCGGAGGGGCGGCGACCGAGGTCGGCGCAGTCGTATGTGCCGACGCAACACATGGATACGGAAGTGTCGCAGGGCCCGGGCCAGGGACAGGGCCAGGGGCACTGGCCGACCGCACATGTGCCCGCGCCCCACGGTGGCCAGGGTGTGCCCCATGGCGGCCAGAGCGTGCCCTACGGTGGTCAGGGCATGCCCCACGGCGGCCCCGGCGCGACCATGCCCCAGCCCCAGCCCACCGCCGGCTCCGCTCCCAAGAAGCGGAGCCGTGGCCGCACGATCGCGCTCGTCGTGGTCATGGCCGCGCTCGTCGGCGGTGGCAGCGCCGCGGTGATGAGGTACGCGGACGACTGGCGGAAGGACGCCTCCGCGTCCAGTTCCAGCACCAGCACGAGCCCCAGTACCAAGGACACGAGCAGCGAGAAGGACGAGCAGAGCGGGAAGGGCGAGAAGAGCGGGCAGCCGACCGCCGCCGGAGCCGTCCCCGACAACTGGGTGCGCGTCGACGACGTCGAGGGCTTCAGCCTCGCCCTGCCCAGCAAGAGCTGGAAGCGGCAGGCCAACGGCACCCAGGTCGACTACACGCCAGACGGCGGCGAGCACTTCGTACGCATCGCGGTGGACGACTCGCCCGACTTCGACAACCCGTACATGCACCAGCTGGACCTGGAGCAGCAGTTGACGAAGCTGCAGGCCTACAAGCGGGTGAGTCTGCAGGCCAACACCTTCCGGGACTGCCACGGTTCCCTGTGGGACTTCACCTGGACCGCGCTGCCGAAGCAGACGCCGTTCCCGGGGCCGCGCCGGGCGATCGAGCAGACGTATCTCGCCCGTGACGGCGTCGAGTACGCGATCTACATGTCGGCACCCGCGGCGGACTGGGACACCGCGCGTCAGCAGTTCGACGCGATCCTGCGCGGCTGGCGTCCCAAGGCCGGATAACAGCCACCGCGAGCGTCGGGCCCGGAGGGTCTCCGTCCGGTGCGGCATGATGGGGCCCATGGGGACCGAGGGGGAGAACGTCCGTGTGATCGCCGGCCGTTACCGGCTGGAGGCCAGGATCGGGCGGGGCGGCATGGGCGTCGTATGGCGCGCCACCGACCAGCTGCTCGGCCGCCGCGTCGCGGTGAAGGAACTCGCCCTCGACGACACGCTCTCGGAGGACGAGGCCCGGCAGCAGCGCGACCGCACCCTGCGCGAGGCCCGCGCCGTCGCACAGCTGCGGCACCCGCACATCATCGTCGTGCACGACGTGGTCGAGGACGACGAACGCCCGTACATCGTCATGGAGTTGATCGACGGCGGTTCGCTAGCCGAGCGGATCTCCCGCGCCGGACCGGTCGACGCGCGCGAGGCCGCCCGCATCGGCATCGACCTGCTGGGCGCGCTGCGCCGCGCGCACGACGCGGGCGTCCTGCACCGGGACCTCAAGCCGGCCAACGTCCTGATGGAGGCGGGCACCGACCGCGTCGTCCTCACCGACTTCGGCATCGCCCAGGTCGCGGGCGCGACGACGCTCACCGAGAGCGGGGCGTTCGTCGGCTCGCCCGAATACACCGCGCCCGAGCGGATGTCCGGGGCCAGAACGGGGCCCGAGTCCGACCTGTGGTCGCTCGGCGCGCTGCTGTGCACCGTCCTGAGCGGTGAGTCGCCGTTCCACCGGGACTCGTTGGGCGGCATCCTGCACGCGGTCGTCGTCGACGAGGTACGTCCGCCCGCGCAGGCCGCGCCGCTGCTGCCCGTCGTACGGGGGCTGCTGGAGCGCGATCCCGAGCGGCGGCTCGACGCGGCGGAGGCGGAGCGGATGCTGCGCGCCTTCCGGGACACCGGACGTATGCCACGGCGGGACATGGGGCGTACGCCACGGCTGACGACCCCCCGGCCGGCGGCCCCGTACACGCCCACGCAACGGGACGTAGCGAGGCCGGAGCCCGTGTCCTCGCCGCAGCCACCTCCTGTGGCTGCGGCGGAGCGGCCGCCGAAGCAGTCCACGCGGGGCATCCTCGTCGCCGCCGCGCTGGTCGCCGCGATGGCCGGGGCGGGGGTGTCGGCGGCGGCGCTGCTGATGAACGACGGCGGGGGCGGCACGCCCTCACCGTCGCATACGGCGAGGACGTCGAGTACGTCGAGTACGTCGAGTACGGGGCCGAGTTTGCCGTCGCGCACATCGGAGCCGGCGCCCGCCAGCCCCGCTCCCACAGTCACCGTGACCCGGCAGCAGACGCCGACCGCCGCCGATCGCAAGGCGCCCTCGGGTTACCGCATTGCGCCGGATCCGAACGGTTTCTCGCTCGCCGTGCCCGATGACTTCACCCGGGATCCGCAGGGGGAGCGGGTCTTCTACATGTCACCGGGGCAGACCTTCCGCCTCGGCATCAAGATCGCCGATCCCGAAACGGGCGGCCCCCTCGCGGTGATGCGGCGGGCGGACGCCAAGGGGCCCTCCACCAACCCGGGTTACCGCGACGGCACCGTCACGAGCACCACGCACAACGGACAGCCCGCAGCGCTCTGGGAGTTCACCTGGAACGGCTTCACCGAGGCGGAGGGCGCACGGCACACGTACGACCTGTGCTGGGAGGAGGGCGGCCGGATGTACGACGTGTGGGTCTCGGCGCCGGTCGGGAAGGTGACGGAGGCGAAGGAGTACTTCGACGTGGCGGTGGACACGTTCGTGGCGTCGTGAGTGGAGGCGTGCGCGGCGTGGTGAGTGGAGGCGTGCGTGGCGTCGTGAATGGGGACGTTCGTACGGACATAAACGGCGCATAAGTGGCGAGGTGCGTCACGGGTCTGTGACCGGAAAGCGATCGGGCTGGAAGCCGAAGCGCTTGCCGCGATAGAGATGGACCTATGAGCAACAACGGGGGAGCCCCTTACGGGTCCGACGAGCCAACCAGTTTCGGTCTGCAACCGCCGCGGCCGGGTGTGCCCGCGCAGCAGTCGGGCGTTCCGTACCCGGGCAATCCGTATGCGGCCCCCACCCAGGTCGTCCCCGAGCAGCAGGCGCAGGACCCGGGCACCGGACGGCTGATCGCGGGCCGTTACCGGCTCCTCTCCAAGCTCGGCCACGGCGGCATGGGCACGGTCTGGCGGGCCAAGGACGAGACGGTGGACCGTGAGGTCGCAGTCAAGGAGCCGCGCGTTCCGGACCACCTTCCCGAGCGCGAACGTGCCAACGCCTACGAGCGGATGCGTCGCGAGGCGCGCGCGGCGGCGCGGCTCGACCACCCGGCGGTCGTGAACGTCCACGATGTCGCGGTCGTGGACGGACAGCCCTGGATCGTCATGGAGCTGGTGCAGGGCCGCTCGCTGGGCGACGCCCTCCAGGAGGGCACGCTCGGCGTCCGCGAGGCCGCGCGCATCGGCCTGGAGGTCCTCGGCGCTCTGGAGGCCGCGCACGCGGCGGGCATCCTGCACCGCGACGTCAAGCCCGACAACGTCCTGCTCGGCCGCCACGACCGCGTCGTCCTCACCGACTTCGGCATCGCCCAGATCGAGGGCGAGACCAATCTGACGGACACCGGCGGCTTTGTCGGCTCGCCCGAATACATCGCCCCGGAGCGGGTGTTGGGCCAGCGTCCCGGCCCGGCCTCCGACCTCTGGTCGCTCGGCGTGGTCCTGTACACGGCCACGGAAGGTGTCTCCCCCTTCCGGCGCAGCAACACGCCCGCCACGCTCCAGTCGGTCCTCAACTCCACGCCCGCGCCGCCCGCCACCGCCAGCGGCCCGCTCGCGGAGGTGATCAACGGCCTGCTCGACAAGGACCCGTCCCGCCGTCCCGGCGCGGCACAGGTCCGCCGTCTCCTGGAGGAGGCCGCGAAGCCTCCGGCCCCGGCACCGACCCAGGTCGTGCAGATCGCGGGACCGGGCGGCAAGGGCCTGCGGGTCGGCCGCAAGGCCCTGTTCGGCCTCGGCGCGGTGGTCGTCGCGGCGGCCGTGGCGGCGTACCTGGTGATCGCGGACCCGTTCGCGGGACCGCTGCCGGACGGCTGGAAGAAGCGGCAGGAGAAGGATGTCGCCGCGACGCTGGCGGTGCCCGCGGACTACCAGAGATCCACGCCGGACCGGACGTCGGACAAGGGTCACTGGGTCACGTACACCGACTGGAGCGGCAGCATCTGGATCGGCCTGACACTGGCCAAGAAGTCCGAGGACACGAGCAAGGAAATCCAGGACTCCGCGCGAGCCGAAATGTACGCCGACAACGGCAAGTTCAAGGACAGCGGCGCGTACGACCTGGGTATGCCCGAGGGCCCGAGGACGGCCCCGGAGGACGACTCGACGTACCACGGCAAGGAGGCCGCCGAGAACACGGTGGTCTACACGACCACCGACAGCCAGAACCCCCGCCCCCGCGAACTGAAGATCTTCTACTACAAGTCGCACGCGGGCAACATGTACAAGCTCACGATCAGCTACCCGGGCAAGGGCGACTTCACGGCGCGGGGCCGTGAAGTCGCCAAGGCGGCGATCGCGAACTTGGACATCGACAAGCCGTAAGAGGCTTGTCTGAAGGGGCTTCTTCAAGAGGCCCCTTCATTACGGCCCGGAAGGGCTCAGGGCTCAGGGCTCAGGCGAGCTTGGCGGCCTGGGCCTTGATGATCTCGGCGGGGATCTCGTAGTCACCGGCCCCGGCGCCGTCCTCGCCGGAGAAGGCCGCCAGGCTGAACGCGTAGTACGTGGCGACCGTGCTGCCATGGCGTACGACTTCGCAGTGCACCACGACGTCGTCGCCGTCCGCGTCTCCGGTCACCGCGAACGCCAGTGACTCGTCACCGGTCCCGGACGCCTTCTCCGCCGCGACCTTGGTGAACTTCTGGGTGTCGTCCTTCGTGCCGCCCTTCGGCGTGGCCGTGAACCCGCTCGCGCAGCCCTTGATCGCGTCGGAGACCGAGGACATGGTCTTCTGGGCGCCCTCACCCTCGTACGACGAGAGCGAGACGATCGTCACCGTCTGGCCGAGGGCGTCGGTGATCGACTTCATCGCGTCCTCGAACTCCTCGTCCGTCATGTCCTCCAGGCTCTTGCTGGAGGACGCGCTGGGCGAGGCCGAAACCTCCTGTGAGGCCATGCGGTTGACGTACGAGGCCGAGTCGCCGGGCGCGAACCCGGTGAGGACGTAGGCGAGCGGTGCGCACTTCTCGTCCACGACCGTCACGTCTTCCTTGGAGGACGCGAACCCCTTGCTCTGGTCGGCCGGTCCGACCTTGTACCCGTCGACGTCACCCGTCGCGATGATGCGCTTCGTCAACTCCGCGCTGCTCAGGGCCTTCGCGGCGGCCGTCGACTTGTCCGAGCCTGCGGCCTTGTCGTCATCCTTCGAGCCAGAGCCGCTGTCGGAGCAGCCGGTGGCCAGGGTGAGCGAAAGGGCCGACGCCACCGCGGCGATACCGACACGCGACAGCGAGAGTCTCTTCATTTTGATGATGATCCTTCTATGGGGCTTGAGGTGAAAGGACTATGAGGGAGAGGTCAAGGAATCGTCAAGTTCCCAGGTCCGGAGCGCCCGACTTGATCGGATCCGCACCTCATGATCTGTGGATCACCTATGAGGCCACCGGGAGTGCACCAGTGCTGTCCGTGGCTGTTGTTGAGGTCCGGCTCACCGCAACTCGGCCTGCGCGAGGGCCCCCTTGGCGCGCTTCAGGGAGATGGATGGCCTCATATGACCTACGGAAGCCGCCCGGGCCGCCTTCCGGGCTTCATGAACGACCCCAGTGACGAAGACGGGTGCCAGGTCGTCCAGTTGGACCACGCAGAAAGCCGCGAGCTGGAGGCCGTCAACCTGAACAGATTCCCGCCCACCATCAGCGCGGGCCTCGACTGGGACTCCGCCGCCTACACCGACCGCCGCTGGTGGAAGGACGAGGACGACTGGGCGACGATCGCGGAGGACCCGCTCGCCGGCTACGTGGCCGAGGGCGGACGCGTCGCCCTCTTCTGGGGGGACCTCAGGTTGCCGACCGTGACCATACCCGCGGCTGTGGCGGTGCGGCACGCATCGGAACTGCCACGCATGGAGCCACTCTTCTGGATCTACCCGCTCGACGGTTCGGTGCTCATCGAGTGCCTGATGGATGGCCAGGTTACGGTCGCGACCATTCCGGCTCGCTGATCAGTTGGGTCGGCGGATTCTGGATATCAGGGCGTCGAGTGCGCGGGGGGCGGTGGTGAGGATGATCTCCGGTTCGTCGCTTTCGCGAAGAAGGATCGTTCCGGTGGGGGTGGTGGCGAGGTAGACGCAGGATGAGCCCGACTCGCTGTACGTGGATTTCTGCCAGGTGAGTTCGGTCATGGTGTATCTGTCCTCAGGTGTTCTCGGCGATGTGGTGGATGAGATCTCGCGATGCCCCAGGCTTGAGGGTCGCTTGCTCCATACGGTCCAGCACCAGCCGGTACGTCTCCAACTTCGCTGTGGCGTCGACAAGTTCGCTGCCATGGCTCGTGTCCAGGTGAGCGGTGTCGAGGGCTGTCACGGGGCCGTGGGCGTAGTCGAGGCCATGACCTGCGGTCGGGAAGGAGGTCCCGTCGAAGGGGATGACGCGAAGCGTGACGTTCGGCTGTTCGCTCATTTCGATGAGGTGCCGGAGCTGGGCCCGGGTCACCGCGCGGCCGCCGAACTGCATGCGCAGGGCGGCTTCGTGGACGATCGCGGTGTACGGCACCGACCGCTCCCGGAACAGGACTACCTGGCGCTTGATGCGGTGTGAGACGCGGTGCTCGATCTCGTGCGGGCGCAGCGCCGGGACCGCTTCACCGAAGAGAGCCCGGGCATGGTCGGGGGTCTGTAGGAGGCCTGGGATGTTGATGACCTGAGCGACGCGCAGCGCGGTGGCGTGGTGCTCCATCTCAGCAAGGTCCAGGTGCGGTGACGGCAGGAGATCGCGGTACTCCTCCCACCAGCCGCGGGTACGGTCGGCCGCCATGGCGGCGAGCGCGTCGACCAGGGGCTGGTCGGGGCAGCCGTAGATGCGCGCGAGGGTGCGCACGCGATCGGCGCTCACGCCGAAGCGGTTGGCCTCGATGTTGCTCATCTGGCCCTGCGTCGTACCCAGGGCGCGAGCTGCCTCGGCGGCGGTCATGCCAGCACGCTCGCGCAATCGACGCAGCTCGACGCCGATGCGGAGGCGACGCCCTGACGGTGCGCTCCTTGGTGTCATGCCCTCGCTCCGTTCCGTACACCTGGCGTGGTGGTCACCCACACGAGGTAAATCCCTGAAGGTTTTGCATTCACCGGCAAAACCTTCAGGGATTGCAGTCTACGGTGAAACCCAAGCCGCTCAACTGGCCCCGCCAGTAAGCCGGAAGCGCACCGCGCTGCCGCCAATGCTCGCGATATGCCACCGCCCGGCCGGGCCCGTCGAGCGAACACAAGTCCCCCCACCCGCAGGAGGCGTTCATGGTCACCGTATCCCCGTCGAAGTCCGAAGCGTCCGCATCTTGGGTGTACGCCCTCCAGTTACCGCACGATCGACTCGCCCCGCGCATCGCCCGCGCTACCCTGCGCGCAGTCCTCGCCGGACACGACCTTCGCCAACTCACTGGCACCGCCGAATTGTTGACCTCCGAGCTCGTCACCAATGCCTACCGGTACTCCACCGGCCCCGCGACCCTGCGACTGCGCGGCCTGGGGCGAGGCCGCCTCCGGGTCAGCGTCTGGGACGCGAACCCGCACATCCCGCCCCCCTTCGACAAGAACCCGGGCCCCGTCCGCGCCGTCCCGGCCGAGGCTGACGGCGGACGCGGCTTGTTCCTCGTATGCCATTACGCGGACGCGTGGGGCGGCTACCCGCTCGGCGACGACCTCTTCGGGCGGGGCGGGAAGCTGTTGTGGTGTGAGCTGGGTCCGCAGATGGTTCACCGAGAGGCTGCGGCGTGAGGGTGCCTGAGTGGCAGGGGAGCGAGCGCCCGACGGCCATGGATGCTCATCCGACCGGAGCCTTCGAGGACATGCTCGGGATCGTCGAGGAGCTGGACACGCCTGACGGCTACAAGGCCGAACTCATTCGAGGAAAGGTTGTTGATTCGTCGTGGCCGGAGCTGCGCCACATGAGGCCGTTACGGTCGCTGCGGCGACAGCTGGAGCGTCATACTCCCGATGGGCACGACGCCGACGTGACACCGTTCCTCTTCAGCTTCCCCGCGGCGGAGTGCGCCTTCGGCCCCGACCTCCACGTAGCCGACGAAGCCGCCTTCGAAGCCGAAGGTCGCCACGCCGACGGTGCCGCCCTCTCCCTGGTCGCCGAGCTGACCTCCGACTCGTCCAAGGACGCCGACTGGCTCGACAAGCTGGACACCTATGGGCGGGTCGTGCCCGTCTACCTTGTGCTGGACATGCAGGTGGAGGAGATCACCGCGTTCTGGGACCCGTCTGCGAAGGGGTACCGGTCGCGGACCACCGTCCCCTTCGGGAAGCCCCTCCACATTCCCGCACCTTTTGACTTCGAGCTGGAGACCTCCGGGTTCACCGTCCCTCAGGACAGTGACGTCCAGGAGTGATCAACCCGTGATCGTCGGACGAACAACGCCCTGATCAGCGTATTCGTTGCCAGCGATCACTGGCACCGTGTGAGCACTCCGTGAAAGCCGATTACCGACGGGTACCCAAAGGGCGCGGGCGGGCATACCCTGCGGCTCATGACGGACTCGCAGGCCGCGGAGCAGGCCACGGAAACGACCAGCGCGGAAACGAGCGGCGCGGAAGAGGCCGGTACGGCCGAGACCGGCGCGGAAGAGACCGCTACGGCGGCGGTGACCGGTGCCGTCGCAAGCGGTACCAACCCCCTCGCCCCCGCCCCCACCGGCGCCCGCACCGCCGTCGACGTCGTCACGCCCGAGCTGGTCGCGCAGCTCACGAAGGGTGTCGTCGGCTCCGGACGGACCGCCAACCACACGCCGTTCACCGGCGAGAAGCTGGCGGACCTGCCCGAGTCCACCCCCGAGGATGTCGCGACCGCCTTCGAGCGGGCCCGAGCCGCCCAGGTCGCCTGGGGAGCGACCCCCGTACGGCAGCGTGCCGCCGTCCTCCTCCGCTTCCACGACCTCGTGCTCGCCCGTCAGGCCGAGGTGCTGGACCTGATCCAGCTGGAGACCGGCAAGGCCCGCCTGCACGCGCACGAAGAGGTGCAGGCCGTCGTCGTGGCCGCGCGGCACTACGGGCGCAAGGCACCGTCGTACCTGCGTCCCAAGCGGCACACCGGCGCCGTCCCCACCCTCACCAAGGTCACCGAACTCCGCCACCCGCGCGGCGTCGTCGGCCAGATCGCGCCCTGGAACTACCCCCTGGAACTGTCCGTCGGCGACGCGCTCCCCGCCTTCGTCGCGGGCAACGCGGTCGTGATGAAGCCCGACACGGAGACGTGCCTGACCGCCCTGTGGGCGCGTGATCTGCTCATTGAGGCCGGGCTGCCCGCCGAGGTCTTCCAGGTCGTCATCGGCGAGGGTCCCGTCGTCGGGCCCGAGGTCGTCAAGCACGCCGACTACGTCTCCTTCACGGGGTCGACGAGGACCGGAAGGGAAGTTGCCCAGGGCGCGGCCGCCCGCCTCGTCGGCGTCTCCCTCGAACTCGGCGGCAAGAACGCCATGGTGGTCCTCGAGGACGCCGACCTCGACAAGGCCGCCCAGGGCGCAGTCCGTGCCTGCTTCTCCTCCGCCGGCCAGCTCTGCATCTCCATCGAGCGGTTGTACGTCCATGAGTCCATCGCCGACGCGTTCACCGAGCGCTTCGCCGCGCGGACCAAGGCCATGCGGCTCGGCACGTCCCTCGCGTACGGGGCCGACATGGGCTCGCTCGTCGGGGAGCGGCAGTTGGAGACCGTGACGCGGCACGTGGAGGAGGCCGTCGCGAAGGGGGCCAAGGTCGTCGCCGGTGGCGTCGCCCGGCCCGACATCGGGCCCTACTTCTACGAGCCCACCATCCTCGACGGGGTGGAAGCCCCCATGGCCGTCTGCGCCGAGGAGACCTTCGGGCCGGTTGTCTCCCTCTACCGGTTCAAGACCGAGGACGAGGTCGTCGAACTCGCCAACTCCACGCCGTACGGCCTCAATTCGTCCGTCTGGACGAAGGACGGCCGGCGCGGGCGCGCGGTCGCCGCCCGGCTGCGTACCGGCACCGTCAACGTCAACGAGGGCTACGCACCCGCGTACGGCAGCGTCCAGTCGCCCATGGGCGGCATGAAGGACTCCGGCCTCGGCCGCCGCCACGGCTCCGAGGGCATCCTCAAGTACACCGAGGCGCAGACGGTCGCCCAGCAGCGGCTGCTGCCGATGGCGCCGTCGCTCGGCATGGACGACGAGGGGTACGCGGCCTTCATGAGCCGAAGCCTGCGGGTCATGAAGGCCTTGCGGCTCCGCTAGGACGCCTCACAACAGTTCTCAACGAGGAGAGCAGCACGTGTCACAGGAGAACTCTGTCCACAACCCGGATGACGACGCGTACGACTACGACGTCATCGTCGTCGGCTCCGGCTTCGGCGGGTCGGTGACCGCCCTCCGGCTCACCGAAAAGGGCTACCGCGTAGGCGTGTTGGAGGCAGGACGTCGCTTCACCCGCGACGCGCTCCCCAAGAACTCCTGGGACATCAAGAACTACCTCTGGGCGCCGAAACTCGGCATGTACGGCATCCAGCGCATCCATCTGCTGGGCAATGTGATGGTCCTGGCGGGAGCGGGCGTCGGCGGCGGTTCCCTCAACTACGCCAACACCCTCTACGTACCCCCGAAGCCCTTCTTCGAGGACCCACAGTGGAAGGACATCACCGACTGGGAAGGGGAGTTGAAGCCGTACTACGACCAGGCCCGGCGCATGCTGGGCGTGCGGCTCAACCCGACCATGACGCCGTCGGACGTCCATCTCAAGGCGGCCGCCGAGCGGATGGGCGTCGGCGACACCTTCCATATGGCGCCGGTGGGCGTGTTCTTCGGCGACGGCGAGGACGCGGACGGGGCGGTGAAGGCCAAGTCCGGCGAGGAGGTCGCCGACCCGTACTTCGGCGGCGCCGGCCCCTCCCGCAAGGCCTGCACCGAGTGCGGCGAGTGCATGACCGGCTGCCGGCACGGCGCGAAGAACACCCTCAACGAGAACTACCTCTACCTCGCCGAGAAGGCGGGCGCCGTCGTCCACCCCATGACGACCGTCGTGTCCGTCACGGACGACTCGCAGGGCGGGTACGCCGTCCAGACCCTCCCCACGGACGAGAAGCGCAAGGGACAGGGGCGGACCTTCAAGGCGCGCCGAGTCGTCCTCGCGGCCGGTACCTACGGCACACAGACCCTGCTGCACCGGATGAAGGCGGGCGGCCAACTCCCTTATCTCTCCGAGAAGTTGGGCGAGCTGACCCGCACCAACTCCGAGGCGCTGGTGGGCGCGCAGACCGACAACCGCCGCTACCGCAAGGCCACGGGCGAGCCGAAGGTCGACTTCACGCGCGGTGTCGCCATCACGTCGTCCATCCACCCCGACGAGAACACCCACATCGAGCCGGTCCGTTACGGCAAGGGGTCCAACTCGATGGGCGGCCTGTCCATCCTCCAAGTCCCATACGCAGAGGGCTCGTCGAGGGTCCTGGGCTGGCTGGCCAACGCGGCGAAGCACCCGCTCCTGGTGGCCCGCTCGCTCTCCAACCGCCGCTGGTCCGAGAGGACCATCATCGGGTTGGTGATGCAGTCGCTCGACAACTCACTGACCACCTACCTGAAGCCGAAGGGCGCGGGGAAGGGACTGTTGACGGCTCGTCAAGGACATGGCGCGCCCAACC
Organism: Streptomyces sp. NPDC001530; assembly: GCF_042894545.1. Classification (NCBI taxonomy): domain Bacteria; kingdom Bacillati; phylum Actinomycetota; class Actinomycetes; order Kitasatosporales; family Streptomycetaceae; genus Streptomyces; species Streptomyces sp. NPDC001530. The sequence goes on from NZ_JBIAVS010000005.1 coordinate 330,018, forward strand.
CCAAGCAGATCAAGGCGGCTTCGGAGGGCGCCTCCGCGATCGCCGCCGAGATCAACGGCTTCGCGGGCAGCAACGTGGGCGAGCTGATGGGGACGCCGCTCACCGCGCACTTCCTGGGCGGCTGCCCGATCGGCGCCAGTGCCGAGGACGGCGTGATCGACCCGTACCACCGGCTCTACGGCCACCCGGGCATCTCCGTCGTCGACGGCGCCGCGGTCTCGGCGAACCTCGGCGTCAACCCGTCGCTCACCATCACCGCACAGGCCGAGCGCGCGATGTCGTACTGGCCCAACAAGGGCGAGGCCGACCCGCGTCCGGCGCCGGGCGCGGCGTACGAGCGCCTGAAGCCGGTGGAGCCGCGGCACCCCGCCGTCCCCGCGGACGCGTTCGGCGCGCTGAAGCTGCCGTTCCTGGGGATGCCGACGGTGCCGCCGAAGTCGTAAGCCACCCTCTGGCACGGAAAGCAAGCCACCCTCCGGAACCACCCTCTGGCACGGAAGGTAAGCCACCCTCCTGAACAGACAGAAGGACCTGCACCCCCCTCCGAGCGCAGGTCCTTCTTCTTGTACGAGGCGTGATGCCTGCGTGGACTGTGTCCGACCGCCTTACGCGGTGGCGTCACCCGAGTTGCGGCGACGGACCACGAAGACCGCACCGGCACCGGCGACAACGGCGATACCGCCGACGAGGCCGATCATCGGCAGGGCGGAGCTGGAGCCCGTCTCGGCGAGGCTGCCGTCCACCTCCGGCGTGTTGCTCTTGTCGGCGGGCTTGTCCGAGACCGGAGCCTTGCCGCCTTCCTGCGGCTTGGTGCCGTCGGTGGGCGTGCCGGCGGCGACGATCTGGAACTTGTACGCCACCTCGCCGAAGCCCGTGCACTCGCCGTCGGCGTCGCCGTAGATGCTGGCGCCGAGGGAGAAGCCGGCGCCGACCGGGGCGCTGGACTTCACGTTGATACGGAGCGGGATGTTGACCTCGTAGTCGGGCTTGAGCTCGTCGGTGTAGCCGACGAAGCCGACCGCGTAACCCTCGGAGTCGACGTCCTCCCAGACCTTGTCGTCCGGGTTGTAGGCCTGGAGCTGGACCTGCTTGCTCTTGAAGATGTCCTCGCCCGCCTTGTCGGGGGAGGCACCGGCGAAGAAGCCCAGGTCGTTCAGGGTGGACTCGGAGTTGTTGGCCACGTTCAGGGAGAACTTGTGCCAGCCGCTGCCCGCCGCGATCTTGCCGGGCAGGCCCGTGATGGACACGTCGACCTTGGAGTCCTCGCACTCGGACGGCTCCGGGTCGGGCGACTCGGACTCCTCGGGCGCGGAGGTGCTCGGCGCCGGGGAGGTCGGGGTGGCGGACGTGGAGGTGGGGTCGCTCGGGGCCGGAGTCTCGGTGGCCGTCTCGGTCGGAGTCGGGGTCGCCGACTCGGCCGGAGTCTCGGTGGCCGTCTCGGTCGGAGTCGGGGTCGCCGACTCGGCCGGAGTCTCGGTGACCGTCTCGGTCGCGGTCGGGGTGGGGCTCTCGTCCGTCGCGAACGCGGCCGGCGCCGACAGCAGCGCCAGCGGGGCTATGGCAGCCGTCGCGGCCGCAGCGGCCATGGCACGGCGAAGCTTCATGAAGACCTCGGAAAGTCCGGGTGCACCGCGACGTAGCGGCGCTCGTATGGGTGAGGCCTCCGCGTGTGGGGCGCGGGTGTGGCCGTTGGTTCTGCAGGTGTGACCGGTGAAACCTGAGAAGGGTTGTGCTCCCCTTCACGGAATTCTTATGTGACCTGCATCACATTCAAGTCCGGCTTGTGGACAGCCTTTCGAGCCCCATAGAACTGACCCTCGTGTCTGACAAGCAGCCAGAGGAAACAGGGGAACCCGCCGTCCCTGACGACGTGTGGGAGCGGTTCGCCCGCGACAGTGAACGCGACATCCGGAGGTCGGCCCCGAAGGAGCCGTCCGCGCGGGCGCGCATGGTCACGGAGCGGCTGCGGCAACAGGAGGCGCGAGGCGCGCGGCCCGAGGGCTGGCGCACGGGCCCCGCAGGGAGAGAGGGGAACGGGCGCGCGGCCCGGCGCCGTCGCCTGTGGGCGATCATCGGCGTACCGCTCGCGCTCGCGGTGGCGGTCGTGGCGATGAAGCCGTCCCTGCTGCCCGGCGATCCCTTCGGCACGTCGTCCGACGCCCCCGCGACCGCCGCCTCGCTGCCGCCGGAAACGGCGCCGCCGACCGCGCCGCCCTCCTCCGTGGACTCCGACACACCCACCCTGGACAGGCCGTTCGCCGGATCGCCCGCCGAGGGCTGGGCCGACGGCGCGGCCGGCATCGTCGTACCGAAGGCCACGCCGGTCGGCTCGCTCACCCGGGCCCAGGTGGCCACCGCCCTGCGGCAGACGAGGGCCCTTCTCGTCGACGCGAACCTCAACCCGGCGACTCTGCGCGGCGATCGCCCCGAGGCCGCGCTCGCCACCCTCGACCCCAAGCAGCCCAAGATGCTCGATGACGCGAAGGGCTGGCTGCGCGAGCCGGGCAAGGGACACGATCCGCTGTCGCTCTTCAGCCGGTTCGCCCCCGACGAGACACGGTTGGTCGGAGACGTGGTCAAGACACGTGGCCGGATGACGTTCAAGGCGGGCGAGCACGCTTCCGTCGCCATCCACGTCGACTACACCTTCGTCTACCCGGTGGCCCCCGCCGACCAGGGCTCGACCGAGGTCACCCGCACGATCGTGCGCCGCGTCCTCGACGTGGAGGTCGCCGACCCGAGGAAGTACCAGGCCACCCCCGGCACGTTGTGGATCCTCCGGTACGACCAGGATCTGGCCAACTCCGCCTGCGACGTCTACGACGGCTTCCTGCATCCGCGGTTCGCCTCGTCCGCCCCCACGGGCGAGCCCCCGACGGGCCCCACCACCGACCCGTACGACCGGAGCCGCGACATCGAGAACTCCGCCACGGACTCCTGCGGCACGGTGTCCCGCACCTGAGCGATGACGCACTGCCGCCGTCGCTGACGTGACGGGCAGGGCGAAGGGCCCCGCGGGACGGAGCCGCGGGGCCCTTCTTCGTCAGCACCGACGTCAGGGCAGCGCCGGTGCCTGGGGCGGCGCCGGGGGGTTGCGCCGCTGGTCCGGGTGACCACCGGGTCGTGCGCCCCGGCGCACTTGGGGCGCGCACGTGGTGTCGACCATTGGCGGTCAGGGAGAACAGAAACGGATGCGGTTGTCTGCTGGGGGGACTCGCCAGTCGTCTGCTGTGGGACTCGCTGAGGGACTCGGGGCCGTTCTCTCCAGGCGGGCTGTTCTCGCATCGTGCTGGATGGGCAACGGCCTCCGCAACCGCCTGGACCACCTCGGAACAGATTCCGCCGGTCGGCCCCGGGCGTCCCCGGAGCCGACCGTTCTCTTGAGTGACCGGGCTGCTGTCCCCTGCCGTCCGGTCACACCCCTGGGGCGAGGTCCCACGACGCACGGCACGATCCGTACGTCTCATCGCTCCAGGGGAGCCACGCGTGGTTCTTTCGAGCCCGCCCCTGGCTGACACGGACACCGGGACCAACGAAGCCCGCGGCGGGGCGGTCACGCGCCGTACGGGTGAGAGGAGATGCGTACGTGCGTACGCCGCGTACGGGGTCAGGTACGGGTTGTACGGGGGTTCCGAGCGGCTTCAGACGCGGCCGCGGCACAGCTCCAGCAGCGTCATCGCCAGCGACGTACCCGGCTTGCCCAGAGCGTCCCTGTAGTGGCCGAGGATCTCCATCTCGCGCGAGAGGTTCACCCGGCGGCCGCCGGAGGAGATCCGGGCCTCCTGGATCACCGCCGAGACCGCCATCCGTTCCTGGACGAGACCGATGATCCGGTCGTCGAGGGCGTCGATGCGCTCACGGGCGTCGGTGATCACGTCGGCGGCCTCGTCGGTGCGGGCGCCGGTCTTGTCGAGTACGTCGGCCATGGTGGGGCTCCTTGGTGGAAGAGGTGCCCCGGAGCGGCAGGGCCCGGAAACGGCAGACGCCCCGGGCCTTGTCGGCCCGGGGCGCCTGGGAAGTCGCTTGTCAGTTGCTCAAGCAGCACGACCATGGCAGCCGGTGGGCCGGTTGCCATAGGTAAACACGAAGGTCTGGTGCGTGAGCATGCGAGCAGTATGCCCGTGCGGGCGGACGGGGTCCAAGCGGGTTCGGATACTGAGATGCGGGGCTGTGCCCCGTAAGGGGCGCGGGGAACTGCGCGACAAGCCCCCACGCACCCGCAGCCAAAAGGCAACCCGAGGGGGGTCTGGGGCGCAGCCCCAGGTACGGGACGGGTAGGGGCGGAGGGGGCGAAAAACGGCCGTAGGCGCCCCCGCCCCAGCCCCCGGTAGAATCGGCAGCACACACACCCTTGCTCACCGCCGGAAGGCAAACCGTGCCAGAAGCGTCCCCCGCCGCCCCCGACACCGTCCTGGTCGTCGACTTCGGTGCGCAGTACGCCCAGCTCATCGCCCGTCGCGTCCGCGAGGCCCGGGTCTACAGCGAGATCGTGCCGAGCACCATGCCGGTCGCGGAGATGCTCGCCAAGAACCCGGCGGCGATCGTCCTCTCCGGCGGCCCCTCGTCGGTGTACGCGGAAGGCGCCCCCCGCCTCGACCGCGAGATCTTCGAGTCCGGTGTCCCCGTCTTCGGCATGTGCTACGGCTTCCAGCTGATGGCCACGACCCTCGGCGGCACGGTCGACAACACCGGCGCCCGCGAGTACGGCCGTACGCCGCTGCACGTCTCGAAGCCCGGCTCCACGCTCTTCGAGGGCACCCCGGACGAGCAGTCGGTGTGGATGTCACACGGAGACGCCTGCTCCGCCGCCCCCGAGGGCTTCACCGTCACGGGCTCCACGGACGTCGTCCCGGTCGCGGCCTTCGAGAACGACGAGAAGAAGCTGTACGGCGTCCAGTACCACCCGGAGGTCATGCACTCCACGCACGGCCAGCAGGTGCTGGAGCACTTCCTGTACCGGGGCGCGGGCCTCAAGCCGAACTGGACGACCGGCAACGTCATCGACGAGCAGGTCGCGCTGATCCGCGAGCAGGTCGGCACCAAGCGCGCCATCTGCGGTCTCTCCGGCGGCGTGGACTCCGCCGTCGCCGCCGCCCTCGTACAGAAGGCCATCGGCTCCCAGCTGACCTGTGTGTACGTCGACCACGGTCTGATGCGCAAGGACGAGACCCAGCAGGTCGAGAAGGACTTCGTGGCCGCGACCGGCGTCCAGCTGAAGGTCGTGGACGCGGAGGAGCGCTTCCTCGCCGCGCTGGCCGGGGTCTCCGACCCCGAGGAGAAGCGGAAGATCATCGGCCGGGAGTTCATCCGGGTCTTCGAGCAGGCGCAGGCGGAGATCATCGCCGAGGCCGCGGAGGGCGAGGACGTCGCCTTCCTGGTGCAGGGCACGCTCTACCCGGACGTGGTCGAGTCCGGTGGCGGCACCGGCACGGCCAACATCAAGTCCCACCACAACGTGGGCGGCCTTCCCGAGGACCTCGAGTTCGAGCTCGTCGAGCCGCTGCGCAAGCTCTTCAAGGACGAGGTCCGGATGGTCGGCCAGGAGCTCGGCCTGCCGGACGAGATCGTCCAGCGCCAGCCGTTCCCGGGCCCCGGCCTCGGCATCCGTATCGTCGGCGAGGTCACCAAGGAGCGCCTGGACCTGCTCCGCGAGGCCGACGCCATCGCCCGCGAGGAGCTGACGGCCGCCGGTCTCGACCGCGACATCTGGCAGTGCCCGGTGGTCCTGCTCGCGGACGTCCGCAGCGTGGGCGTCCAGGGCGACGGCCGGACGTACGGCCACCCGATCGTGCTCCGTCCGGTGTCGAGTGAGGACGCGATGACGGCCGACTGGTCCCGTCTCCCGTACGACGTCCTCGCCAAGATCTCGACGCGGATCACGAACGAGGTCGCGGACGTCAACCGGGTCGTCCTCGACGTGACGTCGAAGCCGCCGGGCACCATCGAGTGGGAGTGACCCTCCCCGACAGCTGACGAAAGGCGCCGCCCCTTCCCGGGCGGCGCCTTTCGTCTTGTGCCCCGGGCCGCTTGTGCCCCGGGCCGCGTCTTGCGCCGGGCCGCCTCTTGCGCCGGGTCACGTCCGCTTGACGATCCGCAGGTCCTCGCCCGGCCTCCAGATCTGCAGCACCAGGTACTTCTCGTCCTCCACAGACGTCCGTACGACCTCCGTCAGGTCGGCGCGGAAGCAGTGGAAGGCGGACGGGTCCGGCGGGTGCACCTCGTCGGCGTACCGTCGCAGGGCCTCGGGATCGAGGACCTCGACGGCCCGCCCGCTGATCCGGACGTCGCCGCCGCCCATGTCCGTGCCCGGCCCCGGGTTCGCCTGGAGCGCGAAGCGCGGGTCGCGGCGCAGGTCGAGCGCCTTGAGCGAGTTCGGCATCATGCCGAGGCACAGCTCGCCGTGCAGGAACCGCACTTCGATGCCGGTGGTGCGGGGCGAGCCGTCCTTGCGGAGGGTCGCGAGGACGTGGTGCGTGAAGTTCCCGAAACGGTCCTCGACGGTCTTGGCGAGGTCCGGTTCGGCGGTGGTGAAGGCTGCCCAGTTCGACGTCATACGGGGAGTGTGGCGCGGATACCCGACATCCTCTGTCCGGTTTCCCGGGGCGGGCGCGGGTCGGTGTCAGACCACCGTCTGGACGCGCCGCGCGAGCCTGCGTCGGCGGACGACCTCCAGGTAAAGGAAGCCCAGGAAAAGGGCCTCCGCGCCGATGAAGGCGGCGAGTGCCGCCTGCCAGCCGGAGACGAGAAGGAACAGAGCGATGAAGAGGGCGCAGACAGTCATGATCATCGACTTGGCACGCACGCTCAGATCGCCGGCCAGGGCGTCGAGCTCGATCCGATCCCTCAGCCGCCGGACCGCCGGTGCCGCCTCCGGAAGCGGTCTGAGGGTGCCAGGACGCAGCCCCCGCACCGTGACGGCGCCCGCGGTGTGCGATCGTGCGTCCGCCGGCTCGGTACGCACGAGGTGGACCTGCAGTGCCCGGCTCACCCGGTGCGCCTCCGCGTAACGGAAACCGTGCTGCTCGGCGACGTAGGTGAGGAGGGCCAGCCGGCGCGGGGAGCCGCCGAGATCGCTGAGGACGACGAAGTCGCGCTCCGCGAGCTGCCGGAGCAGGGCGAGGATCCGTCGCTCTGCGCGGTTCATGCGTGCCTCCTGAAGTCCTGGGATACATGGGTTCGAGGCAGGGAGTCGAGTTCGAGGCAGGGAGTCATTCGGGCAGACCAGTGACCACGCGCAACGGTTGTGCCCATCTCTTCACCGACCCCCTCTGTTCTCCTGCGCTGACCGGGGGTAACTTCCGCTCCGTACCGAACACGCCAGTGCTGGAGGACATATGCACGGGCCCACCCCGCCGCTGCCCCTGCCCACCGACCAGCTGCGGTTCGCCATGCCGCCGATGCACGAGTCGCCGGAGGACGAGCGGCGGCACCGCAAGGAACGGCTGGCCGGGGCGCTGCGGCTGTTCGGACGGCTCGGATTCGAGGACGGGGTCTCCGGGCACATCACGGCGCGCGACCCGGAGTACAGCGACTGCTTCTGGGTGAACCCCTTCGGGATGCCGTTCAAGCACGTCACCGTGAGCGACCTGGTCATGGCCAACCAGGACGGGCAGGTGATCGAGGGCCGCTACCACGTGAACCAGGCTGCCTTCACCGTGCACGCCCAGGTCCACGCCGCCCGCCCCGACGTCGTCGCCGTCGCCCACTGCCACTCCGTCCACGGGCGCGCCCTGTCCGCGCTCGGCGACCTGCTCGACCCCATCACCCAGGAGAGCTGCGCCTTTTACGAGGACCACGCGCTGTACGCCGCATACACGGGGGTCGCGGTGGATGCCGAGGAAGGGCGCCGGATCGCGGCGGCGCTGGGCTCCCGAAAGGCGCTGGTGCTGCGCAATCACGGGCTGCTGACGGTCGGGGACTCGGTGGACGCCGCGGCCTGGTGGTTCCTGTCCATGGAGCGGTCGAGCCAGGTCCAGCTCAGCGCGAAGGCCGCGGGGCGGCCGATCCTCATCGACCACAAGCAGGCGGTCGCGACGCGCGAACAGCTCGGCGGCGACCTGGTGGCGTGGATCAACTACCAGCCGCTGTGGCAGGACATCAGCCGCAGCGAGCCTGATCTGCTGTCGTAAGTCCCTGATCGCTGTCGTAGGTCGTGGAACGGGGTCGTGGAAACGGGGGCGCGGGTGGGGCGCGTGTTCAGAACCCGCGGAGCACCGCCGCCTTCGTCATGGCGAACTCCTCGTCCGTCAGCACGCCGTCGCGGTGCAGCTCGCCCAACTCCCGCAGACGGCGCAGGAGTACGTCGTGGTGGTCGCTCTGCGGTGCTACGGCGGAGGCGAGCTGGGGATGATCCACGTACTCGCCCGTACGCGTGGACGGGTGTGGCAGGCGTGCGGTGACCGCGGTCGCGACCAGCGCCGTGAGCAGGTCGCGGCGGGCGCTGCCCCACAGGTCGAGGGCGTACGGGTCCTTCTCCGGCGGCAGTTTGGAGAACACCGTCTCGCGTGTCACAAAGCGCACAAAGCCGTCCTCGTAACCGGAGTTGGGCAGCCACTCGACCTGGACGAGGTCGCCGACGGCGATGATCCGCGGGCCCGTCGCCCGCTTGACCCGGTCGGAGGTGTCCGCCCAGTCGATGCGCACCTGCGCGCCGTCGAAGGAGACCGTACCGTCGCTGGAACGGACCGACACCGGCACCGGCGGGCCGGAGAGGAGATAGGTCTTCGCCGGCTCCTTGGGGATCTGGTCCAGGAGCAGCGCGCGGCGGATCTCCTCGGCGACGTACTCGGCGACCCCGGAACGGTCGACGTCGACCGTGAGCTTGTAGGGGTCCGCCGCCTCGGGCAGCCGACCCCCGGTCGCCTGCAGGAGCGGGTCGGCGCCCTCGCGGAGCCTGAGGCGCAGACGGCCGCGCTTGCGTTCGGGTTCGTAGACGATGCCTGACACCGCCTCCAGGGGGACGGCGATCTCTCCGTACGTCTGCCGGAACAGCGGCACGGAGCGGTGGAGTCCCGGCGTGATCCTGACCGTGTTGCCGTCGAAGGCCCAGGTCCCGTCGCGCTGGATGATCTCGGCCATAGAGAAATTCTCGCAGCCGGGTCAACACGGGGTCCTGTTCTTCACCCGCGCTGACCAGACCTGCCGGATGCGTGCGGTGATTCGTACGGCACAATGCGCTGTCATCGCGAGGCAGTTGTAAGGCAGTTGTACGGCAGTCAGGCGTACGGAAGGTCTGGCTGCGCGGTGTTTTCTGGCGCGGGGAAGGCGGCAGCGGGCGTGGCGGTGCAGGAGGCGGGACACGGCGCGGGGCGCGGTGCCGGGGGTGGTTCCGGGCCCGGCTCTGGGCGTGGCTCAGGGCAGGGCGCGGGGCAGGGTGCGCACGAGGGTGGCTGCACCTGTGGGGACTGCCCGCACGGGGCGCGTGCGGGACACCGGCGCGCTGTCGCCGAATTCCTCGCCAAGCGCGACGAGTTGGCGTCCGGACACGGGCTGCCCGCCGCCGTCGCGCACTCGGCGTCCGCGTCGCGGCAGTGGGTCTCCGACGAGCTGACCCAGTCCGCGGACCTCGTCGCCGAGCGCGGGCGGGTCGAGGGCGAGGCCTGGCTGGGACGGCTGTGGCGGTACACCGCGTACGCGGTCTGGGGCGCTGCCGTGGCCCTGCTCCTGGTGCAGGCGCTCACCGCGATCGGGGCGGGGTGGACGGCCGCGCGGACGGCCGGGCTGCTCGCGGCGGTCGTCCTGGCCGGACTGCTGACGGGGGCGGCCCGGCTGCACCGGGCCCGGGGCGGTGCCCTCGCCCCCGTCATCGGCGAGGACAACCGGCTCTCCACCTCGCGCGCGGTGGCGGCCGGCTGGGTGCTCTTCGTGGTGTACGCGGTGCTCGTGCTGGTCGGGCAGCTCGCGGCGGCCTCCGCGCACCGCTCCCGGGACGAACTGATCGCCGGCCTCGAACTCGCCCGGGGCGCCGGTGTGGTGACCGTCGTCGCCGTGGTGTGCGGGGTCGCGGTGCTGGTGCGGCGGGTGGTGGGGCTGCGGGTGCTGGGGCAGCGCCTGCAGAAGGTACGCGCGGACCGGCCGCGCGCCGCCGATCTGCTGACCGACGACTCCGGGCGGGGCAGCTTCGCCGACATCCAGTACGTCGTGATCGCCGCGGTCGCTCTCGCCTTCGCGGCGGTACGGCTGGCTCGGCGGCCTGCGCAGCTGCCCGACCTGCCCTGGGGGCTGGCCCTGCTGGTGCTGGTGTCGGCCGGCACCTACCTCGCCGGAAAGTACGCCGAGGGCGGGCGTCCCGTGATCCTCTCCGTCGTCCGCTCCCGCGAGGCGGGCGACCTGGACGCACCCATCCGCACCGGCGACGACATCGAGATCCGGGGGGCCGGGTTCGTACCGCCCGGCGCGCAGACGGCCGATCGGCTGTCGCGGATGGTGGTCCGGATCGGGGCGGTGCATGTACATGTGCCACTGGTGCCGGTGGCCGGGGGGTTCAGCAACCCCACGGATGCGGTGCTCACCGTGCCGGTGCCGGTGGATGTGGAGCCCGGGCGGGTGGAGGTGCAGGTGATCACGGCGGCGGGGGCCGAGACAAACCGCTGCGCGATCGATGTGACGGACTGAGGGGGTGGGGTGCCGATGCTGCGCGTCGCGTTCCGCCGGTGGGTGGGGCGGGGCCGTGCCGGTACATCCGCCTCGTCGGCGGTCGCAGTGCGGGGTGGTGCCACGGCTCGGCCCGTTGGCAACCACGTAAGCGACGGGGCATGTGATGTACCGGCACGGCCCCTCCGGTGGTCTGGCGGGTGCGGGTGAGCGGGGGCGGGCGTCGGCGACTGCGGGTGTGTTCCGCTCACCGTGCCTGTGCCCTCCATTTCGGCGGGGCACCAACCAGCCCGCGGGTCGGGAAATCTTTAGCCCGTCCGGCGTTTGAGGACGAGGCCCTTTAGGCCGAAGGGGGGTCTGGGGGCGCAGCCCCCAGGGACGGGGAGGGTAGGGGCGGAGGGGGCGAAAAACGCCGGGGGGTGGCAGCGGTGCCGGGGGCTGTCATGGGGGTGAAGTCAGGAAAAACGGGCCCCCAGGATTGAGCGGGGGCCGACTGTCGTACGTATGGTCTGTTGAGGGGTCAACGGCACGCGGGCGAGAGGCGGCGGAGAGCGATGACTCACGGTATGCGGACGGATACTCATTCCTCCTATCTCGACGAGAGGCGAGACTGGCGGGACTCCGCCACGCGCTACGCCCTGTTGCCCCTACGCGTCTTCCTCGGCGTCACCTTCATCTACGCCGGCCTGGACAAACTCACCGACAGCGCCTTCATGAAGGACTCCGGCTCGGGCTCGATCGGGGACATGATGCGCACGGTCCGGGACTCGTCCGCGATCCCGGCCCTCGTCGACCTCGCCCTGAAGAACCCTGTCGGCTTCGGCTACGCCATCGCCTTCGGCGAACTGGCCGTCGGTATCGGCACCTTGATCGGCCTGCTGGCCCGCCTCGCCGCACTGGGCGGAGCCCTCATCTCCCTCAGCCTGTGGCTGACGGTGAGCTGGGCCTCCGACCCGTACTACTACGGCAACGACCTCGCCTACCTGATGGCCTGGCTTCCGCTCGTGCTCGCGGGCGCTTCGGTCTTCTCCCTGGACGCGGTCCTGCGAGCCCGGCGCGGGCAACGCGCCGGGGGGTATCGCTAGGCGCTCACGTCGGACGACCGGGGCTTGGCCCGGCGTCTGCGGACGGCGTGGGTCAGGAACGCCACCGCGCCCGCCAGGCAGAGCCCGACCGTGACGACGGGGATGACGGCGAACCATGGGGTCTCCCAGGCGCCCCCCGCGTCACCGGCGTAGGTGACGCCCGCGACGGTGAGGAAGAACCCCGCGACCAGCTTTCCCGGCTGGAACTCATGACGTAGCACGGGTCACCTCCGCCTGTCCCACGCCGACATGCAGGTCGAGGTCGAGCATGCCGCCGTTCTTGTCGGTGGTCGTTGGTGACAGCGTCACCTGCTTGGACTTGCCCGGCTCCACGTCCACATCCTTCTTGTCGTCGCCCGGCAGCTGGATGTCTCCGACGCCCACGTCCACGTTCAGTTTCACGGTCGCGTCCTTGGGGATGACGACCTTGAGCCGGCCCACGCCCACTTCGGCGCTCGTCGTCACCGTCCGGCCCTTGGCGAGGTTCAGACGGGTGAGGTCCAGGGTGCCGACGCCGGTGCCGAGGTCGTAATTCTTCTGGACGTCGGCCGTGGCGGCGGGCGTCCAGTCCTTTCGTATCCAGTGCGTGGTGATGTCCTTGGGCAGCGCAGCGGAGGCGGCCAGCAGAGCCGCTGTGAGCACGGCCAGGAAGATCGATCCCGCGCCCGTACGCCCGAGGAAGGCGCTGATGGCTATGCCGAGCCCGAACACGATCAGCGCGCAGGCCAGGCCGGTCTGCAGGCTGGTGCCCAGCGCGTGGTCGTCCCAGGTGAGGCCGGTGCCGAGGCCTCCCGCGAGCAGCGCGAGCAGGAAGACCCAGCCGCCGATCCAGCGGGGGCCGCGCGGCTTCGGCTGCCGTGGCGTGCGGATGTCGGGGCGGGTGGTGCCGCGGGCGATGTTGACCGCCGCCGCGACGTCCCGGTCCCGTGCGTCCTCCGGTCCCCACAGATAGCCGGTGCCGCCCACATGCGACCCGTCCTTGACGATCGGGTCGCGCCACCAGGAGGGGTAGGAGGCGGGCACGGGCGGTGCCTGCGCCTCGGGCGGGGCGTCGGCGACGGCCTGGGCGGCGAGCGGGTCGGGGTCGGGGGCGCCGCGCTGCTGCGACCAGTACCCCGCACCGGCCAGCAGGAGGGAGAGGACGACGGCGAAGGTCAGCACCCCGCCGTTGTTGAGCATGGAGAGGAACACTCCGCAGCCGACCAGCGCGAAGAGCACGGCCGCCAGGGCCTGGCCGTCGACGCGGCCGGTGAGCAGCTTGCGTACCTCGTTCTCCTCTTCGTCGTCGTACGGGACGAACAGCCACACGAAGCCGTAGAAGATGAGGCCGATGCCGCCGGTCGCGGAGAGGACCGCGAGCACGATCCGGAAGATCACCGGGTCCATGTCGCAGTGCCGGCCGAGACCGCCGCACACCCCGCCCAGCATCTTCTGCCGGTGGTCGCGCCGGAACTTGCGCGGGACCTCGGGCGCGGCCGGGTCAGCGGGCGCGGTCGGGACCGAGTCGGCGGGCTCGGCCGCGCCCTCGTGCGCGCGCGGCTCCTCACCTGTGGCGGGGTCCGGTGCGGGCGGCACGGCGTCCCGCGGCCCGGTGCCCGGCGGTGGGGCGCCCGGGCCGGGGCCGGGGTCCGGCTCCGCTGCCGCGTGCTGCTGATCTGTCATGCGTCCATGGTGACGGGCGAGACGGCGCGACGGCAGTCGGGATGACCCTGGCCGAACCCTGATATCGGCCCTGACGGGGGCTGGGGAGGGGGAGGGGGGAGTGTTCGATCGTCTGGTTTCCGGCGATCAACTACCGGCCTTGCGACGATCAATCGCCCGCTTTGCCTAGATCATCGCCGGTTTTCCGAAGATCAGGGGCGTCTCGGGGGTCGACCCTGATGCCCCGGCCCGCTGGGCGTGTGAACATCGATGGCATGCCGGAAGCCGCAGCCATGCCCCTCGACGACCCGCGGCCCACGCGCAAGCTCTACCGCAGCAGCGACGGACGCTGGCTCGGGGGCGTGGCGCGAGGGCTCGCCGGGCATCTCGGGCTGCCCGTGATCTGGGTGCGGCTCGTCTTCGTCGGACTGTTCATGGCGGACGGTCTGGGAGCGCTGCTGTATGCCGCGTTCTGGTTCTTCGTGCCGCTCGGCGTCGGCGGCGTCGGCTCCGGGCGGACGCCGGCGTTCACCACCGAGACCGCCCCCGACGGCCGCCGCAGACTGGTGGCCCGCAAGCCGGACAAGGGTCAGATCGTGGCCCTGCTCCTCATGGTCGTCGTGGCCATGGTCTTCGTCGGCAATGTGAACCTCGGCGGGGGAGCCAAGGCGTATCTGTGGCCGACAGTCCTCGTCGGCGCGGGCGTCGCCCTGGTCTGGCGCCAGGCGGACAACGCGCGGCGGGCCCGCTGGGTGGAGGTCGGCCGCCGCCGTCGTACGCTCACGCTGCTGCGTTCCGCGGCCGGCGTTCTGCTCGTCACCGCGGGCGTCTCCGGGATATTCGTCCTCCAGGGCTCCGCGGCCCACCTCGGCTCCGTTCTGCAGGCGGCGCTCGCGGTCCTCGTCGGCATAGCGCTCCTCGCCGGCCCCTATCTCGTCCGTATGACCCAGGACCTCTCCGAGGAGCGCCTGATGCGCATCCGCGCCCAGGAGCGGGCCGAGGTCGCCGCCCACGTCCACGACTCCGTGCTGCACACCCTGACCCTGATCCAGCGCAACGCGGACAATGGCAATGAGGTACGACGGCTCGCCCGAGCCCAGGAGCGCGACCTGCGCGCCTGGCTCTACAAGCCGGAGGGGACAGGGAAGGACGAGGCCGACGAGCCCGACACCCTCGCCGAAGCGGTCCGGCGCCATGCCGCCGAGGTCGAGGACAAGCACGGCGTCCCCATCGAGGTGGTCGTCGTCGGCGACTGCCCGCTCGACGAGGGCCTGACCGCACAGATGCAGGCCGCGCGGGAAGCGATGGTGAACGCGGCCAAGTACGGTGGCGAGGGCGGCGCGGTACAGGTCTACGCCGAAGTCGAGGGCAGGACGGTCTTCGTGTCCGTCCGCGACCGCGGCCCCGGCTTCGACCTCGACGCGATACCCGCCGACCGCATGGGCGTTAGAGAATCGATCATCGGCCGTATGGAGCGCAACGGCGGCACGGCGCGACTGCGCGCGGTGCCGGACGGCGGCACGGAGGTCGAGTTGGAGATGGAGAGGGCGGAGAAGACGTCATGAGCGACGCTAACGGGCCTGTGGAGTCCGGCAGTTCTGCTGAGGAGACCCCTTCGGCCGCCGCATCCGGAGAGGTCGTGGACGCGGCCGCGTCGGCCGGTGCCGGGGGAGGGCGTCGCGTGCGGGTCGTGCTGGTCGACGACCACCGTATGTTCCGTACGGGCGTGCAGGCCGAGATCGGGCAGACCGAGCGGACCGGCGTCGAGGTGGTCGGCGAGGCCGCCGACGTCGACCAGGCGGTCACGGTCATCACGGCCACGCGGCCCGAGGTCGTCCTGCTCGACGTCCACCTGCCGGGCGGCGGCGGTGTCGAAGTGCTGCGCCGCTGCGCCCCGTTGATGGCCGCCGCCGAGCAGCCGGTCCGCTTCCTCGCGCTGTCCGTGTCGGACGCCGCGGAGGACGTCATCGGCGTGATCCGCGGCGGCGCCCGGGGGTACGTCACCAAGACGATCACCGGCACGGACCTCGTCGACTCCATCTTCCGTGTCCAGGACGGCGACGCGGTCTTCTCGCCTCGCCTGGCCGGATTCGTCCTGGACGCGTTCGCCTCGACCGACGCCCCGCCCGTCGACGAGGACCTCGACCGCCTCACCCAGCGCGAGCGCGAGGTCCTGCGCCTCATCGCCCGTGGCTACGCGTACAAGGAGATCGCCAAGCAGCTGTTCATCTCCGTCAAGACGGTCGAGTCCCATGTCTCGGCGGTCCTCAGAAAGCTCCAGCTGTCCAACCGGCACGAGCTGACCCGATGGGCCACGGCACGACGGCTGGTGTGACCGTCCGGGGGGCTTGACGTCCCGGTCACCGGGTCGGGTTCACGGCGTGGGCCTTGAAGAACGTGTAGTGGAACGTGCCGTCGTCGGTGGTCGTGCGGTACAGGTCCGTGATGCCGCGGTCCCAGTCGGAGGCCGTCATCAGGCCCGCGGCGAGGGCGTCCTCGCGTACGGACTCGATCATGGCGATGAAGGTGTTGCGGGTGAAGCCGTTCACCAGGGCGGGGCGGGAGCGGTCCGCGTAGACCGTACGGGGGCGGACCTCGACGTCCGTGTAGCCGGCGCCGGTGATGAGGGGGTGCAGTTGGCGGCCGATCAGCGCGTTGCCGCCCGCCGTGGACTGGAGTTGGACCTGGCAGTCGATCGCCGCGTGGGCGTACGCGCTGTCGGGGTGGAAGAACGTAGAGCCGTGGTCGCCCTCGATGACCGTGAGGCTGCCGCCGGGACGCAGGACGCGGCGCAGGGCGGTGAGGGCCTGGCGCGGGGCGGCCAGGTGTTCCAGGACGAAGCAGACGAAGACGTGGTCGAAGGAGGCGTCGGGAAAGGGGAGTTCGAAGAGGTTCGCCCGGTGCCACGACACGTGCGCGTCGGGGGCGTGGGCCGTCACGCGGGCGCGGGCCTGGGCGAGGGAGTCGGCCGAGACGTCGACCGCCGTGAAGTGCGCCTGAGGGCTCGCCGTCACCAGGTGCACCGTCTGCGCGCCCACCCCGCAGCCGACCTCGAGAATCTTGCTGCCCGCGAGGTAGGCCGTGCCCGAGTGCAGCAGCGCCGCCAGCGTGTCGGCCTGGTCGCCGAGGCGGCGGGTCTCGTGGGCGGAGTAGCCGTGGACGTAGTCGATTGGCGTGGTCATGAGGCGAGCCTCGTTCGAGAATGGTTCGGTGAACAGGTCCAATGGAGCTCCCGTTGACAGGTCCATACGTGCCGAGTCGGCCGCATCCGTAATCCCCGCGGCGTCGGGGTCCGACTTTCTCCAACTCGACATCGGCGATGCCCCGTTCGGCGGTCGGGCCGACTGGCTGGCGGGGCAGTTGCGGCGGGCGATCTCCGACGGGCGCCTGCCGCTCGGGAGCCGGCTCCCGGCGACCCGGATCCTCGCCGCCGAGCTGCGTGTCTCCCGTGGGGTGGTGACGGAGGCGTACCAGCGGCTGTCCGAGGACGGGCATGTGGCGGGCAGGGGCCGCAACGGGACGGTCGTCGTGGCGGCGCCCGCGCCTCCGGCGGAGCCACCGCGCCACCCCGCGCGGCGCGAGAATCCCGTCGGCTCCATCGACGCTAAGGCCCCCGCGCCGCACCAACTCGTCGCCCCCAAAGGGGTGTTCACCCATCCTCCCGGTGAGGACATCTTCGACCTGGTACGTTCCGCCCCCGCCCGTATCGACCTCTCGCCCGGTGTCCCCGACCTCACCGCGTTCCCGCGGGCGGCCTGGCTGCGCGCCGAGCGGGAGGTGTTCGGGAGCCTGTCCGCGGCGGGCTTCGGGTACGGGGATCCGCGGGGGACGCCGGAGCTGCGGCGGGCCGTGGCGCACTGGCTGGCGCGGAACCGGGGGATCAGGGCCGAGCCGGACGAGGTGGTCGTCGTGGCGGGGACCGCGCAGGCGCTGGCGCTGATCGGGCAGGTGCTGCGCGAGGACGGAGTCGAGGAGATCGCCGTGGAGGACCCCGGCTCGCTCGGGGTCCGGCAGCATCTGCGGCGCCAGGGGCTCCGTACGCCGCCCGTGTCCGTCGACGCCGAGGGCATCCGGGTGGACGAACTGCGGGCGCACCGAGCCGTGTTGCTCACGCCGGCCCACCAGTTCCCGACCGGGGTCGTGCTCGGGGGCGCGCGGCGCCGGGCGCTGCTGCGGTGGGCCGGGGACGGCGGGCTGATCGTGGAGGACGACTACGACGCCGAGCACCGTTACGACCGGCCGCCCGTGCCCGCGCTGCGGTCGATGCTGCCCGAGCGGGTCTGTTACGCGGGCAGCGTGTCCAAGCTGCTGGCCCCCGCGCTCCGTACGGGATGGGTGCTCGCGCCGCCCCGCCACCGCGACGCGCTGGTGTCCGCGAAACGCTTCGCCGACCTCGGCAACGCCGCCCTGCCCCAGCTCGTACTCGCCCGGCTCATGGAGTCCGGCGAACTGGAGCGGCATCTACGGCTGTTGCGCCGCCGCCATCGCCGCCGCCGCGACGCCATGATCACGGCGATCCGCGACCACCTGCCGGGCGCCGTCGTGCACGGAGCGGCGGCGGGACTGCATCTCCTGATCACCTTCGACGGAGACAGGGCGGAGGCGTTCGCGGACACCGACCTCGCCGCCGCCTCCCTCGCCCGTGGCGTCAAGGCCCATCCGCTCTCCTGGCACCACCAGCGCCCGGGCCCGCCCGGCCTGCTCCTCGGCTATGCCGCGTCACCGGCCACGGCCATCACCGAGGGAGTGGCGGCGATCGGCGAGGCGCTACGAGACCTCCGCTGAGAGCCTCCAAGGCTCACACCACCCGGGTGGCCCCCGCGAACGGCATCTCGTCGATCGGAGCCACCCGCACCGGCGCCGTCGGATTCGGGGCGTGGATCATCTGGCCGTTGCCCACATAGATGCCCACATGGCTGATGCTCGAGTAGAAGAACACCAGGTCGCCGGGGAGGAGTTCGGAGCGTGAGACCCGGCGTCCGGCGTCGATCTGGGCGTAGGTCGTACGGGGCAGGGAGATGCCCGCGGAGCGGTACGCGGCCTGGACGAGGCCGGAGCAGTCGAAGGCGTCCGGTCCGGTGGCGCCCCAGACGTAGGGGCTGCCGAGCTTCTCATAGGCGTACGCGATGGCCGTCGCCGCACGGGAGTTGGGGGCGGCGGCGGTGCCGGACGACGACACCGCATCGAGGTCGCGGGCCGAGGAACGCGAGGCGTGCTGCCCGGCGCCGCCGCTCTCCCCGAGCCGCGCGCGCTGATCGGCGCTGAGCTGTGACAGCAGCCGCCGTGCCGCGTCGAGTTTCCCGTTGATCGTCTTCTTGTGCCGCTTCAGCTCGGCCTGCCGCGACTTGAGCGAGCTGAGCTCGATGTGCGCGGCGCCGCGCAACTGCTCGATCTCCCGCAGCTGTTTGCGTACCCCGGCCACGGCCGCCGACTGCCGGCTGCCCGCCCGCTCGGCGAACGCGGCGCCGTCCAGGTACTGGTCGGGATTGTCGGAGAGCGCGAGTTGCAGCGCGGGGTCGAGGCCGCCGCTGCGGTACTGCGCCGCGGCTATCGAACCCAGCGCCTCCCGCGCCGAGTTGAGCCGGTCCTCCTTGCGCGCCGCCTCGTCGCGCAGCGCATTCAGCCGCTCCTCCGCCTTGTCGGCCTTCTCCTTGGCGCCGTTGTACTTCTCGGTGGCGACCTCCGCCTCCTCGTACAACTTGTCGACCTTGGCCTTCACCTGCGCCGGAGACAGTTGCGGATCGGCGTGCCCGGTCCCGTCGAAGCCGGTCGCCGTCGCCGCGCCCGCGAGGGCGATCGTGGCGGCTGTGCGGGCCGTGTTTTCGCCGAGCGAGCGCTGTCTGGGCTTGCGGTGCGCTGCCACGAGGGCCCACGTCCTTCCGTACGACCGCCGGAGCGAGCACCGGAGCGGTCAGCGGTTACACGTCCGGCGGCGGCCTGCACAGGGGGAGCGGGCCGCCGCCGGACCTTCTCGGCGGTGGTGACCGACTGCCGCCCCTGGCCCGGGCGGCGGTGGGGAGCCGGTCACCTGGTGGAGGACGCTAAACCTGGGAGTGAGGGGTTGGTAACGCCATGTACGGAACTGGCGCCACTGGATCGCCCAGTGACCGTATGTGACCGTGATCCTCGCCTGGCGTCACCGGCTTCACGCAGTGCGATGACCGATGCGGCGAATCCGGGACAACCGGCGTTGCTCCGGTGCTATGGGTTACAAGGGGTGGACCGGTGACAAGGGGGACCGGTGACTGGAGGGACCTGGGCGTCCGATTAGGCTCCGGCCTCATGGACGTACTCATCCATCTCTTCGTCGGCCTGCACATCATCGGCATCGCCTCGCTCCTCGGCGGCTTCCTCACGCAGATGAAGGCGATGGGCCAGGGCACCGCCCGCTTCGTCCCCGCGATGCTGCACGGCGCGCTGACCATGCTGGTCACGGGCGTGGTCCTGGTCGGCCTCAACCAGGCCGACGACAACCCGGTCAACAACATCAAGATCGGCGTGAAGCTGGCGCTGCTGATCGTGATCCTCGGGCTCGTCTATGTGAAACGGGACGACGAGAAGGTCGACAAGGGCCTCTTCGGGCTCGTCGGCCTGCTGACCACCGCGAACATCTTCATCGCGGTGCTCTGGACCTGATCGCGTTCATCGCGGCGCCCTGGACCTGATCGCGCGGGCCGGGTCGGTCGGGCTGTTCGAGGCGGCCGCGCTCATCGCGCGGACGGCTCCGGCCGCGACGGCCAGCCACGCCGCCGCCGAGATCCACAGCAGCACCTCCCCGGGGCCCTTGAGCCAAGGGGCATCGACGGCGGTCGCGACCGACAGGGCCGCCACCGCCGTCATCCCCATCGGGAAGACGGTCGCCCAGCGCCGTACGTCGTAGCTCGGGCGCGGCCACACCAGCTCCGCGGCGGCGAGGACGGCGTACCAGGCGAAGGCGAGCACGAGCAGCGCGACGGTCACGGAGCGCAGGACGTCGCTGTCGTCGTCGTTCCACAGGTACGGGTTCACGTGGTGCGCGTCGATGAGCTTGGCCCCGGCCAGCGCCGAGAGGGCGAGGGCGCCGCCCGCGATCCACTGGTCCCCGGCACCCCGGGCCACCTCCCGGACGTCGAAGTGCGCGAACGCCACCCCGTAGAGCACGATCCCCAGCCAGAACAGCACCAGCGCGCCATGCGCGAGCCACTCCGGGCCCACCGCCGCGGCGAGCGTGGCGCCCAGCACCGCGAGCCCTTGCGTGGCCACGCACACCAGGAACACCCCTCCCGGCATACGACGCTTCCAGTGCCGCACGACGACGAAGAGCAGCACCGGCCACAGCATCGCCGACAGCGCGAGCAGGGCCTCGGCCGGCTCCTGCCACCCCAGGGCCGACAGCCGCGTCCCGAGCACCGTGGTCGCCGCGACCGCGGTGAGCCCCGGGGGCGAGCACGCCTCCTCCACCCACCGCGTCCGCTCCCGCATCAGCCGTACGACGAAGTCCGCTGCGAGCGCGAGCCAGGCGACCGACCCCAGGGCCAGCGCGATACGGGACAGGGTCTCGTAGCCGGTCAGATGCAGCCCGACCGAGACGATGCCGGTGGCCATGACGGCGGCACCGGCGGCGGGCGGCCGATGCGCCCACCAGGCGCGGAGCTGGGAGATCGCTGGCATGCGCCTGATGCTAGGGATCTCCGGACAAGTTGCCCGCGGGGCACGCGCGCGGGACGCGTGAAAACGCGGTGGCACGCGCGCGTGGGGCACGAAATCGCGGTGGCACGCGCGCGTCGAGCACGAAGAGGGAATGCACGCGTGCGTCGAGCCCGCAGCCAGAATGCACGCGCGCGTGGGGCACGAAAACGCGGGACACGCGCGCGTGGAGCGCGACATGCCCCACGCGCGCGTGCCCCGCACAAAGCGTTGCTCGCGGAATGGCCTACGCCGGTCGCACCACGCTGTGGATGATCGACTCGCCCGCGTAGTAGATCGACTCCTCGCGGACGTACGCCCCCGGCTTCGGCGCGTGGATCATCATGCCGTTGCCGATGTAGAGGCCGACGTGGCTGATGTCGTCGTAGAAGAAGATCAGGTCACCGGGCTGGGCGTTGGCGAGGGAGACCGTCGTGCCCGCGTTCACCTGGTCCCAGGTGGTGCGCGGGAGGGTGACGCCGGCGGCCTTCCAGGCGGCCTGGGTCAGGCCCGAGCAGTCGTACGAGTCCGGGCCGGTCGCGCCCCAGACGTACGGCTTGCCGATCTGCGCACGGGCGAACGCGATGGACTTCGCCGCCTTCGTTGCGTACGAGGAGTCGGTGGTGGTCGAGCCCGACGAACCGGTCGTGGTGCCCGACGAGCCGCTCGTGGTGTCCGACGAGCCGCTCGTGGTGCTCGACGACGACTCCTGCTCCGCCGCCTTCTTCGCGGCCTCGGCGGCGGCCTGCTGCTCCGCCAGCTCCGCCGCCTTGCGCGCGGCTTCCTCCTGCTTCTTCTTCTCGATCGCCGCGAGCCGCGCCTTCTCCTCGGCGGTCAGCTTCGAGAGCAGTTCGCGGGCCTCGGAGAGCTTGTGCTGGACGTCGGCCTTGGACGTCTTCAGCGCGTTCTGCGACGTGGTGAGCGTCTGCAGGCTCTTGGCGGCCTCCGCGCGCTTCTTCGTGGTGGCGGCCTGCTCGGTGATGTAGTCGTCGACGGCCGCCTTCTGGCGGGTGGTCAGACGGCTCATCAGCTGCGTCTGGTCGAAGTAGTCCTGCGGGTCGTCGGCGAGCAGCAGGGTCGCGGTGTTGGGGGCGGCGGCCCCGGTGCGGTACTGCGCCGCCGCGAACGATCCGAGTTCCTCGCGCGCGGTGTTGAGCTTCTCGGTGCGCTGGGCGACGTCGTCGAGGAGCGTGTCGACGCTCTTGCGCTGCTTGGAGGTCTTCTCCTTGGCGGCGTTGTACTTCTCGGTGGCCGTCTCGGCCTGGTGGTAAAGGTCGTTGACCTTCTTCTCGACTTCTTCGAGGCTCGGCTTGGGTTCGGCCGAGGGCGCGGCGTTCGCCGTCTGGGAGAGCAGGGCCACGGAGGTGAGCGCCGCCGTCGCGAGCGCGGGGGTCCGTATGCCTGCTATCCGCGTACCCGTAGGACGCCATTTGCGATGCGACGCCAAGAGAGGCGACTCCTTCCGTCATCCGCCTACCGAGTTAGCTGTCGGGTTCGGGCGGGTGGTTCCGGAAGGATTGCCCTACGGTCCTTGCCCCACAAGGCAGTTGGACCGATTCACCCCAAGGTCGGTGGGTCCCCGGCTCCGGCTGCTGCGAGGGCGTACCGGACTCGGCGGAGGCCGCACGGCCCGGCGACGTTCGCCGGTGGGTGTCGAGCGGCCTGTGCGCACGCTAGCCAACTCGTGTGGCCCCTGTGAAGGTTGATGTGCGATATGCCCGATACATTTTCGTGACCTTATTCATGGACCTCCCTATGCACGGTCAATGCGGAGGGGTCTGTGACGAGTTGTCCGGAGTGGTGACGTCCGCCCGGTTCTGGGTGGGCAACGACCTGGTGGCCCTCTCGCCCAAGGGCAAGGCCGGCCGTTCACGACGTACGACGGGAAGGCCTACGCAGGCCCATGTAGGTCCATGCAGGTCCATGCCTCGGCCTGGCTGATCGCCGACCGTGACGGAACGGTCCTGGAGGGTGAGGAGGTGCCGGGGCGGCCGGCTCTGGAAGATCATCGGCATCCGAGGACCCGAGGACCCGAGGACCCATATTGGTCCCCATAAAGGTGCGGAGTTTCCGGGGTGGCGGCGGGCTGTCAGTGGGGCGGCCTAGACTCGGAGAGCGATGAGCAGCCTCTTTGATGACAGCTTCCTGGCGGACCTCAAGCCCTCCGGGGCCCACGAGGAAGAGCCCCCGCCGCCGCCCGAGGACGATCACGTGCCGGAGCCCGTTCCGGACGATCTGTTCGGCGGGAAGTTCGACGTGCCGCCGGACCGGGACGCGTACTACCGCGACGGCGCGCACCGCCCTGCCGTGGACCCGGCGGCGCTGCTGGACGGGCTGAACGAGAACCAGCGCGCGGCCGTGGTGCACTCCGGCGCCCCCCTGCTCATCGTGGCCGGCGCCGGCTCCGGCAAGACCCGTGTGCTCACGCACCGCATCGCGTATCTGCTGGCCGAGCGGAATGTCCACCCCGGCCAGATCCTCGCGATCACCTTCACGAACAAGGCCGCGGGCGAGATGAAGGAGCGCGTCGAGCACCTCGTCGGCCCGCGCGCGGGCGCGATGTGGGTGATGACCTTCCACAGCGCGTGCGTCCGCATCCTGCGCCGCGAGTCCAAGAAGCTCGGCTTCACGTCGTCCTTCTCGATCTACGACGCCGCCGACAGCAAGCGCCTGATGGCCCTGGTCTGCCGCGACCTGGACCTCGACCCCAAGCGCTTCCCGCCCAAGTCGTTCAGCGCCAAGATCTCGAACCTGAAGAACGAGCTGATCGACGAGGAGGACTTCGCGAACCAGGCCTCCGACGGCTTCGAGAAGACCCTCGCCCAGGCGTATGCCCTGTACCAGTCGAGGCTGCGCGAGGCCAACGCGCTCGACTTCGACGACCTGATCATGACGACGGTCAACCTGCTGCGCGCCTTCCCGGACGTCGCCGAGCACTACCGCCGCCGCTTCCGGCACGTCATGGTCGACGAGTACCAGGACACCAACCACGCGCAGTACGCGCTGGTCAGGGAGCTGGTGGGGCCTGCCGACAGCGACCCCGGCGAGCTGTGCGTGGTGGGTGACGCCGACCAGTCGATCTACGCCTTCCGCGGCGCGACCATCCGCAACATCCTCCAGTTCGAGGAGGACTACACGGACGCGACGACGATCCTGCTCGAGCAGAACTACCGCTCCACCCAGACGATCCTCTCCGCCGCCAACGCGGTCATCGAGCGCAACGAATCCCGCCGCCCCAAGAACCTGTGGACCAACGCGGGCGCGGGTTCGAACATCACGGGATATGTCGCCGACACCGAGCACGACGAGGCGCAGTTCGTCGCCGACGAGATAGACCGTCTCACCGACGCGGGCGAGGCCAAGGCCGGCGACGTCGCCGTCTTCTACCGGACGAACGCGCAGTCCCGTGTCTTCGAAGAGGTCTTCATCCGCGTCGGCCTGCCCTACAAGGTCGTCGGCGGCGTCCGCTTCTACGAGCGCAAGGAGGTCCGGGACGTCCTCGCGTACCTGCGGGTGCTGTCCAACCCCGAGGACTCGGTCCCGCTGCGCCGCATCCTCAACGTCCCCAAGCGCGGCATCGGCGAGCGCGCCGAGGCGATGATCGACGCGCTCTCGCAGCGCGAGAAGATCAGCTTCCCGCAGGCGCTGCGCCGCGTCGACGAGGCGTACGGGATGGCGGCCCGCTCGACCAACGCGGTCAAGCGGTTCAACACGCTGATGGAGGACCTGAGGACGATCGTGGAATCGGGCGCGGGCCCGGCCACCGTCCTGGAGGCGGTCCTCGAACGCACCGGCTATCTCGCCGAGTTGCAGGCCTCTACCGACCCGCAGGACGAGACCCGGATCGAGAACCTTCAGGAACTCGCCGCCGTGGCCCTGGAGTTCGAGCAGGAGACCGGTGAGGGCGAGGCCGCGGGCGGACTCTCCGACTTCCTGGAGCGGGTCGCCCTCGTCGCCGACTCCGACCAGATCCCGGACGAGGAGGACGGCAACGGCGTCATCACCCTGATGACCCTGCACACCGCCAAGGGCCTCGAATTCCCCGTGGTCTTCCTGACCGGCATGGAGGACGGCGTCTTCCCGCACATGCGCGCGCTGGGACAGGTCAAGGAGCTGGAGGAGGAGCGGCGCCTGGCGTACGTCGGCATCACACGCGCGCGGGAGCGGCTGTACCTCACCCGGTCGTCCATGCGCAGCGCGTGGGGGCAGCCCTCGTACAACCCGCCGTCCCGCTTCCTGGAGGAGATCCCGGCGGCCCATCTGGACTGGAAGCGCACGGGTGCGACGGCTCCCATGCCGTCCGGCCCGGCCTCGGGTGTCGCGGCGTCCCTGTCGTCCTCGCGCGCGCGGTCCGCGGCCTCGGGTGCCTCCGGGTTCGCGACGCGCCGCGGCGTCTCCGAGAAGCCGGTGGTCTCGCTGGCCGTCGGGGACCGGGTCACGCACGACCAGTTCGGCCTCGGCACCGTCGTCGGGGTGAAGGGGACGGGTGCGAACGCGGAGGCGACGATCGACTTCGGCGAGGCGAAGCCCAAGCGGCTGCTGCTGCGGTACGCGCCGGTGGAGAAGCTGTAGCCGGTACGGAGGCGGCTGGGCCCGGCGGTCGGTGACGTCCTACGTCGGGTCCAGGCCGTGGCTGCGCAGCCACGGCAGCGGGTCGATCGCCGAACCGCCGGCCGGCCGGACCTCGAAGTGCAGATGCGGGCCGGTCGAGTTGCCGGAGTTCCCGGAGAACGCGATGGGGTCACCGGCCTTCACGGTGGTGCCCGAGGCGACCCTGTAGCTGGAGAGGTGGCAGTACCACGTCTCCGTGCCGTCCTTCGCGGTGACGATCGCCATGTTCCCGTACGCGCTGTTCCACTGCGTCCGGACGGTCCCGTCGGTCGCGGCCATCACCGTCGTACCGTACGAGACCGGGAAGTCGATGCCCGTGTGCACGGACATCCAGTTGATGCCCGCCTGGCCGAAGTAGGCGCTGAGCCCCTTCTGCATCACCGGGAGCGCGAACTTCGGACGCAGCCGCTCCTTGCGGGCCGCCTCCTCCGCCGCCTTCCTCTTCTGGGCTTCCTGCTCGGCCTTGAGGTCAATACGTTCCTGCGTCCGGCTGGCCCGGTCGGCGAAGTCGTCGGCGCCCGCGGAGAGACTCTCGAGCTGGGTGTCCAGCTTGTTGTTCGCGGTGGACGGCTTCACGGCGGTCGCGTCGGAGGCGCTGGCCGTCGTGTCCTTGCTGTCGTTCCCGCCGATGCCGCCCACGGAGGCGGCGGCGATCCCCGCGACCCCCATCACACAGGCTGAGGGCACGGCGACGGTCAGCAGAGCGGAGCGTTTCGCGGGGCTGCGGCGACGGGAGCGGGAAGCGGCCCGCGACGCGGCGCGGGGGGCCGGGATGATCTCTTCCATGTCGTCGAGCAGCGGCGTCTCGTGCGCGTCGTCGACGTCATGGGCGTCTTGGGCGTCGTGCTCGTCGGCCGACGCCTCGAACTCGTCCTCCGAGGAGGCGGATTGCTCGTACGAGACCTGCTCGAACGTGGCGGTCGCCTGCTGGTCGAAGGGCTCGGGCGCGTGGGTCTCGTGCTGGTGCTCGTACGGCTCGGGATGCGCGTGCTGGTGCTCGTACGACTCGCTCTGCGGGTGCTCGTACACCTGGTACATGTCATGAGCCGTGTCATGGCTGCCGGCGGTGTTCCACTGCGTGGCGTCGTACGCGCCCGTTTCCTGGGTCGGGGCGCTCCACTGCTGGGTCCCGTCGAGCGGCTGCTCGGGCTGGAGCCAGGCGGTCGCGTCCCACTGGCCCGAGGCTTCTGGACCCGGATGCTGCGCGGGGATCTCGGCGAGCTGCTGGTAACCGGTCGCCCACGTGGTCGTTTCGTAGCTGCCGGTGTCGTACGCGGCCTGGTGCTGCGCGGCGTACGGGTCGTAGTTCAGCGTCTGGTGGCTGCCGGTGCCCCACTGCGTGGCGTCGTACGAGCCCGTGCCGCCGCCCGCGCCCGGCATGTCGCCGAAGAGGGGGTCGGTCTCGAAGCTCGCGGTCGCGTAGGTGCCGGTGCCCGTGGTGATGCCCGTGCCGTGGGTGCCCGTGTCAAAACCGGTGGCGGTGTAGCCGTCGTACGTGGTGAAGTCGCCGTACTGGGCTTCCTGCCCGCCGTACGACGCATAGAGCGCCGAGGCGGCATCGGAAGCCGGAGCCGGGGGAGTTACGGTCCCCGACGGGTGACGGTCGTTCACCAACTTCTCTTTCGCCTCGACAACAGGGGCTGGCAGAGCAGTGCGGTGACTGTACCCGGCGGTACGCGGGCGCGACAATCTTCGGCAGGTTTCCCCTCCACAGGAAACGGGCATTCGGCCGTGTTTCGGGGGAGTGCGGGCACGCCTTTGGCCTGGCGTTCGAGAGTTGTTCGAAGCGGCGGGTCCGTCCGGCGGCTGTCCGGTGGCTGTTACGCCACTGTCAGGCCGCCGGTCTGGGCGGTGGCGCCGACTCCTGTCTCCGCGATGTCGAGTGCCTGCCGTATCCCTGCCGCGACCGCGGGGTGCACGGGCAGGGCGAGATGGCCGACGCCGCTCACGCGGACGTTCTGCGCGAGCAGGTCCGGATGGTCGACGCAGGCCGTCTCCAGCGGGTCCATGAGGTGGTCGAGATCGCTCCAGAAGCTGACGAAGTGCGTACGGCAACCCGGTGCGGGGCCCCGCAGCTCCTCGATCACCTCGGAGCCCGGGCGCATCTGACGGACGATCGGGTGCGCGTTCATCAACGGGGCGACGCGGGTGCCCGAATGCGGTGTGCCGAGTGTGACCAGGGTGCGTACGTGCGTGTCACCGCCCAGGCACTGTACGTAATAACGCGCGATCAGGCCACCGAGGCTGTGCCCGACGATGTCCACCCGCTCATGACCCGTGCGCTCACAGATCTCCTCTATGTGCCGACCGAGCAGCTCGGCCGCGGTGCGGATGTCGCACGTTAATGGGGAGTAGTTGAGTGACTCGACGTGCTGCCTGCCGTGCTGGGCGAGATTGCGGCGCAGTAAGACGAAGACCGAGCGGTTGTCGATGAAGCCGTGCAGCAGGACGACCGGAGGCTTGGCCTCGGTGGGCAGCTGGGCGGCGTCGGGCGAGGGGAGCGGCGGGGCGGAACGGCGCTCCGGGGTGATGCCGGAGGGGTAGAGGAGGAGGTGTCCGGCGAGGATCGCGATCTCCAGGGCCGTCGCCTTCAGGATGGCCACCGAGATTCCTGCCAGTCTGCTCGGAAACAGGCGTTGACAGAGGGGGAGAAAGGGCAGCGCTGCCCTGGTGACCTTCATGGCCGACCTCCAGTCGGCACGCGGCAGGACCGCTCTGTCCCCCGTGTGCCCTCGTGGAAAGCCGCGGTGATGGTGACGACGGTGGCCGACGGTGCGTGTGCGGCGCGTGAGGCGCCGGTGACGCTACGGAGTGCCCTGTCGAGGGGCGCGATACGGTTCCACGCCGTGGGCGGTGGGCCCGGTGGCGCCGTGGAGTCGTCTTCGTCGTCCCGTCGTGATGGTGCTTGTGCTGGCTGGCTCCCCGCTGTCGTGCCTCCGCTGATGTGCCCCACCGCCGCGGTGTCCCGCTGACGTCGCGGTGGTAAGGCCACCTGATCGCGGCTCTCCTTGCGCAGGCTCCGGCCGGGGCCCGTGTGCCGCATCTCCATGCGGCGCGTGTGCCGCCGGACGCGGAACGGTGCGCGGTGAACTTGTCCCAGTGTGTGATTTCCCCCTCGGTCTCCACCGTGAAACTGCCGGTTGCGGGATGCTGGCGATAACGTTCGTTCACTTCCCCGGCTTGTGCGGCTCGGGGCGCCCGTGCCGCCAGGCGCATCCGGTGCGGTGAGCAGCGGAATATGCGATATGTGTCGGTAGTCGTATTCGGTAGTTCAGTTAGCCATGTGTCGGTAGTCGGTACAGGTTGATACAGGTTGATGTAGTCGGTTCATGGAGGCAGTGATGGGTGTGGCAGCCGGTCCGATCCGCGTGGTGGTGGCCAAGCCGGGGCTCGACGGCCACGATCGCGGGGCCAAGGTGATCGCGCGGGCGCTGCGCGACGCCGGTATGGAGGTCATCTACACCGGGCTCCATCAGACCCCCGAGCAGATCGTCGACACCGCGATTCAGGAGGACGCCGACGCGATCGGCCTCTCGATCCTCTCCGGCGCCCACAACACGCTCTTCGCGGCCGTCATCGACCTCCTCAAGGAGCGCGACGCGGAGGACATCAAGGTTTTCGGCGGCGGGATCATCCCCGAGGCGGACATCGCGCCCCTCAAGGCGAAGGGCGTCGCGGAGATCTTCACCCCGGGCGCGACGACGGCGTCGATCGTGGACTGGGTACGAGCGAATGTGAGGCAGCCGGCGGGGGCGTAGTGCGGTTCTGGCGGGGGCGTGCGCAGAGGGTTTTTCGCCCCCGCCGCCCCTGCCCATTCCCGTCCTCCTGGGGCTCCGCCCCAGACCCCGCTCCTCAAACGCCGGAGGGGTTGAACCTTTGCCGGCCGGGGCTGGAGAGTTTTAGCCCGTCCGGCGTTTGAGGACGAGCGCGAGGTCTGGGGGGCGGAGGGGGGCGAAAAAATCCCTCACGGTGCCGCAAGCTCCGAAGCCATGGCCGCGCGCAGACGCAGGGTGGTGACGAGGCGCTGGAACGCCTCGGCCCAGTAGCCACCGGCACCCGGCGCCGCGTTCTCCGACTCGTCGGGCACCGAGGTGAGCCCATCGAGCCGCACCGCCTCCGCCGGGTCGAGACACCGCTCGGCCAGCCCCATCACCCCACTGAAGCTCCAGGGATAACTCCCCGCGTCCCGCGCGATATTGAGCGCGTCGACGACCGCCCGCCCCAAGGCCCCCGCCCAGGGCACCGCACACACCCCGAGCAACTGAAACGCCTCGGACAACCCGTGCGTACCGATGAACCCCGCCACCCACTCGGCCCGCTCCCCGGCCTCCAACGTGGCGAGCAGCTTGGACCGCTCGGCCAGTGACACCGCACCCGGCCCCCCGGCCTCCGGCGCGGAGGGCGCTCCGAGAAGCGCCCTGGACCACCCGGGATCACGCTGCCGCACGGCCGCCCGGCACCACGCGGCATGCAGCTCGCCCTGCCAGTCGTCCGCCACGGGCAGCGCCACGATCTCCTCCGGCGTACGCCCCCCGAGCCGCTCCGGCCATGCCCCGAGCGGCGCCGCCTCGACCAACTGGCCCAGCCACCACGACCGTTCGCCCCGCCCGGCCGGAGCCTTCGGCACCACGCCGTCCCGCTCCATACCCGCGTCGCACTCGTGCGGCGCCTCGACCACGATCGTGGGCGTGCCCCGCGTACGGTCGACGGACACGCACGAACCGGCCCGGGCCGCCATCCGCGCCGCGAGCGCGGAACCGGGCAGCGCGGACAGCAACTCCGCCGCCGTCGCCCTCACGTTCCGGCTCCGGTCGGTCAGCGCCCGCTCCAGGAACGGCTCGTCCGCCGCGCACAGCCCCGACCGCAGCGAGTCGAGGAACATCAGCCGGTCCTCGGCCCGCTCCGTCGCCCAAGTCGTGGCGAGCAACTCGCGTGCGGCGGCGGGTTCCTTCGCCCGTATCGCCGAGAGCAGCGCGACCCGCTCGGCGAACAACCCCTCCTGCCACAGCTGTTGGACGCGCTCGGTCTCCTCCGGGCCGGGCAGCGCGGCGCCGCCACCCGGGGCGGCGCGCAGCGCGAACCGCCACTCCTGGTTCAGCCGCGCCAGCCACAGCGCCCGCGGCCCTGCGAAGGCCAGGGCCGCCGGCCGCAGATCCGTGCGTCCGCGGGCCGCGTCGAGGAGGGCGGGCAGTGCCTGTGGAGGCGCCGCGAATCCGCGCGCGTTCGCCAGAGCCAGCCACTGGGGCAGCAGCTCCATGAGGTCCGGCGCCGTCCCCCTGCGGCCACCGCCTCCCGTGCCGGGCCGGTCCGCCAGCAGCATCGCCAGCCTGCGGGCCGCGGCGTGCGGCAGCGGGGGGCGGGGATCCCGCGCCGCCGGCTCCGGCCGGGCCGCCGCCCGCGCCGGCCGCACGCCGGCCCGCCGCCGCAACGTCTCCACTGCGGCCGCGTCCAGCAACGCCACCGGCGCCGCCCACCCCGGAGGCGGACGCCGCTCGGTCCCGAGCAGCGCCACGGTGACGAGCTCCTCCCAGGAGCCACCGGCGGGCGCGCCCGCGGAAGCCGAGGTCGTGTTCATGAGCGTCCTTTCCGTATGAGTCCGTACGGGGCCGTATGTCCGTACGGGGCCGTATGGGGCCGTTTGGGGACGTGTATGAGTCTGTGTGGGTCTGTATGGGGCCGTATGGGTCCGTACGAGCCGGGTCCGTACGGGTCCGTACGAGGTCGTCAGGCTGGTCGGTGCGGTCGGTGCGGTCGGTGCGGTCGGTGCGGTCGGTGCGATCCGTGCGGCCGGGTGCGGTCTGCCTGGTCAGGGCGGCCCCTGACGCTTCCGCGGCCCATGCAGCCCGTGCAGCTCCCGCGGCCCGCGCAGACCGCCTGGTCAGCACAGCGGCACCGCATCCCCCGGATCCCCCGCGCCCTCCGCCCAGGCCGTCAGCGGAGTGAAGCCGCGGTGGCCGCATTCGCCGAAGACCGTGACGGGGGCGCCGCCGGAGAGGGCGACGAGACGCCACAGGTCGGGGCGGGATCGGGCGGAGGGAGTGAGGGGCAGGGCCAAGTCGCCGTCGGCGTCGGCGAGTTGCCAGGAGTCGCCGTCCGGGGTGGGTACGACGCGGTCCAGGGTGACGGGGTAGGAGTCCAGCCACGGGTCGGTCCGCAGAGCCTCTCCGTAGCGGGCGGCCGCCTGGGGTGTGGTCAGCCCCGGTGGGCGTATCGCCGTGGGTGCGGGAGGCGTGAACTGCTCGCCCAGCGCGGCCCGTAGCTGCCCGGCGCCCGGGTACGCGGACACCTCCGCCTCGAAGGCCAGCCCCACGGGCAGCGCCAGCTCCGGTGCGCGGCCTGCCGCCCCGTACGAGAGGAGCAGGACCGTGCGGCCGGACTCCGCGCCGTACAGCCAGATTCTGCGCGTCGTGAGACGGGCGTCCGCCGTGTCGTACTGGGCGAGGACCAGCCAGCGGTCCCGCAGCGGTGGGCCGTCCGCCGAGCCGGACAGCCCGACCCGTGAACGGACCGTCGCGGCAAGGCCGTCCGGCAGCCGCTCGCGCCGCAGCCAGCCCTGGTCGAGGAGGTGAAGCAGCGCGCACTCCTCCAGCAGGCGCACCGGCCAGCCCGGACCGGACGACGGGATCGCGCCCAACTCCCTTACCCGCGCGGCCAGTCCGGGCGCCTGTGCGTCGACCATCCGGGCCGCCGTCTCCTCCCACAGCTCGTACCCCGTCTGCTCGGCCGTGGCGAGGCCGCCGCGCAGCAGATCCGCCAGCCGCTGCTCCAACTCGGCCGCGCCCGCGGTGATCCGCTCGGCCCGCCGCTCCGCCCTGCGCCGGGCCGCCTCCGGATCACCCGACGAGGACGCTCCAGATGCCCCGCCCGCCGTCCTCTTCTCCTCCGCGCGCTTTCGTCTCCCCTCTATCCACTGCTCCGCCCAGTCCGGTGCCTGCCCCCGCGGCACCGTGCCGTCCGCGCCCGTCCAGAGCAGCAGCAGCCCCAGCGCGTGCTTGCAGGGGAACTTTCGGCTCGGGCAACTGCACTTGCAAGCGGGCCCGGTGGAGTCCGCGATGTCGATGACCGTCTGATACGGCTTGCTGCCACTTCCCCTGCACAGTCCCCATACCGTCCCCTCGTCAGAACTGCCCGCCTCCGACCACGGCCCGGCCGCGCCGAGTTTGCTTCCCGCCTTGCGTGACGCGGCGTCAGGCGCCAGTGCCAGCACCTGATCCGCCGTCCAGCGCACCGCCTGCTGAGTCATGCCATCGAAGGTAGATCCCGCCACTGACAATCGGCCCTCGCGAGCGCATTTGCGCAGGTCAGAGCGGATTGTCAGTGGCGTGGTGCACGGTGGAACCAGATCCGAACCGGCCGAGCTGGAGGGGGACCGAGCCATGTCCGTGTCCGTTGAACCGACGTCCGTCCATGCGCCCGCGGGAAAGAGCGCGGGAGCGATCGCGAACGAGTCGGGTGAGGCGCTGCGACCGCACGCCGAACACGCCTTCGCCGCCGAACTCGCCGCGCTGGCCGCGCAGGACGACCGGCCCCGCCCGGCCCGCTGGCGGCTGTCGCCGTGGGCCGTGGCGACGTATCTGCTGGGCGGCACGCTGCCGGACGGCACGGTGATCACACCCAAGTACGTGGGACCGCGCCGCATCGTCGAGGTCGCCGTCACCACGCTCGCCACCGACCGGGCGCTGCTCCTGCTCGGCGTGCCCGGCACCGCGAAGACCTGGGTGTCCGAGCACCTGGCCGCGGCGGTCAGCGGCGACTCGACGTTGCTCGTGCAGGGCACGGCCGGCACGCCGGAGGAGGCGATCCGCTACGGCTGGAACTACGCGCAGCTGCTCGCGCACGGGCCCAGCCGGGACGCGCTCGTGCCGAGCCCTGTCATGCGAGCCATGGCCGAGGGCATGACGGCCCGCGTCGAGGAGCTGACCCGCATCCCGGCCGACGTCCAGGACACGCTGATCACGATCCTGTCGGAAAAGATCCTGCCGATACCGGAGTTGGGGCAGGAGGTGCAGGCCGTGCGGGGCTTCAACCTGATCGCCACGGCCAACGACCGCGACCGCGGGGTCAATGAACTGTCGAGCGCGCTGCGCCGCCGCTTCAACACGGTGGTGCTGCCGCTGCCGGAGAGCGCCGACGCCGAGGTCGACATCGTCTCGCGCCGCGTCGACCAGATCGGCCGCTCGCTCGACCTGCCCGCCGTGCCCGACGGCATCGACGAGATCCGCCGCGTGGTCACCGTCTTCCGCGAACTGCGCGACGGGGTCACGGCCGACGGGCGTACGAAGCTGAAGTCGCCCAGCGGCACGCTGTCCACGGCCGAGGCGATCTCCGTCGTCACCAACGGCCTTGCCCTGGCCTCCCACTTCGGCGACGGCGTGCTGCGGGCGAGCGACGTCGCCGCCGGCATCCTCGGTGCCGTCGTCCGCGATCCGGCGGCCGACCGCGTCATCTGGCAGGAGTACCTGGAGGCGGTCGTCCGCGAGCGCGACGGCTGGAAGGACTTCTACCGGGCCTGCCGCGAGGTGAGCGCATGACGGTCTTCAGCGGAGGGCCGATGCTGCTGGGCGTACGGCATCACGGGCCGGGGTCCGCGCGGGCCGTGCGCGCCGCGTTGGAGGCGGCGGCTCCCCGGGTCGTGCTGATCGAGGGACCCCCGGAGGCCGACGCGCTCATCCCGCTCGCCTCCGACAAGGACATGCGGCCCCCGGTCGCCCTCCTCGCGCACGTCGTGGACGAGCCCGGCCGCTCCGCCTTCTGGCCGCTGGCCGAGTTCTCACCGGAGTGGGTGGCGATCCGGTGGGCCCTGGACCACGGAGTCCCGGCCCGCTTCATCGACCTCCCGGCGGCCCACACGCTGGCGTGGGGGAGGGAGGAATCCACTTCGGAAGCCCCCTCGCAAGCACCTTCGGGAGCCCCGGCGGAATCCGCTCCGGGAGACCCTTCGAAGGCCCCTTCGAAAGACCCCTCGGAGGACAAGGAGGAGTCGTCCCCCTCGGTCGAGGCGACCGTGCGGATCGATCCCCTCGCCGTACTCGCCGAGACGGCCGGTTACGACGATCCCGAGCGCTGGTGGGAGGACGTGGTCGAGCACCGGAGCGGGGCCGGGAGCGACCCGTTCGCGCCGTTCGCCGCGCTCGAGGAGGCGATGGGGGCGCTGCGGGAGGCGTACGGGGTCGGGGGACACGACCGGGATCTGGTGCGGGAGGCGTACATGCGACTCCAGGTGCGGGCGGCCCAGCGGGAGTTCGGGGATGACGTGGCCGTCGTGTGCGGGGCCTGGCACGTGCCCGCGCTGCGGCAGCGGACGACGGTCGGCGCCGACCGGGCGCTGCTCAAGGGGCTGCCCAAGGCGAAGGCCGACATGACGTGGGTGCCGTGGACGCACCGCCGGCTGTCCCGGGTCAGTGGGTACGGCGCGGGCATCGACTCTCCGGGTTGGTACGGGCATCTGTTCGGCGCCCCCGACCGTCCGGTCGAGCGGTGGATGACCAAGGTGGCCCGGCTGCTGCGCGACGAGGACCGCAGCGTCTCCTCCGCGCACGTCATCGAGGCGGTGCGGCTGGCCGACACGCTCGCCGCGATGCGCGGCCGCCCGTTGCCGGGGCTGACCGAGACCACCGACGCCGTACGGGCCGTGATGTGCGAGGGCTCGGACGTGCCGCTGGCGCTGGTGCGGGACCGGCTCGTGGTCGGGGATGTGCTGGGGGAGGTGCCGGAGTCCGCCCCTGCGGTGCCGTTGCAGCGTGACCTTGCGCGGCTCCAGCGACGGCTGCGGTTCAAACCGGAGCCGCTGGAGCGGGAGTTGGAGCTCGACCTGCGCAAGGAGACCGACGCCGAGCGCAGCAGGCTGCTGCACCGGTTGCGGCTTCTGGGCGTCGAGTGGGGCGAGCCCACGGTGTCGCGCGGCAGCACGGGCACCTTCCGGGAGACCTGGCGGCTGCGCTGGGAGCCGGAGCTGTCGGTGCGGGTCGCCGAGGCCGGCGTGTGGGGCACGACGGTGCTGGCCGCCGCGACGGCCAGGGCCGAGGCGGACGCCGTCGCCGCGCACGCGCTGGCCGACGTCACGGCACTCGCCGAGCGCTGCCTGCTGGCCGAACTCCCGGACGCGTTGCCCGTGGTGATGCGGGTCCTCGCCGACCGGGCCGCCCTCGACGCGGACGTCGGCCACCTCGCCCAGGCCCTGCCCGCCCTGGTCCGCTCCCTGCGCTACGGCGACGTACGCGGCACGGACACCCACGCCCTCACCGACGTGGCGGCCGGCCTCGCCGAGCGGATCTTCGTCGGCCTCCCACCCGCCTGCGCGGCCCTCGACACCGAGGCCGCCGAGGAGATGCGACGCCATGTGGACGCGGTGCACGGGGCGGTGGGACTACTGGGGGAGACGGCCACGGCGTCTCCCGGCGCCACACCGGCGTCCAGCGACGGCGACGCACCACCATCCAGCGACGACAACACACCAGCGTCCAGCGACGGCAACGCACCAGCATCCAGCGACGGCGAAACACCCCCACTCGGCGAAGCCGCGCAGGATGTCCGCCGTACAGCAACCTCCGGCGGCACACGCGGCCGCTGGCACTCCGTGCTCCGGGTGCTGGGCGGGCGGGACACCGTGCCGGGGGTGATCCGCGGACGGGCGGTACGACTGCTGCTGGACGAGGGGGAGTTGGCGCAGGACGAGGCGGCGCGGCTCATGGGGCTCGTGCTGTCGCCGGGGACCGCGCCCGGGGACGCGGCCGCGTGGATCGAGGGCTTCGTCGGGGGCGGTTCCGGCGGCGGGATGCTGCTCGTGCACGACGAGCGGCTGCTCGGGCTGGTGGACGCGTGGCTGACGGGGGTGCCGGCGGAGGCGTTCACCGATGTGCTGCCGCTGCTGCGGCGGACGTTCTCGGCGTACGAGGCCGGGGTGCGCAGGATGCTGGGCGAGCTGGTCCGGCGTGGGCCGGGAGCGAGCGGGAGTGCGGCGGTCGCCGCCTCCGGGATACCCGGGTTCGCCCCCGACCTCGACCCCGAGCGCGCGGACGCCGTACTGCCGGTGCTCCGTCTGCTGCTTGGGCTGGGCGAATCCGACGCCGGTGACGATCGCGCCGGTGGCAGTCGTGTCGATGACGATCACGCCGGTGACGATCGCACCGGTGGCGATCACATCAGTGACGACAACGACCTTGTAGGGATGGCCCGATGACCGCACCGGCGAACGCGCGCGAAGTGAACGACGACACCGGCGCGATCGGCGGGACCGACGCAACCGACGCAACCGGCCCAACTGGCCCAACCGACGACACCGACGCACCCGGCGCGGCGGGCGAGCGACTTCGCCGCTGGCGGCTCGTGCTCGGCGGCGACGAAGCGGACGGCACGGGATGTGTGCTCGCCGGGCAGGACGCCGCGATGGACGGGGCGCTCACCGCGCTCTATGGAAAGGGGAAGGGGAGCAAGGCGCAGTCGGGGCGGGACCGTTCGGCGGGGCTCGGGGCGTCGGCGCCGTCCGTCGCGCGTTGGCTCGGGGACATACGGACGTACTTCCCCTCCTCCGTCGTCCAGGTCATGCAGCGCGACGCCATTGACCGGCTCGGGCTGGCCACCCTCCTGCTGGAGCCCGAGATGCTGGAGGCGGTGGAGGCCGACGTACACCTGGTCGGCACCCTCCTCTCCCTCAACAAGGCCATGCCGGAGACGACGAAGGAGACGGCGCGGGCCGTCGTGCGCAAGGTCGTCGAGGATCTGGAGAAGCGGCTCGCCACCCGCACCCGGGCCACGCTCACCGGCGCCCTCGACCGCAGCGCCCGGATCAGCAGACCCCGCCACCACGACATCGACTGGAACCGCACGATCGCGGCCAACCTGAAGCACTACCTGCCCGAGTACCGCACGATCGTGCCCGAGCGGCTGATCGGGTACGGGCGCGCCTCGCAGTCCGTGAAGAAGGAGGTCATCCTCTGCATCGACCAGTCGGGGTCGATGGCGGCGTCCGTCGTCTACGCGTCCGTGTTCGGTGCCGTGCTGGCCTCGATGCGGTCTATCTCGACCCGGCTCGTCGTGTTCGACACGGCCGTCGTCGACCTCACCGACCAGCTCGACGACCCGGTCGACGTGCTCTTCGGCACGCAGCTCGGCGGCGGTACGGACATCAACAGGGCGCTCGCGTACTGCCAGTCGCAGATCACCCGGCCCGCCGACACGGTGGTCGTGCTCATCAGCGACCTCTACGAAGGGGGGATACGCAACGAGATGCTGAAGCGGGTGGCGGCGATGAAGGCGTCGGGGGTGCAGTTCGTGACGCTGCTCGCGCTGTCCGACGAGGGGGCGCCCGCGTACGACCGTGAGCACGCGGCGGCGCTCGCGGCTCTCGACGCACCGGCGTTCGCCTGTACGCCCGACCTGTTTCCCGAGGTGATGGCGGCGGCGATCGAGAAGCGTCCGCTGCCGATACCCGACACCAGGTGAAGGGAGCGGAGAATCCGGACATGAATACCCATCGGTAACAGGGGACTTGCGCAACCTCGGGAGTCCCGTGCGAGGATCGACGCGGCCCCAGAGCCTT
Organism: Streptomyces sp. NPDC001530; assembly: GCF_042894545.1. Lineage (NCBI taxonomy): Bacteria > Bacillati > Actinomycetota > Actinomycetes > Kitasatosporales > Streptomycetaceae > Streptomyces > Streptomyces sp. NPDC001530. Next base: position 368,151 of record NZ_JBIAVS010000005.1, read on the forward strand.
CACCTGCCTTCGTACGGGAGGACCCTCCCCGTCTTGACCCTGTCAGCCGCACTGCCCGGTGCCGCTGTGCGCGTGCTGCGTACGGCGGCCGGACGACGTGCGCTGCAAGTGGTGCTGCTGGTGGGTGGGTTGTTCGCGCTCGGGTTCCTCTGCGGGGAGCAGGCGCACGCGGCCGACGGGGCGGTGCCGACGGTTCCGACGGCGGCCGTGCAGTCGGCGAAGGGCGCCGTGGATCGGGTGGTAGCGGCGGGTACTTCGGCCTCCGAGGCCGCTTCGGACGCGTCCCCGTCGAGCTCCGACACGCCTGTCACGGGCGCCGTTCCCCAGGGCACGGACGCCGTCCCCCACGTCACAGACGCCTTCCCTCACGTCACGGGCGCCGTTCCCCATGTCGCGGACAGCGTCACGCATGTCACGGACACCGTTAGCCAGGTTGCCCAGCCGGTCGGCGGCCTCGTCGAGCCGGCCGCCGACTCTGCCGAAGCCGTCGTAGGGCCGATCGGTGATGCGGTGAAGACCGTCACCGGCGGACTGACGGCAACTCCGCCGGACGTACTGCCGTCCGTGCCGGGACTCCCCGATCGGCCGGGTGATCTGCCGGGTCTGCCCACGCTCCCCGGTGTGGGTGCGCAGACTCCGCCGGTCACGGCGGCCCCGCAGCCGTCGGACGGGGTGACGGAGCAGCCGAGTGCCACGATCGGGCACGACACGGGTCGGCGGTCGGGCGCGCCCGCCCACCCCTCGTACGGACCGAGCGGCCCCGCGGTCGGTACCGGTGGCGTTGACGTGCGCCGCGACCACCACGGGGTACGGGCGGGGCAGGTCCCCGCTCACCAGGCGCCCGGCGGCGACCCGACCGGCGCGCTGGGCAACCAGTCCGCCGTCGACAACGGCGCGCCGCGGCACGGCGATCCGTATGCCGTCACTCCGAACCACCGGGCGCCGCTGCGGCTCGTGCCCGGCGCTTCCGCGGTCGTGACTGCGGCCGAGACCCGGGACAGGTACCGGGACATTCCCGTTTTCCCCGGCTAGGGCAGCCCCTCCCCCGCTGCACGACCTGCCGCGCGGGGGCGGATCAGGTCTGCCCGCCGTCCGGACACCCCTCCGATCCCCGGACGCAAGCCCCCAGGAATTCAACGGAATTCAACGGACTGTCCCGAACTCTCGGAATCCCGAAGGATCTGACGCACGCATGAACAAGAACATCCGCCGTTCCATCGTCATAGCCGCCGGTGTCACCGGCGCGTGGGCGCTCGGCTCCGCCGTCGCCAGCGCGGACGAACTGCCCTCGTCGTCCCTGTCCGCTCCCGACGTGAGCGTCGACGTGACCGACACCGTCGGCACGGTCACCGACACCGTCGACGGCGTCGTCGGGGACGTGACGAGCGACGTGCAGAGCACGGTCTCCGGCGTCACCGACGGCGCGGCTGTCGACGGGGCCACCTCGACCGTCTCGGACACCGCCGCGAAGGCGAAGTCGACGGTTGGTCGGGCCGCAGCCACCTCCACCACCTCCACCACCCAGGCCAGGAAGAGCACCGGCACGGCCACGACGACCGCCGACCACGCCCGTCGCTACGTCGACGCCAAGGTCCCCTCCGTCACCCACCTCTCGCAGGCGAAGGCCGCCGTCGCCGCCACCGCGGAGCACACCACCGGCAAGGCCGAGGAGACGGTCGCCGACGCCAGTGCCCCGCAGGACGAGATCGACTACCTCTTCGGGCCGCTCGGGGCCTTCGCGCCGGAGCTGGAGGAGGCCCTCGCCGGGGCGCAGAGCAAGCTCGCGGCCGCCCAGCGCACCGCCGCGGCCGCGCCGTCCGCCGCGCAGAGCAAGGTCCAGCAGACCGTCGCCACGGCGGAGAAGACCGCGGGCCGGACGGTCACCGGCGCGCCCGCTCGAGCCCAGGGCGCGGCCCAGGGCGCCGCCGGCACCGCCACGGGCATCGCGATCCCGGTCGTCGACGAGACCGCGGCCGCCGCCCTGCCGCCCGTCGCCGTCGGTGCCGTCCAGGGCGTCACCCCGGTCGTGGACCACGCAGTCGGGAACGTCACGCCACTGGCGTACGGCGCCGTGGGCGACGCGACCGCGCTGGCGTACGGCGTCGCCGGTCATGCGACGGCCCTGGCGCACGGTGTCACGGGCGGCGCGAGCACGCTGGCGTACGGCGCCGTCGGTGACGTACAGCCGTTCGCCGGAGGCCTGGTCGGTCAGGTCGTCGACGACACCGCGGCCTCCGTGCTGCCGCCCGTCGCCGCCACCGCCGTGCACGGCGTCGTCCCGGTCGCCGGGCAGGCCGTCGGGGACGCGGGCGCGCTGGCGTACGGCTTGGACGGCGACGTCCAGCCCTTCGCGGGCGGCGTCGCGGGTGACGCGGGCACGCTCGCGTACGGCGTCACCGGCCAGGTCGCCCCGTTCGCGCAGGGTGTCGTCACCGACGACGTGCAGCCCTTCGCCGGGGGTGTGGTCGGCGCGGTGCAGCCGGTCGTCGACCTCGTGCAGCCGGTCGTGGCGGGGGTCGAGGGCAGCGCCACCGGGCTCGCGTACGGCGTCGCGGGCGATGTGCGGCCCTTCGCGGGCGGTGTCGTCGGCCAGGTCGGTGCCCTCGCGCAGGACGTGACCGGGACCGTCGGCGCGACCGGCGGCCCGCTGGCCGGGCACGCGGTGAGCGGTGTCCAGGGCGTGGGCGAGTCGGTCGCGCCGAGCTACGTGCAGGACGTACATCGCGCGCACTACACGCAGAACGTGCAGAACGCGCAGTACGGCGCGTACAGCATCTGACGTCCCCCTCTCCCATGCGGCGTCCTGGACGGGACGCCGTACCCCCCAGCCGTACGGCGGCGACCGGCGAAGTCGACGTACGGCATCCGACCGACTCCGCGGGGCCACGGACCCGGACGGCCGAAAGCCGTCGGTCCGTCCGGCCGAAACCCCGCGGATAGGGAGGGTGGTCCCCATTGGGGTGGGGACCACCCTCCCTGGGCCCCTTCGGGGCTGTTCAAGGGGTCTCACCAGGCAAACCCCAGCCTGGTGAGGCCCTGCTCTGTGACAGGTATCACCGCTCAGGTGTGATCTGCGATTTAGAGACCCCCGTCAAGCGGCGATAACCTGCGAGACGGACATGCCGCGCGCTCGGACACCGTGTGCGCCACCCTTGTGACAGCGGACGTCACGTTGCCCTTCGCGGCACGCCCACGCATCCAACGAACCGCGAGATCACTGATAGGGACGGACGCGCGTGGACCTGTTCGAGTACCAGGCGAGGGACCTCTTCGCCAAGCACGGTGTACCGGTGCTGGCCGGTGAAGTCATTGACACGCCTGAGGCAGCCCGCGAGGCGACCGAGCGTCTTGGCGGCAAGTCCGTCGTCAAGGCCCAGGTGAAGGTCGGAGGCCGTGGCAAGGCCGGTGGCGTGAAGCTCGCCGCCACCCCGGACGAGGCCGTCGCCCGCGCGACGGACATCCTCGGCATGGACATCAAGGGCCACACGGTCCACAAGGTGATGATCGCCGAGACCGCGCCCGAGATCGCCGAGGAGTACTACGTCTCGTACCTCCTCGACCGCACCAACCGCACCTTCCTCGCCATGGCGTCCGTCCAGGGCGGCGTGGAGATCGAGGTCGTCGCGGAGGAGAACCCCGAGGCTCTCGCCAAGGTCCCGGTCGACGCCAATGAGGGCGTCTCGATCGAGAAGGCCCGCGAGATCGTCGCCCAGGCGAAGTTCCCGGCCGAGGTCGCCGAGCAGGTCGCCGAGATCCTGGTGACGCTGTGGGACACCTTCATCAAGGAGGACGCCCTCCTCGTCGAGGTCAACCCGCTCGCCAAGGTCGCCGACGGCCGCGTCATCGCGCTCGACGGCAAGGTGTCGCTGGACGAGAACGCCGAGTTCCGCCAGCCGGAGCACGAGGCGCTCGTCGACCACGCGGCGGCCAACCCGCTCGAGGCCGCCGCCAAGGCCAAGAACCTCAACTACGTCAAGCTCGACGGCGAGGTCGGCATCATCGGCAACGGCGCGGGTCTCGTCATGAGCACCCTCGACGTCGTCGCGTACGCCGGTGAGAACCACGGTGGCGTGAAGCCCGCCAACTTCCTCGACATCGGCGGCGGCGCCTCCGCCGCGGTCATGGCGAACGGCCTGGAGATCATCCTCGGCGACCCGGACGTCAAGTCCGTCTTCGTCAACGTCTTCGGTGGCATCACCGCCTGTGACGAGGTCGCCAACGGCATCGTCCAGGCGCTGCAGCTGCTCGCCGACAAGGGCGAGGAAGTCACCAAGCCGCTGGTCGTGCGCCTCGACGGCAACAACGCCGAGCTGGGTCGCAGGATCCTGTCGGACGCCAACCACCCGCTCGTGCAGCGCGTGGACACCATGGACGGCGCGGCCGACAAGGCCGCCGAGCTGGCCGCGGCCAAGTAAGGGACGAGGGAACACCAAGCCATGGCTATCTTCCTCAACAAGGACAGCAAGGTCATCGTCCAGGGCATGACCGGTGCCACGGGCATGAAGCACACCAAGCTCATGCTGGCCGACGGCACGAACATCGTCGGCGGCGTCAACCCGCGCAAGGCGGGCACGTCCGTCGAGATCGACGGCCACGAGATCCCGGTCTTCGGCACGGTCGCCGAGGCCATGGAGAAGACCGGCGCCAACGTGTCCGTCCTCTTCGTGCCGCCGGCCTTCGCCAAGGCCGCCGTCGTCGAGGCGATCGACGCGGAGATCCCCCTCGCGGTCGTCATCACCGAGGGCATCGCCGTCCACGACTCCGCCGCCTTCTGGGCGTACGCGAAGGCGAAGGGCAACAAGACCCGCATCATCGGCCCGAACTGCCCCGGTCTCATCACCCCGGGTCAGTCCAACGCCGGCATCATCCCGGGCGACATCACGAAGCCGGGCCGCATCGGCCTGGTCTCGAAGTCCGGCACGCTGACGTACCAGATGATGTACGAGCTCCGTGACATCGGCTTCTCGTCCGCCGTCGGCATCGGTGGCGACCCGATCATCGGTACGACGCACATCGACGCGCTCGCCGCGTTCGAGGCCGACCCCGACACCGACCTGATCGTCATGATCGGTGAGATCGGCGGCGACGCCGAGGAGCGTGCGGCGGACTTCATCGCCAAGAACGTGACGAAGCCGGTCGTCGGCTACGTCGCCGGCTTCACCGCGCCCGAGGGCAAGACCATGGGCCACGCCGGTGCCATCGTCTCCGGCTCCTCCGGTACGGCCGCCGCGAAGAAGGAGGCCCTCGAGGCCGCCGGCGTCAAGGTCGGCAAGACGCCGACCGAGACGGCGAAGCTTGCGCGTGAGCTTCTTGCGGGCTGACGCTCTGCTGGGCTGAACGTCGAGTGGGCCCGTACCCCTTGCTGGGGTGCGGGCCCACCGGCGTTTTCCGGGGCGGGACTTGGTTGCAAGGCATCGGGCACAGCGCCAACGGTGGCTAGCGGCTCTCCGGGACCAGCCGTGCTGGGCCGCTTACCGTTTGTGACTTGAGTTTGGCGTGGAGTTTCAGCTGGGATGGGGAGAGGGGGCCCAGGGCGGCTCGGGGTGGGAGGCCGTGGACCGCTACGCCTGGGGCCAGGGAGGGCTCGTAGTGGTCGGGGGCCATACGGAGGGTCAGGCTCGTGGTGCCGATGAGGAGGGCCGTGAAGGCGATGGCCGCGCGGGTCCAGCGGCGGGCGCGGCGTTCGCCGACCCAGCGGACCGTGGGGGACTTCGCCGCCCGCAGCCGCTCGGTACTGGCGAGTTCGGCGAGCCGCTGGTGCAGTTCCTCCGGCACCGCCAGCTCCGGCAGCCGCGCCGCGACGGCTTCGCGCGCGTGCAGCAGCCGTTTGGCCGCCGCGGGCGTGCTCGCCTCCGTCTCGGCCGCGGTTTCGGGCAGATCGAGCCCGACCCCGTCATACAGCAGCAGCGTGCGCCGGTGCGCCGGCGGCAGCTTCAGGAGTACGTCGAGCAGCGCACGGTCGGCGGCGTCGGCGGGCGGCGCCTCCGGGTGCCGGTGCCGGGGACGCATCCGGTGCCAGGGGGAGAGCGCGTACTCGTACGCGGTCGCACGCACCCACCCGGCCGGATCCCGGTCCAGGGCGACCTCGGGCCAGCGGTGCCAGGCCAGTTGGAAGGCCCGCTCCACGGACTCGCGCGCCAGCTCGCGCCGCCCCGTGAGCAGATAGGTCTGCCGTACGAGGGCGGGAGCGCAGAACGCGTAGAGGGCGTCGAAGGCCTGAGCGGGCGTCAGCGCCGTTGCCGGTTCCGGGGGCACGGGGTCGGCGCCCTCGGAGGGCTGCGCCTCTTCGGGTGACGTGACCGCGTCTGCCTCCACCCGTGCGGGAACAGCGCGCTGATGACGGGCGGTCAGCTCGGCTTCCGCGGGCGCCGGCTCGGTCAGCAGCTTTGCGTACGCTTCCCCTTTTCGGCCGCGCGGCGTCGTACGGCCGGTCTCCCATGAGCGCACCGTCTCGCGGGAGACGCCCACCCTGACGGCGACCTCGGCCTCGGTCAACGACTTGGCCTCGCGCAGCCGGCGGCGCTCCTCGGGGGTCGGCAGTGAGGCCGGCTGCGGGGTCGGCTGTGCGGGCGTAGGGCTCTGCGTCATGTCGGACCCCACAGCTTGCCCCTTCGTACGAAAAAGTGCATAGCTGCATATTGAGCGACACATCCGGGGTTCGCCTGTTACGCCGAGAAAGCGCGTGTCGTTGGGAGCATGAGGGCGTGACCCAAATGACCGATCGCAGGCTGTCGTTGTCGCCCCTGCTCACCCGGATGCGCGACCGATCCCCCGGACTGGCCGCCAGCCTCCTGGGTGGCGCCCTCGCGGCGGGGCTCGGGCTCGGCTCGTTCGCCGTCCTCGTCATGGTGCTGTGGATCAGCTCGCCGTATCCCGACAGCGGGCCCGGTGGGGCGCTGCACGTGGCAGCGGCGCTCTGGCTCCTCGCGCACGGCGTGGAGTTGGTCCGCACCGATACGTTGTCGGGCCAGCCCATGCCGATGGGGGTGACGCCGCTGCTCCTTCTCGTGCTGACGGTGTGGCTGTTGCACCGGGCGGGGCGCGACGCGGCCGCCGCCGACTCCGAGGCGGCGCCGCGGACGGCGTGGGCCGGGGTCGTCGTGGGCTATCTGTCCGTCGGCGCGGCCGCCGCGCTGTACGCGTCGGGCGGTGCGTTGCGGCCGTCCTGGGTGTGGACTGCCGTGTGCCTGCCGTTGCTTGCCGCGGGTGCGGCCGGGGCGGGGGTGTGGACGGCGTACGGGCGTCCGCGGGGGCCGCTGCCGGCGTGGGTGCGCAGGGCTGTCGGTGTGCTGCCTCTTTCCGGCGTACGTCGCTTCGTGGCGCTGTCCGAAGCGGAGGCACCGGAGGCTTCCCGGTTCCTCGGGGGTGTGGTGCGGGCGGCCGGGGGTGGGGTGGCGGTGCTTGTCGGGGGAGGGGCGTTGTTGGTCGGGGCGTCGCTGGTGTGGCACGGGGGGACGGCTCGGGACTCGTTTCTGCAGCTCACCGAGGGGTGGTCGGGGCGGTTCGCGGTTCTGTTGTTGTGTCTCGCGCTCGTGCCGAATGCGGCGGTGTGGGGGGCGGCGTATGGGCTCGGGCCCGGGGTCGTCCTCGGTGCCGGGCATGTGGCGGGACCGCTGTCCGCGGCCTCGCCGGGGCCGTTGCTCCCCGCGTTTCCGCTGCTGGCGGCGGTGCCGGGGGCCGGGGGGCCGGTGAGTTGGGTGAGTGGGGTGGTGCCGGTGGTCGCGGGGGTGACGGTGGCGTGGTTCGTGGTGGCGGCGGCCGTGCCGGGGGATGGGGGGCAGGGGGTGGTCTGGTCCCGGGGGCGGACCGTTGCCGCCGTTGCGGTGGCCGCCGGGGTGTGCGGGGTCGCGCTCGCGCTGTTGGCCGCGTTGGCCGGGGGGCCGTTGGGGGTGGCGGCTCTGGCCCACTTCGGGCCGGTGTGGTGGCAGGTGGGGGGTGCCGCTGTGGTGTGGGTGGGGGTGGTGGGGGTGCCTGTGGGGGTGGGGGTGCGGGGGTGGCGGGCTCGGGGGGATGTGGGAACTGGGGCGGGGCGTGGGCGTGGGCGTGGGCTTGGGTGTGGGCTTGGGGGGTGGCTCGGGTGGGGGTTTCGGGTGCCGGTGGGCTTGTGGTTGTCTCGGGCGAGGCGGTCTGGAGCTGAGGTGGCGACGGGGCCGACAGGGTCGGCGGGGTCGGCGGGGTCGGCGGATGGTGCCGGGGCCCCGGCTGCGGTGCTGGACTCCATGCTTGAGCCTTCTGAGCACCTTGAGCCGTACGATTTCCTGCCCGCCGACTCCGTGGGTCCCTCATGGCATGAGGACACGTCTCGTGAGGCCCGCTGGGCGGCGCTGAAGGAGGCGTCCACACCTCCCGAACCGACGGACTCTGCCTGAGATCGGCTTGGGGTGGGTTTTTCGCCCCCTCCGCCCCTACCCGTCCCGTACCTGGGGGCTGCCGCCCCCAGACCCCCGCTATCGCGCTGACGCGCTCGTCCTCAAACGCCGGACGGGCTGAAGATGCTCGGCCTGGGCTGAAAGCTTGAGGCCGCCGCCGAAAGTGCGAACCGCAGCTCGAAGATTCAGCTCCGGCCGGAGCGAAAGTTCCCCAGCCTCGGGCTGAGTGGCGTTCTCAGTCCCGGGCGGCGAAAGATTCAGCCCCTCCGGCGTCTGAGGAGCGGGGGTCCAGGGGGCGGAGCCCCAGGCGCCCAGGGGTGCAGCGCCGTAGCGGGCGCGGAGCCCCGGGCAGGTGTTTCGGGGGCGGAGCCCCAAGGGGTCCAGGGGCGCAGCCCCGGCGGGGACGGGGGCGGAGCCCCGAGGTGGGGTGCAGGGGGGCGCAGCCCCTGTCGGGGTTCAGGGGCGGAGGCCCAGGTATGGGACGGGTAGGGGCGGAGGGGGCGAAAAAACACCCCCGATGCCGACGGACGTCAGCTGCGGGTTCCCAGCAAGCCGCGGAGCTCCTTCGGGAGGAGGTCGTTGCAGGACTGCTTTGCGGCGTTGGTGAGGGCGTCGTTCGTACAGGCGTAGTAGTCGCTGTAGACCAGCTGCGCGGTGAAGGTGGCCGCGACCATGACGATGGCCAGGGAGGCGGTGACGATCCCGCTCACCGCGGCAGTCGTCTGGGGGCGGGCGTTCGGATCGGGCGCCGGAGTGTCCGGGTCCGGAGTGCGGGGCTTGGCACGCAGGGCGCTGCCGCCCCAGTACAGCGCGAGCGCGCCCAGCAGCAACGCCACGTACGGCCAGCTGAACAGGGCGAAGAAGAACGCCCACATGCCGGAGAGCAGGGCGTAGCGCGCGCGGCGCTGAGCCGGGTCCGTCGGGTCCCAGCGCATGCCGCTGCCCGGACCACCGCCGGGCCCCTCCGGACCGCCCTGCCCCTGCGGTGCTCCTGGCCGGTCACCGAAACCGCCGCCGGTCGACGGCCCGGGCTGCCGGTCGCTCCACTGGCTGCCCCAGGGGGACTGCCCGCTCGGGCCGGACCCACCGTCCTCGTCCGTGCCCTGCCCGTGCGCGGGGCGCCTCGGCCGCCACGGCCGGTCGGGCGCCCCCTCCGGCGGCGGAGCGAACGGATTGTCGTCCGAGGGAGAAGAGGGAGAGGAGGGGGAAGGCGGAGACGGAGGAGAGGCGGGAGGGGCAGGCGGGGGAGCGTCGGTACCCCGGCCCCCCGAGGAGCCATTGCCGCCCGCCGAGCTGTTCCCGCCCGCGGGGCCGCGTCCACCTGTGGAGCCGTTCCCGCCCGCTGGCGCGTCCCCGCTCGACCGCGGCGGGGTGGGCGAAGGGCGCTGCTCGCGCAGCAGGAGCGGAGGGAGTCGGAGACTGCGGTCCGGCATCAGGTGTGCGTCTTCCCCTTGGTGGTTCTGGCGGGCGGTGTGTCCACACAGCATCGTGCTCGCGACGCGCGCCCCGAGCTTCTTCACCCCGGGCTCGCGCCCCGAGTTTCGTACCCCGGGCTCGCACCCTGAGCGTCCTGCCCCGGGCTCGCACCCGAGTTCGTACCCCGGGCTCGCACCCTGAGCGTCGTACCCCGGGGTCGCGCCCCGAGTTCGTACCCCAGGCTCGCGCCCTGAGCGTGCCTGCCCAAGGCTCGTAACCCCAGACGATCCCGCCCCGGGCTCGCGCCCCGAGCGAGCGTGCCCCAGGCCCGTAACCCTGGACAATCCCGTCCAAAGTCCGCGCCCCGAGCGTGCCTGCCCAAGGCCCGTAACCCCAGACGATCCCGCCCCGGGCCCGCGCCCAGAGCGTTCATGCCCGTCACAGGTCAACGTCCCGCGTGCGCAGGGCGTTCCCCCGTGGTGGTGGGTGTTCCCGGGTGGATCCTCCCCAGACGCTACCTTCCGGCCACGCCCCCGTCCCATGGGGGCCGCCCGGTGTGCCGGTATCGTTGCTGACGGTCGGCCGCTTCGTAGACTTCCCCGTATCCGGGGGCGCGAAGCATTCGTACGACCGTACAAACGCTCCCCCGAGAAAGGGCCCCGTCGTGGCCAAGGCCAAGCGCCTCGTCGTGCTGGTCTCCGGATCAGGCACGAATCTGCAGGCACTGCTCGATGCCATCGCGACCCATGGCGTCGAGGCCTATGGGGCCGAGATCGTGGCCGTCGGGGCCGATCGGGACGGGATCGAGGGGCTTGCGCGGGCCGAGCGGGCCGGGCTGCCCACCTTCGTCCGTCGAGTCAAGGACTATGACACTCGCGACGAATGGGACGCGGCCCTGACCGAGGCGACGGCCGCCTTCGAGCCCGATCTCGTCGTCTCCGCCGGGTTCATGAAGATCGTGGGGAAGGAATTCCTCGCCAGGTACGGGGGGCGGTTCGTCAACACGCATCCCGCCCTGCTGCCCAGTTTCCCGGGGGCCCACGGCGTACGTGACGCGCTCGCGTACGGCGCGAAGGTCACCGGATGCACCGTCCACTTCGTCGACGACGGCGTCGACACCGGACCGATCATCGCTCAGGGCGTGGTGGAGGTCCGGGACGAGGACGACGAGAGCGCTCTGCACGAGCGCATCAAAGAAGTCGAGCGAAGGCTGCTCGTCGATGTCGTGGGGCGGATCGCCCGCAACGGCTATCGCATTGAGGGACGAAAGGTAGTTATCCAGTGACCGCCGAGAGCAACAAGCGGCCCCTTCGCCGGGCGCTCGTCAGCGTCTATGACAAGACCGGGCTCGAAGAGCTCGCGCGCGGGCTGCACGAAGCCGGTGTCGAGCTGGTGTCGACAGGCTCCACGGCCGCCCGTATCGCCGCCGCCGGCGTCCCCGTCACCAAGGTCGAGGAGCTGACCGGCTTCCCCGAGTGCCTGGACGGCCGCGTCAAGACCCTGCACCCGAAGGTCCACGCGGGCATCCTCGCCGACCTGCGGCTGCCCGATCACCGCCGCCAGCTGGAAGAGCTCGGTGTCGAGCCGTTCGACCTCGTCGTCGTCAACCTCTACCCGTTCCGGGAGACCGTCGCCTCGGGCGCGACGCCCGACGAGTGCGTCGAGCAGATCGACATCGGTGGGCCCTCGATGGTCCGCGCCGCCGCCAAGAACCACCCGTCCGTCGCCGTCGTCACCAGCCCGGCGCGCTACGGCGACGTCCTCGCCGCGGTGAAGGACGGGGGCTTCGACCTCCGCACCCGTAAGCGGCTCGCCGCCGAGGCCTTCCAGCACACCGCCTCGTACGACGTGGCCGTCGCCTCCTGGTTCGCCGACGACTACGCGGCCGTCGACGACAGCGGCTTCCCCGACTTCCTGGGCGCGACGTACGAGCGCAAGAACACCCTCCGCTACGGCGAGAACCCGCACCAGGGTGCCGCGCTCTACGTCGACGGCACGGGCGGTCTCGCCGAGGCCGAGCAGCTGCACGGCAAGGAGATGTCGTACAACAACTACACGGACACGGATGCCGCGCGCCGTGCCGCGTACGACCACGAGGACCCCTGCGTCGCGATCATCAAGCACGCCAACCCGTGCGGTATCGCGGTCGCCTCGAACGTCGCCGAGGCGCACCGCAAGGCGCACGCCTGTGACCCGCTGTCCGCGTTCGGCGGTGTCATCGCCGTCAACCGGCCGGTGACGAAGGAGATGGCGGAGCAGGTCGCCGAGATCTTCACCGAGGTGATCGTGGCGCCCGAGTACGAGGACGGCGCCCTCGAAGCCCTCACCAAGAAGAAGAACATCCGGGTGCTGCGCGCCCACAAGGCGCCCGCCAACCCGACCGAGGTCAAGCAGATCGACGGCGGCGCGCTGCTCCAGGTCACCGACCGCCTCCAGGCCGACGGCGACAACCCGCACAGCTGGACCCTCGCCACCGGCGAGCCCCTGAACGAGGGCGAGCTCGACGAGCTGGCCTTCGCCTGGCGGGCCTGCCGCGCGGTGAAGTCCAACGCGATCCTGCTCGCCAAGGACGGTGCCTCGGTCGGCGTCGGCATGGGCCAGGTCAACCGCGTCGACTCCGCGAAGCTCGCGGTGGAGCGGGCGGGCGCCGAGCGGGCCCGCGACTCGTACGCCGCCTCGGACGCCTTCTTCCCCTTCCCCGACGGCCTGGAGATCCTCGCCGAGGCGGGCGTCAAGGCCGTGGTCCAGCCCGGCGGTTCGGTCCGTGACGAGCTGGTCGTGGAGGCCGCGAAGAAGGCGGGCATCACGATGTACTTCACGGGGACGCGGCACTTCTTCCACTGACCTCGACCCCGCGGTCATGACGGCGGCCTCCGGCCCTCCCCCGAGGGAGCCGGAGGCCGCCGCCGTCGCGTCAGCAGGTGGGCAGGCCCGGGATCGGCTCGTAGTTGTTGCCGCCCGACACCTTGTTCGCGGGGAACCAGCCCCAGCCGCCGTCGGAGTAGGCGACATCGCCCTGGGTGAGCAGCCACCAGTTGTTCTTGGCGTCGCCCACCGGGGCGTTCTCGACGTCCTTGATCTGGCACAGGAACCAGTTGTCGCCCGCGTAGAGGTAGCCGGTGTCCCCGGTGTCGTAACCGACGTAGTCGCCCAGGTAGTTGTGGCAGTAGCGCGCCGCGTACGTCGCGCCCCACGGGGTCGTCTTCTGCCCGGCGTCCCCCCAGCAGCCGGACGCGGCCGACGCGCTCGCCGGCGTCAGGGCGATGGCGCCCGCCGCGAGCACCGCGGCCGCGCCGAGCGAGGCGAGTGTGCGCTTCATGGTGCGTGTCCCTCCGTTGTGCCACCCCCGTTGGTGGACACGACCACGGTGGCGACGCAGCCCGGCGAGCGGTACCTCGGAACTCTCAGGGTCACTTCTTCCCGGGCGGGGTGTACTCCTTGAGGTAGTGAGCGACGCGGTCGGCGTAGGTGCGGTACTTCGGGGGAACCCCGCCCGCGTCGTTCACTTTTCCGTACGAGGTCCGGTACGCGGCGGCGATCAGCACCTGCTGGTCGCCGTCCAGGCCCGGCTTGAGCCGCGGCACGATCGCGCACAGATAGCGGCTCATGGCCGGGATGGACTGGGCGGGCGTGAAGGGGGGCTTGGGGATCTCCGGCGTCGGCTGTCCGTCGGAGCGGAGGTAGTAGCGCAGTACGCGCGGGGTCCAGCGGGCGATCCCGTACTCGTCCATGGCGGGATCGGAGAGATGGGCGTCGAAGTTGCTCTCGGCCTTCAGCATCGCGGCGATCAGCCCTGGCGTGACCGCGGCCTGCACACAGTCGTGCGCCGAGTCGACGATCAGCGCGCGGTACGCGACGGGAATGCCCTTGTCCGTACGGAGTTCGGAGGCGCCGTACCGCGCGGCGCTCACCTTGGTCGTGCTCTTCGCGTCGGCGCCCTGCCGGTCGCTGCCGTCGTTCGCGATCGCACTGATCCCGTACGCGAGCGCGGCCACCGCGACCACCCCGGCCACCGCGCCCAGGACGGCCCGGCCACCGCGTACGGGCCGTCGCGGGGCACGCGCCGAGCGGGTCGTTCCGGCGGCCGCCTCCACCCGCCGCAGGAGCGCCTCTCCGGTGACCCGCTCCTGGTGCGTACGGGCCAGACAGTCCCGTACGATCTCCCGCCACGCGTCCGGCAGTTGGGGCGAGAGGCGCAGCTCGTCGGTGCCGCGTGCGTAGGCGACCGCCGCGTCCCGGCGGGCCGAGGGGGTGCCGCCGGGCAGGGGGTAGGAGTCGGTGAGCACGAGGTGGGCCAGGACGCCGAAGGCCCAGATGTCGGCCGACGGTCTGATGCGGCGGCCGCGTTCGCCGATCTCGGACCAGAGGAGTTCGGGCGGGGTGTAGTCGGGGGTGGAGAAGGCGGGCGTGTACGCGTGGGTGCCCTCCATCTCGGCGGCCATGTTGAAGTCGGCGAGCCGGGCCGAACCGTCCTTCATCAGCAGCACGTTGGCCGGTTTGAGGTCTCCGTGCACCCAGCCCGCCCGGTGCAGCTGGGAAAGTCCCGCGCAGATCTGCGCGAGCAGCGCCGGACCGGCCGCGGGGCGCGGCGCCCGGGACAGCAGGGCGGCAAGGGAGCCTTCCGCCTTCTCCAGTACGAGGACGGTGGCACCGTCGAGTTCGGGGCGGGCCGGGTCGTCGACGGTGAGGGTCTCGTACAGCCGGATCAGCCGGGGCGCCGAGCGCAGTCGGCCGAGCAACTCCAGCTCCCGCTCGGCCAGTTCGCGCAGGTGGGTGAGCTGGCGGGGGGTGTGGGTGCCGGTGGGCAGGAACTTGAGGGCGGCGGTGGTGGGGAGGTCGTCGCACGGAGCGGCCCGCCGTGCCGCGTACACGCTCCCGAAGGCGCCCGTGGCGATCGGCTCGCGCACCTCCCAACGGCCCACCCGGTAGCCCTTGGGGACCGGCACCGCGTAGGGATCGCTCACGGGGCGGCCCGGGGCAGCGGCGTCGCGAGGACGACCAGATCGTCCTCGCGTACGAGGTCGAAGCGGAGCGCCAGGGAGACCAGGGACTCCTTCTTGCCGTTGAGGCGAGGGCCCGTGTCCGCCGTGTCGGGGCCGGGCTTGAGGCGCAGCTTCACGGCCAGGTAGTCGATGTTCCACTGCACGGTGGTGCGGCTGGCGGACGGCCACAGGGGGCGCAGCCGGTGCACGACCTGGTCGACCGTGGGGAGCGGGGCGTGCGGTGCGCCGCGCAGGCGGGGCTCGCACAGGGCGGCGAGGACCGCGAAGTACCGCTTGGTGCGGTCGACGGAGAAGGCGGGGGCGGTCGTCGCGCCGTCGAGGCCGCCGGGGGAGCGCAGGTAGTCGTGGCGGGGCGCCCACACCTCGATCGGCAGCAGGTCGCCGGCCGCGGGCAGCACGATCCGGGAGAACTCGAAGGGGACGGGCGCGTCCAGGCGCCCGGGGCCGACCTTGATGTGCTCGCCCGCGCCCTCCGGATTCTCGACGACGTACGTCTGGTGCGCGGAGAGGTTGCTCAGGATCCAGAAGGCGCCGTGCGCGGTGATCTCGCCGGCCGCGCGCGAGACGCCCTCGTGCGCGATCGCCAGGTCGTTGTCGGCCGCGGACCGGCCGAAGGTGAGGCGCTCGCCGGGAGCGAGGCGGAACTGGGGGGTGTCGGGTTCGCCCTCCGTGGTCGGCGGAGGTACCACGATGATGCTGTACAAGGTGCGTCTCCCCGTGCACGCGGCTACGGGATTCAGGGTAGACAGACGCACCAGGGCCGTGTCCCCCCTTGTGCAGGGTGAGACACGGCCCTCGGAGTGAATGGCGTGAACTGTTCAGTGACGCCGGGCTGTTCGGTGCCGCGAGGTTGTTCCGGCGGCGCCGGTGTTCACTTCAGTAACGCGGGCGACTTCAGTAACGCGGGCGCGCGAACCAGGCCGTACCGCTGGCCGTGACCGGAGCCGCCGTGATGATGACGGCGAACACCACCCAGATCAGCGGGAAGATGACCGCGGAGGCCATCCCGGAGTCCAGGCCGACGAACAGCATGATCAGGCCGACGATCCCCCCGAGCGCGCCGTAGATGACGGTGGTGATGCGGATGCCCTGACCGCCCTTGCTGAACTTCACGCCCAGTGTGATCGAGAGGGTCGCCAGACCCGCCGCGATCAGCGCGATGATCACGAGGACGCCCGTGGCGATGTCGGCACCGTCACTGAACGCGCCGAACGGGTCGTCGGACGACGAGCTGTAGCTGTCCGCCGCGTCCGAGACGTCGTTGGCGATGGCGGCGACGTAGAACCAGCCCAGCGCCGCGAGGATCTGCACCGCGGAGATGATGAACAGGAAGACGCGAGCCGTGACCAGAAGCCCCGGCATCGACTGCGGAAGCATCTGGTTGCCGCCCGGGTAGCCGGGGTACGCCGGCTGCTGCGGGTAGCCGTAGCCCTGCGGGGGTACGCCGGGCGGAGCCTGCGGGTAGCCGTAGCCGGGAGCGGCCGGCGGGGCGGCGGGGGGCTGCTGGGGCGGCTGCCCGTAAGGGTTGTTCGGGTCGCCGAAACTCATGGCGGGTTTTCCTCCGTTGCCTGGTGCGGGGACGACGCGCGGCACGGTTCGGAGGAATTTCTACAGAGCGGTCCGTCCCCCCGGTACTGCCCGCGGCACTGTCTGCTCATCGTTCTTTAGCCGACTCTTACTTGTCCAGCCGCATTCCTTATGTGTTGTGCAAGTGCAACATCGGTGATCATGGCGGGATACGGTCGAAACGGTGCCGTGACGGGCCTCGGAGCGGCGCCGGACGGCCGTCGGGTGCCCGGATTGGAACCGGGAGCGGGTCATCCGGGAGGATGGGGGCATGACCGCCCAGATTCTCGATGGCAAGGCCACCGCAGCCGCGATCAAGTCCGATCTGACCGCCCGCGTGGCGGCCCTGAAGGAGAAGGGCGTCACGCCCGGCCTCGGGACGATCCTGGTCGGGGACGACCCCGGCAGCCAGAAGTACGTCGCGGGCAAGCACCGCGACTGCGCCCAGGTCGGCATCGCCTCCATCCAGCGTGAACTGCCCGCGACCGCCACGCAGGAGGAGATCGAGGCGGTGGTCCACGAGCTGAACGAGGACCCCGCCTGCACCGGCTACATCGTCCAGCTGCCGCTCCCCAAGGGCATCGACGAGAACCGCATCCTGGAGCTGATGGACCCGGACAAGGACGCGGACGGCCTGCACCCGATGAACCTCGGCCGTCTCGTGCTGAACGAGCCGGCCCCGCTGCCCTGCACCCCGAACGGCGTCCTCACCCTCCTGCGCCGCTACGGCGTGGAGATCAAGGGCGCCGAGGTCGTGGTCGTCGGCCGCGGCGTGACCATCGGGCGCCCGATGCCGCTGCTGCTGACGCGGCGCAGCGAGAACGCCACGGTCACCCAGTGTCACACCGGCACCCGTGATCTCTCCGCCCACCTGAAGCGCGCCGACATCATCGTCGCCGCGGCGGGCTCCGCGCACCTGATCCGGGCCGAGGACGTGAAGCCGGGCGCCGCCGTCCTCGACGTCGGTGTCTCGCGCAGCGCCGAGGGCAAGATCGTCGGTGACGTCCACCCGGACGTCGCCGAGGTCGCGGCCTGGATCTCCCCGAACCCGGGCGGCGTCGGCCCGATGACCCGCGCCCAGCTGCTCGTCAACGTGGTGGAAGCGGCGGAGCGCAGTGCCGGCTGAGGGCAGGCCCAAGGACAGTGAGGCGCGGGCCGGCGAGGCGCGGGGCGCGCAGACCGCCGACGCCGAGTCGGCCCTGCGGGATGCCGAAGCGGCCGTCTGCGATGCCGTCAGCGCCCCCGACGCCGAGGGGAAGCCGCGGCGCACCACGCGGCGCTTCCCGCGGATCACCCGGGACACCGCGCGGCCCGAGGGCGGTGGCCGGGCGGCGCCCGGGGACGCCCCGGCGCCCGCGCGTCAGTGGCCGATCCTCGCCGTGCTGTCGGCCGTCGGGCTCGGTCTGCTGCTGACCGCGTTCGACGTGTTCCGGTTCGGCACGATCCTGATCGGCGCCGCGCTGCTTGCGGGCGCGGTGATGCGCTGGATGCTGCCGAGCGTGGGCATGCTGGCGGTCCGCTCCCGCTTCACGGACATGCTCACGTACGGCGTGCTCGGCGGGGCCATCGTGCTGCTCGCGATGATGGCGCAGCCGAACCCGTGGCTGGAGATCCCGTTCCTGGACGACACGTTGCACTTCACGGTCCGCTGACCCTCGTGCATGACGGTGGCCCGCGCCTCCCCCCGGGGGGTGCGGGCCACCGTGTCATCGAGGCCACCGTCAGGACTCACCTCAACCACACATGACCAAGCTCGACCTGGACAGCAGGGCGCAGGCGGTGGTGGTCGCGTACGAGACGGGGCTGGTCCGGCCGCGCGGCTGGGCGCCGTTGAGGACGGCATGACCGCGGCCCGTCCTCTCCCCCGAGTAAGGACGGGCCGCGACCGGGCGGGTGTTCCGCCTGGAGACAACACTTGTGCACGGGAACAGGCTGTTCAACAGCTGGCAGTTCGCTGTGGCACGGAAGTGACCATTCCGGTACGGGGTCCGTGCCGTGCGCCGGGAACCGGCCGCGATGCGGCTGCCGATCGAGCCGGTCCGCCTGCGCGCCGACCGGTCAACCGTCGGCGCCGCGGACAGCTCAACCGGCCGCTCAACCCTCCGCGCCGCCGACCGCTCAACCGTCCGCCCATGGCGCCGCCGACCGTGCACGGGAACCGTCCGCCGCCCGGTGTCGTCCCTCGCTCAGGGAACGCCGAGGGAGGTCAGCGATGAGTTCCTGGCAGCCGCTGCCAGAGCGACTTCCGCCGGAGGTACGCCACTTCGTCGAGCACTTGCGGCAGCTCAAGGACCGCACCGGCCTCAGCCTGGTCGCCCTGGGCGCGCGCACCGCGTACAGCAAGTCCTCCTGGCAGCGCTACCTCAACGCGACCCAGCCGCCGCCCCGCCAGGCCGTCGTCGCGCTGTGCCGGGTCGCGGGTCTCTCGGTCGAGGACGCCGAACGCTTCGGCGTGCGCTGGGAGCTGGCGGTGCAGGCCTGGCCCCGGGTGCCGGTGACTGCCGGCCCGGTGTCCGGCGGTTCGGCCGCGGGTGGTCCCGTGCTCGACGGTCCGTCCGCGGGTGGTCCCGTGCTCGACGGTCCGTCCGCGGGCGGGCTCGGGGCAGACGGTCCGTCTGTGGGCGGCGCCGTCCCCGGCGCGTACGAGGACGACCCCACGCTTCCGTGGTGGGACGCGCCGCCCGACGCGCCGTCGTCCGGGCCCGCCGCGGGCCGCCTGCCGCTCTACGCCGCCCTGCTCCTGCTCGCTCTCCTCCTCGTCGCCCTGGCCGGTGCCGTCACCCTCGGGTGAGCTGGTCGCTCCCGTGGCTCCTGAGGTCACACCTGTGTTCTCGTTGTGTCGATGTCTTGACAAGTTCAAGGATTTGCACTGATCCATCACAACAGCTGGGTTAACGTGGCCAATCGGGACGGTCCGGGAGGTCCCGTGCGGAGCCCGGGGGTTCGACCGGTCGCACAAGATGCCGGTGGGACACTGGACCGCAGTCCAATGGGCGTGCAACGGTGCATGCCCCAGCCCGAATGCTCCCGTGCGCCCCCACCCCGGGAACTGAGATCCTGACCGAGCGCATCCCTGTGGGTAGCCAGAACGGGGACTCGGCCGAGGGCGCCACGCGCGGGGGAACAGTTGTGCACGTACGGGGGAAAGAGGGGGGAAGCAATGCCTCGTTGGAGGGCCTTGCCGGATGAACTCGATCCGCAGGTCAGGGAGTTCGCCAGCCAGTTGCGCCGGCTCGTCGACCGGAGCGGGCTGAGCATCGCCGCCGTGGCCGACCGCACGGGCTACAGCAAGACGTCCTGGGAGCGTTACCTCAACGGCCGGCTCCTCGCGCCCAAGGGCGCGATCGTCGCGCTCGCCGAGGTGACCGGGACCAACCCCATCCATCTGACGACCATGTGGGAGCTGGCCGAGCGCGCCTGGAGCCGCTCGGAGATGCGCCACGACATGACGATGGAGGCGATCCGGATCTCCCAGGCGCGCGCCGCGCTCGGGGAGTTCGGACCGACTCCGGCGAAGGGGAGCAACGGCCAGCAGGCCGCGCGCAAGGGCGGCAGCGCGACCGCGACGCCCGGGATCGCCGGGCCCGCGGGCGTGGCGCCGACGGTGCCGCCGTCCGTTCCGTCCGTGCCGTCACAGCCGTCCGGTCCGGACGCCGGGGAGTCGTCCTCGTACGGGGCTTCGGGGCACGGGGCCGGCTCGCGCGGCGGGTCAGGCTATGGCGGCTCGTCGTCCGGCGGCTCGTCGTCCGGTGGGTCTTCGTCCGGCGGGTCCGCGTCCGGTGGGGCGGGGCGCGGTGGCAGTTGGGGGGCTGTCGCCACGCCGTCCGACGGGGCGGGGCAGTTCGGTCCCTCGGCGCCGGCCGGACCGGCCCGGCCGGCGGGGGGTCCCGCCGGGGGGCCGCCGCAGGACGCCCGGCCCGGTGCCGCGGGCGCGGGGGACCGGGCGCGGCGGGGGCGGCGGCTCACGATGTTCCTCGCGGGGATCGTCGGCGCGCTCGTGGTGGTCGCGGTGGCCGTCTACCTCACCAGCGGCGGGGACAAGAAGAACGCGGGCGACACGCCCAAGACGCCCGCCACCTCCGCCAGTGTCAACCCCGACCTGCCGGCCGGGGTGAAGTGCAGCGGCGCGGACTGCACCGGCAAGGACCCGGAGAACATGGGCTGCGGCGGCGAGTTGGCCAAGACCACCACCAGTGTCACCGTCGGTAGGACGCTCGTCGAGGTGCGTTACAGCAAGACCTGTGGTGCCGCGTGGGCCCGTATCACCCAGGCCGCGGTCGGCGACCAGGTCGAGGTGTCCTCGGGCAGCGCGGCCAAGCAGACCGGGTCGGTCGACGCGGACACGGACGCGTACACGCCGATGGTCGCGGTCAAGGACGCCGGTGACGCGACGGCGTGCGCGACGCTGAAGTCGGGCCAGAAGGGCTGCACGAAGTAGAAGTAGCGGTTCGGCGTGGGGTGGGTGAGGGGTGCGGGTGGGAGAGTTTCTCGCCCCCTCCGCCCCTGCCCTCCCCCAAGCTCTCGGCTTCTCCCCCAGTGCCTTAAGGGCCTGGGAGGGACCCCCAGAGCAGGGAGGACCCCCATCGTCCCTGGGGCCCGCGGCGGAGCCGCTGATGGATGCAGCGCCCCCAGACCCCCTGGGTTGTCTTTTGGCCGCGGGTGGGTGGGGGGCTGGTCGCGCAGTGCCCCGCGCCCTTGAAGGGGTGCGAGGCACTGCGTGAAAAACCATCCCCGACAGGGATTGCCCGCCCCGCGATGGGGCAGGCGCCCCGTACCCCCACGGGATCCGGTGACCCCGGTACCCCAGTGGCGGCCGCCCCGCCCCCTCTCCCGGGCCCGGCGGCCGCCTCCCGGGCGTTCTGTGGGGTGGGCCACACGGACCCGGACGCCGGGGGTCCCGGATGCGCGATAGCCTGACGGCGGATCTCTCTTGACGCCAAGAGATCGATCATCGGAACCCCTGATCGATCATCGCGGCGGACGCCGGTCACCAGGATCGGTGGGCGGGGATCCTGCACCCGGGGCAGGGACGCCCCACCGCCAGCTGTCATACGGAGAACGCCATGACCCGCACTCCCGTGAACGTCACCGTCACCGGCGCGGCCGGCCAGATCGGTTACGCCCTGCTCTTCCGCATCGCCTCCGGCCAGCTGCTCGGCGCGGACGTGCCGGTCAAGCTGCGCCTCCTGGAGATCACGCCGGCGCTGAAGGCCGCCGAGGGCACCGCCATGGAGCTCGACGACTGCGCCTTCCCGCTCCTTCAGGGCATCGACATCACGGACGACCCGAACGTCGCCTTCGACGGCACGAACGTCGGTCTGCTCGTCGGCGCCCGCCCCCGCACCAAGGGCATGGAGCGCGGCGACCTCCTGGAGGCCAACGGCGGCATCTTCAAGCCGCAGGGCAAGGCCATCAACGACCACGCCGCGGACGACGTCAAGATCCTGGTCGTCGGCAACCCGGCGAACACCAACGCGCTGATCGCGCAGGCCGCCGCCCCGGACGTACCGGCCGAGCGCTTCACGGCCATGACCCGTCTGGACCACAACCGCGCGCTGACCCAGCTCGCGAAGAAGACGGGCACGACGGTCGCGGACATCAAGCGCCTCACCATCTGGGGCAACCACTCCGCCACCCAGTACCCGGACATCTTCCACGCCACGGTCGCCGGCAAGAACGCCGCCGAGACCGTGAACGACGAGAAGTGGCTCGCCGAGGACTTCATCCCGACCGTCGCCAAGCGCGGCGCCGCGATCATCGAGGCCCGTGGCGCGTCCTCCGCCGCGTCGGCCGCCAACGCCGCCATCGACCACGTCTACACCTGGGTCAACGGCACGGCGGACGGCGACTGGACGTCGATGGGTATCCCGTCGGACGGTTCGTACGGCGTTCCGGAGGGGCTCATCTCCTCCTTCCCCGTCACCACCAAGGACGGCCAGTACGAGATCGTCCAGGGCCTGGACATCAACGAGTTCTCCCGCGCCCGCATCGACACGTCGGTGAAGGAGCTCGAGGAGGAGCGCGAGGCCGTTCGCGCCCTCGGCCTCATCTGAGTCACGTAATCGTCGAGCTGATGCCCGGGCGGTGGGAACCGCCCGGGCATCAGTGCGTTTCGTCCTCGACGACCAGCTCCGCCAGGTCCAGGAACGCCCGTGTCGTCGCCGCCCGCAGTCGGCTCAACTCGCGGAATCCGGGCGAGCGCAGTGAGGGGTCGAAGGGGACGACGACCACCGCCGGGGAGGTGGCGTTGCCAAGACGCACGGAGAATTCGGTGGGCAGGACCCGGTTTCGGGTGCCCTCGATGTCCGTGGCCACCACGATCGCCTCGTCGGCGAGCCTGCCGTGACCCGCGTCGTGCACCTTCGCGAGCATCCGGGCCGCCGCGTCCAGGAACCAGTCGGTGGTTCCGCAGCACAGGATCAGCCGGTCCGTGTGCGTCAGCGCGACCTCGGCGGACGGGTCGACCCGCACGGGTGACCAGTCGGTGAGGACGAAGGGGTAGTACGGCGCCGTCTGGGCCAGTACGCGGGCGTACTCCTGGGCGTGCACGGGGCTGGAGTTGAAGTGGCCGGCGTGGTGCGCGATCACTTCGAGGCCCGAGTCCAGGCGCGTGGTGCGGGCGCTGATGTCGTCGTACGAGGCGTCGGGCGGCAGGGCCGCGAGGTCGCGCAGCGTGGCCTCGCCGCGGGTGGCCAGGAAGGAGCCGAGGGCTCCCTCCGAGGGCGCCCCGTCGAGGGCCAGTACGGGTTCGGCGCGGACGGCGGCGAGCAGGGAGCCGAGGACCATCGTGGTCGTGGCCCGTCCGCTGTAGTGGTCGGCGCCCATGAGGGTGATGCGGCGGCTGCGGCGCAGCGGTGCGCACAGCCGCGCCAGACGGGCCTCGCGGTCGCCGATGCGGAAGCGGGGCAGTCGGTGCCGGCCGGTGGGGCGCGCGTCGGCCGGGGGCAGGGTGAGCGGTACCTCCGGCAGGGCGTGGACCGGGGTCCTGGCCTGTGGTTCCGCGGTGTCCTTCGACGCCCGGGCCATGGCGATGTACCGCGCCAGGACCCCGGCGACCTCGCCCGCCGTGGGGCGCTGTTCCGGATCCGGGTCCAGGCAGCGGAGCACGAGCAGCCGCAGTTGCTCCCAGGTTTCGCTCTGCCACATGTGCATGCCCTCGGGGAGACCCGGTACCTCCCAGCCGGCCTTGGTGCTGACGATCTGGAGCATCTCGCCCAGGGAGCGCACATTGTCCTCGGCGGTCGGGACGGGGCCCGTGCCCAGGTAGCGCCCGTCGACGACGCAGTCCGACAGGTCCCCGAGGACCACGGAGCGCCGCAGCACGAAGACGCTGTCGGCATTGAAGTCCGCGAGGACGAGCCCGTTGACGTGACAGACGGCGAGGGCGCTCGCCAGATACCAGGCGACGAGCAGTCCGGCGATCTTGTCGAACGGGGCTGTGCCGTCGAGCAGAGCCCTGCTGAAGAGCTCCGAGAGGCGCGGCGGCTGGGCGCCGGGGGCGTCGGCGTCGGCGATGGGCGCCATCGCGAGCCAGGGCGGGCTCTGGTCGAGCGCCGTGCCGAGCAGGGCGGGCGCGTACTGCCCGTTCAGCCGGGTGAGCACCTCGGCCTCCACCTCGATCAACTGGGCGTTGACCGTGGGGAGATCAGGGCGCGGTACGCGCACCACGACCGTCTCGCGGCCCACCGCGCCGTCCGCGACGACACCCCGGTACACCACCGTCCGGCGTCCCCTGCGCCGCCCCACCAGCGTGTACGGTCCCAGCTCGCGGGGATCGTCGTCCGTCAGCGGCTCCCAGTCGTCCGCGGCGACGACGGGCGCCGCCTGTTCACCGGCGTCGAGGCCGGTGGGGGCCGACTCGACCGAGACGCCGAAGCGGGTCAGCAGCCGCCGCTCGACGCTGGTGAACGGGCGGTGGGAGCCGGGGAGTTGGGCGCTGCCGTCCGGGTGGGCCAGCCAGGCGGGGAAGTCGGGGGAGTTGCCCGCGAGTTGTTCCAGGCGGCGGCCGATGCTGCGGCCGGTCCTGAGGAGTTCGGCCTGGGGGACCGCGTCGAGGAGGACCGACTTGGACTCGTCGGAGAAGTCGAAGATGAGGTGCTTGGCGGGCAGCGGCCCCGGCACGGGCGCGGGCCGGGGCCGGATGAGGCCGCCGAGGAACACCTCCGCGAGATGCGAGGTGCGGGCCGGCCACGGCACCGCCGTCTGGACGAGCCGCATCACCGGCACCGACAGCGGTGAGACGGCCGCCAGATGGGCCGCGAGCCGGTATGCCTCCGGAGTGGCCGCGTCGCGGAAGTGCTGGGCGCTGCTCAGATCGCGGGAGGCGGCGACGGCCGCGTACCGGCTGGGGCGGGCGAGCAGCGGGAGTTCCATGGTGGCGCCGGGGGAGGCGAGCAGATGCGCCCAGTCCCGCAGCGCGCCGGGTGTCGGCTCCAGGACCGGTACCGGTACGCCGTCGAAGCGGGCCAGCTCGGGCGGCAGCACCCGGTCGGTGATCTCCCAGGAGGTGTTGGCGCCGCCGACCCGCCGGGTGGTGGCCTGCCAGCGTTCGGCGTGGATGCCGGACGCCTCCCACATCTCGGGCGGCAGGGTGTGCAGCAGCGCTACGGGACCCCGGGCGGCCCACGCGGACAGGAGTTCGTGCATCGTGCCGTGCCGCCAGGCGGCGCCCATGCCGTCGCTGACGACCAGCACGAGGGTGCGGCCCGAGGGGTCCTTGACCGTGCTCAGCGGCACCTGGACGCTGTCGTGCTGGAAAGGCCGTGCGCGCAGCCGCGGTTCGCGGGCGGCGCGGGTGTCGAGACCGAGCACGCGGGTGGTGGCGAAGGCCCCCAACCGTTCGAGCAGGGTGCGCAGTTCGGCGCCCAGCCGGTGCCACAGCAGCATCGACAGGCCGTCGTCGACGAGCAGCACGAGGTTCAGCCAGCGCTCCTGCACGGGCCGCTGCACCACGTCGGGCAGCCGGGTCTCGGCGAGCTCGGTCGCGGTGCGCTCCTCGTCGATCTCCAGGCGGTGCCTGCTGGCCAGGCGGCGGCGCAACGGCCGTAACGCGCGGCCCAGTTCGAGCTCGTCGCTCAGCGCCTTGCCCTCGGGGACCCGCACGGGCAGCGCCCTGCGTGGCTCCCGCTCGCGCTCGGGTCCCCGCAGCCGTACCTCGG
The DNA here is from genome assembly GCF_042894545.1 of Streptomyces sp. NPDC001530. NCBI lineage: Bacteria > Bacillati > Actinomycetota > Actinomycetes > Kitasatosporales > Streptomycetaceae > Streptomyces > Streptomyces sp. NPDC001530. The sequence continues at coordinate 393,663 of NZ_JBIAVS010000005.1, forward strand.
GTGCCGGTGTCTGGCGGGCCGACGCGTACAGGGAGGGTGCGGTCAGGTCGGGCAGATCCGGGTCGTCGGGCTCCGGCGCGGACTGCGGCGGGGGCTGCTCGTCGGGTTCGGGGGCGGCGGGCCGCGGCGGGGGTTCTTGGGCGGCGCGCAGGCCCCGGTTCAGCGGTGCGGCGTCCGTGGCGGGCAGCCGGCGGGCGAGCCAGAGCACGTCGAGGACCTGGTCCGCGTCCAGGTCCTGCCCGCACGCGCCCAGCACCCGCAGTGCCTCGGCGAGCCGGTCACCGCCGCCCGCCATGTCACATGGCCCCGGTGAGCTGGTGCAGTACGGCGTCCAGGAGACCCTCCGCGTTCAGGTCGACGCCGCCGGCGCGCAGGAAGACGGCGTTCAGCAGCTGGTCGGTGGCGAGTTCGCCGGGGGCGCGGCGGCGCAGGAACGCCTCCAGCAGGTCGTCCGCCTGCCGCAGCGCGTCCGCGCCGAGGTGCGCGGCGACGATGGCGCGCAGCCGCTCCTCGTCGGGCACCGGCAGGTCGAGGCGGACGCAGCGGCGCAGGAACGCGGGCGGGAAGTCGCGCTCGCCATTGCTGGTGATGACGACCACGGGGAACTCGGCGCACTGGATGCGCCCCTGGTGCACCCGGACGGTGCCCCGGTGGTCGGCGGTCTGCACGTCCACGTCGGCGATGTCCTCGGGCAGCCGGGTGAGTTCGGGGATGTCGAAGACGCCCTCCTCGAAGACGGTGAGCAGATCGTTGGGCAGGTCGACGTCGCCCTTGTCCATCTCGTCGACCAGCAGGGCGCGCGGTACGGCGGAGGGGACCAGCGCGGTGCCGAGCGGGCCGAGCCGGATGAACGTGCCGATGGACGGCTCGCGTTCACCCCGGTCGCGGCTGAGCGTCGTCTCGCGCAGGCGCCCGATCGCGTCGTACTGGTAGAGGGCCTCGCGCACGGTGGAGCGGCTGTTGATGGGCCAGCGCAGCAGCTCGCCCAGGTTCAGCTCGTGCGCCACGGCCCGGGCCAGCGACGACTTGCCGGTGCCGGCCGGTCCCGTGACGAGCAGCGGGCGGCGCAGATGCAGCGCGGCGTTGACGACGTCGGCGTGCTGCGGCTCGATCAGGTACGGCAGTTCGGGCCGTACGGCCTGCGCGGGGGTGAAGCGGCGCCAGGGCGGGGCCGAGGGGAGGGCGACGGCCCGTGGCACGCCGTCGCCGCGGAAGAGACGCCAGTCGGCGTCGGGAGCGGTCGTCATGCGCTCTCCTGTGGCTCGAAAACGGGGACCGTACGTGGCCCGGGAGCGGGTGTCATGCGCTCTCCTGCGGTTCGGTCAGATGGAGGCGGGGCACCGTGCGGTCGGCGTCGGCCCAGGCGAGGACCGGACGGCCGGTGAACTCGAGGGGATTGGCCATGGTGTTGGCGCGGTAGGAGCGCACGCCGTCGGGCAGTTCGCGCGTGGCGACCTCCGCCATGTGCCTCACGACGTGCGAGTCCTCGTCCCGCCCCCGGTCCCACACCACTACTGGTACCCCGACGGCGAGACAGACCTGCACGATGCCGTCGCGAAGCCCCGGCGGCACGTCGACGGAGACCCGCACCGCGTCGAGCTTCTCCATCAGCTCGTAGTAAATCTGGTTCGGATCCTTGGACGCGTCCGAGAAGACCAGGGTTGCTCCGGAGTCGAGGCGACTCCACCGGTGCCGCCAGTCGGGCAGGAAACGCTCGTGTCGGCGCAGGAGTTCCGGACAGTGCACGACCAGCGGGAACTCCACCCCGAGCACACCGGGGACGATCTCGTCGGGAGCCCTGCCCTCCCATTCGTCGACGGGCAGGTTGAGGCTGGTGCGGTCGACCAGGACCTCCACGAGCGGACGCCTGCCGTGCACGGCGGAGGGGCCGAGGGACTCCAGGACGCGCAGCAGTTCGCGCGCCGCCTCCGAGGCCGAGTAGGAGACGGCGGCCGCGGTCGACACCTGCCGGGGCCCCGCGCCCTCGTCGCACCAGATCCGCAGCCGGTGGCGCCCCGGCTCGGCCCGCCGCACCTCCACCAGGACCCGTACGCGCGCCGATCGCGTCCGCATCTCACGCGCCCACTCCTGGGCGTCCGAGCGTCGCTCGGCCAGCGCCGAGCGGGGGATGCCGAGCCGGGTGATCACCGAGTCGGACCACATGCGCAGACCCGCGCGCTGCGGCCCTGGGCACAGCACACTGACGTACTCGATGACGCGCAGGAGCGCCGGAACCCGCGGCCCGCCGTCGTCCGAGCGGCCGTCGCCGTGCAGCGCCTCCAGATGGTCGAGCAGCGCGTCCAGGCTGCCGCCGCCGGGGAACGCGGCGGCCAGCGGCAGCGCGGCGCGCACCGCCTCCCCGAACCGCCCGAGCACCGCCTTGTCGACGCCCCGCAGGAGCTGGTGCAGGCGGGTGTACTCGCGTGGGGAGAGCAGCCGGGGCCCGCGCGCGAGGCGGCCCGCGGCCAGGATGCGGTCGGCCGCCGGCACGCCCTTGCGCCGCAGGATCTCGGTGAAGGCCGCGAGGGCGCGCGGATGGGTGAGGAGGAAGTCCGCGAACTCCTCGATCGTGGGCGGTGTCACCTCGCCGCCGTCCCCGACACCGCAGGCACGAGCCAGCTCACGGGCGATGTCGCCGCGCCCGGTCGAGAACGGGAACGCACCGTCGATCGCTTCCATGAGCAGACCGTGGGCCGGGTCGTCGACGTCGGCGGGTGCGAGGTCCTGGGTTTCGAAGGCGCCCGCGGCGCGCAGTTCGGCCTCGATGCGCTGCCAGGGGATGCCCCAGCTGCGCCGGATCAGATGCTGGGGGCTGTGCGCGGCGTAACCGCCGGTGTGCGGGTCGCGAGGCGGCATGAAGTGCGCGACGACGAGACCGACCACGGCCTTGTCCGGCCGGCACCACAGCGGGCCGCCGCTGTAGCCGGGGCCGACGGCCATGCCGGTGGCCTCCCCGTCGAGGTAACCCACGGGCCCGTCGGCGGACTTGACCGTCAGATCGGCGAAGGTGGCGCCGCCGGCGCTGCCGTGCCAGGTGCGCACCTCCTGCCCGGCCTCCATCGCGATCCGGCGGGCCGGCGGGTGGACGGCGTCGCCCGGCGCGTCGACCCGCAGGACGGCGAGGTCGCCCAGCCACTCGTCGTCGCCCTCGCCGACCACGCCGCCGTCCCTGGTGCGCGGCGCGATCCAGTGCGCCACGCGCGCGGGATACCGGTCGTGGCCGCGCGGTCCCCTCAGCTCGACCGGGATCTCGTCGGGACCCGGTGCCCCGGCCTCGAACAGGCCCCTGCCCAGGGCGTCATTGACGACATGGGCGCACGTCAGCACCGTGTCGGCGCCGAGGATGAGGCCCGCCCCCGCCACCTTGCCGTCCCGGGTGCGGCGTACGGACGCCACGCACGCGACCGGGGTCCCCCCGTCCATGGCCCCCAGGGGCCGGAACCACCCCACGGATCACTCCGCGCCCGGCGCCGCACCGCTGTCGGTGGCCGCCGTCGGCCTCCAGCTGGCGGTCACCGTGAGGTGGGCCTGTCCGTTGCCGCCGACGATCCCGAACTTGAGGTCCTGTCCGACCTGGACCCCGAAGGTCACGCTCATCTCACTGGGCGGCTCGGGCGCGGCCGTGACCGCGTCGTGGACCTCCTGGAGCAGCGGACCGAGCGGCCGGAGCGCGGCGCGCAGGGTGCCGACCGCGAACGTGGCGACGGCGCCGCGTCCGGTGGCCACGGGGATGGCCTTCCCCATGCCCTCGGGACGGTCTTCGTCTCCGCCCGGATCGGGTACCGCCCCGCCCTGGTCGGGCATCGCGCCCTGGACGGGAGTGAGCAGGAACCTGACGGGAGTACCGTCCTCGAACTGTGCTTCCGCTGAGGCTTCCATTGAGGTGGACACGGTCACATTGTGGCCGAGGTGGGCCCATGACAGCGGCACGTGTGCCCAACTCGGTTACCGCATCGATGCATTGGGCACGCGACCGAAGCATGTCCGGTATCTTGCGGGGGCGTTGCGGCGCTACTCCAGTGACGCATGTCCGGTTTCGCGTGGGGGCGTTGCGGCGCTATTCCAGTCCGCGTTTCCCCGGCGCCCAGAACGGTTTCGTCAGCACCGCCCGCCGGTCCCAGCCGGCGTCCCGCACGAGGGTCTGCCTCACCTGCTGCACGGTGCGGGCCTCTCCGGCGACGTAGGCGACGCCACCCGGCGCGGGGCTCAGCCCGCGGACCGCGTCCGGCAGTGAAGTGGCCCCGCGCAGCGACCAGGTGAGCCGCCCGGCGTGCGGGAGCGGAAGCCGGTCGTCGGCGCTCTCCGTCTCCAGGCAGCCGGAGACCGGCGCGCCGTCCGGCAGCGCGGCCAGCATCGCCCCGAAGGCGACGGACGCCGTCTCGTCCCCTACGAAGACATGGTGGGCGGCGTCGGGCCGCAGCACGAACGACCCCTCGGGCTTGCCGAGCCGGACGGTGTCGCCGGTCCGCGCGCTCCGCCCCCAGCGCGCTCCGGGCCCCGCCTTCGGGTGGTCCAGTACGCACAACTCGACGGCGCCAGAAGGGTCGTAGCGCCAGACCGAGTACGTACGCCGGGTCAGCGAGCCGTCCACCAGGACCCGCACCTGCTGTCCGGGGCGGGGGTCGAGACCCGCCAGCGCGGGGCCCTCGATGCGCAGCCGCCGCATCCGGGAGGCCACGGGCTCGGCCTCCGTGACGGTGCCCTGGAGCATCAGCAGGTCCAGGACGCGGGTGAGTAACGCGGGCATCGAGGGGCTCCTCGCGGTTCGGGGCGCGGCAGGGCGCGGTCGCGGTGCGGTGAGGGTGCGGCGGGGGATGCCCTGTCACCGTAGGGGCGGTGGTGACGTGTGCTCCAGTGCAATGTCGGCAGGGGACGCGTGCGTGGGACGCAGCCTTCCTGGCCGCAGGGGTCACCCCGACGCGTCGGGCAGCCGCTTCTCGAACCAGTGGGCGGCGTACACGTTGTCGTCGTAGCGCGGGATCTCCGTGTACCCGCACGCCCGGTACATCGCCTGCGCCTCCGCGAGCACGGCGTGCGTGTCGAGCCGTACGACCCCGTACCCGCGCGCGATCGCCTCTCGCTCGAGCCCGTCGAGAATCCGCCGCGCGAGCCCGAGCCGCCGGGCGTCGGGGTGCACCCACACATGCCGGATCTCGCCGACCCCCGCGTCGAGCCGGCGCAGCGCCCCGCACCCGACGGGACGCCCCTCCTCGTACGCGACGAGGAAGGCGCCCGAGTCCCCCGCCACCTCATGGGGCCGTACGAGAGCGGCGGGATCGAACCCTTCAGGGAACCGTGCGTCGATGTCGGCGGCGTACGCGTCGAGGCAGGCGCGGGCGTCGGGAGAGGCACCGTCGACGACTTCCACGGTGATGGCGGCCAGCCGCAGCAGCCGCTGCGCGGTGCCGAGGGCGGCGGTCAGCTCGTCGCGCTGGGGTGCGCCGAGTCCGGCGAGGAGCCCCTCGGCCAGCCCGTTGGCCAGCCGGTTCTGCTCCTTCACCTCGACCCGTCCGGCCGCCGTGAGCTCCGCGACGCGCAGCCTGCTGTCCCCGGGATGCACACGCACCCGGACCAGCCCCTGCGCCTCCAGCGCCCGCACCATCCGGCTCAAGTACCCGGCATCCAGCCCGAGCCGCCCCCTGAGCTCCCGCAACGAGGCCCCGTCGTCCCCGATCTCGAACAACAGCCGCGCCTCACCGAGCGGCCGGTCCTGCCCGAGGTAGTGGTCGTCGAGGACTCCGATGCGCCGGGTGAAGTAGCGATTGAAGCGGCGCAGGGCCCTCACGTGCTCGGCGGCTACGGCTTCTGCTGACACAGGCTCCATGGTTCTTTGACCTTAGTCAAAGAACAGTGAGCCCGCCATGGTTCCGCGGTGTCTTCGCCCCGCTCCACCGGTCGGATCCTCTGCGGCTGGTCAGAACTTCTGCAGCTCGCTCTGGAGCTCGGAGATGTCGACCGACTCGTCCGCCGACGGTGTCGCCGACGGGACCGGCTTGTTGTAATCCGTGAAAGTGAGGGCCGTGTCGGCGCCCTCGCCCTTCTCGGTCGCCCGGAACAGATGGTGATTGGAGTCGGCGGTGACGTACATCATGATCGTCCTGCCGTCCTCCCGCGGGTAGGTCAGCGGGATCACCTTGGTGCCGTCCAGCGTCGTTTCAGCGCCCTTCTTCAGGGGCGGGACGTGGTCCGAGTCGCTGAGGGCCTCCCTCTGGAAGGCGGTGAGGTCGCAGACGCCGGCCATGCCTATGAGGAGGGTGTCGGACGTCGAGCCGTGGATGTAGCGGTTGTTGAAGAGGTCGGCGACCGCCGAGCCCTGATTGCCCGGAATCTGCGCCTTCCAGAACTCCGTGTCCGGCTTCATCCACACGTCGGCGCCGCGTTTGATGAGCTTGACGCTGCCGCCGTCGGCACCCATCCGCATGCTGCCCGCGCAGTTGGCGTCCTGGTCGAGCGAGAGGTCGATCGAAGTCGGCACCCTCTTGCTCGCCGACGCGGCCGCGCTCTTGTCGGTCAGGTTCAGATGGACGGACTTCGCCGTCCGCAACCCTTCCCGTGCCTGGTCGGCGAGCTGCTGAGCGGTCGGATTGTCGCCGTCGTCCGCCAGGGCCGCCGTGGCGAGGGCGGGGGAGAGCAGGAGGGCCGCGGCCGCCGCCGCGCAGGTCAACGTCTTCCCGGACATCACGTCACCTCCGGGGTGCCGATGACTCTCAGCGTACGTTTCTGCAGATCTGCCCGCATTTCTGGTGATTTTTCAGTGACCCGGCGCACTTTTGGTCACCGATTGTGCATGCATCCGGGGCCGAGGGGCAGGTGCTCCCGGCCTCCGAGAGCGGCACATGTGTGACGCAGGGGCACGGAACAGGAACGGAAGGCAACACCGATCATGGCCGGACAGCAGGCACAACAGACCATCTACGTGGGCGGCGAGTGGCGCGAAGCCCTCTCCCGCGCCACCCGCGAGATCCTCGATCCCGCCGATGCCAAGCCGTTCGCCGTGGTCGCGGAGGGTGACGAGAAGGACGCGGACGCGGCCATCGAGGCCGCCCGCCACGCCTTCGACACGGGCCCCTGGCCGCACACCCCCACCGCCGAACGCGCCGCACTCCTGCGCCGCGTCGCCGATCTCCTCGTACGCGACCGCGAACGGCTCGGGCTCCTGGAGAGCCGCGACGCGGGCAAGACCCTGGAGGAGGGGCGCGTCGACATCGACTGTGTCGCCGACGCCTTCCGGTACTTCGCCGACCTCGTCGTGGGCGAGGGCGGCGGACGGGTCGTCGACGCGGGCTCCGACGACATCCACAGCGTCGTCGTGCACGAGCCCGTCGGCGTCTGCGCCCTGATCACGCCCTGGAACTACCCGCTCCTGCAGGCCAGTTGGAAGATCGCGCCCGCTCTCGCCGCCGGGAACACCTTCGTCGTCAAGCCCAGCGAGATCACCCCGCTGACGACCATCGCCCTGATCGACCTGCTGGTCGAGGCGGGACTGCCCGCCGGGGTCGCGAACCTTGTCACCGGGCCCGGCCACTCCGTCGGCGCCCGCTTCGCCGAGCACCCCGACGTCGACCTCGTCTCCTTCACCGGTGGCCTCGTCAGCGGTACGACGGTCGCACGGGCCGCCGCCGCGACCGTCAAGAAGGTCGCCCTCGAGCTCGGCGGCAAGAACCCCAACGTCGTCTTTGCCGACGCCTGCGCGACCGAGGAAGGCTTCGACACCGCCGTCGACCAGGCCCTCAACGCCGCCTTCATCCACAGCGGCCAAGTGTGTTCCGCCGGGTCGCGGCTCATCGTCGAGGAGTCCGTCCGCGAGCGCTTCGTCGCCGAACTCGCCCGCAGGGCAGGCAGGATCAGGCTCGGACGCGGCACCGAGGACGGTGTCGAGTGCGGCCCGCTCGTCTCCGCGCAGCAGCGGGAGAAGACCGAGGCATACGTCGCCTCCGCGCTGGCCGAGGGCGCGGTGCTGCGCGCGGGCGGCAAGCGGCCCGAGCCGTCCGAGGTCCGGCCCGCCACCGGGTACTTCTACGAGCCGACCGTCCTCGACCAGTGCCACCGCGAGATGACGGTCGTCCGCGAGGAGGTCTTCGGGCCCGTTCTCACGGTGGAGACCTTCCGCACCGAGGACGAGGCCGTCGCCCTCGCCAACGACACCGAGTACGGGCTCGCCGGCGCCGTCTGGACCGCCGACGCGGGCCGCGCCCGCCGCGTCGCCGGACGACTGCGGCACGGCACCGTCTGGATCAACGACTTCCACCCCTACCTTCCGCAGGCGGAGTGGGGCGGCTTCGGCAGGAGCGGGGTCGGGCGCGAACTCGGCCCGGCCGGTCTCGCCGAGTACCGCGAGACGAAGCACGTGTACCAGAACCTCGCGCCGAAGCCGGTCCGCTGGTTCGCCGGCTGAAGCCCTTTCCCGGCTTAAGCCGCCGCCCCCGTCCCCCCATCACCACTACGCGCCGTACCTTGCACGCCCCGGAGGAGCACCACTTCATGTCCCAGCACGAGAACACGTACGACTACGTCGTCATCGGCGGCGGCACGGCGGGCTCCGTCATCGCATCCCGCCTCACCGAGAACCCGGACGTCACTGTCGCCGTCATCGAGGGCGGCCCCAGTGACGTCGACCGCGAGGACGTCCTCACCCTGCGCCGCTGGATGGGCCTGCTCGGCGGAGAGCTGGACTACGACTACCCGACGACCCAGCAGCCGCGCGGCAACTCGCACATCCGGCACAGCCGCGCCCGCGTGCTCGGCGGCTGCTCGTCCCACAACACGCTGATCGCGTTCAAGCCGCTGCCGTCCGACTGGGACGAGTGGGAGGCGGCGGGCGCCAAGGGCTGGGGTGCGGTGCCGATGGAGGCGTACTACGCACGGCTCCTCAACAACATCGTCCCGGTCGACGAGAAGGACCGGAACGCCATCGCCCGCGACTTCGTCGACGCTGCGCAGGCCGCGCTCGACGTACCGCGCGTCGAGGGCTTCAACCAGAAGCCGTTCACCGAGGGCGTCGGCTTCTTCGACCTGGCGTACCACCCCGAGAACAACAAGCGCTCGAGCGCGTCGGTCGCGTATCTGCACCCCGTCATGGACCACCGGCCCAACCTGACGCTCCTGCTGGAGACCTGGGCGCACAAGCTGGAGCTGGACGGGACGCGCGCGACCGGCGTGCACGTCCGCACCAAGGAGGGCGAGGAGCTCCTCGTACGGGCCCGGAACGAGGTCCTGCTGTGCGCGGGCGCCGTGGACTCGCCGCGGCTGCTGCTGCACTCCGGCATCGGGCCTCGCGCCGACCTGGAGGCGCTCGGCATCCCGGTCGCGCACGACCTGCCCGGTGTCGGCGAGAACCTGCTCGACCACCCCGAGTCCGTCATCGTCTGGGAGACCAACGGTCCCCTCCCCGAGAACTCCGCGATGGACTCCGACGCGGGCCTGTTCGTACGCCGGGACCCGGAGCACCAGGGTCCGGACCTGATGTTCCACTTCTACCAAATCCCCTTCACCGACAACCCGGAGCGGCTCGGCTACGAGCGCCCGGCGCACGGCGTCTCGATGACCCCCAACATCCCCAAGCCGCGCAGCCGCGGCCGTCTGTACCTGACGAGCGCCGACCCGTCCGTCAAGCCCGCCCTCGACTTCCGGTACTTCACGGACGAGGACGACTACGACGGCCGTACCCTCGTCGACGGCATCAAGATCGCCCGCGAGATAGCCAAGGCCGAGCCGCTCGCCGGCTGGCTCAAGCGCGAGGTGTGCCCCGGTCCCGGCGTCACGGACGACGAGGAGCTCAGCGCGTACGCGCGCCAGGTCGCCCACACCGTGTACCACCCGGCGGGCACCTGCCGTATGGGCGCGCCGTCCGATGAACTCGCGGTCGTCGACCCCGAGTTGCGCATCCGCGGCCTCGACGGCATCCGGATCGCCGACGCGTCCGTCTTCCCGACGATGCCCGCCGTGAACCCGATGATCGGGGTGCTCATGGTCGGGGAGAAATGCGCCGAGCTGATCGGGGGTGCTGCGTGATGAGTACCGTAACCCTGCATCAGGACAAGGGCGTTGAGCCCGTCTTCTCCGTGCACAACCTGTGGAAGGTCTTCGGCCCCAAGGCCGACCGTATCCCCGCCGACTCCGAACTCGCCGCGCTCGACGCCGCCGAACTGCGCTCCCGCACCGGCTGCACGGCCGCCGTCCGCGACGTCAGCTTCGACGTCCGCAAGGGCGAGGTGTTCGTGGTGATGGGCCTGTCCGGCTCCGGCAAATCCACGCTCGTGCGCTGCCTCACCCGGCTGATCGAGCCCACCTCCGGCGGCCTCGCGATCGACGGCGAGGACGTCCTCGCCATGGACAAGACCCGGCTGCGCGAACTGCGCCGCCACCGCGCCGCGATGGTCTTCCAGCACTTCGGCCTGCTGCCCCACCGCACGGTCCTCGACAACGTCGCGTACGGCCTGGAGATCCAGGGCGTCGCCAAGAGCGCGCGCCGCGCGAAGGCCTTGGAGGTCGTCGCCAAGGTCGGCCTGGAGGGCATGGAGCAGCGGAAGCCCGGACAGTTGTCCGGCGGTCAGCAGCAGCGCGTGGGCCTGGCGCGGGCGCTCGCCGTGGACCCGGAGGTCCTCCTCTTCGACGAGCCGTTCAGCGCGCTCGACCCGCTGATCCGGCGCGACATGCAGGAGGAGGTCATCCGGCTCCACCGCGAGGAGGGCCGCACCATGGTCTTCATCACCCACGACCTGAACGAGGCCCTGCGCCTGGGCGACCGCATCGCCCTCATGCGCGACGGCCGCATCGTCCAGCTCGGCACACCCGAGGAGATCGTCGGCTCCCCCGCCGACGACTACGTCCGCGAGTTCGTCCGGGACGTCCCACGCGAACAGGTGATGACGGTGCGCACGGCCATGCGGACGGCGTCCATGGAGGAGGCGGGAAGTGGCCCCGCGGTCGCGCCGGACGCGACGGTCTCCGAGGCCATCGAGGCTGTCGCCCGCACCGGCTCCCCGGCCCGGGTCATGGATGAGGGCCGCTGCATCGGGGTGGTCGACCACGAGCGCCTGTTGGGCGTGGTGGCAGGCGCCGGTGCACCGGCGGGCAACGGTGCCGCCGAAGCGGCCGGTGCATCGGCGGGTAATGGTGCCGCCGAGGCAGCCGCTTCACCTGCGGGCCATCGTGCCGCCGAGGCGGCGCCCGTCCCACAGCGAGGCGGCACCCCGCAAGCGCCGGTGAGCGACACCCCGGCCCCGGCCACCCCCGACACCGGTGCACCTGTCGCCCCCGGCGAGGAGGAGGTGGCCTGATGGCTACAGCCACCGCTCCCATCGGCCATACCGGCCTGGCGGACCGAGCCAGAGCTCTGGTCCGCCACCGCGCCGCGGGCAAGCTCCTCCTGCTGGCCCTGGCCGCAGCCGTCCTCGCCCCGATCCTCGACGCCCGTTGGGCCAGCGGCACCTGGCCCCACGCCCTCACCGTCGACCTCACCGAACCCCTCGGCAGGACCAGCGACTGGATCATCGACAACCGGGACAGCCACCCCCTGTTCCTCTACTTCTTCGGGTACGTCAGCAACGCCGTCGTCCTCTCCGTACGCGCCGTCTACCTGCTGCTGCTCGCAGCGGGCTGGGCCGGCGTGACGGCCGCGGCGGCACTGGTCGCCTGGCGCACGGCAGGCGTACGGCTGGCCCTCGGCACGGCCGCCGCGTTCCTCGCCTGCGGCCTGCTCGGCATGTGGGTGCCCACCATGCAGACGCTCGCGCTCATGGTGGTCGCCGTGCTCGCGTCCGTCGTCCTGGGCACGCTGCTCGGCCTCGCGGCGGGCCTCTCCGACCGCACGTACCGCGCGCTGCGCCCCGTGCTCGACACCATGCAGGTGCTCCCGGCCTTCGCGTATCTGCTCCCCGTCGTCCTGGTCTTCGGCATCGGCGTCCCCGCGGCCGTGCTCGCGACCGTCGTGTACGCGGCCCCGCCCATGGCCCGCCTGACCGCGCTCGGCCTGCGCGGCGCGGACGGAGGTGTGATGGAGGCGGTGGCTTCCCTGGGCGCCACGGCCCGCCAGCGGCTGCTCACCGCCCGCCTCCCGCTGGCCCGCAGGGAACTCCTCCTCGGCCTCAACCAGACGATCATGATGGCGCTGTCGATGGCCGTCATCGCCTCCGTGATCGGCGCGGGCGGCCTCGGCGACCGCGTCTACCAGGCGCTGGCCTCCGTCGACGTGGGCGCCGCGCTGGCCGCCGGCATCCCGATCGTGCTGCTCGCGGTCGTCCTGGACCGGGTGACCGGAGCGGCGGGGGAGCGGCTCGGTGGCGACGGTGGCGACGCGGGCGACAGGGGTGACTCCCGCGGGAAGCCGACGGCATGGGCGTACGCCGCCGCCGCGGCCGTCGCCGTCGCGCTCGCCGGACGCTTCACGGACACCCTCGACTGGCCCGACGCCTGGACCCTGACCATCGCCGAGCCCGTGAACCACGTCGTCGACTGGATGACGAATCACCTCTACTCCGGCGTCCCCTACATCGGCGGCACCGCCGACTGGGCCGGCCACTTCACCACCTGGATCCTCGACCCGCTCCGGGACGGCCTCCAGTGGCTGCCCTGGTGGTCGGTCCTCCTGATCGTCGCCGCCCTCGCCTGGCTGATCGGCACCTGGCGCACCGCGCTCACCGCCGTCCTCGCGATGGCCGCGATCGGTGTGCTGGGCGTCTGGAAGCCGTCGCTGGACACGCTCTCGCAGGTACTCGCCGCGGTTGCCGTCACCCTCGTCCTGGGCTTCGCCATCGGTGTCGCGGCGGCCCGCAGCGAGCGGTTCGAGCGCCTGCTGCGGCCCGTACTCGACGTCTTCCAGACCATGCCGCAGTTCGTCTACCTGATCCCGGTGGTGGCGCTGTTCGGCGTGGGCCGCGCGCCCGCCGTCGCCGCGGCGGTCGTCTACGCGCTGCCCGCCGTCGTCCGCATCACCACCCAGGGCCTGCGCGCCGTCGACCGCGCCGCACTGGAGTCGGCCCGTTCGCTCGGCGCGACCAGTGGTCAGCAACTGCGCCAGGTCCAGCTGCCGCTCGCCCGCCCGGCGCTGCTCCTCGCCGTCAACCAGGGCGTCGTGCTCGTCCTCGCCGTCGTCATCATCGGCGGCCTCGTGGGCGGTGGCGCGCTCGGCTACGACGTCGTCTTCGGCCTCGCCCAGGGCGACTTGGCGACCGGCCTGGTCGCCGGCGCCGCGATCGTCTGCCTCGGCCTGATGCTCGACCGGGTGACCCAGCCGACGGAACGCCGCGCGAAGAAGGGAGCGTGACATGCGCATACGTACGATCTCCGCGGTGGCCGGCGCCTCGGCCCTGTTGCTGCTGACCGGCTGCGGCGCCGCCGACATGACCAAGCAGGCCTCGCCCTTCGCGAACGCCCAGGGCGCCAAGACCGTGACCCTCTCCGTGCAGTCCTGGGTGGGCGCGCAGGCCAACGTGTCTGTCGCGCAGTACCTGTTGGAACACGAGCTGGGCTATCGCGTCGACACCGTCCAGGTCGACGAGGTCCCCGCGTGGGACGCGCTCAGCCAGGGCCGGGTCGACGCGATCCTGGAGGACTGGGGCCACCCCGACCAGGAGAAGCGCTACGTCGAGGACAAGAAGACGATCGCGCCGGGCGGTGACCTGGGCGTCACCGGCCACATCGGCTGGTACGTCCCCACGTACTTCGCCAAGCAGCACCCCGACGCCACCGACTGGAAGAACCTCAACAAGTACGCGGACCAGCTGCGCACCGCGGAGAGCGGAGGCAAGGGCCAGCTTCTGGACGGCTCCCCGTCCTACGTCACCAACGACAAGGCGCTGGTGAACAACCTGAAGCTCGACTACCAGGTGGTGTTCGCCGGTTCCGAGGCCGCGCAGATCACCCAGATCAAGCAGTTCGCGAAGGAGAAGAAGCCCTTCCTGACCTACTGGTACTCCCCGCAGTGGCTCTTCGAGAAGGTCCCCATGACCGAGGTGAAGCTCCCCGCCTACAAGGAGGGCTGCGACACCGACCCGAAGAAGGTCGCCTGCGCCTACCCGCACACCCCGCTCCAGAAGTACCTCAACGCGGACTTCGCCAAGACCGGCGGCAAGGCCGCGGCCTTCCTGAAGAACTTCAAGTGGACCACCGAGGACCAGAACGAGGTCTCCCTGATGATCGCCAACGACAAGCTGACGGCCCAGGAGGCGGCGAAGAAGTGGGTGGGCAGCCACGAGTCGACATGGAGGTCATGGCTGCCGTCGTAACCGACGTACGTAGCTGTGGGCCTGCGTGCGGCAAGGGGGCGGCATCCCACCCGTCATAGCTGTGGGCAGGCGTGCCGCTAGGGGCGATGGGGGTCCCCCTGTTCGAGCGAAGTCGAGAACTTGGGGGAGGGTGGGCACTGGGGGTACCTCCTGCTCGAAGGGCTTGGGGGGAGGCACCTCGTAGGCGCCGAGTTGCGCACCCACCCCAAGCCCAGCCCCCACGCCGGGCGCCTCTGCGAGAGGCGCCCGGCCCGGCTACCGCAACCCCGCCGCGATGTCCCGCAACGCTTCGGTCGCCCACCGCTGCAACCCCGGCCCAAAAGTAACCCGCGTCGCCCCGAGTTCCCCCAGCTCGGAAACCGAGGGCCCATCAAGCCGGGCGAACACATTCACCGGCCCCTGGATCCCCGCCCGTAACAGTGGAAGCACATCAATGGGCGCCCCGATCGGATACACACAGTCGGCCCCCGCGGCGACGTACCGCGCCGCCCGCTCGATGGCCCGCTCGGCATCCGCGTCCCCGTACGCGAACACGTCGACCCGAGCGTTGATGAACAGCTGGTCACCCGCGGCGCCCCGCACCTCCGCCAGCCAGTCGGCGTGCTCTGCCGGGTCCTTGAGGACACCCTCGTTGGAGTCCTCGAGGTTGCAGCCGACCGCGCCCGCCTCCAGCAGCCGCTCCACCAGTTCCTTGGGCGCGAGCCCGTAACCGCCCTCGACGTCCGCGGACACGGGCACGTCGACGGCCCGTACGATCCGCGCGACCGCCGCGAACATCTCGTCGGCGGGCGTCGCCCCGTCCGCGTACCCGAGCGAGGCGGCGACCCCGGCGCTGGGCGTGGCGAGCGCCGGGAACCCGGCGTCCGCGAACACGCGCGCGCTCGCGGCGTCCCAGGGCCCGGGCAGGACCAGCGGCTCGTCCGGGAGGCGGCCCCGGTGCAGCGCGCGGAAGGTCTCGGCCTTGCTGACCCCGTAGCTCACCATTCCGTGCTCCCCGCCGGGATACGACGGCTGACCATCAGCCGGTTCCACCCGTTGATGACCGTGATCAACCCGATGAGATGCGCCAGTTGGCCCTCGTCGAAGTACTGTGCGGCCCGCTCGTACACCGCGTCCGGCACGAAGCCGTCCGTCAGGACGGTGACGGCCTCGGTCAGCGCGAGCGCGGCCCGCTCGCTCTCGCTGTAGAGGCCCTCGGCCTCCTCCCAGGCGCTGAGGAGCTGTAACCGGTCCTCGCTCACGCCGTGCTCGCGGGCGAGCGCGAGGTGCATGTCGAGGCAGAACGCGCAGTGGTTGAGCTGCGAGGCGCGGATCATGACCAGCTCCGCGAGCGCCGGGTCCCCGAGCCCCTTCTTCGCGGCGGCACTCAGCGACTGCATCGCGGAGCGGACACCGGCGTCCAGGTGGGTGGTGCGCGCCGTCACTTGTACTGCCCCGCCTGGTAGTGCCCGGGCACGAGACGGCAGGTCACGCCGAACCGGTTCCACGCGTTGATCACCGTGATCGCGGCGATCAGCTGCGCCAGCTCGGCCTCCTCGAAGTGCTCGGCGGCGTGCTCGTACACCTCGTCCGGCACGAAGCCGTCCGTCAGGACCGTGACCGCCTCGGTCAGCTCGATCGCCGCGAGCTCCTTCCGCGTGTAGAAGTGCTTCGACTCCTCCCACGCGCTGAGCTGCACGATCCGCTCGACGCTCTCGCCCGCCGCGAGTGCGTCCTTGGTGTGCATGTCGAGACAGAACGCGCAGTGGTTGAGCTGCGAGGCGCGGATCTTCACCAGCTCCAGGAGCACGGGGTCCACGCCCCGCCGGGCCGCCGCGTCGAGCTTGATCATCGCCTTGTAGACGTCGGGCGCGAGCTTGGCCCAGTTCAGCCGGGGGCTGCGCTCCGGGGCGTACTGAACGGCCTCGCCGGTCTTCGTGCTCTCGTCGGTGTGGGTCGTCTGGGTCGTCATGTGATCGACCCTACGAGCGGAGTAGCCCAGGAGTATGGTCCATTCCCATGGCAGAAACATGGGCCACTTTGAGGGTCGAAGGGGTCGACCTGCACGTCGAACCGACAGGGGCCGGCGTCCGCAGAGGCCTCACGGACGCGCTGCGCGAGGCGGTCCGCAGCGGCCGGCTGGCCCCCGGGACCCGCCTCCCGTCGTCCCGCTCGCTCGCCGCCGATCTCGGCATCGCCCGCAACACGGTCGCCGACGCGTACGCCGATCTCGTCGCCGAGGGCTGGCTCACCGCACGCCAGGGCTCGGGCACGAGGGTGGCCGAGCGGACCGTCGTACGGCCGGCCCCGGAGTCGGCGCCGCGCAGACGCGAGCAGGGGCGCCCCACCTACGACCTCGTCCCCGGCAGCCCCGACCTCGCCGCCTTCCCGCGCACCGCCTGGCTCAAGGCGGCCCGCCGCGCACTGACCGCCGCGCCGCACGACGCCCTCGGCTACGGCGATCCGCGCGGCCGCCCCGAACTGCGCACCGCCCTCGCGCACTACCTCTCCCGGGCCCGGGGCGTACGGGCCGATCCGGACCGCATCGTGATCTGCTCCGGCTTCTCGGACGGCCTGACCCTGCTGGGGGCGGTGCTGCGCGGGCGGGGCTTGCGCACGGTGGCCGTGGAGTCGTACGGCCTGGACGTCCACTGGAACCTCCTGCACCGCTCGGGCCTGCGTACGACGCCCCTTCCCTTCGACGAACTCGGTCCGACACAGGCGACTTGACGGGCGTACGGGCGGTCCTCCTGACCCCCGCCCACCAGTTCCCGATGGGCGTGCCGCTCCACCCGGACCGCCGGGCCGCCGTCGTGGACTGGGCCCGCCGCACCGGCGGGCTGATCCTGGAGGACGACTACGACGGCGAGTTCCGCTACGACCGCCAGCCCGTCGGCGCGCTCCAGGGCCTCGACCCTGATCGCGTGGTCTATCTGGGCACCGCCAGCAAGTCCCTGGCTCCCGCGCTGCGGCTGGGCTGGCTGGTGCTGCCCCCGTCGCTCGCGGACGAGGTCACCTCGCTGAAGGGCGGCGGGGGCTGGTCCACCGGAGCCCTGGACCAGCTCACCCTCGCGGAATTCATCACCTCCGGCGCCTACGACCGGCACGTCCGCGCCGCCCGTCTTCGCTACCGCCGCCGCCGGGACGCCCTGGTCGCCGCCCTCGCCACGCGCGCCCCCGCCGTCCACGCCACCGGCATCGCGGCCGGCCTCCATGCCGTCCTCCAACTCCCGCCGGGCACCGAACAGTCGGTGGTGCAGGCCACCGCGTGGCAGGGCCTCGCCATCCACGGCCTGTCCCGCTACCGCCACCCCGACGCGACCCCCGAGCCCCTCGACGCCCTGGTCGTGGGCTACGGCACCCCACCGGACCACGCATGGTCGGGAGCGTTGGACGCACTGTGCCGAGCGCTTCCTTGAGGGTCCGCTCGCTCCTCAAACGCCGGACGGGCTGAAGGATTCAGCCCGTCCGGCGTTTGAGGACGAGCGCGTCAGCGCGATACGGGGGTCTGGGGGCGGAGGCCCCCCAGGTACGGGACGGGTAGGGGCGGAGGGGGCGAAAAAACCTACGCCTCCCCACCCGGCGCCTCCCCGAACCGCGCCAGCGCCAACGCCCCCGCCACAGCCACCGCAAACCCGAGAACCGCCAGCCACTCCAGCCCCTCCCGCGTACGGTCCCCCAGCCACACCACCCCCACCACCGCAGGCCCGATGGTCTCCCCGATGACCAGCCCGGCGGTAGCCGTCGTCACCGACCCCCGCTGCAAGGCCGACGTGAGCAGCAGAAACGCCGCCCCTCCACCCAGCAGCAGCGCATACGTCGCCGGATTGCTCAGCAGCGCGCCCAAATCGAGGTCGTCAATCAGCCGCACCGCCACCTCGACCACCCCGAACCCGAACCCGGCCCCCAGCCCGAGTGCGAGCGCCCGCCCCCGCTCGGGCAGCCGCCCGCCCACGAACCCCAGCAGCAGCACCGCGACAGCCGTCGCCAACATCGCGTACTTCAACGCCGTGGACCCCGTCTGCTCCCCCTCCGTCCCGGACGCCAGACCCAGCATCGCGAGCCCCGCGCACACCACCCCCACCGCGCCCCACTCGACCCGGCTCAACCGCACGCGCAGCAGCCGCGCGGCCACCACCGCGGTCACGGCGAGGCTCGAGGCGAGCGCCGCCCCGACCGCGTAGATCGGAATCGAGCGCAGCGCCGCGATCTGCAGCAGAAACCCGACGCCGTCGAGCGCGAGCCCCGCCAGATACCGCCACTGCCGCAGTGCCCGCAGCAACAACGCGGCGTCGCCGCCCCGCCCGCTGTCGGCCGCGGCGCGCGCGGCCATCGCCTGCAACACCGTCGCCGTACCGAAACAGACCGCCGCGCCAAGGGCGCACATCATTCCAAAGAGCACGAAGTGACTGTAGGGGACGGCGAATCGCGGGGGGCCGCCTCACGCTCGTCCCAAGCGATCTCTAATCTGATCACCTTCAGCAAGCGAACGAACTGAACAGATCAAACGCACCGCTCAGAACAAACCGCTCAGAATCAACGCATCGCTCAGAACAACGGGGGAACGGACATGGCAGACGCACGACGCCAACTGCGCTCGGGCACGGTCGTACTCGGCGGCATGGGACTCCTCGCGGCCGCGCTCACCGCCTGCTCCTCGGACCCCGACAAGCGCTGCGTCGACCGCGACAGCTACACCCTCACCAAGGGCTACAAGGTCGTCGCCGACAAGAACTGCAAGTCGACGAAGACGTCCGTCAACGGCTCCTGGTACTACGGCGGCAAGAAGAAGAGCGGCTGGGTCGACGGCGGCTCCTTCACCAAGCCCAGCAAGGGGTCGGGCAGTTCGAGCGGCGGCAGCCACGGCAGCGGCGTCGACCGCGGCGGCTTCGGCAGCGGCAAGGGCAGCTCCGGCGGCTGAGCGCCCGGGACACACGGACGCGATCGGACTCGTACGCCATGGAACGCCGCACCATCGACCCCCGCCCCGGCTGGCAGCAGACCGTCGAGGAACAGGGCCTCATCTATCCGCTCACCCTCCCCCAAGCTCTCGAATCCGCTCGAGCAGGGGGGACCCCCATCCCCGACGACGCCTGGCTTCCCTACTGGGACGAGAGCGCGTACTACGTCTTCTCGCTCCCCGAGGTGGAGGCGCTGGAGGAGGTCGTCGAGGAACTGCACCGCATGTGCCTGGCGGCGGCCGACCACATCGTCACCGCACACCGCTTCGCCGACCTCGGCATCACCGACCCGCGCGTCGTCGAACTCGTCGCCGATGCCTGGCACCGCCGCGCCGAACTCCCCTCCGTCTACGGCCGTTTCGACCTTCGCTACGACGGCACGGGCCCGGCCAAGCTCCTCGAATACAACGCCGACACCCCGACCTCCCTGGTCGAGGCCGCGAGTCCCCAGTGGTTCTGGATGGAGGACCGCTTCCCCGGCGCCGACCAGTGGAACTCCCTCCACGAACGTCTCGTCGCCGCCTGGAAGAAACAGGCCGCCCTCCTGCCGCCCGGCAGCCCCCTCTACTTCGCCCACTCCGCCGCCGACGAACTCGGCGAGGACCTGATGACGGTCGCCTATCTGAAGGAGACCGCGGAACAGGCCGGCCTCGACACCGACTGGATCTCCATGGAGGAGATCGGCTGGGACTCCCTCTCCGGCCGCTTCGTCGACAACCAACTCCGCTTCATCCGCAGCTGCTTCAAGCTCTACCCCTGGGAGTGGCTCACCACCGACCGCTTCGCCGACCACGTCCTGGACACCCTCGACAACGGCGGCGGCACGGGCACGACCCTGTGGATCGAGCCCGCCTGGAAAATGCTCCTCTCCAACAAGGCCCTCCTCGCCATCCTCTGGGAGCTGTACCCGGACCACCCGAACCTCCTCCCGGCCTACCTCGACGGCCCCCGCGAGCTGGCCACCACCAAGGGATACGTGGCCAAGCCGCTCCTCGGCCGCGAAGGCGCCGGGGTGACGGTCCACGAACCGGGCGCCGCCCCCGTCGTACGCGAAGAGCCCTGCTGTTACCAGGAGTTGGCCCCCCTCCCGTCCTTCGACGGCAACCGCGTCGTCCTCGGCGCCTGGGTCGTCGAGGACGAGTCGGCGGGCCTCGGTATCCGCGAGTCCTCCGGCCTGATCACCGACGAGTACGCCCGCTTCCTGCCGCACGTGATCCTTTAGCCATCGAGTACGGCCAGGTAGGGCATCCTCTAGGCCCCCAGTACGTCACGGAGTTGGGCGAGCCCCCAGTCCAGGTCCTCCTTGCTGATGACCAGGGGCGGGGCGATCCGGATCGTGACGCCGTGGGTGTCCTTGACGAGGACACGCCGGTCCATCAGCTTCTCGGAGATCTCCCGTCCCGTGCCGTACTCCGGGGCGATGTCGACGCCCGCCCACAGCCCGCGCCCGCGCACCTCGGTGACATGACCCGTGCCCGTGAGCAGGCCCAGCTCGTGGTGCAGATGCTCGCCGAGCTCGGCGGCCCGCCGCTGGAACTCGCCCGACCGCAGCATCGCGATCACCTCCAACGCCACCGCACAGGCCAGCGGATTCCCGCCGAACGTCGACCCGTGCTCCCCGGGCCGGAACACCCCGAGCACCTCACGGGACGACACCACCGCCGAGACGGGTACGACCCCACCGCCGAGCGCCTTGCCCAGCACATACACATCCGGCACGACCCCCTCGTGGTCGCATGCGAAGG
Source organism: Streptomyces sp. NPDC001530 (assembly GCF_042894545.1). Lineage (NCBI taxonomy): Bacteria > Bacillati > Actinomycetota > Actinomycetes > Kitasatosporales > Streptomycetaceae > Streptomyces > Streptomyces sp. NPDC001530. The sequence continues at coordinate 414,573 of NZ_JBIAVS010000005.1, forward strand.
TCTTCCCCGTTCTGCCGAGCCCCGACTGGATCTCGTCCGCGATGAACAGCACGCTCCGCTCACGGGTCAGCTCCCGTACCCCCGCCAGATAACCGGGCGGCGGCACCAGCACCCCCGCCTCGCCCTGGATCGGCTCCAACAGCACGGCGACCGTCTCCTCGGTGACCGCCTCCCGCAGCGCCGCCAGATCCCCATACGGCACGATGTCGAAGCCCGGCGTGTACGGCCCGAAGTCCGCCCGCGCCTCCGCGTCCGTGGAGAAGCTGATGATCGTCGTCGTACGGCCGTGGAAGTTGTCGCTCGCCACGACGATCCGCGCCCTCCCGTCCGGGACGCCCTTGACCCGGTACCCCCACTTCCGGGCCGTCTTCACCGCGGTCTCCACCGCCTCCGCGCCCGTGTTCATCGGCAGCACCATCTCCATGCCGCACAGCGCCGCCAGCTCCCGGCAGAAGTCCGCGAACCGGTCGTGATGGAACGCCCGCGACGTCAGCGTCACCCGCTCCAACTGCGCCTTCGCCGCGTCGAGCAGCCGCCGGTTGCCGTGTCCGAAATTCAGCGCCGAGTATCCGGCCAGCATGTCGAGGAAGCGGCGTCCCTCGACATCCGTCATCCAGGCCCCGTCCGCCGTTGCCACGACGACCGGCAGCGGGTGGTAGTTGTGCGCGCTGTGCGCGTCGGCCGCGGCGATGAACGCCTGCGTCGTCTCCCTAGCGGTCACGGGATCTCCGTTTCTTGACGAGCGGCACCAGGGGCGTCCCCGAGCACGGGGGAGCGGCGCCCACGAGTGGCTTGTGGCCTGTTTTCTCTTGTGGCTCATTTCCTATCGTCGCTCGCATGGTGGACTCGGGAACCCGGCGATCCGGCGCGCCCGGTAGGCTGACCGGCGGGGCCGTGACTGGCGCGCTGGGATGGGACCGACCATCGGGGAGCGGCCCCACGCCGCGTTTTCCCGGGGGACAACCCCGGACCCCCGGCCGGAAAGACAGGTCGGCCGAGGGGCCCGGAGTGTCCACACGAGGAGACCCGGCAACCGAGTGCCGTGCGCCTGGGCCGACCCGTGAACGCTGAACGCCACGTCCGGAGGCCGTCATGCCAGAGCCCCTCTCCACCGAGTCCACCGCCTTCCGCAACGCCCTCGAGGTGATCCGGGCCGTGGAGCCCCGAGTCGCCGACGCCATCAGCCAGGAGCTCGCCGACCAGCGCGACATGCTCAAGCTGATCGCGTCGGAGAACTACGCCTCCCCGGCCACCCTCCTGGCCATGGGCAACTGGTTCAGCGACAAGTACGCCGAGGGCACCATCGGCCGCCGCTTCTACGCCGGCTGTCGCAACGTCGACACCGTCGAAGCCCTCGCCGCCGAACACGCCCGCGAACTCTTCGGCGCCGAGCACGCCTACGCCCAGCCGCACTCCGGAATCGACGCCAACCTCGTCGCCTTCTGGGCCGTCCTCGCCGCCCGCGTCGAGGCCCCCGCCCTGGAGCGGGCCGGCGTCCGCAACGTCAACGACCTCTCCGAGGCCGACTGGGCCGAGCTGCGCCAGGCCTTCGGCAACCAGCGCATGCTCGGCATGTCCCTGGACGCCGGCGGCCACCTCACCCACGGCTTCCGCCCGAACATCTCCGGCAAGATGTTCGACCAGCGCTCCTACGGCACCGACCCCGCCACCGGCCTCATCGACTACGAGGCCCTGCGCACCTCCGCCCGTGAGTTCAAGCCGCTGATCATCGTCGCCGGCTACTCCGCCTACCCCCGTCTGGTGAACTTCCGCATCATGCGCGAGATCGCCGACGAGGTCGGTGCCACGCTCATGGTCGACATGGCCCACTTCGCGGGCCTGGTCGCCGGCAAGGTCCTCACCGGCGACTTCGACCCCGTCCCGCACGCCCAGATCGTCACCACCACCACGCACAAGTCACTGCGCGGCCCGCGCGGCGGCATGGTGCTGTGCGACGAGACCCTCGCCGAGCAGGTCGACCGCGGCTGCCCGATGGTCCTCGGTGGCCCCCTTCCCCATGTCATGGCCGCCAAGGCCGTCGCGCTCGCCGAGGCCCGCCGCCCCGAGTTCCGCGACTACGCCCAGGCCGTCGTCGACAACTCCCGCGCCCTCGCCGAGGGCCTGATGCGCCGCGGCGCCACGCTGGTCACCGGCGGCACCGACAACCACCTCAACCTGATCGACGTCGCCTCCTCCTACGGCCTCACCGGCCGCCAGGCCGAGTCCGCCCTGCTCGACTCGGGCATCGTCACCAACCGCAACGCCATCCCCGCCGACCCCAACGGCGCCTGGTACACCTCCGGCATCCGCATCGGCACGCCCGCGCTGACCACCCGTGGTCTGGGCACGGCCGAGATGGACGAGATCGCCGGTCTGATCGACCGCGTCCTCACCGCCGCCGAGCCCGGCACCACCGCCAAGGGCAGCCCGTCCAAGGCCCAGCACGTCCTGGACCCGAAGATCTCCGACGAGATCTCCCACCGCGCCACCGACCTGCTCGCCCCCTTCCCGCTCTACCCGGAGATCGACCTCGGCTGACGCACCCAGCACCCCCACCTCACCGGGGCTACAAGTCGATCAGCTCCTGTCGTGGTTCCCGCGGCGGTCCGGCAGCTTCACGCCGGGCCGCCGCGCGGCGTATCAGGAGGGCGCCACCGGCGCCTAGGGCCAGGCCCGCCGCCAGCCCGGGTATCGCCCACCCTGCACGCCGCGCCGCATCCGGTTTCGAGACAGCCACCGACGCGCTTCCGGAGCCGAACAGCCTCCCCTGCTCCTCCAACTGCTCGAACACCGAGAGCGGTGCCCGATGCCAGCGGATGTCGTCGTCCTCCACGTCGGGCGAGGGATCCGACCGCACCCAGGGCGTGCCGTCCGCCGCGAGGAACACCTGGTCCTGGCGCTCGATGGCGACATCGCCGCCGGGCGCGCTGTTGGTCTGCGGCCAGCCGCCGACGCCGGTCAGCCCCCAGATCACCGTGGCCCGCACCTTGGGGAAGCGGCCCGCCACCCAGGCCTCGGGCACCGTCTCGGTCCCCGTGTACTTGGGCGACAGCAGCCGCCAGAGCCGTACGAAATCCTGTTCTCCCGAGCGCAGGGTGGTTGTCCGCCCCGTGTCACCGGCGACGACCAGGGCCAGATCTGGTGTGTCGGCCCGTGCGTACAGGGTGGTGCCCGTCGAGGCGTGGGCCCCTGGTGTGCCGAGCGCGACCAGCGCAAGCGCCCCGGAAGCCAGACACAGAAGCGATAACCTCGCCCTCGCCCGTCTGACGTGAAGCTTCATCCGACCCCCCTCATGCCCGCCCCCTCATGCGTCCCCCCTCGTCATCCGTCCCCCCTTATGGCCCGCACCTCACATGTCCCCCCGCCATCAGTCCCCTCGTATGGCCCGCACTCACGCGTCCAGCAACTCCTGCCGAGGCTCCCCCTTGCGAGGCAGCCGTACTCGGGCCAGCAGGGCCCCGGCCGCCGCGCCCGGTATCGCCCACCACCAGTCGGTGCCGTTGTCGGTCGTGGCACGGGCGGCCGTCGTCGTGCGCGGCTGTTCGGTGGGTGTGGGTGTGGTGCCGGAGTCATCCGGCGTCTGCAAGGGGGCCGGGAGGATTCCCCCGCCGCCCTCGGACGACGGCTTGCCCAGGACGCCGAGCTTCTTGAACAACGCCCGCACCTGGGCCGGGTGTTCGGCCTTGTGCCAGTAGCCGTTCATGCTCGGCAGGTCGGTCGTCGTGTGTATCCAGACGTCTTTGCTCCGCGGTGAGTCCGGATACACGCGGTCGACCCGCCATGGCGATACGTCATGGACCAGCCATGTGACATTGAGCTGATGTCCGGCCGCCGCGCCCAGTCCCGGCGGCTCCTCTCGGGTGCCCGCGCCCGGCTCGCCCAGCAGTCGCGTCAACTCCTCGTACTCCTTGTCCGAGTAGTACAGCGACGCGCTCTCCGCGCTCTCCGGTGAGACCACCAGCACGCTTGTCGGGCCACCGGCCATCGCGGACGGCGCCCCCAGCAGCACCGCCACGAAGGCCACCGCCAACGCCCCCATCACCGCGAGCAGTTCACGAAGTCTGCGCATCCGAACCCCCAACCAGCCGGTCGATCCACGTGCAGCCCGCCCGCACGCCGTGTGTCACTTCTGGTACACCGCTCGACCGGTCGGGGTTCCCACATGGCGCCGACCAATTTTCCGGCTGGTCCGACGGCCTCATGTCCGACGACTTCTCCGACTACTTCAGCTTCTCCGACTACTTCAGCGACTTCGCGATCTCCACCGCCCGCGCCTTCGAGGCCACTGCCTCGAGCCGGAGGGTCACGTCACCGTCGTGCATCCACAGCAGCGTGGGCCCCGCGGTCCGCTCGGAGCGGGTGAAGCGGTCGCCGTCCGCGTCGATCAGCCAGAAGCTCAACAGGTGCGGCTTCGGAAACCACAGCGCCGGATTGCCGTACTCCTCGTCTCCGCCCAGCGACACCCACTCCGGCGGCTCCCGCACCGTCTTGGCGAAACCGATGTCCAGGCGCGCCGGATACTCGTCCAGCCGGACTGTCTGTCCGTGCTCGCGCCAGCACAGGCTCATCAGGAGCCGCCCCTTCGGCTCGCGCGTCACCGTCACCGCGTCCGGCGCCCCGAGGGCGTCGGGCACGAGCGGCGCGAACCCGGCCCGCCGCTCGGCCTCCGCCGGCGTCAGCGAAGGGCCGCACCCGGGCACCTGGGCCCCGGGCGAGGGCATCGCCGACGGGTCGTACCGCACCTCGACTCCGCCGAAGCCGAACCAGTCGACCACCGCGGCGCGCACCGGAGGCGTGAGCACGAGGACGGTCAGCACACCGCACAGGCCCGCGGTCAGCGCGCGCCAGCGCATCCGCGCCCAGCGGCGCACCGACCGGAGCCGCTCGCCGGGTCCCGGCGGCTCGGCGACCGGGACCGGCATCCTCTCGGCGAGTATCTGCTCCAGCACCCGCTCGACCATCGACTCGTTGCCGTCGCCACCCGGGCCGTCCAGCGACCGCCCGAGCGCCCGCAGCTCCTCGGGCAGCCGCGAGACACCCTCGCGGGCACCCCGCCCCCGGTCGCCGGAGGGCTCCGCGCCTCCCCCCTCGTACGACCCGCTCATGTCACTCATGCTCATCACCTCCTTCCCGAGGCTCCCCGGGTTCGAAATCCGGCAGCAGTCGGCCGAGCTTGCGCAGGGCGCGGTTGAGGCGGGACTTCACCGTGCCGCGTGGCCAGCCCAGGGCCTGGGCCGTCTCCGGTTCGTCCATCTCCAGGAGATAGCGGTAGGTGACGACGAGGCGGTGCTCCTCGCTCAGCTGCTCCAGGGCGGCCAGCAGTGCCGCGCGACGCTCTATCTCCAGCGCCGCGACGGCCGGGTCCGCCGATTCCGGTATCAGCGGCTCCGCCTCCGCGAACGCGGCCTCCCGGCCGGCCAGCGTCCGCTGGCGCACCGCCGTCCGCACTGTGTTCCTCGTCTCATTTGCGACGATCGAGAGCAGCCACGGCTTGAACGCCGCGCCGTCCCGGAAGCGCCCCAGCGAGCAGTACGCCTTGATGAAGGCCTGCTGCACCACGTCCTCCGCGTCCGCACCCGCCCCCAGCGCCCGGGCCGCCCTGATCGCGATGCCCGTGTGGGCACGGACCAGCTCCGCGTACGCCTCCGGCTCACCGGCGCGTACGCGTGCGATCACCACGGCCTCGTCGACGACGATGCGGCCCCCCTCCCGCGTCCTCACACTCTTGCTACACCGCTCGGGGCCGATCGGTTCCCACCTGTGTCACATCTGTTTCCGACCAGTTCCGGACCCGGCCCCCGCACCTGAGAGAATGGGCCCATGGCCTCTGATCGTCCCCGCGTGCTCTCCGGAATCCAGCCCACCGCAGGCTCGTTCCACCTCGGCAACTACCTGGGCGCCGTCCGCCAGTGGGTGGCTCTGCAGGAGTCCCACGACGCGTTCTACATGGTCGTCGACCTGCACGCGATCACCCTTCCGCAGGACCCCGCGGACCTGCGCGCCAACACCCGGCTCGCCGCCGCGCAGCTGCTCGCCGCCGGTCTCGACCCGGAGCGCTGCACGCTCTTCGTGCAGAGCCATGTCCCCGAGCACGCCCAGCTGGCCTGGATCATGAACTGCCTCACCGGCTTCGGCGAGGCGTCCCGCATGACGCAGTTCAAGGACAAGTCCGCCAAGCAGGGCGCCGACCGCGCGAGCGTCGGCCTCTTCACGTACCCGATCCTGCAGGTCGCGGACATCCTGCTGTACCAGGCCAACGAGGTCCCGGTCGGTGAGGACCAGCGTCAGCACATCGAGCTCACGCGCGACCTTGCCGAGCGCTTCAACGGCCGCTTCGGCCAGACGTTCACGGTCCCGAAGCCGTACATCCTCAAGGAGACGGCGAAGATCTTCGATCTTCAGGACCCGACGATCAAGATGAGCAAGTCGGCGTCGACGCCGAAGGGCCTCATCAACCTTCTCGACGATCCGAAGACGACCGCCAAGAAGGTCAAGAGCGCGGTCACCGACACGGACACCGTCATCAGGTATGACGCGGAGCAGAAACCGGGTATCAGCAACCTGCTGACCATCTACTCGACCCTCACCGGCACCGGTATCGCGGAACTGGAGCAGAAGTACACAGGCAAGGGCTACGGTGCGCTCAAGACGGACCTCGCCGAGGTCATGGTCGACTTCGTGACGCCGTTCCGGGAGCGCACCCAGCAGTATCTGGACGACCCGGAGACGCTCGACTCGATCCTGGCCAAGGGCGCCGAGAAGGCGCGTGCCGTCGCCGCGGAGACGCTCTCCCAGGCGTACGACAAGGTCGGCTTCCTGCCCGCCAAGCACTGACCGCCGAGGCCACTGCCGCACTGACAGCGACACCGCTGTCGTACGGCAGCGGTACGGCACCCAATACCACAGCCCGTTCGGCAGTCAGTACGAGACGAGCGCGACACTCGTACGACCGCCGACAGCGGGCCGCACCGCCGTACAGTCGATAGCCGAACAGGCAGGACAGCCACCCCTGCCCGCGCGGAAACAGCGGACCACCGGACCATCGAACAACGACAGGAGACGACGTGGGGACCGTAACGATCGGCGTGTCGATCGCGGTCCCGGAGCCTCACGGCAGCCTGCTCCAGGAGCGGCGCGCGGGCTTCGGCGACCCCGCGGCTTCCGGCATCCCCACGCACGTCACGCTGCTGCCGCCGACGGAGGTGGACGACTCGGCGCTGCCCGCGATCGAGGCGCATCTCATCGAGGTCGCGGCCGCCGGGCGCCCCTTCCCGATGCGGCTGTCCGGCACGGGCACCTTCCGCCCGCTGTCGCCCGTCGTGTTCGTACAGGTCGTCGAGGGCGCCGAGGCCTGCGCCTGGCTCCAGAAGCAGGTCCGGGACGCGTCCGGGCCCGTCGCGCGCGAGCTGCAGTTCCCCTACCACCCGCACGTCACGGTGGCGCACGGCATCGACGACGAGGCGATGGACCGGGCCTACGCGGAGCTGTCCGGGTACGAGGCCGAGTGGCCCTGCGCAGGGTTCGCGCTCTACGAACAGGGCGCGGACGGCGTCTGGCGCAAGCTGCGCGAGTTCGCCTTCCGCGGCGCGGTGGTGCCCCCACAGGCGAGCGCGCCCGAGCGGGACACCACACTGCCGACCCGTTAGGACGTCCTGCCGGCACCATCCGTCGGCACGAACTGGCGGCACGACGCGTCGGCGGAACGTCAGATCGGCAGCCGCCGGAACACCGGTCGCGGTACGTGCCGCAGCGCCGACATCACCAGCCGCAGCGCCCCCGGCACCCACACCGTCTCCGACCGGCGTCGCAGCCCCGTCTCCACGGCCGTCGCGACCGCCTCCGGGGTGGTGGACAGCGGTGCCTGCGGCAGGCCCGCCGTCATCTTCGTACGGACGAATCCGGGGCGTACGACCATCACGTGCACGCCCGTGCCGTGCAGCGCGTCGCCCAGGCCCTGCGCAAAGGCGTCCAGGCCCGCCTTGCTGGAGCCGTAGATGAAGTTGGCCCGGCGGGCGCGCTCGCCGGCGACCGAGGAGAGCACCACCAGGGAGCCGTGCCCCTGCGCCTGGAGCGCCCGTGCGCACACCAGACCGGCCGACACCGCGCCCGTGTAGTTGGTCTGCGCGACCCGTACCGCCTGCGCGGGCTCCTTCTCGTCGCGCGCCTGGTCGCCGAGCACGCCGAACGCCAGCAGCACCATGTCGACGTCGCCGTCCGCGAAGACCTTGCCGAGCACGGTCTCGTGGGATGCGGGGTCGAGGGCGTCGAAGGCGAGGGTACGGGCGTCCGCGCCCATCGCGCGCAGCTGCTCGGCGGCTTGCTCCAGGGCGGGCGAGGGCCGTCCCGCGAGCCACACCGTGCGTGTGCGCCGGATGACCAGGCGGCGCGCGGTGGCCAGCGCGATCTCGGACGTGCCGCCGAGGATCAGCAGGGACTGGGGGATACCGAAGGCGTCCTTCATGAAAACCACACTCCTGGGGGCCGAAAAACAAAACCGCGCTCTTAGGGGGGCGTGACAAAAACCGCGCTCTTAGGGGGACGTGACATCAGACAAGGGGCCGCGACATCACAGACTCAGGCGCCGGGACAGGTCCGACGTGAACACGCCACGCGGGTCCAACTCGGCGCGCAGCTTCCGGAATTCGGCCAGCCGCGGATACATCCCGGCCAGCAGCTCCGGCCGCAGCCGGGAGTCCTTCGCCAGATAGACGCGGCCGTCCGCGCCCGCCACCTCCTCGTCCAGGTCGTCGAGGAAGGCGCCGAGCCCGGTCAGGTTCGCGGGGATGTCCAGGGCGAGGGTCCAGCCGGGCATGGGGAAGGACAGCCAGCCCGGATCGCCCTCTCCGAAGCGCTTCAGTACCGCGAGGAAGGACGGGCACCGGCGTTCGGAGATGAGCTGCACGATCCGGCGCAGGGCCTCCTCGTGCCCGTAGGGGACGACGAACTGGTACTGGACGAAGCCGCCCCGCCCGTAGACGCGGTTCCAGTGCGGCACCCCGTCGAGGGGATGGAAGAAGGTCGGGATCTTCTGCAGTTCACCGGCACGCGCGCGTGGTGCCTTCCGGTACCAGAGCTCATTGAAGAGGCCCACGGTCGTACGCCCCAGGAGTCCCTCCGGGACGAAGACGGGCGCGGAGGGGAACCGCGCGGGACGGAACGTCAAGGGGTGTCTACGCGCGCGTGGAGGCAGGGCGTCCAGCGGCGCGTGATCGCCGCGGGTCAGCACCGAGCGCCCCATCGACGTCCCGCGCGCGAGCAGGTCGATCCAGGCGACCGAGTACCGGTAGCGGTGGTCCGTGGCGGTGAGGCGGGCCATCAAGTCGTCCAGGTCCGCCGCGCGTTCGGTGTCGACGGACATCAGCGAGGTCTCGACGGGCTGGAGCCGGACGGTCGCCGTGAGGATCACGCCGGTCAGGCCCATGCCGCCCGCCGTGGCGTCGAAGAGGGGCGTGCCGCGGCCGACCGTATGGATCTCGCCGTCCGCGGTGAGCAGCTCGAAGGAGAGGACGTGCCGGGCGAACGAGCCCGACACATGGTGGTTCTTGCCGTGGATGTCCGCGCCGATCGCGCCGCCGACGGTCACATAGCGGGTCCCGGGTGTGACCGGCACGAACCAGCCGAGGGGGAGCAGGACTTCCATGAGCCGGTGCAGGGACACCCCCGCGTCGCACAGGACGGTGCCGCCGTCCACGTCGATCGCGTGGATCCGGTCCAGTCCCGTCATGTCGAGCACGGCCCCGCCGGCGTTCTGCGCGGCGTCCCCGTAGGCCCGTCCGAGGCCCCGGGCGATGCCTCCGCGCGTCCCGCACGTCCGGACCGCGGCCGCCGCCTCCTCGTACGTGCGCGGGCGGATCAGACGGGCGGTGGTCGGGGCGGTGCGGCCCCAACCCGTGACGGAGACGGTGTCGGCAGGCATGACCGTGACCGTAGCGCCGGTCAATGCCGGTAATGGTGCATAACACCCCAATCACCCCGAGCCTCACGGCTCCTCACCGAAATGGGTGATTAATGGGATGTCGTCCTAGATTGCCGTAATTCTGCGGCCACTCCCTAGAAGAGTGAGATCGCATGGACGACCTTGACGACCCTGACGACATGGATCGACGGCTTGACGGCATGGACCGTCGGCTCGATGACGTGGACCGTCGACTGCTGTCGGCAGTCCATGAGTGCGGCATGGATCCGCGGGTGGCGGCCGTCGCGCGCGCCCTGTCCTGGAGCGGGGAGCACGGCGCGTTGTGGCTCGCGGCGGGGCTCGCCGGGGCGGCCGTCGACCGTGAGCGGCGCGGTGCTTGGTTGCGCGCGACGGCGCTCACCACCACCGCGCACCTCGCCAGCATGGGGGTGAAACGGATCGTGCGCCGCCCGCGCCCCGCGCACGTGGTGCCGTTGGTACGCACGGCCGGACGGCACTCCTTCCCGAGCTCGCACGCCACGTCCGCGGCGGCCGCGGCGGTCGCGTACGGCGCGCTCGGCGCCCACGTGATCCCCCCGCTCGCCGCCGCGATGTGCGTCTCGCGCATCGTCGTCGGCGTCCACTACCCCTCGGACGTCGCCGCCGGTGCCGCCTTGGGGGCCCTGACGGCCCGTCTGGGCGCCCGCTGGGTCGGGGTGGGGCATGACTGAGCGGACGGCGGTCCTGGAGCGCTCACCGGCCGCACCGGCGCCCGCGAAGGGCCTCACCGGCCTCGCCCGGGGCCTGCTGAAGACCGCCCGCCCCCGCCAGTGGGTGAAGAACGTGCTGGTCGTGGCCGCCCCGGCCGCCGCGGGGCAGCTCTTCTCCCGGCACGCGCTCACCCAACTCGCGCTCGTCTTCACGCTGTTCACGGCGTGTGCCGCCGCCGTCTACCTGGTCAACGACGCCCGGGACGCCGCCGCCGACCGCGCCCACCCGGTCAAGCGCCACCGCCCGGTCGCCGCGGGCCAGGTCCCCGTGCCGGTCGCGTACGCCATGGGGGGCGCCCTCGCGGTTCTCGCGCCGACCGCCGCCGCCCTGCTCTGCTCGCCGGCCGTCGCCGCGCTGCTGACCGCGTACATCGGCATGCAACTGGCGTACTGCGTCAGCCTCAAGCACGTCCTGGTCGTGGACCTCGTCGTCGTGACGACCGGATTCCTGATGCGCGCGATGATCGGCGGTCTCGCCCTCGGCATCCCGCTCTCGCGCTGGTTCCTGATCACCACCGGCTTCGGGGCGCTGTTCATGGTCTCCGCGAAGCGGTACTCCGAGGCCGTGCAGATGGCCGAGAAAGCGGGCGCCACGCGCGCGTTGCTCACCGAATACACCACCGGCTATCTGCGTTTCGTCTGGCAGCTGGCCGCCGGGGTCTCCGTCCTTGGCTACTGCCTGTGGGCCCTGGAAGAGGGCGGCGTGCCGCACACGAGCGTGCTGCCGTGGCGGCAGCTGTCGATGGTCGCCTTCATCCTGGCCATCCTGCGGTACGCCGTCTTCGCCGACCGGGGCACGGCGGGCGAACCCGAGGACGTGGTCCTGCGCGACCGCGCGCTCGCGCTCATCGGGCTGGTGTGGCTCACGATGTACGGCCTCGCCGTGGCGAACTGGTGAGCCTCGTGCAGCGGCTGAGCCTCGTGCAGCGGCCGATGGCGCAGGAACTCCTCGGCTTCGCCACCGCCGGAATCCTCGCCTACGCCGCCGACCTCGGCCTCTTCGTCTGGCTGCGCGGCCCTGTGGGGCTCGACCCGCTGACCGCCAAGGCGCTGAGCTTCGTGGCGGGCTGCTCGGTGGCGTACGCGGGCAACGCGCTCGGCACCTACCGGCACACAGCCACCCGCGGCCCGCGCCAGTACGCGATCTTCTTCGCGGTGAACATCGCGGGCGCCCTCGTCCAGCTGCTGTGCATCGCCGTCAGCCACTACGGCCTCGGGTTCACCTCGCAGCGCGCGGACACCGTCTCGGGCGCCGGAATCGGCATGGCGCTCGCCACTGTCCTGCGTTTTTGGGGTACCCGGACGTTGGTTTTCCGAGGCGTTCGAGGTAAGCGAGACGAGGGCAGAATCGGATCATGGACTGGCTGAAAAAGCTTCCCGGTGTGGGGCCCTTGGTCACCCGCCTGATGGCCACGCACGCGTGGCGGTCGTACGAGCGTCTGGACCGGGTGAAGTGGACACGGCTCGCCGCGGCGATGACCTTCATCAGCTTCGTGGCGCTCTTCCCGCTGCTGACCCTCGCCGCCGCGATCGCCGCCGCCACGCTCAGCACCAGCCAGCAAAAGGAACTCCAGGACAAGCTCGCCGAGCAGGTGCCGGGCATCTCCGACCGGCTGAACATCGAAGACCTCGTCCAGAACGCCGGCACGATCGGCGTCATCGCGGGCGCCGTCCTGCTGTTCACCGGCATCGGCTGGGTCGGCTCGATGCGGGAGTGCCTGCGTGCGGTCTGGGAGCTGCCCGACAGCGAGGAGAACCCCTTGCTGCGCAAGCTCAAGGACGGCGGCGTACTCGTCGGGTTCGGCGGCGCCGTGCTCGTCACCATCGCCGCCTCCGCCGTCGCGTCCTCGCTGGTGGGCTGGACGGCCCGGCAGCTCGGCATCGACGAGTACGGCTGGGGGAGCGTGGTGCTGCAGGTTGCCGCGATCGCCGTCGCCGTACTCGCCGACTTCCTGCTCCTGCTGTACGTCCTCACGCTGCTGCCCGGCGTCCAGCCGCCGCGGCGTCGGCTGATCGTCGCCGCGCTGATCGGCGCCGTCGGGTTCGAGCTGCTCAAGCTGCTGCTCAGCGGCTATATGCGGGGTGTCGCGTCGAAGAGCATGTACGGGGCCTTCGGGGTGCCGATCGCCGTGCTGCTGTGGATCAACTTCACCGTGAAACTGCTGTTGTTCTGCGCCGCTTGGACGGCGACGCAGAGCGATGAGTCGGCGGAGGATGCGGAGGGTACGGAGGGCGAGGGGGACGAGGGGGGCGCGGGGGGCACGGAGGACCCCGTCGTCAGCGACGGCGGCGCATCAGATCCGGCAGCGGCCAGCGGCGGTTGATCAGGAAGACACCCGCCGCGAGCAGGGCGAGGAAGCCGCCCGTGATGCCCAGCGCGATGCCGATGCCGCTCGAACCACCCTGCGCGTCGGAGGCGGCCGCCACCGGCTTCGTGGACGCCTTGCCCGCGCCGGGGCTGGAGGCGTTCGCGCCCGGCTGCGCGCTGGTGTCGACGCCCTTCGGCGGCACCAGCTCACCCACCGGTTCGACCTTGTCCGCTGCCTGGAAGCCCCAGTCGAAGAGCCGGGCGGTCTCCTTGTAGACCTCGTTGTGCTCGTTCTTCTCCGGGTTCATGACCGTGACGAGCAGCACCTTGCCGTTGCGCTCCGCGACACCCGTGAAGGTGGCGCCCGCGTTGGTGGTGTTGCCGTTCTTGATGCCCGCGATGCCCTGGTATGTGGAGATGTCGCTGTCGCCGGTCAGGAGTCGGTTGGTGTTCTGGATCTCGAAGGATTCGCGGGTTTTCTTGCCCTTTTTGGTCTTTATCGTTTCGCCCGGGAATTTGGCCCGCACCGTCGAGCAGTACTCCCGGAAGTCCTTCTTCTGCAGCCCCGAGCGGGCGAACAGGGTCAGGTCGTACGCCGACGACACCTGGCCCTGCGCGTCGTAGCCGTCCGGGCTGACCACGTGCGTGTCGAGGGCCTGGAGTTCATCGGCGTGTGCCTGCATGTCCTTGACCGTCTGGTCGATGCCGTCGTTCATCTGCGACAGCACATGTACGGCGTCGTTGCCGGAACGAAGGAAGACGCCGAGCCACAGGTCGTGGACCGTGTAGGTCTCGTTCTCCTTTATCCCCACCATGCTGGAGCCCGAGCCGATGCCTGCCAGGTCGGAGGGGACCACCTTGTGCTTGGTGGTCTTCGGGAACTTCGGCAGCACCGTGTCGGCGAACAGCATCTTCAGGGTGCTCGCCGGGGGCAGCCGCCAGTGCGCGTTGTGGGCGGCCAGGACGTCGCCGGACTCCGCGTCCGCGACGATCCAGGAGCGTGCGGTGAGGTCCTTGGGCAGCACCGGGGCGCCGGTGCCGAGGTTCACCTGGGTGCCGGCCTGGCCGAGTCGTTCGCCGCCGACGGTCGACATGTTCGCCGGGGGAGTCGCTGACGGGGTCCCCGATGGGGTTGCCGATGTCCCTGTCGGGGTTGCCGAGGGGGTGGCTGTCGGGCTCGTGTCCGCGAACGCGGGGGCGGTGAGCGAAAGGGACAACAGGGTGGCGGAAGTGACCAGCAAGGATCGCTTGCCGATCTTTTTGGTGGCGGGCACGGTCGAGAAAGTACAGGGCGTGGGTCGGGAAGTCCCATCAGCCCGTCGGGAAGTCACCTCGGCCCGTTGGGAAGTCCCCTCGGCCCGTCGGGGAATCTCATCGGCCCGTCGGGAAGTCCCCCCGCTCTCCCCACCCCGGCGCCGGGGCCCGGTCGGCGACAGCGATACTGGACCCATGAAGCTCAGCCGCCCCGTGTCCTGGTTCCTGCTCGCCTTCGGGGTGTGGAGCTGGGTCATCTGGATCACTTTCGTCAAGAACCTGTGGAAGGACGGCAGCGGGCTCGCGTTCGACGACGCGGGCGATCCGACGGCGTACTTCTGGGTGCACCTGACGCTCGCCGTCGTGTCCTTTGTCTTGGGGACGGTCGTCGGCGTGATCGGGTTGCGCGGGGTGCGTGCTTTGCGCCAGACGTCATAACAGGGATTCGGCTGACGGGGGATACGGCGTCGTGGTCGTTGTGTTCGTGCTGGTGGGTGTGGCTGTGCTGGCCGCGTTCTGTGCGTTGCACTGGTATGCGTGGCGTCGGCTGGTGCGGGACACGACGTCCCGGCCCGGGCTCCTGCGCAGTGCGGGCACGGTGCTCTTTGTCGCTGGGCCGCTGTTGATGTTCGGTGCCGTCGCGAGTGAGCGGGCGGGGGCGCCGTTCTGGGTTCAGCGGATGCTGGCGTGGCCCGGGTTTCTGTGGATGGCGCTGGCGATCTATCTGGTGCTGGCGTTGGTCGTGGGGGAGCTCGTACGGCCGGTCGTACGGAAGGTTGTGGAGCGGCGGGCGGGCGGTTCGGATGCTCCTGCCGTCTCGGGTGCGTCTGCCGTCTCGGGTGCGTCTGCCGTCTCGGGTGCGCCCGCCGTCTCGGGTGCGGCTGTCGGGTCGGATGCAGCTGTCGGGTCGGCTGCGCCTGCCGAAGTGGGTGAGTCGGGGACGCGCCGGAGCATCCGTCCTCGGTCTGGCGCGGAATCGGTCGGGCTCCAAGAGGCCGGCGTTGACGCGCCATCCGCTGCAGGCGGACGTTCCGGCGCGTCCCCTTCGGTCGGATCGGCGGGTGCGGGCCGTCCCCCATGGGGTGAAGGGCCCTCGCGGCGGCTCTTCGTCTCGCGGGTGGTGGGTGGTGCTGCCGCGGCTGCCGCTGTCGGGACGGTGGGGTACGGCACGTACGGCGTTCTGCGTGGGCCCGCGGTGAAGCGGGTCACCGTGCCCTTGGCCAAGCTGCCGCGGTCGGCTCATGGGTTTCGGATTGCTGTTGTCAGCGATATTCACCTTGGGCCGGTGCTCGGGCGCGGCTTCGCGCAGAAGGTCGTGGATATTGTCAATTCGACCCAGCCCGATCTCATTGCTGTTGTTGGTGATCTGGTCGACGGCAGTGTGAAGGATCTTGGGCCCGCCGCCGCGCCGCTTGCTCGGCTGCGGGCGCGGCACGGTTCTTACTTCGTCACGGGTAATCACGAGTACTTCTCCGGGGCCGCGCAGTGGGTCCGGGAAGTGCGGGAGCTGGGGATTCATCCGCTGGAGAACGCGCGTACCGAGTTGCCTGGATTCGATCTCGCGGGTGTGAATGACGTACAGGGGGAGAGCGAGGGACAGGGGCCCGACTTCGGGAAGGCGCTCGGGGATCGGGATACGGCGCGGGCGTGTGTGCTGCTTGCGCATCAGCCGGTGCAGATTCATGAGGCCGTGCGGTATGGGGTCGATCTTCAGTTGTCCGGGCACACGCATGGGGGGCAATTGTGGCCGGGGAACTTTGTTGCTGATGCCGCCAATCCGACGCTGGCCGGGCTGGAGCGGTACGGGGACACGCAGTTGTACGTGTCCCGCGGCGCGGGGGCCTGGGGGCCGCCTACGCGGGTGGGTGCTCCCTCGGACATCACGGTCGTGGAGCTGGCCTCGCGGGAAGCCTGAGAGTTCGCTGTGAAACAGGCTTGAAATAGTTGTTTGGGTCGCCCTGATTTAGTTTCCAGGCGCCTCTTTCCTCGGCTGAAACTCCTGTGGTTAGGCGATCCGCGTCACTAGGGGAGTGACGTGCGGTGGGCCTGGGGAGGGGCACCGATGCGATCGGTTCGCCTACGGATTCTCGCGACGCTGCTCGTGCTGGCGGGCGTGGGTGTGGGGGGCTGGCAGTTGCTGCCGGCCAAGGAGAACAGCAATCGGACCATTACGGTCGGGACGACGGATGCCGTGACGTCGCTCGATCCGGCGGGTGCGTACGACGCCGGTTCCTGGGCGCTGTTCAGCAATGTGTTCCAGTCGCTGCTGACGTTCGAGCCGGGCGGCGCCGCCCCCGTGCCGGACGGGGCGAAGAGCTGCGACTTCGTGGGCGGTGGGCTGCAGACGTACCGCTGTACGTTGCGCGACGATCTGACCTTTCCGAGCGGGCGGAAGATGACCGCCGAGGATGTGAAGTATTCGTTCGCGCGGGTCAAGCGCATCAATTCCGAGGTGGGGCCCGTGTCTCTCTTCGCCACACTCGGCTCGGTGGATGCCAGTGGGCTGACCGTCACCTTTCATCTGTCCTCGCCCGACGCCACGTTTCCGTTCAAGTGGCGACCGGTGCCGGCTCGATCGTGGACCACACGCGGTATCCGAAGCGCACCCTGCGCACCGACACCGGCGTCGACGGCACCGGACTGTACGTACTGAAGACGTATACGAAGAACAAGCGGGCCGTCCTCGCGGCCAACCCGCACTACGAGGGCGCCGTCGAGGAGACCGGCCGGCCCATCGTGCTGCGCTACTACGCCGACTCGCAGGCGCTGGAAGCCGGTTGGAAGGCCAAGAAGTTCGACGTCGCCGCCCGTCAGCTGCCGCCCGCGATGCTCGCCGACCTCTCGCCGAGCGACCCGACGCAGCGCGTCACGGAGCCCGACAGCGCCGAGACCCGCAATCTCGTGCTCAACGTGCGGGCGCACTCGCCGCTGCACGACCGGCGGGTGCGGCAGGCCATCGCCGCGCTCGTCAACCGCGAGGAGTTGGTCAGCCAGACGTACAAGGGGACCACCGATCCGTTGTACGGGCTGATTCCGGCGGGTATCACGGGGCATTCGACGTCGTTCTTCGACAACTATCCCAAGCCCGACGCGAAGAAGGCACGGGCCCTGCTGACCGAGGCCGGGGTGCGGATTCCGGTCCGCTTCACGTACGGATACGCCGAGGGGCGGGGCGCCGCGGCGCAGGAGGCCGCCGAGCTGAAGCGTCAGCTGGAGGCGAGCGGGCTGTTCAAGGTGGCGACCAAGGGGTACGAGTGGACCGCCTTCCAGAAGCGGTACGCCGAGGGCCAGTTGGATGCGTGGACCGTCGGCTGGGTGGCCGACTATCCCGACCCGGACACCTTCAGCGCCCCGCTCGTCGGCACCGGCAACAGCATGAAGAACGGCTACAGCAACAAGGCGGTCGACCGGCTGATTCTGGCCACTCAGCAGTCCGGGGACCGCAGCCGCGCGGCCGACTCCTTCCGGCAGTTGCAGGAGGTCGTGGCTCAGGATGTTCCGCTGATTCCCCTGTGGCACCGCAAGGAGTATGTCATCAGCAGTGAGGACGTCGGGGGCGGTCAGTATCTGTCGGACGGGACCGGTGTCTTCCGCCTCTGGCGGCTGAGCTGGATATGACAACTGACGTGATCTCGCGGGGTTGACGCCACCCCAGTGACATCGCGCTCTCGCCCAACGCAGCACCATGTGTCGGAGGTGTGTGCGGGGTGAGGAGCGGATGTGGTGAGACGGAACTCCTTCCGGCTGCCCCGGCACCCGGCGTCCGTCGGTCTCGCCCGTCGCCGGGTGCGGGACCATCTGGCCGATTGGGGTCACAACTCCGACGATCCGGCCCTTGAGGACGTCGTGCTTCTCGTCTCCGAGCTGGCGACCAACGTGGTGCGCCACGGGCCCCTCCTTGAAAGGGAGTTCGAGGTCGCGGTGACCGCCCTCGCCGACGGCTCCTGCTTCATCGAGGTCTCCGACGAGGGCCTCGCCGAGCCCCGACTACGGCCGGTCGCCGACTGGGAGGAGACCGGCCGCGGGCTCCACCTGGTGGAGAACATCGCCGTGGCGTGGGGGGTGTGGAGCCGGGGGCGCTACGGGAAGACGGTGTGGGCGCTGGTGGCCGCGGACACCTGAGTCACGGGTTGGGCGTGGAGCCGTACGCCGTCAGGAAGCGGTCGCGGAACGCGCTCATCTTCCAGACCGGGGCGTTGTGCTCGGGCCGCAGGCCGTCCGTCCAGCCCCAGTCGGCGATCTTGTCGAGCACCTTCGGGTCCTTGGCGACGATCGAGACCGGCACATCACGGCTGGCGTGGTTGCCGCTGACCCGGGCGATGGGCTGGTGGTCGCCGAGAAAGATGAGCACGGTGTTCTTGTTGCCGTACTTCACCAGGTAGTCGATGAGGCTGGTCACCGAGTACTGGATGGACTTGCCGTACCCCTGCTTCGACTTGGTGGAGTCGGTGATGATGTCGCCGGGCTTCTTGCCGGCCTTCTCGATGGCGTCGTAGATCGAGCCGTCGCCGACCTGGTCCTGGGGGACCGTCTTGGGGATCGGCGCCCAGGGCTGGTGGCTGGAGGTCAGGATGATCGTCGACATCAGCGGCTTGTCGTGCTTCTTGCTGTGCACGAGGCGCTCGAACGCGGTCAGCGCGTACTGGTCGGGCATGGTGGACCAGCTGAACTTCGGGCCCTTGTAGCCGAGGTCGTGGGAGTCGTAGAGCTTGTCGATGTCGTAGAAGTGCTGCTCCGGCCAGGCCTTCTGGACGCCCGGCATGACCCCGACCGTGTCCCAGGCGCCCGTCTTCTTGAAGGCGCCGGAGAGGGTCAGGTGGTCGCCCGCGGTGACGGTGCGGTAGCGCTGCTGGTTGTTGATCCACAGGCCCGACATGAAGGTGGAGTGACCCAGCCAGCTGCTTCCGCCGTACGTCGCCGACGTGAGCCACCCGCTCTTCGCCGCGAACCCGGCCTGGGTCAGCTTCTCGTTCTCGGCGGTGAGGGTCGCGTCGACGCCCGGCGCCATGACCGGGTCCTCGATGGCGCTGCGGCCGTAGCTCTCGATGAACGTGATCATCATGTCCTTGCCGCGCAGCCCCGTCAGCAGCTGGTCCGGCGGAGTGTTGGCGAAGGCGTCCTTCTTGGCGATCTTCGCGAACGCGGCCTCGTCGCGGATCGTGTCCCGCACCCGCTTGGCACGGTCCTGGAGGACCAGCGTGGTGTGTTCGGAGGCGATCGGTACGCCGGTGAACTGCACGCCGAGCGCCGCGCAGGTGACCCAGACGATCGCCATCACCAGCGTCGTACGCGTCGCCGCCTCGGTGTGCCGGGCCAGCAGGTTGCCCAGCCGGACGACCGACAGCGTCATCAGCGCGAGCACGGCGATCACGATCAGCACGACGAGGGCCGCGATGCCGAGCGCGCCGTTCTTGCCCATGGTGTCCTGGAGGTACGCCTGCGCGTCGCTGAACAGCGTCCAGTCGAGGACGACGTTGAAACCACGCCCGAGGTATTCGTTGAAGCCGATGTCGAGGAAGTTCAGGACGGTCAGCGCGCCGAGGCTCAGCCCGGCGAGCGCCGCCACGACGATCCGCGGCTTGCGCGGCAGGACGATCAGCAGGGCGGCGCCGAAGATCGCCTCCACCGGGATACGGACGAACTCGGCGGGCCGGAAGTCGTCCCGCTTGTTCGGCATGAGCAGCGCGAACAGCACGAGCGCGGCGGCCAGGACGGTGATGGTCCACGTCAGGGTGCGGGCCGCGACGGGGTACCTCTCCCGCCAGCCGCGCCAGCGCCGCCGGCCACGGGCGGGGACGGGGACGGGGGCTTCAGCTTCACTGGGGGTGGCTTCGGGCAGGGCCTCGGTGTCAGCGGGGGCGGCTTTGGGCGGGGCCTCGGTGTCAGCGGGGGCGGCTTTGGGCGGGGCCTCGGTGTCAGCGGAGGTGGCTTCCGGCGGGGCTTCGCCGTCGCCCGGATCGGTGTCCGAGGAAGGCTCCGGTGCGGGCTCCTCCCGCTGAGGCTCTGATGCCGTCCCCTCCACCGGAGGCTCCGGCACAAGGCCCTTCTCCGGAGGCTCCTCGTCCGTCTTCGGCAGCTGTTGAGAGCTCGTGTTGAACGACAACCCGGAGGTCCTTCCGTGCGAAGCCCGGTGGTGGCGCGGCGGACCAGGCTGGGGACGTCGGGGCCGCCTTCATCTGTACCTGAATCTGTGTACGGCGCCGTGCTGCCCCGTGTTCAATCGTCCTGGTCAGCTTCTGCCCAAGTCCGTTCTAGCAGGTCACCGTGGCGGAAGGGCGAGCGTTACCGCGGCGGAAGCGCGAGCGTCACCGCAGGGTAGGGGCGAACGTCACCGCGCCGGAAGTGTCACCGTCACCGCCAGCCCCTCGCCCGGTGCCGTCCGCACCGCCACCTCGCCCCCGTGCGCCGTCACCACGCCGTGCACGATCGCCATGCCGAGCCCGCTGCCCGCGCCACCGCCCGCCCGGAAGAACCGGTCGAAGATACGCGCCGCGTCGTCCTCCGCGAGCCCAGGACCCTCGTCCGCGACACACAGCCGTACGACACCGTCCGCGCGCTCCAGGCCTAGCCGCACCGGCACTTCGGTGGGCGTATGGGTGCGTACGTTGCCCACGAGGTTGCCGAGCACCTGCCGTAGCCCCGACTCGTCGGCCCGCACGAGCAGCGTGCCGTCGGCGCCCACGGTCACCGGGCGCCCTGGCTGCTGGGCCCGCAGATCCTCGGCCGCGTCCCGCACCAGGCGGCTCAAGTCGACGTTCCTGAGGCGGAGTTCGGGGCGCTGGTCGAGGCGGGCCAGGGTGAGCAGCTCGTCCACGAGCCGGCCCATGCGGTCGGCCTCGGCGTTCATCCGGTCCCAGGCCCGCTTGCGCTCGGCCGGATCGGTCAGCATCCCCTTCTCGTACAGCTGGAGATAGCCGCGTATCGCCGACAGGGGCGTGCGCAGCTCGTGCGAGGCGTCGCCGACGAAGCGGCGCAGCTGGGCCGCGCTGCGCTCGCGGGTCCGGTACGCCGACTCGACCTGGTGGAGCATGGAGTTGAGGGCGAGTCGCAGCTGCTCGACCTCCTGGGTCGGATGGTGACTGGAGGGCACGCGCCGGGTCAGATCCCCCTCGGCGATCGCCGACGAGGTCTCCACCATGTCCTCCAGCGGCCGCATCCGGCGGCGCACGCTGAACATCGTCAGGCAGGCGAGCAGCGCCAACAGCAGGGTCCCGATGGTCACATCGAGCCTGAGCGCCTTCGCGATGCCCCTGTGCAGCGCGTCGGTCGAGGTGGCGAGCAGGACGTATGTGCCGTCGGCGAGCCGTACCCCGGTCGCCCGGTAGGCGGCGCCGTGCACGGTGACGTCGTGCGGTTCGCTGTCGGCGACGAGCGCGCGCGGGTCGTCCACCGCGACGGCGAGGGCGCGCTGGGTGGCGGTCGGTTTGAAGCCGGCTACGGCAACGGCCTTTCCGTTCCCGCCGACCGCCGCGAAGATCGAGTCCGGCTTCGGCGACTCGTCCGTGGCGGGCAGCATCCGGTCGCGTACGAACGCCAGGGCGCTCAGTGAGTCGATCTGCTGCATCGTGAGCCGGGAACTGTTCAGCGACTCCCGCGTCTGGGCGAGCTCGGTGTCGACCTGATCGAGCAGATAGTGCCGCATGCCCATCAGGCTCACGGCGGTCGCCACGATGATGCCCAGGGCCAGCAGCCCCACGTTGGCGAGCGTCAGCTGGCCGCGCAGCGAGTGGATGCCGTGCCGGCAGCGTGGGGCCCGGAGTTGCCCGTGAGCCGAGAGCTTGCCGCGAGCCGGCAGCTTCCTGCGAACCGGGATCTTCCAGCGCGCCGGGAGCCTCATGCGCGTCGGGATCCTCATGCGAGGGGGCATCTTCATGCGTTCCCGGACCTTCACGCCAGCCCGTACCCGACGCCCCGCCGGGTCTGGATCACCGGCGGTCCCAGCGGTTCGAGCTTGCGCCGCAGATAGCTGATGTACGTCTCCACGACGGTCGACTCGGCCGAGTGCTCGTACTGCCATACGTGGCGCAGGAGCTGCTCCTTCGGCACGATCCGCCCGCCGTTGCGGACCAGGAAGCGCAGCAGGGCGTACTCGGTGGGGGTGAGCTCCACCGTGCGGCCCGCGCGGTGGACGCTGTACGTCGTCTCGTCCAGCTCCAGGTCGCCGTACCGCAGGGGAGGGCGCTGCGGCAGGACGTCGTCGGGGCGCGTGCGGCGCAGGACGGCCGTGATCCGGGCGACCACCTCGTCGATGTTGAACGGCTTGGTGATGTAGTCGTCGCCGAAGCCGAGCGCGCCCACGATCTCGGCGGGAGCGTCCCGCGCGGTGAGGAAGACGATCGCCAGGTCCGGCTGTCGCGCCCGCAGTTCACGCCCGAGCGCCCGGCCGTCGCCGTCCGGCAGCATCACGTCCAGCAAAGCCGCGTCGGGGCGCGTGCGGTCGGCGAGCGTGAGCGCCTCGCGGACGGTGCCCGCGGTCATCACCTCGAAACGGTGGTAGCGCAGCGCGATGGCCAGGACGTCCGCGATGCTCGGCTCGTCCTCGACGACGAGAACGGTGGCTCCCTCGTGACCGGTCATGCCCCCAGTATCCGCAGCGGCACTGACAGCGGAGGCGGTCCGCTCTTTGGAGTTCCTTGAGAGTCATGGCCGCCAGGTGTCCACGCGCGCGTGCCCCCCGAAATCCTGTTGCCCAGGACCTGGGGGACCAACCGACCGACTAAGGAGCGTTGAGCGTGGCGACATTGGCACGGTGGTGCTATCGGCACCGGCTGGTGGTCCTGTTGTTGTGGGTGGGGGCACTGTTCGGACTGGGCTTCGCGGCGTCCACCGCGGGCACGGACTACGCGAACGTCTTCTCCCTCCCGAATACGGACTCCAAGCGCGCGTACGACCTGATGGAGAAGGCGTTCCCGGACAGCGCGGGCGACACCGACACGGTGGTGTGGAAGGTCGACGAGGGAACGGTCCGGGACGAGTCCGTACGGTCCCGGATCCAGCCCGCGCTCGAAGAGATCGGGAAGATGAAGGGCGTCGGTGACGTCACCAACCCGTACGCGGGCGGGCAGGGCGCGGCGCAGATCAGCTCCAACGGGAAGATCGCGTACGCCCAGATCACCTTCGCCGAACAGGCGAACGCCGTACCCAAGGAACTCGTACAGGACGTCGTCGACACCGCACAGGACGCCGAACGCGGCGGCCTGCAGGTCGAGTTGGGCGGTCAGGCGATCCAGCGGGTGCAGGAACCGCCCACCGGACTCGCCGAGATGGTCGGCATCCTGGCCGCGGCCCTCGTCCTCTTCCTCGCCTTCGGCTCGCTCTTCGCGATGCTGCTCCCGATCGGTATCGCGATCTTCGGCGTCGGCACCGGACTGTTCTCCACGCAGCTGCTCAGCCATGTCACGGACGTGCCCGATCTGGCCCCGCTGCTCGCCACACTGATCGGGCTCGGCGTCGGCATCGACTACGCGCTCTTCATCGTGACCCGGCACCGGCGCGGCATCCTGCGCGGCGCCGACCCGGAGGAGTCGGCGGTCACCGCCCTCAACACCTCGGGCCGGGCGGTGCTGTTCGCGGGCGGCACGGTGTGCATCGCGCTTGCCGGGATGCTCGTGACGAACCTGCGGTTCCTGGACGGCGTGGTCATCGGCACCTCGCTCACCGTCGTCTTCAGCGTGCTCGCGGCCGTCACCCTGCTGCCGGCGCTGCTCGGACTCCTCGGCACCCGGGTGCTCAGTCGTCGTCAGCGGCGCAAGCTCGCAGCGGACGGGCCTGAGCCGGAGCGGTCGAGCGGTGCCGCGGCGCGCTGGTCCGCGAACGTCCAGCGGCGCCCTCGCACGATCGCCGCCCTGGCCTTGGTCGTCATGGCGATCCTCGCGCTGCCCGTGCTCTCGCTGCGGCTCGGCGCCACCGACCAGGGCAACGACGACGCCTCGACGACGACCAGGAAGGCGTACGACCTGCTCGCCGAGGGCTTCGGGCCCGGTTTCAACGGCCCGCTGCAGGTGGTCACGTCCAGCGGTGACACGGACACGCTGGTGAAGGGCATCGGCGACACCGCCGGAGTGGCGAGGGTCGCCGCGCTGCCGCCCGCCCAGGGCGTGACGGTGATCCAGGTGGTGCCGACGACCTCGCCGCAGTCGGAGAAGACCGACCAGCTCATCGACACACTGCGGGACCGGGTGATCCCGGACGCGGGGGCGCAGGCCCATGTCGGTGGCGTGACGGCCGTCTCCAAGGACTTCGCGTCCATCACCGGTGACCGGCTGCCCTACTTCATTGCCACGATCATCGGCCTCGGCTTCCTGCTCCTGCTGGTCGCCTTCCGCTCCCTCGTGGTGCCGCTCACGGCCGCGCTGATGAACCTGATCGCGGCTGCCGCGTCCTTCGGCGTACTCACCGCGATCTTCCAGTGGGGCTGGGGCCTCGATCTGCTCGGCCTCGGCAAGGAGGGCCCGATCAACGCCTTCCTGCCGGTCATCATGCTGTCCCTCCTCTTCGGCCTCTCGATGGACTACCAGGTGTTCCTGGTGAGCCGGATGCACGAGGAGTGGGTGCACACGAAGGACAACGCGCGCGCGGTGCGGGTCGGGCTCGCGGAGACCAGTCGCGTCATCAACTCCGCCGCCCTGATCATGGTCTGCGTCTTCCTGGCCTTCGTCCTCAGCGGCGACTCGGGGGCCGCGATGGCGGGCGTGGGCCTCGCGGCCGCCGTCGCCCTGGACGCCTTCATCCTGCGTACGGCCCTGGTGCCGGCCGCGATGCATCTGCTCGGCACGTCCAACTGGTGGCTGCCGGCCGGGCTGGAGAAGCGGCTGCCGCATCTGGCGGTGGAGCCGAAGGAGGAGGCTTCGGAGGAGGCTCCCGCGGAGGGCGGCGCCTCGGTGGTCCACGGCTTCATCCGCACCGCCGACGGCGACCCCGTAGAGGGTGCGGTGGTGACCCTCCTGTCGAAGGGCGGGCGCCAACTGGACCGGGTCACCTCGCTGGCGGACGGCTCGTACATCGTGTCGGTACCGGCGCAGGGTACGTACCTCCTGGCGGCGACGGCCGCGTCGTACGGGTCCCGCGCACGGCACGTGGTCGTGGAGGACGGGCCGCTGGTGTACGACGTGGAGTTGGCGGAGGGGGAAGTGGACGCGGTGAACTGAGTCTTCGGCCGCGTCACTTCGGGGCTCGCTCTTACTGAGTCTCTTAGGGGGCCCGTTTTCTGAACGGGTCCCCTAGGAGGAGCCTTTGGAGGAGCCCTTCTTGGCCGGGTCGGGCAGCCCCTTCGTCATCCCCGGCAGGAAGTCCGTGAACAGCTCGTGCACCTCGTGGACGAGGGGCCGCAGGACACGGAAGCGGGCCAGCGAAACGCCCCGCGCGGTCAGCCGTGCCCCGCGTTCGGCGAGCCGGTAGCTGCGCTCGCGCCCGTCCGTCCGGTCGAAGATCCAGTACAGGACGAGGCCCATCTGGGAGAGCCACATCAACTCGGGCAGTACTTCCCGGAGTTCCTCGGGGACCTTGGTCTTCGCCCCGGCCAGCACTTCCCGGTGGACGCTGATGGCCTCCACGCGCGCGTGCTCCGATTCGGGGGAGAAGGGGCTGAGCGGGCTGTCCGGGTCGGCGGCGTTCTTGAAGAACTGCACCGCGAACTCGTGGTACGGGGTGGCGATGTCCAGCCACACCCTCAGTACCCCGCCGAGCCGGGCCTCCAGATCCGTCTCCCGGTCCAGCACCTCCCGCACCGCCGCCCGGTGCTCGGCGGCGAGCCGGTCGTAGAAGCCCTGGATCAGGTGCTCCTTGCCGGCGAAGTAGTAGTACGCGTTGCCGACAGAGACTCCGGCCTCCTGGGCGATGGCCCGCATGGTCGTCTTGTCGTACCCCCGCTCCTGGAAGAGCCGCATGGCCGTCTCCAGGATCAGGGCACGGGTCTGCTCGCTCTTGGTGGGGCTCTTCTGGGGGTCCTTCTCGGCTGCCCCGTCGGGGCCGGAGCTGTCCTGACCGGGGCTGTCTGTTGGCGCTGGCACGGGGATGAGCCTAACGAGTGGAACCGGTGGAGCAGCTGCCGCTCTCGCAGGCGGGGGGTTCGTACGTCCATCCCGTGCTCGGGTCGTAACTCCATCCGTCGCCCCAGTGGTACGCGCCACCGCCCCACCGCTCCGGGGGGTGGGCCTCCCGCCACTTGGCGGCGGCGAGCGCTGCGCCCTTCGCGAGACGGGCACCCGCCGGGGTGCTCAGCCGGTGGGCGAGCGGCCGGTGCTCGCGCAACGCCCACAGGGTGACGACCCAGGCGGCGGCCCCCTGGTAGACCTGCCCGCCGTCCCCCACGACGGTGATCTCGCCGAGGGTGGCGCGGTGATCGAGCTCGAGTAAGCGCTGCCGGGCTTCGTCGGACCCGGCTGGAACGAACCGGAGCGGCACCAACTGCCGCTGCTTGCCGAGCCAGTCGCGCAGGAAGGCGCACAGCGAGCACTGGGCGTCGTACAGAACGGTGAGCCCGAGGACCGGGACGCGCGCGGCGCCCCGGTCCCGAGTGGCTGCCATGCCGGCCATCGAGGTCACGCCCCGGCCGTCGGCGCGACCCAGTCCGTCGGCGTGACGGGCGGTACCTGCTCCTGCTCCATCACTCCGCGCCGCCGGATCTTGTTGAGCACGTACACGTTCCCCAGGTGCATGACACCGAGGACGAGCAGGACGACACCGAGCTTGGTCGACAGGACCTCGAAGACCTCGCGGGTGTTCGTGATCTCGTCGCCCCCGCTCAGGTAGAGCGCGACGAAGCCCAGGTTGACGAGGTAGAAGCCCACCACCAGCAGATGGTTGACGGCGTCGGCGAGCTTCTCGTTGCCGTGCAGCACATCAGCCAGGAAGATCCGCCCGTTGTGGCTCAGCGTGCGCGCCACCCAGACCGTCAGCGCGATGCTGACCAGCAGGTAGATGACGTACGCGACGACTGTGAGGTCCATGTCCCCACCCCTTCTTGAACGCGTTCAAAACGCTGTCGAGGAAGACTGTAGACCTACTTTTGAACGCGTTCAAGTCAGGGGTCTGGTGAGGGACTTGCTAGGCCTGACGGCCCAGCTCGGGCCGCTTGCCGTAATCCGTGAGGCCGATGACGTTGCCCCAGGGGTCGGCGAACTCGACGGTCCATCCGGTGGCTACGGGGAAGGGGGCGTCGAGGGGCTGAATGCCGGCCGCGGTGAGGGCGTTCGCCGCCGCCCGTGCGTCCCGCACCTCCAGCCACACCCGCGGCGAGGCCCACGGCGGCGGCCGATGGCTCAACTCCTCGTCCAGCCGCAACAACACGCCCGGCGTCTCCTTGCCCACCTTCAGCAGCGCGATCCCGGCCTCGTCGAGCCGGAACGCGACCGGGAACCCGGCCCGTCCGTAGAAGGTCACAGCCTCGTCGAGGTCCCCGACGGACAGCAGCACGTTGTCGAATCCGAGCAGCTCGTATGACACGTCATCTGACATGCCATCAGATTAGGTCGGGACCCGCGCCGGACCACGGAACCGACAGAGCGCATCTTCGTGCCGCCCCGAGGCGGGGGATGCGGCGATCTCGTTTACGTTGCGGTCGTCACCGCCCAGCTCGCCAAGCTGAAGTAGGTGGAGCGGGCTGGGGGCTCAGAGAGGGGATATCTCCAGTCTGCCGGTGTACCGGCCGTCGATCTGCGTCGCCAGCCACTCGATGCGGGCGGTGTGGTGTTCGGCGTCCGGCACGTGGACGTGGATCGTGTGGTCTTGGGACGGCTCGTCCTGGTAGAGGTCGCGGGAGTTCACCGAGAGGGTGAGGTAGGCGTACTTCTGGGTGATGAGCGCCAGGCCCGCCTCGGGGACCTCCGGCCAGGCGTTCAGGTCCCAGCGGATGGCTGCGGAGTCCGGGCCCAGTGCCCCGATGAAGGGTTCGGCGAGGTCCAGGGGGTGGCACCAGTCGTGCACCTGGATGGGGAGACAGTCCGCCGGGTCTTCACCGGTTTCCGAGCAGCCGTGTTCCGAGCCGGCCGCCGCCCACCAGTTGAGGTCGGGGAGTAGCTGACGTACCTGTGCCAGGACCTCCGGTGACCGGATCACGGCCTCGAAGTCGACCTCCGCGTGATGCAGATCCGCGATGTCCAGCAGGGTGCGCACGGCGCGTATCGCCTCGGCGAGGTCGGGTGTGGTGAGGACGGCGGCCGCCCGGGAGTTGCTCATGGCGGAACGATAGGGCGGCCGTGCGCGCGAGGTCCCGCCCTCTTTCGACCGACGCGGTGACCGATTGTCAGTGGTGGCTCGTACTGTCTTCGGCATGGGAATGGTGACGTTCGTCGACGAGACGACCAGTGGGGACCGGGGCGAGGGCTGGGGGATCGAGATCGCCGAGGAGCGGCTCGCGTTGCGCGAGCTGATCCGGCGGCGGGTCTTCCAGGAGGTTGCCGAGTACAACGCGCGTACGCCGGGGGTGTTCCAGGGGCTGGTGCAGCCCGAGGAAACCGAGCGCGTGTTGAACGGGTACGCGTTGCGGACGCCGCGGCGGATAGATCCGCAGGTGCAGACCGAGCTGGCGCTCAAGGCCTTCGCGGGCAATGGGTTCCTGGTGCTCGTGGGGGACCGTCAGGTGACGGATCTCGACGAGGAGATCGAGCTGGTGCTCGGCACCGAGGTCACCTTCCTGAAGCTCGTCGCGCTGGTGGGTGGCTGATGAAAACGACTCCGAAATCACACACGCAGAAGGTCCGGAACCATGTCGCCGCGGGTGACATGGGGAAGCTCGCCGATCAAGTACTGAAGGCCGCCGTCGCCAACCGTGGCTACTGGGGCGGCGGTTGGGCCGAGATCCTCGACACGCTGCGCGGCATTCCCATGGAGGAGCGCACCCGCCTGGCGGGCGCCCTCGCCGAGCGGTTCCACTCGGTCGGTGAGGACTCCGACGCCCGACGCAACGCGCTGACCCTGCTCGGCATCATCTCCCGCGATCTCCCCGACGACGTGCTCTCGGTGGAGCGGCTCAAGGAACTCGAGGGCCTCGGCCGACGGCACTCCTTCTGGTACGCCGCGCGGTTCGACGTCCTCGCGGAGGCCGAGCTGGCCGTCGGCCGCCCCCTCGCCCCCGCCGTCGTGGCCGTCTTCCGCCGCACCGCCATGGACGCCTACCGCTCCGACACGCTCGCCGGGCTGGCGAAGAAGCTCACCGACCCCGTCCTCAACGTCGGCGAGGAGTGGGCCGAGCGCGCCATGGAGCAGCTCACCGGGCCCGACGACCCGTGGCACGCCCTGCTCGCCCACGCCGTCACGGCCACCGCCTCCAAGCCCACCGCCAAGTGGGACAAGCAGGCCCGCGCCCTCATCGACAGCCTCGGCGCCGACCGCGTCCGCGCAACGGTGCTGCCCTGGCTCGCCCTCGTCGGCCGTCCCCGGACGTTCCCGCTGGAACGCCAGACGTACGAGCCGGACATCAACAGCGCCTACGACCCCTACAACGCCAACGCCCTGCGCGGCCTCGCCTGGCTGCTCTCCCTCCTCCCGTCCCACGCCGATACGGCCCGAGCCCTCGGCGCCCTCGTCGAGACCTCCCTCAAGAAGGTCGCCGGACTCGGCCCGCGCAACCCCAAGGTCGCCAACGCCGGGGTGATCGCCCTCTCCCGCATCGACAGCGAGTCCGCCCTCGCCGAACTGGCGCGGCTGGCCACCCGGGTGACGTACAAGAACACGGCGAAGCTGCTGGACGGCGCGTTGGAGGGCCGGGCCACCGCGCTCGGGCTGAGCCGCGAGGAGATCGAGGAGCTCGCTGTCCCCGCGTACGGCCTCACCGAGGTCGGCCGTGCCGCACACCAGTTCGGGGAGATCACCGCCCTGATCGACGTCCAGGGACCTCGCGCGGTGCTCAGCTGGCGCAGCGCCGCCGGCAAGGCGGTCAAGAGCGTCCCCGCCGCCGTGAAGCGCGACCACGCCGACGAGCTCAAGGAGCTGAAGGCGGCGGTCAAGGACATCGACAAGATGCTGTCCGCGCAGACCGAGCGGCTCGACCGGCAGTTCCTCGCCCGGCGCACCTGGGCGTACGCCACCTGGCGCGAGCGCTACCTCGACCATCCCCTCGTCGGCACCCTCGCCCGCCGCCTCCTCTGGACCGTCGACGGCACGCCCGTCGGGTTCGCGGACGGCGAGCTGCGCACCCTTACCGACGACCCGGTGACCGCAGCCTCAGAAGTCGAACTCTGGCACCCCGTCGGCCGTGAGCCCGCCGAGGTCGTCGCCTGGCGGGACTGGCTGGAGAGGCACGCCGTCACCCAGCCCTTCAAGCAGGCCCACCGCGAGGTGTACCTGCTCACGGACGCCGAGCGGAACACGGGCACGTACTCGAACCGTTTCGCGGCGCACATCCTGCGCCAGCACCAGTTCAACTCCCTTGCCGCGATCAGAGGCTGGCGCAACAAGCTGCGGCTGTGCGTGGACGACAGCGCCCCGCCCGCCACCCGCGAGCTGACGCAGTGGGGCCTGCGCGCCGAGTACTGGATCGAGGGCGACGGCGAAGACTACGGCGTCGACACCACCGAGTCCGGCAGCTATCTCCGGCTGCGCACCGACCAGGTCCGCTTCTACCCGATCGACGCCCCGGAGAACTCGGCGCACTGCTGCGGCGGCGAGTACAGCATGTGGCTGCGCAACGGAGAGGAGCCGGTCGAGCCTCTGCCCCTCACCGAGATCCCGCCCCTCGTCCTCTCCGAAGTCCTGCGTGACGTCGACCTGTTCGTCGGTGTTGCGAGCGTCGGCAACGACCCGACCTGGCAGGACGGCGGCCCCGGCGGCCGCTTCCAGGAGTACTGGACGTCGTACGGCTTCGGCGAGCTGAACCAGAGCGCCGAGACGCGCCGCGCCCTCCTCGACCGCGTGATCCCCCGCCTCGCGATAGCCGACCGCTGCACCCTCGAAGGCCGCTTCCTGCACGTCAAGGGCGAGCGCCACACGTACAAGATCCACCTCGGCTCGGGCAACATCCTGATGAGCCCGAACGACCAGTACCTGTGCATCGTCCCCAAGTCGACGCCCGGCACCCCGCACAGCGGCTATCTCCCGTACGAAGGTGATCGCACCCTTGCGGTGATCCTCAGCAAAGCGATGCTGCTCGCCAAGGACTTGGAGATCACGGATCCGACGATCCTGAGCCAGCTGTGAGCGTTCTCGGAAGACGGCCGTGAAACCCGTTGTGCAACCGTCATACTGAAGAGCATTCAGATGCCTGTGCGAACACAGGGGTGCGGGACGCGAGGGGGCGGCTCTGTGCGACGGGTGCTGGCGGTGCATTTCGTGCCGTGCGCGCTCTTTGTCACGTGCGTGTACGGGTTGGTTCGGGCGGGGAGTTTTTCGGGTCGTAGCGACGGGGCCGCCGTCCTGCCGTCCAGCCCGGCTGCCACGGCCGGTGCCCTTCTTCTGATCGGTGCCTGCGCCGCCATACTCGGGATGCTGCTGCAGCCCTTTCAGGTACGGGCGGTGCGGGTGTTGGAGGGATATTGGGACCGGTGGCCGATCACGGCAGGATTTGCCGGGGTGCTGATGGAGTTGCAGCGCCGCCGCGGACAGGCGCTCGCCGATCGCGCCACCGCCGCGGCCGATGCAGGCCCCGACGCCCGGCGGGTCGCGGCTGACGCCTCCAGGCGGCTAGCGGCCGGACCACCGGTGAACGCTCTTTTGCCCACGGCACTCGGCAATGCCCTCAGAGCGGGCGAGCTCAGCGCGGGCGAGCGTTACGGACTCACGACCCTCGCCTCGTGGCCGCGCATCCATCCACAGGTGTCCGCCCCGCTTGCCCAGGCGCTGAGTTCGGCCCGGGACATGCTGGATATGGCGGTTAACCTCTGCCACGCCTTCCTCGCCTGCGCTGTCGTCATGGGGGCCGCCTTCTACGACGAAGCAGGTGACTGGTGGCTGGTTGCACTCGCACTGGTGATGGCCGCGGTGGCGTACAAGGGAGCTGTGATCGGGGTACAGGCCTACGCTGGGCTCATGCATGTCGTGTACGACCTGCACCGGTTCGACCTCGTCGAGGCCCTGCACCACCCGCTGCCGGACCGCGACGGCGAGTGGGCGCTCTTCCAGCGTCTCTCGGACCGGTTCGCGGGTCGACGTGTGAACCTGCCGTACGCACACGGGAGTTCACGCCCGCACAAGACTGACGGCCCCGACCAGCCCGAGCAGGTGTAGGCCGACCTCGCGAGCGGCGTCAGCATCGGTGCCCGCGTGCGGACCCGTGTCGCTGATGCGGGTGAGGACGGTGCCGGCCGTACGGACCGTGACGGGCCAGTCCCTGGGCACGGTCAGGTGGACGTGGCCGGCCACCGCCGTCACCTGGACGGTCAGGCTGCCGTCGAGGACAGAGCCGGTCAGATCGGCGCGCAACTCACCAGCTATGGCACGGAGTACCACCTGGGAATGGTCGGTGCGGCAGCCGAGCGTGTGCGTCGTACGCACCCGGCCGGTCGCCAGCACGCGCGTCCACTGGTGGGAATCCGTCTCGCGGGAGGAGAGCAGCAGCGCCAGGCCGACGAGGATCAGGGCGGCGGGTGCGACGAGGTCGGCCAAGGTACGGGTACTGTTGTCGTGCGCCGCCGCCAGCCCGCCGAGGGCCACGGCGGCGAGCAGGCCGGGCGCGATGAGCGAGCCGGCGGTGATGGCCGAACGCGCAGGTTCAGCAGGGCGAGGGCCAGCAGCAGCCAGGGCCACCAGGTGGTGAGCCAGTCCGCGGCGGCCCGGACCCGGTGCGCGCTGTCACCGACGGTGAAACTGCCCACGGCCAGGACGGTCAGGCCAAGCCACAGACGGGAGCGCTGCCCCCTCCACCCCCCTGTGCCCGCCACGCGCGCCATCGTAATGGGGCGATCCGGGGGGCTTCTGGGGTGGGGCGGTTACGCGTTCAGCGTGCGCCGTTCGCCAATTCGAGCTCGTCCACAAGGGCATCGTAGGAGCCACGGCACGCCACATGGATGGACGGAGGCAGGTCGCTGAATTCGCAGCCCTTCGCGTGCTCGTCCTTGAACTGGGCGTTGTACGTGTCCAGATAGGTGTCCATCGCCGCGTCGCCACCCTCCAGCGCAGCGTGCCAGGCAGACACTGTGTCGCCTTCGACGGGGGGACCGACCACAAGATGACAGTCAGTGCCCCGGCAGTCTGCGGCGTCTGGGGGGTAGATCCTTCCGTTGCCCGGCAGGGTCATGGCATGGGTGGTCATGCGGTCTCCCTCGGTTCGGTGATCGCGCTCAGCGCAGCACCACGCTTTCGGCGCAGGTTCACGTTCTTGCGGTAGATGACGAGCGTCCACACCGCCTCTGCGACGGTGCACACCAGCACCAGACCGGCGGCCGCCCATCGCCACGAGGCCTGCCGACCGCCGTCCGGGGGCATGAGGGCGGCGACGATACCCAGCCCCAACAGGACAGTCCCCGCGTTGAAGCAGTGGACGGCCCGGTCGTTGTTGCGCGCCCATTTGTCGTAGTCGTCGCCCTGCCACGCGTACAGCCGGGTGAGCTGCGCTTTGTGTCCCGGGCCGTCGTCGATGTCGTACCAGTCGTGGATGTCCTGGCGTGAATAGAAGAACTGGCGCGAGTAGTAGTGCAGTTGGATGCTGGCGATTAGGGCCATCGACGTGGCGACGAGCATCAGCAGGCTTATCCCGGGCCAGCGGAAGATTCTGTCATTCGCTCCTGCGACGACTCCGGCCAGGGCCAGTGCGGCTCCCGTAAGCAGTGGGGCGGCGACGGAATGGGCTTCTTTCGACGCCTGCCCGTATCCCAGTGGCACGGGTGCCTTCAGCAGCGCCATGGTCCCCCTCACCGGAAGCCAACCGGCTTCCGGTGAGGAGTGTGACCGCGGAACGCTCCCCTCAGTAGCTGTGGAAACAGGCCACTACAACTGAAGGCCCCGCCTCCGCGTCACAGCGGAAACAGGGCCCTCAGTACTGCTCAGCAGGTGCCGAACGGCGTCAGAAACGCCGAGTGATCAGCGCCCTCTTCACTTCCTGGATCGCCTTCGTGACCTCGATACCGCGTGGGCAGGCGTCCGTGCAGTTGAAGGTCGTGCGGCAGCGCCACACGCCGTCCTTGTCGTTGAGGATCTCGAGGCGCTGCTCGCCCGCTTCGTCACGGCTGTCGAAGATGAAGCGGTGGGCGTTCACGATGGCGGCCGGGCCGAAGTACTGGCCGTCGTTCCAGAACACCGGGCACGAGGAGGTGCAGGCGGCGCAGAGGATGCACTTCGTCGTGTCGTCGAAGCGCTCGCGGTCCTCGGAGGACTGCAGACGCTCGCGCGTCGGCTCGTTCGTGTCCTTCGTGATGAGGAAGGGCATGACGTCGCGGTACGCCTGGAAGAACGGCTCCATGTCGACCACGAGGTCCTTGAGGACCGTCAGGCCCTTTATGGGCTCGACCGTGATCGGCTTCTCGGGGTTGATGTCCTTGATCAGCGTCTTGCAGGCAAGGCGGTTCTTGCCGTTGATCCGCATGGCGTCCGAGCCGCAGATGCCGTGCGCGCAGGAGCGGCGGAAGGTCAGACTTCCGTCCTGGTCCCACTTGATCTTGTGCAGGGCGTCGAGGACACGCTCCTTGGGGTCGATTTCCAGCTGGAAGTCTTCCCAGGCCGCCTCCGCCGAGACCTCGGAGTTGAAGCGGCGGATGCGGAAGGTGACCGTGATGTACGGGGAGTCGGCGAAGCCGGGCTCGGGCTGGCCGGCCGCTTCCGCCTTGTCCATGGTCGGGGTAGCCATCAGTACTTACGCTCCATCGGCTGGTAGCGGGTCTGGACGACCGGCTTGTAGTCGAGACGGATGGACTCGGTGCCGTCGTCGCCGACCTCGCGGTACGCCATGGTGTGGCGCATGAAGTTGACGTCGTCGCGGTTCGGGTAGTCCTCGCGGTAGTGACCGCCGCGGGACTCCTTGCGGGCGAGCGCGGAGACGGCCATGACCTCGGCCAGGTCGAGCAGGTTGCCCAGCTCGATGGCCTCGAGCAGGTCGGTGTTGAACCGCTTGCCCTTGTCCTGGATCGCGACGTTCTTGTAGCGCTCGCGCAGCTCCGCGATCTTCTCGACCGCCGTCTTGATCGTCTGCTCGGTGCGGAACACCATGACGTTGGCGTCCATGCACTCCTGCAGCTCCCGGCGGATGTCGGCGACCCGCTCGGTGCCCGTGGAGCTGCGCAGCCGCTCGACCTGCGAGACGACCAGCGACGCCGGGTCCTCGGGCAGCTCGACGAAGTCGGCCTTCGCCGAGTACTCGGCCGCGGCGATGCCCGCGCGCTTCCCGAACACGTTGATGTCCAGGAGGGAGTTCGTGCCGAGGCGGTTGGCGCCGTGCACCGACACGCACGCGACCTCACCGGCGGCGTACAGGCCGGGGACGACGGTCGTGTTGTCGCTCAGCACCTCACCCTCGACGTTCGTCGGGATGCCGCCCATCGCGTAGTGCGCGGTGGGCTGGATCGGGATCGGGTCCGTGTAGGGCTCGATGCCGAGGTAGGTGCGGGCGAACTCGGTGATGTCCGGGAGCTTGGCGTCCAGCTGCTCCGGCGGGAGGTGCGTGAGGTCGAGGTAGACGTGGTCGCCCTCGGGACCGCAGCCGCGGCCCTCGCGGATCTCCGTGTAGATGGAGCGGGACACGACGTCTCGGGACGCGAGGTCCTTCATGACCGGCGCGTACTTCTCCATGAAGCGCTCGCCGTCCTTGTTGCGGAGGATGCCGCCCTCACCGCGGGCACCTTCCGTCAGCAGGATGCCCATGCGCCAGATGCCGGTCGGGTGGAACTGGAAGAACTCCATGTCCTCCAGCGGCAGCCCACGACGGTAGACCGCCGCCTGGCCGTCACCCGTCAGCGTGTGCGCGTTGGAGGTCACCTTGAAGAACTTGCCGGTGCCGCCGGACGCGTAGATCACGGACTTCGCCTGGAAGACGTGGATCTCGCCGGTCGCGAGCTCGTACGCGACGACGCCCGCCGACCGCTTCACGCCGTCGACCTCGGTGATCAGCTGGTCGAGGACGTAGAACTCGTTGAAGAACTCCACACCCTCCTTGACGCAGTTCTGGTACAGCGTCTGCAGGATCATGTGGCCGGTGCGGTCCGCGGCGTAGCAGGACCGGCGGACCGGGGCCTCGCCGTGGTTGCGGGAGTGACCGCCGAAGCGGCGCTGGTCGATCGTCCCGTCGGGTGTCCGGTTGAAGGGCAGGCCCATCTTCTCCAGGTCGAGGACCGAGTCGATGGCCTCCTTCGCGAGGATCTCGGCGGCGTCCTGGTCTACCAGGTAGTCACCGCCCTTGACGGTGTCGAAGGTGTGCCACTCCCAGTTGTCCTCCTCCACGTTGGCCAGCGCGGCGGCCATGCCGCCCTGCGCGGCGCCCGTGTGGGAGCGGGTGGGGTAGAGCTTCGTCAGCACGGCGGTGCGGCTGCGCTTCGTCGCCTCGATGGCGGCGCGCATGCCGGCGCCACCGGCGCCGACGATGACGGTGTCGTACTTGTGGATCTTCATGAGTGGTTGCCTCAGCCCCGTGCCTAGCGGATGTTCGGGTCGAAGGTGAAGATCACCAGCGTGCCCAGCAGAATCGTGAACACCGTGGCGGTGTACAGCAGGCCCTTCAGCCACAGGCGCGTGTTCGCGCGCTCCGCGTAGTCGTTGATGACCGTACGCAGGCCGTTGGCGCCGTGCAGCATCGCGAGCCAGAGCATCGCGAGGTCCCAGGCCTGCCACCAGGGGGACGCCCAGCGGCCGGCCACGAAGGCGAAGCCGATCTTGGAGACGCCGCCGTCGAGGACGAGCTGGATGAGCAGGTGGCCGACGACCAGGACGACCAGGACGATGCCGGACAGGCGCATGAAGAGCCAGCCGTACATCTCGAAGTTGCCGCGGGTCGACTTCGGGGTCTTCGTGGTGCGCTTGCGCGGGGCCTCGATGAGGGGCGCCGGGTTGTCGACGCTGTACGCCGAGAACGCGCCCGCGCCTTCGACGGGACCGATGCCGGAAGCGGCGGTTTCAGTGGTGGACATCTGCGTCAGCTCCCGAAGACTTCGCGGAATGCGTGACCGAGGACGGGGTACAGGGCCCCGGCCATCAGCACGACCCAGATACCGACGACGGACCAGAGCATCTGCTTCTGGTAGCGCGGGCCCTTCGACCAGAAGTCGACGGCGATGACACGCAGGCCGTTGAGCGCGTGGAAGAGGATGGCGGCGACGAGGCCGTATTCCAGCAGCGCGACGATCGGCGTCTTGTAGGTGTCTACGACCTTGTCGTAGTCCTCGGGGGAGACACGGACGAGAGCGGTGTCCAGCACGTGTACGAACAGGAAGAAGAAGATGAGGACGCCGGTGACTCGGTGAGCCACCCAGGACCACATTCCTTCCCGGCCGCGGTACAGCGTTCCAGCCGGCACGGAAGAACCCTCCGGGAGCGGGGATTGGGGCCTGCCGGCTTCTGTGTCGGTCGGCCCGGCCGGGTACGGTCCACCGGCCCCGGCCATCGTAGCGACGTGTTGTCGGAACGCTTACAGCGGCCCTATCTATGTGATCAAACTGGCAATCAATCAGGCACGTTCGGGCTATTACGGGCGGCGCCTACGGACGTGAGTCGAAGAACGCCTACGGACGTGGGTCGAAGAACGCCTACGGACGTGGGTCGAAGAACGCCTACGGACGTGGGTCGAAGAACGCGTGCCGCACCAGGCGGGACAGGCGGCCCCTCGCCAGGCGGCGGAGCTCGTCCGCCGTGATGATCCGTTCCTCCTCGGGATCGTTTGTCAATCGTGATCGGATGGCGGCCAGGACCTGGTCGAGGGCTTCCTCGGGGGCCGCGTCGTCCAGACAGATCACGAACACATGTCCGAAACGGCTCTCGTACGCGGCGTGCGCGGCGCTCAGTGCGGTGTGGGCGGCGGAGTACGCGCCGTCCGGGAGCAGCGTGAGCGACTCGCCGGCCAGCGCCTCGGCGAGGTCGGCGGGGGTCAGGTCGTACGCCGCCTCGTCGGCCGCGGCGAGCAGCGCGTCCAGGTCCGGGTAGGGCCGGTGGTCGGCCAGGCGGTGGGCCCAGCGCAGGCTGTGGCAGCAGGTCAGCAGGACGCGCTCGACCGTCTCGGTGGGCGCGGTGTTGAACTGCTCCAGGCGGGCCGGGGACGGCACCGCGCTTTGCTGCTCGGGAAGGGCGACCTGGCCGGGGAGTCGTGGGAGACGGTGCGAAGGCAGCGTGGGTCCTCGGCGATGGGATCCGGTGGCGCCTCGTGGACGTCACGTGTGTGTCGGCAGGGGAAGAAGTGAGACTTGTTCCGCTCACGCTATCGAGGAGTGTCAGCGGCTGTCCGACCGATGCCCGAATTTCACCCGCACGGGAGAGTTTCGGAACGTGCGGTGGACGGTTGAGAGGGTGGGGCCGTGGGCTTGGGTTCACCGAGGGGATGTACACCGGGCGGAGGCGGACCGAGGGGATGTACACCGAGCGAGGTACGCCGTGGAGACGTACCGTCCCCAAGAGGGGCGATCTGAAGTGGACCTCAAAGGCGAAGTCAGGGGCGTGATGCGGTGAGCACGGGCAGGCGGCGGGCGCCGGCGCGGAGCGGCAAGCGGCCGGTGCTGATAGCGGCGGGCGTGGCGGTGGCGGGTGCCGTCGCGGCGACCTTCGCGCTGTGGCCCTCCGGCGGTGAGCCGACGGGGGCGAGCGTGCCGTCGGCGAGCAAGTCCACGTCCGCGGTTCCCCCCAAGGTCGCACCCTCGCCCACCCCCTCGCCGACCAAGTGGTACCCCCTGTCCCGGACCCCGCGCACCATCCCCGCCGTGCGCGAGCACACCCCGGCCCGGGGTCCCGGCTGGCGCCCCGCCACCGGCGCCCGTGTGGTCGTGGACGACGCGGACCTCGCCGACGAGGGGCGGCTGCTCGCGGGGGAGCTCAAGCTGGCATACGCGGGGGAGACGGACGCCCGGGACGGCGATGTCGAGCTGGGCCTCGACAACGAGACCGCGGGACCGGAGTCGTACACCCTGACCGTCAGGAACCGGCGGGTCACGATCACCGCCCCCAGCGACGCGGGCGTCTTCTACGGCACGCGCACCCTCAAGCAGGAGGTGCGCGGCGGCGGCACGGCGTCCGAGGGCGTCGTCCGCGACCGGCCCGCGAAGCCGCAGCGCGGGTTGATGCTCGACATCGCGCGCAAGCACTTCACGGCGGCGTGGATCGAGGACCGGGTCCGGGAGCTGGGCGATCTGAAGTTCAACCAGCTCGGGCTGCACTTCTCCGACGACCAGGGCTTCCGTATCCAGTCGGACACGCACCCCGAGATCGTGTCGAAAGTGCACCTCAGCAAGGCGGAGGTGCGCCGGATCATCGACCTGGCGGCGAGCCGGCACATCACCGTCGTCCCCGAGATCGACTCGCCCGGCCATCTGGGTGCCGTCATCGCCGCGCATCCCGACCTTCAGCTGCGCAACATCAACGGGATCCCCACGCGCGGGGCCGTCGACATCTCCAAGCCCGCCGCGGCGGACCTCGTCGACGACCTGCTGAACGAGTACGCGGACCTGTTCCCAGGCCCCTACTGGCATCTCGGCGGCGACGAGTACCAGGCGCTGACGGTGGCGAACCCGGCGGCGTCCTATCCGCAGCTGGCCACCGCGGCCCGGGAGGCGTACGGCCCCGGGGCGAGCGTCGCCGACCTGGCGACCGGCTGGCTGAACGACCGCGCCAAGGTGATGCGCGGGCACGACCGGACCCCGCGGGCCTGGAACGACGGGTTCTTCCGCGGGGGCACGGTCCAGGCGGACGGCGATCTGCAGGTGGCGTACTGGACGGGCAAGGAGATCGGGGCCCGGCTGCCGGTCGAGTACCTGAGCACGGGTCGCAAGGTCATCAACTACAACGACGAGTTCCTCTATTACGTCCTCGGGCAGCCGCAGACCTTCGTCTATCCGACCGGGCAGCGGATCTACGAGCAGTGGACGCCGCTCGACCTGCGTGGCACGGCGGCGGTCCCCGCGAAGTACGACGGGCAGATCCTCGGCGGGACCTTCGCGGTCTGGTGCGATCTCGCGGGCTCGCAGACCCAGGACCAGGTGGCGGCCGGCATCCGCATGCCGCTGCGCGCGACGGTCCAGAAACTGTGGGATCCGCGCCGGCCGGCACTGTCCTGGGCGGACTTCAAGAGCCTGGCGGACCGGCTGGGCTGACAGAGCTGGACGTACCGGCAGGGCGAACCGTATCTTCCGGATGCGTGATCGTGTGCCGGGCGTGATCCCTGGGGAGGGGCGCGCCCGGCTTCTTGTGCCGGCGCGGGCTTCCGCGCCGCAAATCGGGGGGTTCCCATGACCATGTCACCACCGTCGCAGCCGTCACCACCATCACCGCCCTCACAGTCGGCACCGCCGTTCACGTCCCCGCACGGCACCGCCTGGCTGCGTTCGCCGGTCGGCCTCGGGAAGGCCACTGCCGTGCTGCTCGGCGTGGTCATCGCCGCTGATCTCTTCGGGATCTGGGCGGACATCACGATGTACGACGTGACGGGCGCCCTCGCGGACGGCGACATCGGTGAGGGCGTGCAGCGGCGGGCCGACCGCGCGGACTCGCTCTACTCCGCGGCCGGGTACGCGCAGACGATCACGCTCGTGGCGGCCGTCGTCGTCTACCTGATCTGGTTCCTGCGGGTGCGGGTCAACGCCGAGGTGTTCAACCCGTTCGGGCACAGCAAGGCGCGCGGCTGGGCCGGCTGGGGCTGGTTCGTACCAGTGGTGAACCTCTGGTTCCCGCGCCGGGTCATGCTGGACATCTGGGATGCGAGCACCCCGACGGGCACCCGTGGCTCGCACGGGCTCGTCAATGCCTGGTGGACGCTGTGGATCGTCGGACTGATCGCCAACCGGGCCGGTTTCACCGAGTACCGCAAGGCCGAGACCGCCCTGGAGCTGCACGACGCCACCAGCAAGGTGATGTTCGCGGACGTCGTCGACATCGCGGCCGCCGTGCTCGCGATCCTCGTCGTCCTGCGCCTCACCCGTATGCAGAACGAGACGGCCCTGCGCGGCCCCGCCCTGATGACGTCCACGCCCCGGCACACCTGACCCGGACCGAATCGTCCCTTTCCCTGGCCAACTCCCGTACGCCTGTGGTGTATTCGCCCCGAGTCGCCGAACCGAGACACCGGGGGGAACCGGCATGGGCTACTGGGGGTACTACGTCGTGGGCAGAAGCGAGCGGCCGCTCGCGGAGCTGGAGGCGCTGGCGGGGGCGCGGGGCATGGTGCTGCGGACCATGGCGCCCGACGGCTGGCAGGTGTGGGAGTACCCGAGCGGCGACGGCGACATCGGGAACATGAACGCGCTCGCCCGGGAGACCGGCGCGCCCGCGCTCTTCGGGTACGTCATGGACAGCGACTGTGTGGCCGTCGAGGCGGCCGCGCCGCAGAGCGGTGTGTGGACGACGTGCCTGGCGCGGGACGCGATGGCCGGCTATGTCGGCGGCGGCGAGGACGAACTCGGCGTCGACGACTACTTCCTGGAGCCCGCCGACGCCGCCGCCCGGGCCGTCGCCTGGGCCGCGGAGGCCGGGCGCACCGTCACCGCCGAACCCCTCCTCGAGGTGCTGACCGCGGACCCGGACCCTTTGGCCGAAAACCTCCTCTTCCGGTTTCTCGACCGGCTCGGTGTGGTGCCGCTGTGACACTCCTGGGCCGTCGCACGCAGTAAGGGGAAGTGCGGGCTCCGTTAGAAAAAAGGCGCCCTGTCGAGGGATTTCGAGGGAGGCGTGATGAGCCTGGTGGAACTGATCGCTCAGGCCGACGAGCGTGGTCTGGCGGCGAGCGGTCTGGCTTGTTTGGATCGGTGTGTGCCTCTGCTGGGCGGCGACGACGACATCCTGCGGCCCCTGTGGGCGAGTCTGGCGGAGTCGGACGTGTGGAGCGCCTGGGGCGAACGCCTGGAGCAGGCCCGCGCCAAGCTGGACGCGGACGCCCCCGAACCGGCCGTCACCGACGAGGACGAGGCCGCCGTACTCACCCGCCGCATGCTCGCCGCCGTCCCCGCGGAGCCCTCCGCCACCGAGCTGCGCACCTGGGCCGACGCCTGTTCCGTGGCGGCGCTGCAGGTCCACCGGCTCCTCGACGTCGCCGACGACGGCGAGTCCTGTGTGACGGCCCGCCGCGAGGGCCGTACGGACGGTATGTCGCCGCTCGTCGCCGCCGAACTGCGCCGCCAGGTCACCATCCTGGAACTGCTCGCGGGCCACGGCATGGGCGGACTCCGGCCGGCCCTGGACGTGTCGACGGAGGGGCGGCGCGTGCTGCGGGCGGTGGTGTCGCGTCGGGCGCGCGGGAGGGCGTAGGCCAACTCGCCGCGGACGTGCGTAAACCCGATTCCCTGCGAGATTCCTGTGACCGTCCTGCGGTGGAGATGGCGGTCCTGGGCCGGTGTCGCGAACCCCGCTCCTGGCGGGTGACGAATCAGGGCCTGAGCACGCTCTTCCGAATGTGAACGCAACCAGTGTGAACGCAAGCCCTGCGGCCAGGCCCTCAGCCGCCACGAAGCCCGTGCGCTGGGCGGCGGACGCGGTCGCGACGATCCGCGAGGGCGCCCGGATTCGGCTCGACTACTCGGCGCAGAGCCTGTGGCGCGTCGACCGCATGATCGAGGAGATACGCCGGGACGGGGCGCCGTACGCCGCCGTCGAGACCGTGCTGCGCGGGTTCGGCGCGTACGCGGGTGAGGTCGTCGCCCGCCAGACCGGCGCCGAGTGGTGGGAGACCGGCGGCGACCACTGGCTGCGTACCCCCGACGGGCGGTTGTGGGACCCGATCGACGAGGCCCGCCGCTGCTATGCGGGCGACGGTTCGCTGCGGTTGCTGTGCCGGGAAGCCACGAAGTAGCCCGTATTACCACCTCTTGAGGCTTCTTAAGGCACGCGACCGTTCCCAAACGGTGGGCTCCGGAGGGACGATGAGGGCAACCGCCGGACTCGGGAGGCCTCATGGCCGACAACCGCCGTTGGTGGGCGCTGGTCGTCATCGCGCTCGCGCAGTTGATGGTCATCCTCGACATGACCATCGTGAACATCGCCCTGCCGTCCGCCCAGACCGACTTGAACATGTCGGACGGGAACCGGCAGTGGGTCATCACCGCCTACACGCTCGCCTTCGGCGGACTGCTGCTGCTCGGCGGCCGCGTCGCTGATCTGGCCGGGCGCAAACTCACCTTCATGATCGGCCTGTTGGGCTTCGCGGCGGCGTCCGCGCTGGGCGGCGCGGCGACGGGCTCCGGGATGCTGTTCGGGGCGCGCGCCCTGCAGGGCGTCTTCGCGGCGCTGCTCGCGCCCTCCGCGCTCTCGCTGCTCACGACGACGTTCACCGACCCGAAGGACCGCGGTAAGGCCTTTGGTGTGTTCGGCGCGATCGTCGGGGCGGGCGCGGCGATCGGGCTGCTCGCGGGCGGTCTGCTGACGGAGTACCTGGACTGGCGCTGGTGCCTGTACGTCAACGTCCCGATCGCGTTCGTCGCGTTCGCCGGCGCCTGGGTGCTGCTCGAGGACGGCGGCCGGCACGAGGACGCGCACCTCGACGTGCCGGGCGCGCTGCTCGGCTCGGCCGGAATGCTCTCGCTGGTGTACGGCTTCTCCGAGGCGGAGTCGCGCAGTTGGGGCGACGGGCTGGTGCTCGGGCTGCTCGCGGCCGGGGTCGTCCTCCTCGCTCTCTTCGGCCTCTGGCAGACCCGCGCCCGGGTGCCGCTGCTGCCGATGTCGGTGGTGAAGGACCGTCAGCGCGTCGGGGCGTTCCTGACCATCCTCTTCGTCACCATCGGGATGTTCGGGGTCTTCCTCTTCCTCACCTACTACTTCCAGCGCGTCCTCGGCTACTCGCCGCTGAAGACCGGGCTCGCCTATCTCCCCATCACCGTCGG
The DNA here is from genome assembly GCF_042894545.1 of Streptomyces sp. NPDC001530. Lineage (NCBI taxonomy): Bacteria > Bacillati > Actinomycetota > Actinomycetes > Kitasatosporales > Streptomycetaceae > Streptomyces > Streptomyces sp. NPDC001530. The sequence continues at coordinate 458,658 of NZ_JBIAVS010000005.1, forward strand.
CATGATCACCGGCTCCACGCAGGTCGCGGCCCGGCTGCTGAACAAGGTCCCGCCGCGCGCCCTGATCGTCCCCGGCCTGCTGCTGGCCGCGGGCGCGCTGGCGCTCATCGCGCAGGTCGGCGTGGAACCGGCCTACGCCTCCCATGTCCTGCCCGGCATGCTGATGCTCGGCCTCGGCATGGGTACGGCGATGATGACCTGCGTCTCCCTGGCCACGGGAAGTGTCGCCCCGCGCGACTCGGGCGCGGCCTCCGCGACCTTCAACACCGCGCAGCAGGTGGGCGGTTCGATCGGTACGGCGCTGCTGAACACGATCGCCGCGAGCGTCACGACGCGGTATGCGACCGCGCACGCGGGGCCCGGTGTCGACCGCCGTGCCCTCGCCTCCCACGCCGCCGTCCACGGCTTCAACGTCGCCACGTGGTGGGCGATGAGTTCGCTGCTGCTGGCGGCGGTGATCGCCGGGGTCGTGGTGGACGCGGAGCGGGTGCCGGTGCCCGAGGGGCGCCCGGCATCGGTGCCGGAGCCGGTGGAGAGCACCGGGTGAGTCCGGGACTCCGACGACGACGGTGACGCCGGGCGCCGGGGAACGCACAGCGGCCGAGACCTCGTGCAGTGGTAGAGGTCTCGGCCGGGTGGCCCTCCCGCCGCGGCGGTCCCGGGGGGAGTCGGAGCGGCGCGGCGGGAGAGCCGGAGGGGGGTGTGGATGTCTTCCAGCCGTGGCCGGAAAGCATCCACACCCCTCTAGCGCATCCGCCTCCGCGAGCGTCACACCCATGGAGTGACACTCGCCGCGGATGTGTCACGCCTACGGCGTCAGCGTCTGGCCCAGGTGTACGCCCGTCGGCGTGCCGAGCTGGGACTTGCTGAGGATCGCCGTGGAGGTCAGGCCGAGGCCGGTGCTGTTGCTGGGGACGTACATGAGGATGCCGTCGCCCCCGTCCTCGCCCTCGACGCCGAACGTCAGGTCGGCGCGTCCGTACCCGGACAGGTCGGTGAGCGAGACGGCCGAGCCCAGCTTGTCGTCGGTCTCGGTGTTGCCGGGGACGCCGGAGGTGTCCTGCGAGGCGGTGATCGCGCCGGAGCCGGTGAGGCCCGCGGAGCTGCCCTTGAGGAGGGTCGCCGTGCCCGCGTTGGAGCGGTTCACCCCGTCGCGGGTGAGGTCCTCGTTGGGGGCGCCCGCGAGGACGTCCGCGTAGCCGTCGCCGTTGTAGTCGCCCACCGAGACCGAGGTGCCGAAGGCGTCGCCGGATTCGGAGGTCTCCGGAACGCCGGTGGTGTCCTGGTGGATCGTCGTCATGCCGGTGGTGGTGAAACCGGTCGTGGTGCCCGGGACCATCGTGACCTGGCCGCCCGCGTTGCCGCCTGACTCGGAGGTGTACGGCTGGCCGATGACGAGGTCGTCGTAGCCGTTGCCGTTCACGTCGCCCGCCGCGATGGAACGGCCGCCCTTGACGCTGATCGTGGAGACCTTCGTCAGGCCCGACGCGCCGCCCTTGAACCAGGTGACCCGGCCGATGCCGCCCGCGTCACGGTAGTTGAGGGCCACGTCCGCGTAGCCGTCCCGGTTGAAGTCGCCGGTCGTGGCGTCCGCGTACGCGATTGCGCTCGTCGAGGTGGTGAGAGTGCCGGTCTGGGTGGCGCCGCCGGTCAGGCGGGCGTTCCAGTTGCCGCCCTTGCCGGTGCCCGCGGCGAACACGTCCGCCTTGCCGTCGGCGTTGAAGTCGCCCACCGTGACGGCCGAGCCGAGCTTGGCGCCCGCTGCCGTCACACCCGAAGTGGCGTACGAGAAACCGGAGTTGAGGGCAGGGCCGTACAGCACGGTGACCGAGCCGCGGTCGGCGTTGCCGCTGGTGTCGTCCTCGCCGGGAGCGCCGATCGCGAGGTCCGCGTGGCCGTCGCCGTTGACGTCGCCCCACGCGGTGGCCGCGCCCCAGTTGTCGCCCGCCTCGGAGGAGCCGGGGACGCCCGGGCTGCTCTGGGTGAGGGTCACCTTCGACGCCGTGACCGGGCCGTCGAGCCCGCCCGGGACCACGGTGACCGATCCGACGCCGCCGCTCGTCCTCGGCGTACCGGCGACCAGGTCGCTGATGCCGTCGCGGTTGTAGTCCGAGGTGGCGAGGGCGTGCGAGACGCCGGGGTTCTTGGCCAGCGAGGCGATCAGCGGCAGCTTCTTGTAGAGGTTGGCGCCGGGGCATGCCGTGTAGTTGGTGTCACGGTGGCCGAAGACGCGGGGCAGCGTGATGGACGTGCCCTTCGCGACCTTGTTGCCGTCGACACCCGCATCCATGCCGGACGTCAGCGTCACCTTGCCGGTCGGGTCGATGCCGTACATCCCGAACTTCCAGGCGACGATCCGGGCGATCGCGTCGAGCGCGGCGCGGCTCGGCTGGGCGCTCTCGTAGTTGCCGATGTACGAGATGCCGACCGTGTTGGTGTTGAAGCCGACGTCGTGCGCGCCGATCACCGGCAGGTCCATGCCGCCGCTGCGGCCCTCGAAGATCTGGCCGCACCGGTCGACGACGAAGTTGTAACCGAGGTCGTAGTAGCCGCGGGAGAAGTGCTCCTGCTGGATGGTGCGCATGCGGGCGCGGGACTCGCCGCAGGAGAGCTTGTTGTCGCTGTCGACGCCGGTGTGGTGGATGACGGCGGCCTTGATCTCCGCGCCGTACTCCGGGGTGCCGTCGTAGTCCGTCGACGCGCCCCACTCGGCCTGGGTGATGACAGGCGGCTTGACGACCGTCGACGGGCGCGGCGCGGGCACCGTGCTGGAGGGCGACGGCGAGGCGGAGGCCGTGTCGGACGGGCTCGCGCTCGGCGACGTGGTGTCGGCGGGCGGCGACGGGTCCGTCGGGGTCGCCGAGTCGGTGGGCGAGGCCACGTCGGTCGGGGACGCCGCGTCAGTCGGGGAGGCCGTGTCGGTCGGGGTCGGCGAGTCGGTCGCCGGGGGCGTGGTCTCCGCCACGAACGCGGCAGGCTCCGTGCTCGTCGTCGTACCCGCCGGATCGGTGCCCGGGTCGAGCAGTCTGACGTCCATGCCGGACGGCTGGCCGGTCGCCTCGGTGCCGTCCGCGCCGATCACGCGCACCTCGATGCCGTCCGCTTCACCGGTCCACGCGGAGGCGGTGCCGCCGCGCGTTCCGGCCCGCTCGGCCTCCTTGCCGTCGGCCGAGAACGGGTCGTCGGGGAGCTTCACCCACCCCGACCACTTGCCGGTCTCCTGCTCGCGGTAGCGCACCTCGGGCGTGCCCTTCGGCTTCGCGTCCGGGTCGCTCCAGGTCAGCAGCACGGCGCTGAACCGGTCGGTGTCCTGCTTGTCCAAGCCCTTGCGGCCGGCGCCCTTGTCCTTGAGCTTCACCGTGTGGATCGCGGGCTTGCGCCCCTTGCCGTCCTGGTCCGGCCCGTCGGACGGATTCGCGACGGCGTAGGTGACCGCTCCCGCACCCCCCAGCACCACCGCCCCGATGGTCAGCCACGCTCTCCGCTTCAGACTCAGCGGCTTGTACGCATGGGTCGTCCTGCGACTCAAATGCCCCACCCCTAGAGAACCTTCACAACTGACCCACCCGTATCAGGGGTGGCTTCCTGTACAGCGCACAGGAAATGCCAAACATCACGGCGTTAGATGTGCCGTACATCACTCCGGAACCGGGCGGCGCCGGTGCTTGCCTCGTCTGTGCGCCGCTCGGTCCCGGCCGTTCACTTCGCCCGCGCGCCAACCGGCGCCCGGTTGCTCATTTCGCGAGTACGCCGCCGATGCCCGCCGCGGCGGACGTGCCGAGCGCGGTCGGCCCGTAGTAGGCGCCGCTCTCCGGGACGACTCCGTCCGGACCGCCGTTCAGCGTCAGGACCGTGCCGTCGCCCGCGTTCTCGCCGTCGGCGCCGATCGCGAGGTCCGGGTGACCGTCGCCCGTCAGGTCGGCCAGCGCGACCGCCGAGCCCAGCCGGTCGTCGGTCTCGGCGGCGCCCGGCACTCCGGCGAGGTCGGTGTCGTAGACCTCGGCGCCGGTGGCCGTGAGGCCGTCGGGGCCGCCGTGCAGCAGCAGGGCCGCGCCCGCGTCCGTCGCCGTGCCCACGTCCTCGCCGTGTGCACCGGCGAGGACGTCCGCGTAGCCGTCGCCGTCCGTGTCGCCCGCCGCGAGCGAGACGCCCAGCCGGTCACCGGACTCGCCGCCGGGGATCGCCCCCCGGCCGACGACCGGAGCCCCGGTGGTGGTGAGCCCGTCCGCCGAGCCGTGAAACGTGGAGATCTCCCCACCGTCGCCCACATCGGGGCGGCCCACGGCCAGGTCGGCGTAGCCGTCACCGTTCAGGTCCGCAGAGGCGAGCGCCCGCCCGCCGGCACCGTCGAGAACGGCCGGTGCGTCGGTGCGCAGCCCGGTCGCCGAGCCGCGCAGTACGACGAGTGGCGTGGCGCCGCCCGCGGTACGGAAGGTGAGGGCGGCGTCCTCGTAACCGTCGTGGTCGAAGTCGCCGGTCGCGATGTCCGTGTCGCTCAGCGCGCCCCCGTCGGAGGCCAGTTGGACGGGTGAGGAGAAGGTGCGGTCCGCGCCGTCGATCGCCCAGGCGCGCGCCGCGCCCGGTGCGACGGCGAGGATGTCGTCGCCGCCGTCCCCGTCGAAGTCTCCGGTCGCGAGGGCCGCCCCGAAGCGGGCGCTGCTCGCCCGGACCCCGCTGGGCTCGTTGACCATCCCGGCCTGCCCGGCGAGGCCGTTCGCGGTGCCGCGCAGCAGGCTCAGCGCGCCCTCGTCGCTCGCGCCCGCGGTGACCTCCTCGCCGGGCGAGGCGACGACGAGATCCTGGTAGCCGTCGTGGTCGAAGTCGCCGTAGGCGGTGGCCGATCCGAAGCCGTCGCCCGTCTCCGAACCACCGGGCACGCCGTCCGATTCCTGCGTGATCACCGTCTTGTTCCCGGTGTACGGCGCCGAGCGCGCGCCCGGGACGACGGTGACCTGCCCGGCGTCGGCAAGGCCGTTCGCCGTGGCCTTCGGGACGCCCGCGGCCAGGTCGGAGTGGCCGTCGCGGTTCATGTCACCCGTCACGGAAGGGGAGTTGGCGGCGGAGGCGAGCGTGCGGATGGCGGACAGATCGCCGTAGAGGTTCGTGCCCGGGCACTCCGTCGGATAGCCGTCACGGTGGCCGGAGATCCGGTTCAGGGTCACCAACTGGCCTTTTGTGTACTTGCCGTTGTCCGCGCCCGCCGCCATCACCACGGTCCCGGACGGGTTGATCCCGTACAGCCCGAGCTTCCACGCGGCGAGCTTCGCGACGGAGTCGCGCACGGCCTGCGGCGCGGTCGCGGTGTTGTAGTCGCCGAGGACCGCGACGCCGCTGGTGTCTGTGTTGAAACCGTAGGTGTGCGCGCCGTAGACCGGCTTGTCGACGCCGCCCGCGCGGCCCTCGAAGACCGATCCGCACTTGTCGACCAGGAAGTTGTAGCCGATGTCGTTCCAGCCGTTGCTCTGCACGTGGTAGACGAAGATGCCGCGGATGATCGATGCCGACTCGGCGCAGGTGTAGTCGTTGGTGCCCGCGGTGTGGTGCACGAACACGGCCTTCGTGTCGGTCGTGTACGTCGGCGGGTCCGCGACGATCGACTCGTCGGCTCCCCATCCGGAGCGGGGGACGATCTCCGGCTGACCGACGGCGGTCGCGGCGTTGGAGGGGGCGTTCGCCTGCCGCGTCGCGCCCGCCTCCGGATCGACCAGGTCGACCCGGAGCCCGGCGGGCAGCTTCGCGCCGGTGATCCGCGCCTGCACGCCGTCGGAGAGTCCGACCCACAGGGGCTGGGTACCGCCCCGCAGCCCGTCGCCGGCGTGCTCGGGCCCCGACTCCGGTGCGTGGACGTCGAGTTCAAGATCGCGCCACGCCGACCAGCGCCCGGTCGTAGCGCTCCGGGTGCGTATCTGCGCCGTCCCGCCGAGCGCGGCCTGTGCGTCGGACCAGGTGACACCGACCATGCGGAACGGCCCGGTCGTCCGCGCGGGCAGCACGCGGCGCGCCGGATCGGACCCGGCGGGCACGGCCACGGTGCGCAGGGCGCCCCGGGGGACCTCGGTGTGCACGGCGGTCGTCTCCGTGCGCGCGGACAGGGCGATCGCGCTGAGGACCACGGCGGCGGCGAGCGCGACGCGGGCCGCGCCCCGCCCTGTGGACCCCATCAGCTGCCCTCCTGGCCGGTCACGGAGGCGCCCGACGGCTCCGGCGAGGGCAGTTCGGCCTGGCAGGTGGCGCGCCCGAACTTCCCGAAGGCGGTGGCGGTCTGGACGTGCTTGCCGCGGATGGCGAGTTGGCAGCTGGCCCGTCCGCCCTTCTCGCCCAGGGTGATGGTCACCAGAGGCGCCTTGCCGAGCGGCACGCTCACGGTCTTCTTCCAGGGCAGCGTGACCCCGTCCGCCACCACGGCGTCCCCGGACTCGCTGCGCGCCTGGTACGTGATGTCGGCGGTGCCCTCGCCCTCGATCTCGTACGTCACCGAGGCGGTCGGCACGTGGTGCTGCTCCGGCTTCTCGGCGGTGTTGAGCACGCCGTAGACGACGAGTCCGGCGCAGGCGGCGAGGAGCACGCCGGCCACCGCGATTCCACGGCGGTCCGCGCCCTTTGAGGACTTCTCCCCCGATGGTTCCGGTGAATTGTCCTCGGCGGCTTCCCCGGTATCGGCGGCCTCCGAGGTATCGGCGGCTTCCCCGGTATCGGTGCCTTCCGGGGTATCGGCGGCTTCGGTGTCGTCCGGGGTATCGGTGTCGTCCGGTTTCGATGTCGATGGCATGGCGCTCCCGCTTTCGGATCGGCGCGCATTCCGGGAACGAATGCGGGCGACTGAAGAACCGGGCGGTTATACCTCACGGGGCGCGGCCTGATCCAACGACGGGAAATATCCGGCCAATCGACCGCCCGTTTCGCCGCAGGCAAAGGTGAGTTACGTCCGCCTGTGGCTCAACTGCCCGCATTGCGACGCCTGTTGACATGCCCTCATCCACCTGATTAGAACTCGGGCTTCCGCAAAGGAGGTTCACAGGAAGGGCCGTTCTGTCATGACCAGTCGGGGATCCCCGGCTGGTGGTTCGGCGTGCCTGCATTCGGTACGCGCGTCATGCGCGCGAAAGGGCCGATAAGCGGGGGCGCCGTATGAGAAAGGGCATTGGACGTGAAAGTCCGATACGGGAGAGTGATCTCCTGCCTTGTGGTGTCCGCGGTCGTGAGTACCGCGCTGCCACAATTCGCCTACGCTGCCTCGTCCTCGGAGGACGACGGCGGCAAAGGTGTCGTCGACACGCTCAAGGGATGGTTCTCGGACGACGACGGCGGAGGGCACGACAAGCCGCCCTCGCACGACGACTTGGACATAGCCGACCGGCAGAAGCTGCCGAAGGGCAAGAACGCACCGAAGGCCACGCGGGTCAAGGAACTGACGGGCCGGCGCACGGCGGACGCGCGTTTCTGGCAGATGTCGGACGGCACCGTCCAGGCGGAGCTGTCGGCGGTGCCGACGTCGTACCGGTCCGGGTCGGGTAAGAAGGCGACCTGGAAGTCGATCGACACGACGGTCCGCGACAGCGGGGCGAAGGGCTTCGAGTTCGCCAACACCTCCAATAACGGCCGCAGTTGGTTCGGCAAGGACGCTGACCGGCTGGTGCGGTTCGCGGCTCCCGACGGCCGTTCGGTCACCCTCGGCCTCGACGGCGCGGACGGCTCGCTGAAGCCCGGCTCGCTGAAGCCCAAGGCCAAGGGCTCCACGGTCACGTACGAGGACGTGGCGCAGGGCACGGACCTCGCGTACGCCGTCGGCCCCGGCCGGGTGAAGGAGAACATCACCCTCACCGAACGCCCCGCCGGCCCGCTGAAGTTCACCTTCACCCTGGACACCGACGGGCTGACGCCCAAGGCCCGCAAGGACGGCTCCATCGCGCTGTACGGCGAGCTGCCGCACACGCCGGAGCTGGTGATCCCGGCGCCGTACATGACGGACGCGAAGAAGGCCGACAAGTCCGTCTACGGGAAGACGTACAGCACGAAGGTCACGCAGAAGCTCACCCGGGACGGCAAGTCCTGGAAGCTGACGGTGGTGCCGGACGCGAAGTGGCTGGCGTCCAAGGAGCGGCAGTACCCGGTCGTCATCGACCCGACGATCACCATCGCGCCCTCGCCCACCGACTCTCAGGACACCATGGTCCTGTCGGATCAGGCGTCGACGAACTTCAACACCACCTGGAAGCTGTCGGCGGGCAAGACCGCCACGGGTATCGCGCGTTCGCTGATCAAGTTCCCGCTGAGCGAGATCCCTTCGGGTACGAAGATCGATTCCGCGCGTCTGGAGATGTACTTCGACCAGGCGCACACCACCAACGCCAACGACGTCACCATCGGCGCCTACCGGGCGACCGGCCCGTGGACCGAGTCGCAGGCGAACTGGACCAACACCAGTGCGCTGGTGGGTGAGCTGTCCGGCACCAGCGTGCAGGTGGACGACGGGGACGCTGGCACCACGGCCGCGGTCGGTTCCTGGCCGGCCTCGACGTCGTCGCTGACGCAGTACGCGATCGGCAGCGACTACCGGTTCAACAAGGACACCGTCGCCGGTGACACGTACACCTGGCAGCCGAACATCAAGGACGCGGGCACCTACAAGGTCGAGGCGCACTACGTGGCCGCGACCGACCGGGCGACCAACGCGCCGTACACGGTGACGTCCAAGGCCGGCACCGCGACGTACACAGTGAACCAGCAGTCGGGCACCAACGGCGTCTGGGCCGCGCTCAACGGCGGCTCGCAGATCGACTTCGCCAAGGGCACGGCGGGCAAGGTCGTCCTCGGTGACGGTCCGGCGTCCTCGACCACGGCAGTGATTGCGGACGCAGTCCGCTTCACCAACCCGGCGTCGATCGTGAAGAACGTCGGCGAGTACAACCAGTGGCACAAGTTCCCGGTGACCGACACCGTGCAGCAGTGGCTGGACGGCACCTCGACGAACAACGGCTTCGTCCTCAAGGCGACGGACGAGTCCACCGCCCCGACCGGCGGCCCGCGCTACGAGTCCGGCGACGGCGACTACGGCGGCGAGACGTCGACCATCCCGCGGCTGACGGTGACGTACGGCAAGGTCGGTACGACGCTGAACTCGCCGACCGTGGTGCACGGCACCGGCCCGGAGCTGTCGTGGAAGGCGTACAGCAACACCACCGGCGACAGCGGTCTGGACATCGTCGAGTACCAGCTGCACCGCTCCACGCAGCAGGCCTTCACGCCGTCGGCGGCCACCCTGGTCGCGCCGATCGACAAGGCCGCGACGACATACACCGACACCAGCGCCGTACCCACCCCGGGCTCCTCGGGGCAGGAGATCGGCAAGTCGTACTACTACCAGCTGGCCGTCAAGACCGCGGACGGGCAGCTGCTGGGCTCGCCGACCCGTACCGTGGGCATCCCCAAGGCCGGCCGGACGATGAAGATCATCCAGGGCTCGCAGGGCGGCGTCACCGACACCACCGTCTCCTCCACCAAGCCGGACACCAACTACGGCGCGTCGCTGACCGAGCCGGTCACGAACACGGCGCAGACCTGGCTGGAGGTGGGCAACGACGAGCCGACCTACGGCAAGACGCGTGCCCTGCTGAAGTTCCCCACCACCTCGATCCCCGCGACCGCGACGGTCCTGAGATCGGACATGTACATGTGGGGCGCGGAGACGGCCACCGGCACCGACGGCGCGATCTACGAACTCCGTGGCATGACCCGGGACTTCGACGCCGCGACGGCCACCTGGAACAAGGCGAACGCCACCACCTCGTGGACCACGGCCGGCGGCGACCTGTCCTCGACCGTCTCGAGCACGGTGCCGAGCGTCCACGACGTCGGCCGCCACCAGTGGGACGCGACCAGCCTGACCCAGGGCTGGGTGAAGACGTCGTCCTCCAACAAGGGCGTCGCGGTCAAGCTGAAGGACGAGACGGCAGGGCCCCTGGAGCACACCCTGTTCCTGTCCGCCGAGGCCGCCGACCCGCAGCTGCGCCCGTACATCCAGGTCATCTACGTCGACTCGACGACCGAGGACACGTACTACGCGCCGCAGACCCCGGCCCGCATGACCCCCAACTCCACCTACACGGTGGACATGACGGTCACCAACACCACCGCGAGCGCCTGGGCTGCGGGTGAGCGCGTGATGTCGTACACCTGGAAGCTGCCCGACGGCACGGACGTGACGACCGGCGGCAACCAGGCGTCCACGGCGATCCCGGCACTCTCACCGGGCGCGTCGGCGACGATCCAGGCGCAGGTCAACACCCCGATCAACTCGGACTCGGGCAGCAAGCGCACCCAATACGTGCTGGGCTGGGACGTCAAGAAGGTCTCCGACGGCAGCTGGCTGTCGGCCACCAACACCACGATCCAGCCGCTGAAGCAGAACGTGGCAGTCGAGGACCCCACCTCCAACACGCTGGGCCTGGAGAAGTTCTACTCCTACACAGGCAAGAACACCGGCGCCGGTTCGACGGTGATGAACAACCTGGCCTCCGGCAACAGCGTGTGGTCCTACAACGCTTTCACCAACCCGGGGCGTGGCCTGACGACGTTCGCGCGGTTCGCGTACAACTCGCTGGACACCGACAACACGACAGGTGGCGCGGGCGCGGGCTGGTCGGCGCAGCTGGGCGGGCCGATCCGGCTCGGTGCGGCGCTGGACTTCCACCCCAACCCGGTGGCGAACGCGACGGAGATCCGTCTGCCCGACGGTGACGGCACCACGCACGTCTTCACCAAACAGCCGGACGGTTCGTGGAAGGCCCCCGCGGGCGTCCACTACCGCATCACCGCGAAGGCGGGCCTGGACTGCACTCCGGACAAGGACCCGGTCCCTGACGCGTGGACCCTCCTCCGCCCGGACGGCACCCGCTTCTACTTCGGCTGCGACGGCTACCTGACGTCTGTCGTCGACAAGAACGGCAACACGCAGACGTACACCTACGAGCAGCACAAAACGCAGGGCAAGGCGGCGAAGTTCCTCGCGTACGTCACCGACCCGGCAGGCCGGCAGTCCCTGACGCTCGACTACTACAAGAAGGGCGACGCGTCGTACGACTACATCGACGGCACGGGCGCCAAGGTCACCGGCACCAGCCTGACCGACCCGGACATCTACGACCACGTGAAGTCCATCACGGACATCTCGGGCCGCAAGATCTCCTTCTACTACACGGTGCAGGGCCTGCTCGGTCAGTTCACCGACGGCGACGGCTCGTCCCAGCCGAAGAACTTCAAGTTCACCTACGACGCCACCCAGGGCAACAAGAACGTCAAGCTGGTCACGGCCACGGACCCGCGCGGCCACGACACCAAGCTGGCGTACTACGCCCCCCAGACCGGCGACGACCCGAAGTACCACTGGTGGACGAAGACGATCACCGACCGTCTCGCCGACGCCACGGGCTTCGCCTACGCGGCCGACACATCGAACACGAAGTTCGTCGACACGACCGTCACGGACGCCGAGTCGCATGCCACGAAGTACGTGACGGACGACTTCGGCCGCCCGGTCCAGACGACCAACGCCAAGACCCAAGTCACGAAGATGAGCTGGGACGCCGACAACAACGTCACGTACCTGGAGGAGGCCAACGGCGCCAAGACCGCGTACTGCTACGACCAGAAGACGGGCTACCCGCTCTGGCAGCGCGACGCGGAGAACAACAAGACGGGCGTGCCGGACCAGACGACCACCTGCGTGACGGACACCTCCAAGTGGCCGGCCAACACGGCGAAGTACGAGTACCAGACGCGCGCCAACGGCTTCTCGGCCGACCTGTTCCGCAAGACCTCCCCGCAGGGCCGCGCCTGGCAGTTCGGCTACGACTCGTTCGGCAACCTCAAGACCGTCACGGATCCGAAGGGCGTCGCGACGCCGACGGCGGGTGACTACACCACGTCGTACGAGTACGACGCCTACGGACAGCAGACCAAGGCGATCGACGCAAACGGCAACGCGACCCAGACGTCGGACTTCGACCCGGTCGGCTACCCGAAGACGGTCACCGATCCGTACGCCAAGTCCACCAAGTTCGTCTATGACGAGCGAGGCCAGGTCACCTCGGTCACGGATGCGCTGGACAAGACGTCCACGCAGACGTACGACACCTTCGGTCGCCCGCTGGTGAGCAAGGTGCCGAAGGACCAGGCGGCGGGGGTCTACATCACCACCCCGGCTCCGGTGTACGACGCCAACGACAACACCACCGAGTCGACGTCACCGACGAACGCGGTGTCGAAGGCGGCGTACGACCCGATGGACCAGGTGACGTCGGCGACCGCGCCGGCGAACAACCAGACCGCGGAACGCAAGACGGCGTACACCTACGACAAGGTCGGCAACCTCAGGACGACGACCGAGCCGAAGGGCGTGGCGACCACCGCGGACGCCACGGACTACGTCACCACCAACAACTACGACGCGATCTACCAGCTTACGTCGGTGGTGAACGCCAAGGACGACAAGGTCTCCTACGAGTACGACAACGTCGGCAATGCCGTCACGGTGATCGACCCGAAGAAGAACGCGTCGGCGGACACCACCGACTACTCCAGCAAGACGGAGTACGACCTCAACCACCGCCCGTGGAAGACCATCGACGCCGCGGGCAAGTACACCACCACGGAGTACGACAAGGACTCGATCGTCGTCGCGACGACCGACCAGGAGAGGAACAAGACCCAGATAGTCCCCGACGAACGGGGCATGACCTTCGAGGTCAAGGCGCCGTACGACGGCACGACGGTGCGTACCACCCGCTATCACTACGACCAGGTGGGCAACACCGTCAAGGTCGAGACACCGCGGGGCACCGCCACCACCGGGACGGACGCGGACTTCGCAGCCCGCACCGAGTACGACAAGCTCAACCGGCCGGTCAAGCAGTTCCAGCCGTACGACCCGGCGGACCCCGAGCACAACACGGGGGATGTCTACACCGAAACGGTCTACGACGAGGTAGGCCGGGTCAAGAAGACCTCGCTGCCGCCGGCGGGTGACCCGGCGCGCATCGACACCGACTACACCTACTTCGACAACGGCTGGATCAAGACCTCCACCGACGCGTGGAACATCAAGACGGCCTACGACTACAACAACGTCGGTCAGCAGGAGAAGCGGACGCTGACCGGTGACAACGGCACGTCGACGCGGACCATGGGCTGGTCGCACTACCCCGACGGATCCCTGAAGGCCCGCACGGACGCCGCCGGAGACCCTTCCGCGGACAGGTCGTACACCTACGACTACGACCTGAACGGCAACATGCTCAAGGTCGGCGAAACGGTCGGCAGCACCACGAGCGAGCCGTACACGATGACCTACACCGGTCTGAATCAGGTGGAGAAGGTCACGGAGTCGCTCACCGGCCAGGAGCCGAAGACCACCTCCTACATCTACGACGTCAACGGCCAGCTCGACACCGTCAGCCATCCCCAACAGAACTCGAAGTACGAGTACGACCTGCGCAACCTGCTCAAGAAGGTCACGGCGAGCCAGGTGCCGACCGACCCTCAGCCGGACATCACGCAGTTCACGTACACGGATCGCGGTCAGCGCGCCACCCTCACCAAGGGCAACGGCAACACCGTCGATTACACCTACTACGCAAACAGCGCCCCGAAGACCAGCACGGAGAAGACGAGCCAGGGCGCGCTGGTCTCGTCGCACGGCTACGAGTACGACGCCAACGGCAACAAGAGCAAGGACACGGCGTCGCTGCTGAGCGGTGACGGCGACGGGGTCCGGAACTCCGTGACCAACTACACCTACGATCCGGTCGACCGGATCAGGGAGTTGGACAAGACCGGCAGCAAGCCGCGGACGGAGCAGTACTGGCACGACGACAACTCCAATGTCGTCAAGCAGCTCTTCCTCCAGAAGTCGGAGCTGACCGAGTTCTACTACAACAAGAACCGGCTGAGCTCCTCCTCGAATCTGGTCGATTCCTCGGCCATCTACAACTACGACACCTTCGGCCGGATGAAGTCCGTCACCGAAAACGGTGGCGCCGCCGTCGAGGAGAACACCTTCGACGGCTTCGACCGGCTCATCAGCACGGTCCGCAAGGCGGGCGACAAGACAAACACGACCAACTACCGCTACGACGCACTTGACCGCACGGTCGAGAAGCGTGTCAACAACGCCTACACCGACGAGTACAGCTACCTGGGGCTGGACAGTGAGGTGTTCAGCGACGAGCTCGACGGAACCCTCGTCAAGACCTACCAGTTCGGCTTGGGAGGAGAACGCCTTTCCCAGCTGAACCACCTGAACGGCGAGAGCGGCTACTACGGCTACAACAGCCACGGCGACGTCGAGACCTTCACCAAGGCGTCCGACGGCAAGCCCAGCTCCACCTACGGCTACACCGCCTATGGCCAGGACGCCAAGGACGAGTGGACCGGCCTGGACAGCATCGTGGCGCCGGGCGACGAGGGGGAAAACCCCTACCGCTTCAACGGCAAGCGCTGGAACGCCCAGTCGGAGACCTACGACATGGGCTTCCGGGACTACAGCCCGGAGCACAACCGGTTCATCAGCCGGGACTCGTACACCGGCGCCGCAGCCGACATGAGCCTGGGTGCCGGGCCCGCCACCAGCAACCGTTACGGCTTCGCCGGCGGCAACCCGGTCAACAGCATCGAGCGGGACGGCCACGAAGCCTGCGACGTCGGCTGCCAGGCACGCAACCAGTACCAGATGGGCGGGGACTCGATCATCCCCGATCCGGAGAAGCTCGAGTTCAACGTCCAGTACCACGACGGCTCCACGGGCCTCGAGAACTGGGTGGACCCCTGGGACTTCGTCAAGGAACTGTCCGGATTCTCGGACATCCAGGGTTGCTCGAACTCCCCGTCGGCATGGCAGTGCACGATGGCTGCCGCAGCTGTACTCCCCGGCGCCGGAAAGGCACTGAAGGGTGCTAAGTGGGCCGATGAAGCCGTCGAGGCGGCTTCTGACGCTCCGAAGTTCCTGAAGAGAATGCCCATCGCCGAAAAGAACAAGTCCCGTATGGGCTTCCGATATCAGAAGCACGTGACAGGCCAGGACGATGAACAGATTTGGCGACTGAACAGCGGTATTGACAGTGGTCGCCGAGTCGAAGTCGATGGTGGGCCCACGGATGGATGGATCGTCGAGTCAAAGTGGACGCAGAACGAGTACCAATGGGAGGGAAGCCCGTATCACCCCAGTAACTACTTCAGCGAGTCGACCACGGTCGACCAGGCCAGAAGGCTGCTTGCTCTGAATTCAGGCCTCGGCGGAAATGGCGTGAGATACGCAGTGTCCAGCCCGCAGGGAGCAGCCTTCTACCGAGCGGTTCTACGGGAGTGGTTCCCTGAAGAGATGGCCAACGGTACACTCGCCGTATGGCACGTCAGCGCAAAGGGCATGCAGTAGTGGACATAGTGGCGGAAAGCATCATCGTCAGTGTCACTGAAGGTCATCTCAAGAGAAATCTTGCAGAGATGAATTCGGTGGTGCAGGAGCTCGGCTGGACACCTTCCGGTTCGGTCGCTCCTCCCGGCTGCAGACGCTGGGAGGCAGGCGGCGTGTTCCTTCACCTCGCGTCCTGGGGCAGTGGATGGGCCCTCGACTTCGTCTTCGCCGAGGTATGGCCGGAAGATGTCGATGAGTTGGGATCCGAGGCAATTGACTCGGCCATCGATGAGCAACTGCCATTCTGCCGCGAGGTCCAGGAGTCGCTGCTGCAGGCATTGCGGAGCAGAACCTCGGTTTCGGTCGGTGATGGAGCCGAGTTCGCCGACAGCGAATTCGTTGAAAGCTCCGTCTGGAATGTTGCGGGCTCTCCCCTCGCTGTGGGGATTGCCAGCAACGACGTCGACACACCGGTCCTGGTGATGGCGAGGTTGTTGCTGGGGTCCTAAAAGAGGTGCTTGTGAGGGGCCGCCAGTCTGCTGGTGGCCCCTCACTTGTTTGAGTCATCCGGAGCCCCAAATTCCCTTGCCCGTACCATGGCAGGTGCTGATGCTTGATATCGATTTGAATCACGCCTTCCAACTCGTTGAACTGGCCGCGCGATTTGAATCTCCATGGGATGCCGAACAGGTTTCCGCCGAACTCGTCCGGTCCGACTGGGAGCCTGCCGGCTCCGTATCCCTGCCGCACCCGAAGCGTTTGGCGCGCGACGGCCTCCGCCTGGGAATCACAGATTATGAGGGCCTGGTGGTGCTCAGCGTCACGCTGCAGGAGTGGAAAGTAGATTGGAACTCCCCTGATTACGTCAGCGACGTCATGGAGGGGTACCCGGAAAAGGTTCGTGATTGTCGCGAACTGGCAGGTCTGCTTGCTTCTCTGTTGGGCGAGAAGTTCGCGGTGGAGAAAGAAGAGCTGGTGCTCGACACCGACTACTTCGCATTCGTGTGGGTTGGCTGTTGGAAGGTCTCCGACGTGCACGTGATCCTAGGTCTCGAGCATCTCGATCCCGATGACACCCCCATCACGGTTTCTCTGTACCTTTGCCGTGAATCCCGTGCATGAGTTCTCAAGCAAGCACGCGATTCCGGTGTGGTCAGGGACAGCTGACGACCCTGCAGTAGCTGTGGGATCTTGCAGCGAATAGCCTCTGGTCGCGGCGAAATGGATCAAGGCGGTGCTGCCGGGCGTTGGCCCGGCAGCACCGCCTGTTACATTCCGTTCCCGCGGTGGCACTTGTGATCTCTGCAGCAGCCAACACTGCTGGCGGCGCCGAGTTGGCGCTCGATGAGCTTGTGGCGCGCTGGACGAGATGGCCTGGCCACGGACCCGTACATGGGCAACCGATTGGCGCTCGCCAGCAGGCGATATGGCGGCTGGGCCTGCCCGGTACGCCTGCCTGGCAACGCAGACGCAAGTTGGAAGAACGGTACGCTGCAAGAGCGGCTGAGTTCCATGGCCATGATGGGGGGGCGAAACGCTTACCTACCTGAACGGCCTTGTCGGCCGCACAGCACGCTGTACATGTGGGGTGCGGAGACCAAGACCGGCTCCAACGGTGCCCTCTATGAACTGCACGGCTTGAACAAGGACTTCACCGAAACGCAGGCCACCTGGAACAACGCCACCTCGACCACGCCCTGGACCACCGCGGGCGGCGACTACTCGGCGACCGTCTCGGACACCGTCGCTTCGGTGTCGGAAGTAGGCCGGCACTGGTGGGACGCCACGTCGCTGCCCCAGGGCTGGGTCAAGACCCCGCCGTCTGTTCGCCCAGGGAATCAACCCGGACACGGGAGAACCCAGTCCGTACGCGGACATGTTCGGCCCGCCGCCCTGGCTGTCCGAGAAGGATTGACCAGGATTGTTCTGTGTGACAGCTGACTGGCAAGCAGATCGGACCGAACGACCTCGTTCCCTCCTTCGGAACAGGACAAGGGCCGGTCGGCGCGCCGCTTCCCAAGCGGCGTCGCAGGATTCCTGCGGCGTTCGCTGAACTCGACGCACACCACCGCCGAATTCGTTCGGCGGTGGTGTGTCTTTCGTTGAGCCGGTGTCCGACCGGCACGGACGGCGGCCGCCAGTTCGGCTATGGATACGTGAAGCTTGCGCCGATTGTCCGCCTGGTGGCCGCCGTAGTCGGCGCTCCTGTATAACCAGGCCCTCTTCCTGATCTCCAAGGAGTGTGCGCATGAGGCCCCCTGCCGCTGTGGCCGCGCTGACGGTTCCGCTACTTTCCGCAGTTGCCGTTTCATTGGCCGGGTGCTCCCAGGGCGGGGCAACGGATGTGGTGGATCAGGGGAAACCGGCGGACTCAAGCGCCGTCGAGCAGTCCCACGGAGCTGGGAAGAGCGAACAAGCGGCGTCCGCGAAGCCCAGGACGGCCGTCGAGTTTCTCGCGCGGGCCAAAGAGGCGATGTCCGGGGAGAAGGGCTGGACGTTCGCCGTCAAGGGGAGCGAAGAGCTGGTCCTGCGAGGGCAGAAGAGCACCGCCCTCTATACGGCCACGGTGCACCGCACGACGGGCGAGTCCTGGGCACTTCACTCTGCCGGAACCACCTACAGCAAGGGCGTGGGCAGGCCCGAAGAGATCTTCGTCGTCGACGGGACGGGTTACGTCAAGGAGGGCGGACCGGAGGCCGCCTGGAAACACGGGCCTCTCACCGATCCGGAGATCGCAGACAAGGTGGAGGATCCGGTCGCTGCGCTCAACGCGTTCCAGGAGTACGCCACGGAGGAGACAACCGACAGTGCGATCTCGCTGATCAAATCGGGTGATCAGGTGGAGTTGCAGGTTCGTACGTCTTCGGCCGCATTGTCCGGAGTGCGGGAGAGGGCGGTCGTCAAGAAGGCGGTGCGCGAACTGAAGCCGACCCTGAAGCAACTGCGTGCGGCGGGAGTCACGGCCTCCGAGAGTCAGATCACCGTGGAGAACGTTGTGGAGTCGGTCGTCCTCGACGCGTCGACGTACCGGATCAATGCACACATCTTCCGGTGCGCCTTCCTCATCCCCTACGACGGTCGCAGCATCCGTTACAGCCAGGGCGTGACGGAGTCGAACCAGGGGACGTTCGCCGGAACCATTGCACTGCCGGCGGGTGCGAAGTGAGGGGGCCCGTGTGGGTGTGATCGTCCAGCGGACGGGCACGGAGTGCAGGGTGTATCTCCACTCCTGATGACTGTGAAGGTACTCGTGGACGCCGTGGTGCTCGTGTCGGTCGTACTGGCCCTCGTGCTGACCCCGCGTGTGCTGGCCCGCCGTCCTGATGCTGTCGGGGCGGCGGGCCGCTCCGTCCCCCCGCTCGCGGCACTGGCGCTCGTGACTGGCCTGGTCTACGTCAACCAGGTGCTGTTCACGGTGTACGTGCTGCGCGTGCACGACGGGGACCCGTCGTTCATCGCCCGGTACCTGCCCGCCGGGTGGTTCGACCTGGCCACGCACAACCCGGTACTGCGGTCGCTCGCCCGCGGCTTTCCCGCGCCGGAACTCCTCGCCCCGTCGGTCCTGCGCGTCCAGGCGTTCCTCGAACTCCCCTTTGTCCTGCTGGCTTTCGCCACGGTGGTGCGCTGGCTGGACCCGGGCCTGTATCGGCGGATCGCCCGGTCCGCGCTGCTGCCGCTCGCCGCGGTGTCGTACACGGTCGTGTTCTGCGTCGTCGAATGGGACCTGAGGAACCCCTACACGACCGACGACATCGCCATCCGGGCCGCCTCCGCCGTACTCACCCCCCTGCTCATCGCCCGTATGGCGGCCCGTGACTCCGCAGAGACGCGGCCACCGACCGCATTCCGTCTGCTGCTCTTCATCGCCTCACTGGGCGCCCTGGGTGTGCTGGTCCTCGTCGGTTACGACACGGCGTTGCTCTACAACCTGGGCAGGCTGCCCGGGCGAACTCCGCTGGCGCTTGCGGCCATTGGCGCCCTGGTGGTCCTCCGCCTGACGGCTGCCCGGCTCCCGGTCCGCCCTCCCGGGCCGGGGCCCGCGATCACCTTCGTGGGGCTAGCCGTGTCCCGCTGGCTGGCCCTCTTCTTCGTTCCCGCTCTCGCGATCCGGTACGGCGTCACCTTTGGAACGCCCGCATTGGCCGCGGGCGGGGGCTTGCTGACCATGGCGGTGGCCGGGCTGTACGCCCTGCGGGATGCGTCGACGACGGTGGAGGGTCGCCACCGATACGGGCGCGTCCTTCGGCTGATGGCTCAGCTCGGCGGCGCTTCGCTGGCCGGCGCCGGTGCGGCGTACATGGCCGCTCGCTGGGCCACGGGCTCGTACTACGAAGTGTCGCTGCTCCTGGCGAGCGCCGCGTTCCTGTTCACGGCGATTGTGGTGTGCGGGCTGACCGATGTGGCCGTCAGGCGTGGGCAGTTGGACATGGAGTGAGCTGCTCCTGGCTCCGGAAGCATGTCTGTCTCACTGCGTTCGCTATGGGCCACTGGTGGCTGAAGAGCCGATCGAGCTGATCCGCCGGAGGGCGAGGGCCATAGCGTCATCCTCCGGATCACCGGAAGGGAACGCCGGCAGGGTCCCGCCGCGGCCTATGCCCCTGAGTAGAGGCGCTGCAGGTCGACGAGAACGACTTCGCCGCGGGTGGCCGCCACGTGCAGGGCCGGGGTGAAGCCGACGCCGCTGTAGCAGGCGGGGCGGGTGTGGCTCGTGTCGATGCCGCGGGCGGCCAGGAGGCCGAGGATGTGGCGGAGGCGGTCGAGGTGGCGTACATCCATGACCTTGTGCCACTTGGCCTCGCCAATCGACAGCAGGATGCCCTGGTCCTGGCCGACCGCGCCGCGTACGACGACGTCGACTTCGTGGGAGGTGCGGGCTGTGGGGTCGGGGACGGTTCCGGTGGTGACGTCGATCGGTAGCCCTCCGAAGGTCTCCGGATCTGCATGCCAGGAGACCCACTCCCGGCACAGCCGCTCGAAGTGCGGGCCGACCACCTTGCTGAGGAACGTGTGCCGCCCGCGTTCCCAGACTTTTGCCGCACCACCGGGGCGAGCGAGGAAGGCGGCCTGGGGACGTACCACCGCGTGGTGGAAGGCGATCAGCGGCTCGGCGATGCGGTAGGCGGTGCGATTGCGCCGGAATGCGTCGGGTTCGACGGTGAGCAGTCCGCATTTCCGTAGAACCGTGAGCGGGTGAGAGATGTCGGTGGCCTTGCGGCCCACCGCGCTTGCGATGCCTCCGCTGGTGTTGTTGCCATCGCTGACGGCGGCCAGCACCGAGTGGTAGAGGGAGCGATCGCGCAGGTCCGGTTCGGAGGCGAGGAGGAAGTCGGCCTCGCTGTGGATCGGGCGCATCGGGTTGAGCACGGTGCGGCGGATCCAGTCGTCGAAGTCATCGAAACCGGCGGGGGTGTCGTCGCCGACGAACTCGCGCCGGTAGGCCGGGGTTCCGCCCACGACCGCGTGAACGAGAGCTGCAAGCCGCGGATCGTCGCTGCCCCAGAACTCTGCGGCCTGACGGAAGTCGAGCGATTGCACGACCAAGTTGAGCGAGGCCCTGCCGTAGAGAGGGGAAGTACCGGAGAGGAGGCCGCCCATGAAGGACATGGCGCTACCGCAGAGCAGGATGCGTGGATGCCAGCTGTGGTGGGCGGCATCACGGCGGACGCCGATGGCCCGCTGGAGCAGTGACGGGAGGGCAGGAGACGACCGGGCGAGGTACGGGAATTCATCGATGACGATGGTCGTCGGCCGTTCGGCGGCCAGATTGAACAGCAGCTGCAGTGCGTCGTCCCAGTGCTTGAGGCGGTACGGGGCCGGGGCCCCGGTGTGGTCGGCGATGGCCGCGCCGAGCAGGCGTAGTGATTCCGTCTCGGAAGCCTCGGCCGCCGCGAAATAGAAGCCGCCGGTGGCCTCTGCGAGCGACTGAAGAAGGAAGGTCTTGCCCTGGCGCCGTCGCCCCGACACAACGGCGAGTCGCGGTCCGGCGCCCTCCCCGGTCGCGAAGGCCGTCAGCTCGCTCCACTCCCAGTCGCGGGCGAACATGTCGGAGGGTTTCAGCAGGTTGCGGTGTCGGGGACGCGTCATGGGAACCTCGCCTGTCTTCCAGACTCTTAGAATCGTACTTCTAGGAAGTGTGTTCCTAAGAACGAGGACGAGGCCCATTGGACACGGCTCCCCCTGCGCCGTCATGCCAGCGGCTTGGCCGCCACCGTGTCGATCAGGGCCTCCGCTGCCCCGGGGGCGTCGGCGAGGCGGCCGGCCTCGCGGATCTGGTCCTCGGTCATGGCTGCGCGCTTCGCCAGTTGGATCGCCAGTCCCGATGTCAGTGGTCGCTGCCATGATGCCCGGCACCATCGACAACACGGGAGCAGAGCATGGTGGAGCACGCGGTACGGCCGATAGTCGAGGCGCTCGTCGCGAAGGCCCCGAACGGTTGGTCGCATGCGGTACTGCATGGCCGAGCAGGGCGGGGCGGTAGCTCGGTGACCGGCGGCTACAACCGGCGCAGGGAGCACTGGAACGTCGGCATGCCCAACCTCCACGTGGAACTCATGGCACTGGCGGAGGCGCTGCGCGAAGACCGCGGCTGGGAACCCGTCAGCCTCGAGATCCGGTGCCGGCCGTCCGGCGAGTACCGGCTCGTCGCCTTCCACGACGCCATCAGCTATGTGACCGGGATGGGCACCGGCTTCCAGGTGGTCCTGGACCCCGACTACCGGTTGCCCCAGCCCGGCCTGCGCCAGGAGCCCGGCACCGCAGCACCGGCAGGCGACGCCGAGCCGGCCGTGGCCCGCTTCCGCGCCTACCTCGAGAGGCGCGCCGCGATCCTGGGACGCCCCGACGAACTGCCCCCGCCCGCTACCGCCGCCGCGATCGACGAAGCCGAACGCCGCCTCGGCCGCCGCCTGCCCGCCGATCTGCGGGCGCTCTACCTGATCGCCGACGGCGACGGCATCGGCTACGAGAACCGCTACCTGTTCCAGGGCAACGCCTGGCTGTCCCTGGAGAGCCTCGTCGCCGAGCACACCGAGTGGGGCGCGGGCGAACGGCCCTGGTACGGCTGGGACCTGGAATGGGACGCCGTCGTCTTCGATGCCACCCCCGCCGATACCGTCCGCCGCTGCGGAGGCCACCCCGGCTGGTTGCGCTTCGCCACCAGCGAGGACGGCAACTTCCTGGCCGTCGACACCGCCCCGGCCCAGGGCGGCCGTCCCGGCCAGATCATCCGCACCGGCCGCGACTACGACGAGGGGCCCGCCTACGTAGCCGACTCGATCACCTCACTCCTCGGCCACCACCTGGAACTGCTGGAGCAAGGCGCATACGAGAAGCACGGCGACCACATCTCCCTGCTCGAACCCACCTGTGATCCCGACCCCCAGCAGATCATCGGCGACATACCCGACGAGGTCCCGCCCACCCTCCAGGCCCTCCACATCAACAACGCCACCGGCCTCGTCGACCTCGCCCCGCTCACCGCCGCCCCCCACCTCCGCCGACTGCACCTCAATCGCTCCACCACCGCCGACCTCACCCCGGTGCGCGAACTGCCCGTCGAATCTCTGCGCGTCACCCTCGACCACGGCGATCTGACCCCGCTCGCGGGCCACCCCCACCTCGCCTCCCTCGACCTGACCACCACCGTCCCGGTCGACCTCACCCCGCTGCGCACCGTCCCTCACCTGCGCGGCCTCGACCTCTCCGGAGCCGACGTCCCCGACCCGACCGTCCTCGCCGAACTGGCGGACCTCCGCTACCTCTCCCTCACCCCACGCCAGTGGACCACTCTGCTGAACGAGGGCAGAGTGCCCCCCGCCCTCACAGCCGCCCGCCTGGCCGACGCGGACGCCACCCTCGACGACGCCCTCGCCTGGGCAGCCCGCCTCGGCCTCAACACCGAGAACGCCCTCCGCGTCATCGGCACCCTCAAGACCGTGGGCGGGTGACATGCGTCCGTTTGTCTTGAATGTGCGTACGTTCGCGACCGCGTCACGCGCTCCTGTATAACCGGGCCTCTTCATACGGCACTGGGGAGCCTGAAATGAGAGCCCACTTCGGACGCGTGGCGTTGGCCGGTGTCCCGCTTTGCATGGCGCTGGCCGGCTGTTCCGCCGACGGCGGGGCGGGGGCGTCGCCGAATGCCGCGGAATCGGTGGATTCCGCGGTGCGGGTGACTCCTGAGGCGAAGAGGGAGCAGCGGCCCGCGGCGCCCAAGACGCCCGGGGAATTCCTGGAGCGCGCCCGGAAGGCGATGGACGCCGAGGACGGGTGGACCTTCGCCGTGAAGGGGAACGAGGGGCTCGTACTGCAGGGGCAGACGAGCGCCGCTTCCTATACGTCCACCGTCCGGCGGACCCAGGATCCCGAAGCCCTCCACTCGACGGGGACCATCGTCAGCAAGGGGGCGGGTAAGCCCGAAGAGGTCTTTGTTGTCGGCGGAGTTGGCTATGTGAAGGAGGGAGAGGCGGGCGCCGGGTGGAAGAAGGGGCCCGTCTCCGATCCGGACATCGCCAACAAGGTGGAGGACCCTGTGGACGCCCTTGAGGCGTTCGAGAGTTACGCCAAGGCGGGTGAAGGGGCCGTTGAGCTGGTCAAGGCGGACGGCGATGTGCGGCTTCAAGTACACGTCGCCTCACGGCGGTTGGCCGAGGTCGAGGACCGTCCCGCCGTCGAGAAGGCCGTACGTGAACTGGAGCCGACCCTCGCCCAACTGCGGAAGGCCGGGGTCACCACGGGCGAGAGTCAGATCCTCCTGGACCGTCTCGACGAGGTGCTGGTCCTGGACGCCAAGACCTTCCGGATCACCTCCCACCGCTTCGAGTGCAGCTTCCTGATCCCCTACCAGGGGCGGACCATCGCCTACAGCCAGGATGTCCGGGAGGAGAACCGAGGGGTGTTCGACGGGGACATCCGGCTGCCGGAAGGCGTGACCCCGTGACGGATGACGAGGCCGTCCAGGCTGTCCGGGGGTGCGCCGGGGCGCTCAGCCTTCCTGCCCCTGCGACGCTTGAAGCGGTCGCGGAGGCAGAGAGCGTCATCGGCTTTCCTCTTCCGCCGCTCCTTCGGCGCCTCTACCTGGAGGCGGCGAACGGGGGGTTCGGTCCGGACGAGGGCATCCTGGGCGTTCGTGGAGGGGCCTCCCAGGCCGACTGGAATCACCTCGCCGAGACCTACGAAGACGGGCCGGATCCCTCCGGCCACATCCCCGCCGGCCTGGTGCCCGTCTACGACTGGGGCTGCACCGTCTGGCCCTTGGTGGACTTCCGCGATCCCGCCGGGCCGATGTGGTGCACCCATGAGGGCGAGTGCTGGCCCCAGGACATCAACTTGGCGGAGTGGCTGACCGCGACCATGGCCGGCGCACTGACCGTCCACGACCTTCTGGACAGCGAGCCCGAGCCCTCAAAGGGCGATCGTCTTGACCTCCGTGACGAATGACGTCCACGCGGCGGCCGTGAAGACGACGGCCGGGCCATGCGGGTTCTTGCACGAGTGGCGGGAGCAGGGGGTGCGCGGGCTGTGGGCGACCGTGCAGCTCGTGTCGAATGAGCCGCTCACCGGGGAGGAAGCGGCGGCGTTAAGGACTCCGGCGCAGGTGGCCGTACCGGACTTGACGCCCGCGGTCGTACGGGCTCCGGTTCCGGCGGGTGGATCTCCGGCCGTCGGTGAGCCGACCGGTCGGGCCGTCGGTCGTCATCCAGAATCCCCCGTTCCGGAGAACACCTCCCACCATCCGGCGCGCACGGTAACGGCCACCGCCGAGCAGCAGGCCGCCGCCCGCCAACTCGTCGAGTCGCTCGACGACTTGGACGCCCGGCTCCGCGTACCCCGCGGCATACTGCCGCAGCTCGCCGCGCTGGCGGCGGAATGGCTGGCGTGCGGGCACACGGTGGCGGACGTCCGGGAGCAGGTGTGGCGCAGTCTGCCTGGGCGGGGTCAGTCCATCCACCGGCCCGGCGGGCTGGTGCGCTACGTGCTGCGAGAGATCCCGCCCGTGGCCGCCCCGCCCATTGCCGGGGCTCCGGCGATGCCGACGCCCCGGGTCGCGCAGATGCGGGAGTGCGAGGGGTACCACGTGCAGGCCCTCCTCTTCCGCCCTGTGGCGGACGAGGTGCTGTGCCGAGGCTGCCGCCGTGCACAGGCAGTGGATACAGGGGGCTCCCCGGCGGTCGCGTCCGTGGCGGCGGCCGTACGCGGCGCGGCGGCCGTCCGTGCCGCGCTCCAGCACTGAGTTCCGGGTCCGATCAGTCGCGCAGTAGCTCCTCGCCGCCGAGGATCAGGTCGCCGAGGATCAGCATGTCGGCGACGAAGCAGGTGACCTCGCCGTCGGCGTCGCGGCCGATCCATACCGGGTAGGTGCCGTCGCCCATGCCGCTCGGGTAGGCGATGAGGTTGCCGCCGGACTCCGGGTCCTCGCGGACGAGGATGCCGTCGGGGTCGGCTTCCCCGGTGAGGGTGTTTCCGCGGCCGATGAGCTGGGGAGCCGTCGCGGCGTCGACGAAGCAGCCGGTGCCGCTGTCCACGCCGAACCCGTAGAACTCGTCGTTCCGCAGGGTGCGCGGGTCCTCGCCGGGGCGCAGGGCCAACTCCCATGCCGCCGTGGGCTTTTCGGAGATGAGGACGCGTGCCGCGGTGTGGTCCTCGATGTGGGTCGGCGTGCCCTCGTACTCGCCGGCGTAGGCGGCGGTGGCGATCTGGGTGCGGTAGTCGCCTGGGGGTACGGCGACCGTGAAGGGCTTGCCGGGAGTGATCCAGCTCGGGTCGCAGGCGATGACCTGGCCGGTCGGGAGGCGCAGCGGACCGGCTTCGATGATGCGCTGGACGATGTACGGGCCCGCGTCGCCGTCGTACGGCGGCGGGAAGCGCGTGCCGGGCGTGAACATCTCGTCCAGGTGGCGGGGGCGCATGGGGGTGGGCGGCTGCCAGTTCGCGGTCGAGAGGGCGGTGGCGAGGGGCGTCGGATTCGTCTCCGGTGCTTCCCGTAGGGCGTCCGGGAACTGCCCGCCGGTCACGAGAGCCACCGTCCACTCCCAGGCACCGAACTCGGGTGCCGGTACCCAGCGCTCTTCCTGCGGCATGTTGGCCATGGTGTGCCGCGAGCCGCCCCCGCTTCCCCGCGGTTCGGACACCTTGCGGCCGCGACCGTCCGGGTAGAGGTCGACCCGGACCCGTCCCGCCTGCCCCGCGAACTCCGGCATGTCCTGCGTGTCGTACCGCCACCGCGCGACGTGGCGCAGGAACAGGCGCTCGGGCTCCAGACGGCGCAGGTCGAACTCGCGGGTGCGCCGGCCCTGGTCGTCGTACGCCCAGACGCCGAAGTAGCCGTGCGCCCAGGCGATGTGCAGCACCGCGACGGGCTGCGGGCGTCCCTCCCCGCGCAGTACCACGGCGTACGGCTCGCCCGCCGTGTCCCGGGCCGCGGCCCGCTGTCTGCTCATCGGGCCGAGAACCGTGCGGGACGCGGCGTCCCAGTCCTCCCCGTACGTCACATCGATGATCACGTATGGTCCAGCGCGCCGCTGTCCGAAACAGTCACAGGGCGGGTGGGCGCGCCCCCTGCGCCGAGCCCGAAGGGGGCGCGCCCGAGTGTCAGAGAACCTCGACCGAGGGCTTGCCGTTCGGCCCCACCGTGATGCGGTGCGTGGTCCACGTGCCGTCCGTCGCCTGGCCGACGGCGATGGCGTCGCCGCCCGGGGTCTGGGCGATCTGGGGCTCCGCGGCGGGGAGGAGGGTGCGCGGGTCGCCGCCTGCGAGGGGCGTGGCCTGGAGGGGGCCGCCGGGGCCCGGTGTGGTGCCGTACGGCGGGCGGTAGGAGGTGAGGAGCCACTCGCCGGCCAGGCCCACGAAGGCGGTGCCGGTCGAGTACTGCGGTACGGGTACCGCGGTCTGCGTGCCGGTCGGGTCGTCGCGTCGTACGACCCGGGCCTGGCTCGCGCCCTCGTGGTAGACGGCGATGTGTGTCGGGGAGAGCGCCGCCTGGAGGTAGAGGGAGTCGTCGTCGGTCGCGTGCGTGGAGATGGTGGTGATCGTGCCGGTCGTGAGGTCGAGCAGGCCGATGTCGGTCGCGTGGCGGAAGCGGATGAGCGCGGAGGTGCCGTCACCCGCCAGCACCGTCTGCTCCTTGGTGAGGGGCTCGGGCGGGTCCACGGCGAGGTCCGACGTGATCGTTCCGTCGTCCGACACGTGCAGGACGTGCAGGCGGAACGCCTGCCACACATCGTTGTACTCCTGCGTGATCAGCGTGGAGCCGAAGGCGGCGGCCACGTACTGCCCGTCGGGCACGGTGACGTCGATCGTCGCGCCGGTCGCCAGGTTCCGCAGCTGGGCCTGGCCGCCGGCGTACTGCTGCGAGGTGAGGACGGTGTCGCTGCCGGTGCCGTAGTACCCGTACTGGCCCGGAAGCGCGCCGCTGTAGGTGTCGAGCGTCCGCTCGGTCCCGTCGTAGCCGCGCCAGGTGTACGGCCCGGCCGAACCGTCGGCATTCGCGCGGCGGTGCAGATAGCCGGTGTCACCGGCGGCGTAGAGGGAGTCCTGTACGTACTGGACCGGAGCCGGATCCGTGGTCTTCGAAGCGGTCGAGGTGGTCGAGGCGGCGATGGTCTGGGCGCTGAGAGCGACGCCCGACGCGCTCGCGCTCGGCGCGACGGTGACCACCGTCGCGGCGGCGAGGGTGAGCGCCGTCAGCAAGGCTGCGGTGGGCGGAAGCGGGTGCCTTCGCGGCATGCGGACCTCCAAGTGGTGGACAGGGGACGGCGGTTGATGCCGGGCCCGCTCGTCGCGGGCGGCCGTCCGTCGAAAGCGCGCGAAGTTAACACGTCCCGCGATCGCACTTCCATTCGAATCTCATGTGCCAATAATTCAGGGCAAATAGCGCCGTAGACGCTTGAGGGAGGCGAATGGTTGTACGAGGCCGTACAGCTCACCGCATGACCTTTGTCACTTCCGTCACACGTGATGTTCGTCGTCGTCGACCCGCTGGGTCTGGTGGACCCATGGGGACGACAAGGGGGGCGGGGAGTCATGGAGGAGCGGGCGCCGGTCGAATGGCGGATGCGACGGTACGCGGCGCAGTTCGTGCGGCAGATCACGGCGCGGCACCGGCTGCCGCTGGACTACTCCGAGAACAGCCTCCGCGTGGTCGACTTCATCGTCGACGGGCTGCGCAAGGGGACGCCCGACCGCGGCAGCGTCCAGCCCGTGCTGTTCGAGCTAGGCGCCTACGCCGGTGAGGTGCTCGTGCGGCGCGCGGGGGCCGAGTGGGTCGAATTCGACGCCGATCAGCGGGAGTTGTTCGGCCAGCCCGTCGGCGTACGGATGCCCGACGGACGCGTGTGGAACCCGCTGGGCAAGGTCGTGAAACGTTTCGAGGCGGGCGAGCGGGAGTCCGTACGAATGCTGTACCTGCAGCTGCACGGGCGGGCGTCCCGGCCCCTCGCCTGCGAGCAGCGGTCCGCCTGAGAGGCCGCCGAGGCCTGAGAGGTCTGAGATGCGTGAGATGTCCGGGACCGAGATGCCTGAGACGTCCGGGATCGAGATGCCTGAGACGTCCGGGACCGCGACGCCTGATACGTCCGGGACGTCTGACGCGCTGTGACATTTCTGTGCTGCCTGGCGCTGATGACCATGGGGGTGCCGATGCGGCCGACCGTGTCGACAGTGCAAATTCGGGCTAACTCGGTACGAACGAGGACAGTGTTGGGCCAGGGAGGGGAATCCCGCCGCGTGCAGGCGTACGACGGGGAACTGGGCGTGGCCGTCGCGCGGGCGCAGGAAGGGGACGAGGCCGCCTTCGCGGTCGCGTACCGGATCGTGCAGCCCGGACTGCTCGGGTACCTGCGCGGAATCGTCGGCGACGACGCGGAGGACGTGGCGTCCGACGCGTGGCTGGAGATCGCGCGGGATCTGGGACGGTTCCGCGGGGACGGCGCCGGGTTCCGCGGCTGGACCGCGACCATCGCCCGGCACCGGGCGCTGGACCACCTGCGGCGGCTGAAGGTACGGCCCCGGGGGACGACGATCGAGCAGGACGTACTGGAGCTGCCGGGCACGCACAGCACGCACGACGAGGCGCTGGAGGCCCTCTCCACGGAGTACGCCCTGGAGCTGGTCGCGCGGCTGCCGCGCGACCAGGCCGAGGCCGTGCTGCTGCGCGTCGTGGTCGGCCTCGACGGGCCGGCGGCGGCGCGGGTGCTGGGCAAGCGACCGGGTGCGGTGCGCACCGCCGCGTACCGGGGGCTGAAGAGCCTCGCGCGCCACCTCGGCGCCCGGGGTGTGACGGATGAGGGACCCCAGACGCTGGGGGAGTCGGGATGAACGGCAAGAAGTCGTCGCACGGCCGGCACAAGAAGTCGTACGGCGAACACATGAAGTCGTGCGGTGGACACAAGAAGCCGTACGGCAGACGCAAGAGGTCGAACGGCGAGCACAAGAAGTCGTCGAACGAGCGCGAGAAGTCCTCGATCGAGAAGGAGAAGTCCTCGATCGAGAGCGAGAACGACAACGAGAAGTCATCGGGCAGAGATGGAACGGGACATGGGTGAACGACACAGCGACGGCGGGCCCTCCGACCGTCGGGTCGCGCACCCGGCGAGTCCCGCGAGCGAAGGGCACGCCCTGGAAGCGCGTGCGCCGGAGGCGACCGCTCCTGACGTGACCGCCATCGAGGTGCTGCTCGCCGCCGTCATGCGCGGCCACGGCACCAACGCCGAGGCGGAGGCGCGGGCCGTCGCCGCCTTCCGCGCCGCGCGAGACAGCGGCGTGCACGCCGCGCGTACCCGGCGGCGGGACGACTGGCGGCCGCGGGAGCAGCGACGGGTGGGCCGCTCGCTGAAGGCCACACTCGCCGTGCTGCTGGCGAGCCTGACGCTGGGCGGGGTCGCCGTCGCGGCCATCGGTTCGTCGTCGGACGACGACGGGGACGACCAGGGCGGGAGCAGGACCCAGCCGTCGAGCAGTGCCCCGGACCAGTCGGCCTCCGAGGCCACGGAGCCCGGTTCCGGTTCCTCCGCCCCCTCCGCCTCCGCGCAGGCCGGCGCTTCCGCCCACCCCTCCCAGGCGCAGGACACCGAGGCCCGCTGCCGCGCGTACGAAGAGGTCAAGGGCCGGGGTCAGGCGCTGAACTCGACGGCCTGGCAGCGGCTCGTCACCGCCGCGGGCGGCGAGGACAAGGTCGCGGCGTACTGTGCCGAGCAGTTGGGCGAGGACACCGAGCCCACGAACACGCAGTCGGAGAAGGCGGACAGCGCCCCGAGCACGGCCGCCACGGCCACGGACGGCGCCACGTCGTCATCGGCAGCGACGGCGGCAGCGACACCGAGGCCGACAAGGACCAAGGGCAAGCAGTAGGGCCCACCGGCGCCCGGGAGAAGCAGGAGAGTCCAAGCCGGAGAGCCCAAGTAGGAGAGCCGCAGGCCCGGATGCAGGAAAAGCTCCGCCGGAAGGCCACTTCAAGGCTCCTTCGGCATGCCCGTCGCACGCCCGCCCCTCGCCGATGGCAACGGCCGGGGCCGCCACCCCCCACAGGAGAGGCCCCGGCCGTCGCGCGGCACGGGCCGCGCGGCGGCCCGTACTCTCTACAGCGCCACGGCTGCGTTTTGTGTCACACCTCGCTCCGTCACGAGATAGTTGCATGCTGTACGAACATGGACGGGGAGCGGTTTCACGCCGTAACGTGCCATTCGCGCCGGGTGGCGGAAGCAAGATGAATGACCACCGCAACCATCAATTGAGAAACCACGACGGCGAGGACCGGTCCGCGAGAGCGGCGCCGGTTAAGGCGCAAAGAGGTGTGAACCCGGTCCGCGAGAGCGGGGCCGGCTTAGGCGCAGAAGGGCGTGCGCGGGTGCTGGGGGACGACGCGGAGCTGACCGCCGCGGTGCTTGCGGCACAGGACGGGGACGAGACCGCGTTCCGGACTGTGTACCGCGCGGTGCATCCACGGCTGCTCGGGTACGTACGGACGCTGGTCGGTGACCCGGACGCGGAGGACGTCACCTCCGAGGCCTGGTTGCAGATCGCCCGGGACCTGGAGCGGTTCAGCGGGGACGCGGACCGGTTCCGCGGGTGGGCGGCCCGGATCGCCCGCAATCGCGCGCTCGACCACATACGGATGCGCGGGCGCCGCCCCGCGATCGGCGGCGACGAGACCGAACTGACCGGGAAGGCCGCCGAGTCGGACACCGCGGGCGAGGCCATCGAGGCGCTGGCCACCGACAGCACCCTCTCGCTCATCGCCCAGCTCCCGCAGGACCAGGCCGAGGCCGTCGTGCTGCGCGTCGTGGTCGGCCTCGACGCCAAGACCGCCGCCGAGACCCTCGGCAAGCGCCCCGGCGCCGTGCGCACGGCGGCGCATCGCGGTCTGAAGCGGCTCGCGGAGCTGCTCGGCGGGGATCCGGAATCCGCCGGCGCGCTCGACGCCGTTCCCCCACAAAGAGGATCGCGCACACGCGCGGTGACGTCCGCCGGTGTGACGCATACGCGTTCGCGGACGCAGAAGGACATGTGATGGCCGACGAGCAGTACAGGTGGCTGGACCGCGATGCCGCGGAGCGTTTGCTGCGCGGAGAGCCGCTGGAAGCCGTCGACGCCGACACCCGCGGCCAGGCGGACCGACTCGCCGAGGCGCTCGGTGCGCTGGCCGTCGAACCCGCGCTGAGCAGCGCCGAACTCCCGGGCGAGGCCGCCGCGTTGGCCGCGTTCCGCACGGCGCGCACGACCAGGAGCGACGAGACCGCCCAGCTCGGCCGCCGTGGCCGCGCGCACCCCGCCACCCACGCCTCCGACGCCGGCCTCGTACGTCTCGGACGCCCCGCCGCGGGCGATCGCCGGACCCGTTGGGCTCGCCCCACGCGCTTCGGCATCGCCGCCGCGCTGGCCGCCGGGATGATCGGCGGGGTCGCCGTCGCGGCCGGAACCGGAGTGCTGTCGACTCCGTTCAGTGACGAACGGCCGGGCCCCGCCGCCTCCGTCACGGCCGCCGCGACACCGGACCGGCCGCTCGTCTCGCCGTCGCCCCGGGTTTCGGGGACCGGCGGCACCCAGGCGCCCACGCCCGACGGCACCGCGAGCGGCCCCTCCGGCAAGGGTTCTTCGCGCGACGAGGCGGCCGGTGGTGCCGCCGGCGGTAAGCCGGGCTCGGACGGCGCGGGGAAGTCGGGCCACAGCAGCGAGTGGTGGAGCCGGACGCGCTCGTCCTGCCGCGATGTCCTCGACGGCAAGGGCCTGGATGCGGGCCGCAGGCAGGTCCTGGAGGACGCCGCGGGCGGCAGCGGCCGGGTGCGGTCGTACTGCAGCGGCCTTCTGGACCGGCTGAACGGCAGCTCCGGCGGCCAGAACGGCAACGAGGGCAAGGGCTCGGGCCAGGGCGACCAGGGCAGCCAAGGAGACCAGGGCGACCAGGGTGGTGACGACGACGGCCACCACATACTGCCGGGCGGCAACGACCACCACGGCAACGGCGGCATCCTCACCCCGTCGCCCTCGTACTCGGCCCTGACCCCGTTCGCGCCCGCGAGGAAGCCGACGTCACCCTCTCCGTCGCCGACACCGACGTACAGCGCGCTGTCGCGGCTCGTGGGGGGCTGAGCCGGCCGCGGCCGGCCGGTCCTGCCGACGCCACAGGGCCGTAGGTCGCGCCCGCGCTCAGCGGCGGGCTTTCGCCCGGGCGACGGCGACCACGCCGACGGCCGCCAGCGCGATTTGGATGAGCCATTCGATCCAGTCGACGCCTTTGGTGTCGGCCACGTCGAGTGCGTCGGCGATGGCCGCACCGGCGAGCGCCGCCAGGATGCCGACCAGGATCGTCCAGATCAAGCCGATGTGCTGGCGACCGGGCACGACCAACCGCCCCAGCACACCGATCACAGCGCCGATCACCAAGGCGCTGAAGAAGCCCGAGATCTCCACTGCCGCCTCCTCCCGAAGAGGCCCGCCCGGCATATGCCCGCATATGCCGCATATGCTCGATAATCGGCCGTGCGAGTCGGGAAAGCCAGGTCATGGCGGGAGAAGAACCCGGAGATCAGGGGGCGGAGAACCCGAAGATCAGGGTGAGAGAAGGACCCGGAGATCACGGCGGGAGAAGCGGGCCCAGTGGTCCCAGGTCGAGGTTGAGATCCTCCATCGTCAGGCCGTAGCGGTCGCAGAGTTCGGTCATGCGGTCGTGAAGAATCATGAGCGTGAGTCCGAGCCGCTCTTCCTGCTCCTCGGTGAGGTCTCCCCGGTCGACCCGGTGCAGTGCCTGGCGTTCCATGAGCTGGCGCAGCAGCTCGACGATGGTGAGGACGAGCTTGACGAGATCTCGTTCCACGGTCTCGGGATCGGTGCGCAGGCGGCCGACCGCGCGCCTGCCTCTCCCGGTGGGGGAGGGCATGTCGTCCGGGCGTGCGGGCAGCAGCGACAAGGCACGTTCAGCCGCCTCCCTGACTTCTCTCACGTGGTCGGCTCGCCGGGAATCCACAGTTCCTCCATCTCTTCGGTGACGGAGACGATCAGCGCTCGCAGCGAGATCCTGACCAGATCGATGTCCGCGATCGACAGCATGAGGTCCCCGGTGAGCACCACGCCCCCCGCGAGGAGCCGGTCGAGCAGATCGATCAGGGCGATTTGACGGTCGGCGATCGGATCTTCGCGTTCCACGGTCACCGCTCAGGCGCTCCTTCCCGCGAAGGAGTACGGCGCCCATGGCCCCGTGACCTCGACGCGTACTCCGTGCAGATCGTTGGCGGACTCCTGGACCCGGGCCCGGAACTCGTCAGCCAGGGTGCGAGGTACGAGATACGCCTCGTTGGCGACGTTCTCGCCGGCGGCGCCCTCGGCGAGGCGGCCTTGCTGAGGGCGGTAGCGGGCGCTGTCGACGGCGAACTCGCGTGCTTCGGCTTGGATACGGCGTACGGCATCCCGCGCCGCCCGCCAGGTGGCGTCCCGGGTACGCCGCTGTTGCCTGCGCCGCTGAAGGTAGGCGCGCCCCGAGGTGTCGTCAGGGGCCTCGTCCGGTGCGGCTTCCTCGGAGTCGGGAGGTGGCTCGGCGTACACCTTCACACCCAGCTCCACGTGGTCCGCCAAGCGGTCGAGCAAGCCGGCGAAGTCCTCCTCGCGAGCGTCGAGCATGTCACGTACATGGGCGTCGTCGAGGTAGATGGTGGCCAGTCGCAACGGCAGGACCGTTGTGTGTGCCGACAGGGTCTCGATGACCGCGTGGTGCGGCCGGGCCACCGCCTCAAGCCATTCCAGGTCTTCGAGCCGGACCCTGAGGGCCTGCTCCGAGAAGTCCCTTTCGGGTACGGCGCTGACTGCCGCGGCCAAGGAGCCGGACCCCACCAGGGTGACGGGTGCGCCCGCGACCCCGCGTATGCCGGACAAGGCATCTCCCAGGGTTCGGTCGGACACTGACTCCGACCGGACCACGGCGTAGGCGTAGCTGAGGTGGGCTTCCCTGGCTTCCGAGGATTCCGGGACTTCCCCGACTTCCCCGGCTTCCCTGGCTTCCCCGGCTTCCCTGGCTTCCATGGCTCAGTTCTCCCGCTCGTCACCGTCACCGTCGCCGCCGTCGTAGCCGTCCGCGCTGCGCCGTTCGCGCCGACGGCCGGCGCCGAGTTTCTCCTCGGCACCACGAGCGCGGCGGTCGGCCGGTGGCAGCTCGGCCTCGGCCTCCCGGGCCCGGCGGCGCAGTGCCTTGACCTGGCGGCGCAGGCGTTCGTTCTCGTCCTCCAGTTCCCGCCGCTCGTCGGCGCGGGAGGACAACGCCGGGTCGTGCTCCCACCAGTCGATGCCGATCTCCTTGGCCTTGTCGACCGAAGCCACGAGCAGCCTGAGTTTCACGGTGAGCAGTTCGATGTCGAGGAGGTTGATCTTGATGTCGCCGACAATGACGATGCCCTTGTCGAGCACCCGTTCAAGGATGTCGGCAAGGTTTGCTCCCGAGTCCCCACCGCTGTAGGGGTACAGCGTTCGCGACGGGGTGGAGCGGGTGGAGTCGGGGCTGTTCACGACGGTTCCACCTCGTTTCGTGAGGGCTCAGCGCCTCGACGCCGTCCGCCGACGCGGTCGCTCCTCCGCAGCGGGCTCTTCTTCCTCCTCTTCCTCTTCTTCTTCCTCCTCCTCGGCGTAAGGCTCTTCGTCCTCGTACGGCTCTTCTTCTTCCTCCTCCTTGGCGGCGAGCCTGTCCTCCTCTTCGTCCTCGGACGGCTCTTCTTCCTCTTCCTCTTCCTCGCCCTCCTCCTCGGCGGCGAGCCTGTCCTCTTCCTCTTCCTCCTCTTCCTCGTCCTCGTGAACCACTTCTCCCTCCCGGATCTCCCCTCGCCAGCTGCCGGTGGCCTCACCGCGCAGCATGAGGAACTTCCGGAACAGCTTCAGATCCAGCCGCACTCGACGGCCCTGCGCCCGGAAGAGCGCACCGCTCTTCTCGACCACGCCCTTGGGGGAGTACTCCAGGACGACCAGCACCTTCGTCAGGTTGTCGCCCAGGGCATGGAAGGTGACGACGCCCCGGGTGGTGGCCTTGTCGCCTTGGGAGGTCCAGGCGATGCGCTCGTCCGGGACCTGCTCGGTGATCTTCCCCTGCCATGCGCGCTTGGCCTTGCCGACCTTCACCCGCCACTCGGTCGTCACGTCGTCCTTCTGCTCGACCGAGACGACCCCCTTGGCGAACTTGCCGAAGTCCTGGAACTGGGTCCACTGGTCGTACGCCTCGCTCACCGGCACACCGACGTCGATGTCCTCGATGATCGTCAACGTCGTGGCCCCGCTGGAAGGCTTGCCGGCCTCCACGGCCTTGTGCGCCGCACCCTTGACATGCGGGACGTGATCCTTGACATGCGGGACGTGATCCTTGACATGGGAGACGCGTTCCGTCACATGGGAGGCGCGTTCGGTCAGCGCGGGAAGTGCCTTCCCCGGCGAGACCTTGTGCCCGAGGTCGCCGACCGCGTGTCCCAGATGCCCGAGCTTCTCGCCGCCCCAGGCGAGCGGCTTTCCGCTGGCGGCCTCGCCTATGCGGCGGCCCGCACCTGTCAGCGCGTGATCGATACGGGCCTCGATGTAATGCTCCAGCTCTTCCCTCAGCCGATCTGTGGCCGGGTTGCTACGTGCCTTGCTCTCAGCCATCGTCCGCACTCCTCTTCCGGGTACCGGAAGCGGATGCCTTCTCCCTGGGCTTGGTGGTCTTCCGCGCCCTGCTCGTGCCCGTGTGTGCCGGTTCCTTGCCCTCGGATGCCTTGTCCTCGGGCGCTTCGCCTTCCGGCTCGGTGTCCTCGGGTTCCTCGCCTTCCGGCTCGGTGTCCTCGGGTTCCTCGCCTTCCGGCTCGGTGCCCTCGGGCTCCTCGCCCTCCGGCTCGGTGCCCTCGGCCGCCTCGTCCGCGGGCTCGGTCTTCTCGGGCTCCTCGCCCTCATGGTCCTTTTCGCGGAGCCCTTCGGTGCGGCTGTGGATCGCGTCGGCGAGCTTGTCCGCCCTGGCGGTCAGGACCGTTGTGGCGGCCGCCTTGCCCGCGTCCACCAGCTCGCCGCGCAGTCGCTCGTTCACGGTGCCGACGATCGGCGACTCGGAGAGCGCCTTGGCGAGCTGCTTGCGACGCGCGCCCGCTCCGGCCAGCAGCATGCTGAGTCCGAGGGCGACCTTGGCCTTCTTCCTGCGTCCGAGCACATAGCCGCCGACCACGGCGGCACCGATCTTGGCGTTGCTCGTCATGACTTTCTCCCAACCAAGAATGGCCCTGAATCAGAGCTCACTACTCGGCTCTTGCTGGAGTTGATGGGCGGAGATTTCCTGAAGGCGCGCCATCAGCTCGTCCTCCCGCTGCTCGAACTCCTCGTCCTCGATACGTCCCTCGGTACGCGCTCTCTCCAGCTCCGACAGCTGTTCCTGCACGGGCCCGGGGTCGTACAGCTGGTCCTCCGCGGCCATGACGATCTTGTCCAGGACCCAGCCGACACCCCGGACGGGCGCGAGCGGGAAAGTCGCGATCTGAGTCAGCAGCCCCACCGGTCTCACCTCGTCAAGCGAAGCTGTACGGCGGCAGCGGACCCAGGACCCTGATCCCGGCCTGCTCCCCCAGGCGCTCCGCCAGTTGTCTGCCGGCCTCGGCGAACTCGTCGGCATGCTCTCGGTCAACCAGGAACGAGGCGTTCACGGCGTACTGATCGGAGGGCGGCGCGATCCGCTCGGCGTGCACCAGCGGCTGCAGTTCCTTGACGATCTCCGCGGCCAGGGCCTCCTGCCGCCGCAGGACCTCCTGGGCCACCATCTCGCCGAGTGCCAGCCGGTCCTCGTAGCTCGCGTCGTCCCGACGGGTGGCCTCGTTCAGGTTCCGAATCTCTTCGGACTGCTCGAGAATCTCGCGCAGCGCCGCCTCCTCGTCCCAGGCGGCCTTCAGATTGAACTCCACCCGGCCCGTGAGCTCGTCGAGGCGCTCGGAGAACTCCCGCTCCCGTTCCGCGAGTACGGCTCGCACCGAGTCCTCGTCCTGGGCGAGCAACCCGAAATGCAGGGGCAGCGTGGTGCCCTCCTCGAACAAGCGGGCCTGGACCTCGTGGTGGGCGTCCATGTCCCGGCGGTTCACCGTCAGTTCGTCGGGGGTCTCGCTGACGACGGCGCAGACCGAGTCGCCGCGGACCGCGCGGAGGTCGGTGGGCGGATCGCCCACTCCTTTGAGGTCGTCGAGGCGCAGCGGATGCGATGCCCCGGTGATGGCATACACGTACAGGGGCATGGCTACTACTCCTCCTCTCGCTCACGGTGCCGGGAGGTGTGGTGCTCCGAAGTGGACTTCCTAGCCTTCGCGGGCTCCTTGGCCTCCTCGTCTTCCTCCTTCGCCTTGTCGCGGCGGCCCTGGAGGGAGTCGGTGACGGCTTCGACGGCGCCGGCCAGCGCGCCTTTCGTTTTGCCCTTGGACCCCACCTGAGCTGCCTCCCCGACCACGTCGGTGAGCTGGGCCGGGGCCTTCCTCCCGGACTCCAGGTCCAGGCGGTTGGCGGCGTCGGCGAAGCGCAGATACGTGTCGACGCTGGCGACGACGATTCGTGCGTCGATCTTCGCTATCTCGATGCCGACCAGCGACACCCGGACGAACGCGTCGATGACCAGGCCGCGGTCCAGCACCAGCTCCAGCACATCGTAGAGATTTCCCGAACCCCCTCCGGGCGCGGCCACCGCGCCTCCACCACCTCGTGGCGCAACAGTCACTGGTTTACACCCCTTTCCCGGTCCACCTGGGAGCGCGTGTATCGGTTGTCGCGTTCGTAGGCCAGGAGTTGGCCCTCGGCGTCCAGCACGACCTGGTAGCTGGCCATGACGCTGGTCGTCTCGGGTATCCGTTCCACCTCCACGACCTCGACCCGAGCCTCCCAGCCCTGTTCTGTCGGTTTCAGTGCGGACACCGACTCCGGCCGCGTGCCAAGCAGCTCGGCGAGTTGCTCGGACGCACAGCGCATCGCTTCGGGGGCCGACACCCGCTCCCCGGAGGCCGACCGTTTGGCAAACCGCTCTTTCGACGTATCTGCCTTTTGGGACTCATCACGCTCGGCCGTGATCATTCACCGCCTTACTCAACAGTCCTGGCTCTCTCGTCGATGAAGTACCCTCGCAAATCGGGTCATACCTCACAAATCGGTCACATAAGTACAGTTTCACTCTTTATGGATGGCGTCCACTGGGGCGTCTCCAGCCCTCGGCGAGTACGGATCTCCCGCCCGAGCGAGACCGCCGAGTTCGTTCATCCGTGGGTCAGGGGGTGACGTTCTTGGTCGGAAGTCGTCCCTCATGCGCTCTGACCTGCGGTTTCGTATTTCTTTGAACTTTCTTCGGCTGGGGTGTGACGTTTTCGGCCGCCGTAGCGCAGTAATGGGTGAGCCGACTGGTCATCGGCCGTCGCACGGAGCC
The DNA here is from genome assembly GCF_042894545.1 of Streptomyces sp. NPDC001530. Classification (NCBI taxonomy): domain Bacteria; kingdom Bacillati; phylum Actinomycetota; class Actinomycetes; order Kitasatosporales; family Streptomycetaceae; genus Streptomyces; species Streptomyces sp. NPDC001530. Next base: position 497,936 of record NZ_JBIAVS010000005.1, read on the forward strand.
GGGGTTCCCCCCGTACCCATGGCTCTGTGCAATCGGCGCGGGGGGGGGGGGCGGGGCCCCCCCCCCCCCCCCCCCCCCCCCCCCCCCCCCCCCCAACCACAACCCCCCCCCCCCCCCCCCGGGGGCCCCCCCGGGGGGGCCCAACAGCGGGCCCCCCCCCCCCCC
>NZ_JBIAVS010000006.1:0-193232 GCF_042894545.1 Streptomyces sp. NPDC001530
TGGAGGCAGTCCCGCCCCAGAAGGCCGAGAGGCCATTCCCCAAAGGGTAGGAAGACCGGTCGTTCTCCCTCTCGACGATAGCCCCCTCGGCGTCCGTGCGCCAATCGGGTGGCCCGTTTGCGGGATCCCTCACCGGCCGCGGGTCTGAGGGGCCGGCAGGGGTACGCACCCGAAGCGCATTGCCCGGTCAGGTCCGGCAGGGCTCATGAAGAAAGTTCTACAGCGGGTGTGCGGCGGTGGCCAGGCCTGCGGTACGCCCGAGTTTGCCCGATTCTGCCCGCTTGGCTGGATGTGTGCCCGCATCGGACCTGGGGCGGAGCGGGTGGGCAGGTGAGATTGGGTAGCTTCCGTGCCCGAAGAGCGGGGCGAGCAGGCCCGTTCGATGCCCGCCGGCTCCGCGTGCGTCGTCAGCAGGGGAGGACCGACACCAAGGAACATCGCGGATATGGGCACGTCAAGCCCGGCGAGCACTGGGCGGGCCGTGCCAAGGCCGCCGCCGGGTACCAGGCCGGCCGCGAGGCGATCGGGACCGTCAACCGGATCGACAGCCTTGAAGCGGAAGTCCGGAAGCTCCACCGGAGATACTCCCGCGGGAGGACCACTGGGTCATCTGGCTCGGCAGGTACGGGTATGGCCACTGGCGCAAGACCTTCCGTAAGCGGTTCGCCGAACTCGCCGCAGGCTCGCAGATCCTCTCCGTCTCGCTCCGGCAGAACACCGCCCGCGTCGGCATCGGCCGCAGTGAGCAGTTCCTGGCGATCAACCGCGCGCTCGCCGCGATGTGAGAGGCAGTGAACGCCTACTGGAAGAAGCACCTGGACGCCGCCCGAGCCGAGAAGGGCATCCGCGTCTGGATGCGCACCGACTTCAAGCCCGGCGACTTCGCCAAGATCGGCAAACGCTTCTACGGGATCGTCCGCTGCAATCCCAAGACGCTCACCGTCGTGAGCGGCACCAACATCACGAGCCTGGAGATCGTCACCCAGGCCAACGTCCATGACGCCGTCGTCGGCCATGTCTGGACCGGCAAGATCCCCTGCACCGACGTGTCCGGCACGCTCGCCGCGGCAGAAGCACGGGCACATCAACGAGACGTGTCACGAACGAATGAGTCGGCCGGTCGCCCCACCCGCACAAAAGATTCAGCCGCCCGGTCGGGGCAGAGAGTGCAAGCGTCGCCGCGAGATGTCCATGGACGCCTTGCCTGCACCGAGGCGAAGGTGGCCGCCATCGATACAACCCCCCAGCAAGGCAGGGAAAGGATCCACCTCCACGAGCGGCCAGCCGGGAGCAGTACGAACTCTTGACGCGGGCCGTCCGAAGATACCCGTGGGTCAGGCGGGCGTCCCATGGCCGCTCTCGTCGCACGGGAGATGCCTCATCCTTGCCTATCTCGCGGCAAGAGGTGGAGCGCCGGAACTTCGGATGCCCCGCGCCGCGCCCCCTCACCACGCAAAGACTCAAGGAAGAGGTTCTTGTGCGAATACCCAGACGCCTCGCGGTCCCGGTCGCCTTGGTCCTTGCGGCCTGCGCGCTGACCGGGACCGCCGCTACGGCCCACGCGGCCTCGGCAGTCCCCGCCTCCGGCGGCGTCTACACCCTGACGAACGCCGCGAGCGGCATGCTGATGGACGTCAAATACGGCTCGACCTCCCCTGGCGCACCCATCATCCAGTGGAAGTCGAACAACGGGGCCAACCAGGAATGGTTCCTGACCCGAACCAGCTCCGGCGCCTACACCGTCAGGAGCGCCAACAGCGGCCTGTGTCTGGACACCCCCAACTCGCAGGACTCCATCCAGCTCGTCCAGAACACCTGCAACGGCTCCAGCCGCCAGCAATGGAAGATCCAACCCGTCGGCGACGGCACCTACACCCTTGCCAACGCCGCCAACGGCCTGCTCGCCGACAACATCAAGTCGTCCACCAAGGAAGGCACCGAGATCATCCAGTGGGCGTCCGGCGGCGGCGCCAACCAGCACTGGACTCTCACCCAGCTCACCCGGGTCGGCACCTACACCGCCGGCCTGATGAAAAACGGACCCTCCTTCACCAACCAGAGCATCCGCATGGTCGCTCACACCACGGTGGCAGGGTCCATGCTCCGCGTCCGGCTGAGCAACCTTTACGGCACCGCACCGCTGACCATCGACGCCGTCGACGTCGCCCAGCAAAGCAGCACCCCCGGCACCGCCGTCCCCGGCACGCACCACACCGTCACCTTCAACGGCAACGCCTCCGTCACCATCCCCGCCGGGCAGGACGTCGCCAGCGACCCGATCCCGATGGCCGTGGCCGCGGACACAAACCAGCTCGTGAGCATCCACCTGCCGGGCACGCCCGCCGGCACCACGTGGCACCGCGAGGCACAGCAAACCGCCTGGATCTCCACCGCCGGCAACCACGTCACCGACGACGGCACCGGCAACTACCCGAACACGAACAACGCATCCTGGTACTTCCTCGACGGCCTGGACGTCATCTCCCCGACCGCCGCTGGAACCCTGGTGTGCGTCGGGGACTCCATCACCGACGGCGTCGGTTCCACTTGGGGCGCCAACCGCCGCTGGCCCGACTACCTCGCCCGGCGCATGAACTCCGCCCCCGGCGGCCCCACCCTCGGCGTCGTGGACGCCGGCATCGGCTCCAACCGCGTGCTGTCAGAAGCCGACGGCAACAACCCCAGTCTCCAGACCCGTTTCGCCCACGACGTGCTCGGCCAGCCCAACGTCAAATACGTGATCATGCTGGAGGGCATCAACGACATCGGAATAAACGTCGGCCCGAACTGGCACAGCCCTGTGACCGCCGCGGAACTTGTGAACGGCATGAAGGACGTGATCGACAAAGCCCACGCCGCCGGCGTGAAGGTCATCGGCGGCACGATCCTGCCCTACAAGGGGGCCGGCTACTACACGGATTACGGCGAGCAGGTCCGCAAAGACGTCAACGAGTGGATCCGCAAAAGCGGCGGCTACTTCGACGGCGTCATCGACTTCGACCAGGCAATGCGGGACCCCGGCAACCCTCTGGCCCTCAACCCCGCCTACGCCAGCCCCGACAAGCTGCACCCCAACGACGCCGGCTATCAGGCGATGGCCAACGCCGTGAACCTCGCCCTGCTCACGCCGTAACACCGTGACGCGGAGCCTCTGCGGACCCGCTGACTAAGTCGCGCGGATATGGGCCAGTTCATGCTCGGCGTTGTGGACGGCTGTCCCAGCGGTGGGTGGTCCAGGCCCGGCGGATCAGGCTACGTACGATGATGATCGTGTCGGCGAGGTCGAACGCGTCGATGACGTGGCTGCGGCGTTCGTAGCAGTGGGCGAGCCGGTGGAAGGCGTTCTGCCAGGCATGGGTGCGCTCCGTCACCGGCAGCCGGAGGGCCCGTGTCCTTCGTGGACTTCGCCGGCCCTCTGCGCAGGTTGACGGGCGGTCGGGGCTGGGGCAGGAGGCCAGGTGCCTTGGGCCAGGAGGCCGGCGGCGTAGGCGCGGGCGACCAGGGCGGTCTTGCCTACCGCCTTCCAGCGCTGGGAGAGCTGCTTGAGGTGGCGGGCGGCCCCCGTTTGCCGGTCTTCCCGGCCCTGCGCCACGGCCCCAGGTGGAGCACGGCGGGGTGCTTGGCGAGGAAGTACAGGGCGAAGGCGAGGGTGCCGGAGGTGGTCTCGTGCCCGGCTATCAGGAAGGTGATCACCTGGTTGCGGATGTTCGCCGCATCCAGGGGCTTCCCGTCGGAGGGATGGGTGGCGCGCAACATCAAGCCGAGCAGGTCCTTGGCTTCCTGCTCCGACGCCCCGGCCGTAGTGCGTGCCGCGATGACCTCGTCGACCACGCCCGCCAGGTACGCCGCGTCGGTCCGGAATGCTTCGTCGGCGTGGCTGTAGTCGGCACCCGGCCGGCGCGTCAGGCGCAGCATCGCCCAGTCCAGGCACCGCACCATGGCCGCGACGAACGGGTGTGGCTCCGGTCGCCCGAAGGAGCCGAAGTCGAAGTCGAAACCGGCCAGGCCGATGGTGCCCAACGTCATGCGCGTCATGTCGTCAGCCATGTCCACCGGCGCTCCCGCGGCCGCGTGGCGGTCCCAGGCATCGATGAGGCGGCGGGCGACACGCAACATCACGGGGTGATAAGTGCGCATCGCCCCCAGACCGAAGGCCGGCATCAGCAGGTCGTGCGCCCGGCCCCAGTTCGGCTCGTCGTTGAAAGCCGTGAACAAGCCGTCGCCGGCGAACTCCCGCACGTTCAGCAGCGGCGCGCCCACTGCCTTCGCGAACCGCCGCTCGTCAGCCAGTTCGGTGACCAGGTCCAGCCCGCTGACGACGAGCAGCTCGCGGTCGAAGATCCGCTGGAAGAAGGCCGGGCCGTGCTGCCGGGCCAGATCCATGGTCCGCAGGACGGGGGGTCTGACCGGCGCATCGGCAGAGAGGTCGACGACAGGGGCGCCGTGGCGGAGTTCGCGCTGCGACGGGAGGACCGTCTCGGTCATGATGCGTACCTCCAAGCAGAACCGACCAGCTGTCGGCAATGGCTCCAGTGGTCTTCCCACCGTCGCAGCACCGCGAGCGGTATCAGTCCGTCCGCACTACGCAGATGTGTAGCGACAGGGAGAGAGTTGCCGCACTCTTCGCGTCACACCTGAGGTAAGGGGATTCCGTCGCGGCGCCCCCGCCGACTGGCTCCCCGGGTCGTGTGGTCGCAGGCCGGAACGACGAAGAGTGCCAACCGTCACCCCGCCCAGGGCAGCAACCAGTTGATCAGCCAGGGACGGAACCGGAACCGTTGAACGGCGCAGGACGGAAAGGTGCCGTCTGACCTGCGCAACATGAGATCGGCCTGATCAAAGCCTGTATTCGTGGTTCTTGGCACAAGCGGTCAGTCCGCCAGAGCAGCTGGACGTACGGCCTGCGGCCCGAAGCGTCGGCGGGCGCGGTCCGCGGCGACTTCGGCCGCGCGGGCCCGGGCATCGCCGGGATCCAGGGAGAGCTGCCAGTAGGCGCTCTCGGCGGGCCGCAGACCGTCGGCGCGGATCGCGTAGGCGCGGACTCTTGCCCGTTGCAGGCCGAGGCTGGTCAGCAGGCCCAGGGCGGTCGCGGCGAGGGCGGGTGAGTGGTCGGTGGGCTCCGGCAGCGCACGCGTGCGCGTGCTGGAGCTGCGGTCGGCGTACCGCACCGTGAGGGTGAGCCGGCTCGCGATCCGCCGTTCACCGCGCAGGCGCCCGCCGAGCTGCTCGGCGAGCCCCAGGACCGCCCGGTGATGTTGTGCTGGATCGAGGCAGTCCCGCTCCAACACCAGGTCGGCGGTCAGGTGCTCCGCCGGTTCCGAAGGAGTGACCGGGCGGGGGTCGTGGCCGCGGGCGCGTTCGGCCAGGAGCCGTGCCTGGCCGGCGCCGAGGAGCCGTTGCAGGGTCACCGAAGGCAGGTCGGTGAGCTGGCCGATGGTGTGCAGGCCGTATCTGCCGAGCGTCGACGCCGTGGCGCGGCCGATCCCGGGCAGCGCGGTGACCGGGCGGGGGTGGAGCCAGTCGGCGGCCCGCTCGGCGGGGACCCAGGTGGTCTCGCCCGGCGCGGACGCGTCGGCCGCCATCGCCGCCAGCATGCGGTTGCCCGCGAGCCCGGCACTGCTGTCGATGTCGTAGAAGAGCTTCAGCCTCATCATCGTCATCTGGACCATGTCGTAGGGAGAGAGGTCGAAGTATCGGAGCGCCGAAGTCAGGTCGAGCTGGACGGCGTTGGGCGGGATGGCCTGCACATGGGGGGTTATGCCGTACAACAGTTCGATTATATCTCCGTACTGATCCTCGGTCAGCCCCGCGTGCAGATGGAGGTGGGCGATGTGCCGCTGACGTGTGTTCATCCCGCACTCCCGGGGCTGGTGTAGCCGAACTTCTTCAGGTCGGCGGAACGGGTGCCGGCGGGCTGGAGGTCGGCATACGGGTGCAGGCGGGCGCCGGTGGTGCCGTTGGCCAGGGTGCGCTGCGGCTGGGCGGGGGTCGGGTGCGGACGGCTCTCGCCGAGGAGGGCGAGCGCGGCCTCGGGGCCGTTGTCCCGGCGGGCGGCGGCGATCTCGTCCAGGTCCCAGGCCATGGAGCCGACGACGGTACGGCGGATGCCGCGCACCTGGACCGTGCCGCGCACCAGCAGCAGCCCGCTGTGGAAGACGGTGTGCGCGCAGGCCGGGTGGGAGTCCTCGAAGAAGGCCAGGTCGACCAGGCCGGAACCGTCCTCCAGGGTGACGAAGATGATCCGCTTTCCGCTGGCGATCGGCGGGGTCTGGGTGGAGGCCCGTACGCCCGCGACAAGCACCTGCTGACCGGCGCGCATCCCGGCCAGGTGCGCGGCGTCGGTCGCGCCGATCTCGCGCAGCAGTCTGTGGTGGTGCTCCATCAGGTGCTTGGAGACATCGATGCCGAGAGTACTCAACTCGGCGCTCAGGGCCTCGCGTCCGGTCATCTCAGGCAGCCCGCTCGGCTCCGCTCCTCCAACAGCACCTGCATCGATGGGGAGTTGGCCTGAACCCGCGGTCCGGTTGCGGGACTGCCGGTGCAACTCGGCGATCTGGAGCAGAAGATCACGTCGGGTGAGCCGGCCGTCGTGGAGACAGTTCAGGGCACCGATCTCGGCGAGGCGCTCGGCGACCGGTCTGCTGGGACGCGCCCGCTGCCAGAAGTCCGACAGTGATCCGTACGGCTGCCCCTCCTCGATTCGGGCGCACTCCTCCTCGCTGATGCCGTGCACCCCGGAGAGGGCAAGGCGTACGCCCCACTGGTCTCCGTCGGCTTTCTCCACGGTGTGCTTCACCTGGGAGTGATTGATGTCGACGGGCAGGAGCTGTACGCCGTTGCGGCGGGCGTCGGAGACCAGGACGCGCTTGGGCCACATGCCGGGGTCGTGTTCGAGCAGGCCGGCCAGCAGGAACGCTGGGTAGTGGGCCTTGAGCCAGGCACTCTGCAGGGCGGGTACGGCGAAGGCGACCGCGTGGGCGCGGCAGAAGCCGTAGGCGCCGAAGGCCTCGATGGTCTTCCAGACCTCATCCCGGACCGCCGCGCTGTAGCCACGCGCGCGTGCCAGGCTGTGGAACCAGTCCCTGATCCCGGGCAGTCGGTCCTTCTCCCCGAGCGCTCGCCGGGCGATCTCCGCCAGCGCATAGTCGCAGCCGGTCATGACCGACAGGGTCTCGATGATCTGCTCGTGCCAGATGGTCACGCCGTAGGTGTCGGCGAGCACCGGCTCCAGATCCGGATGCGCGTACGACGGCGTGCCGCCATGGCGGGCGGCGATGTACCGCTCGGGCATGCCACCGGCGACCGGACCGGGACGGAAGAGACTGATGTCGGCAATGACGTCCTGAGGATCGCGTGGCTGCAGTCTCGACAAAAGATCTTGCTGACCAGGTGACTCCAATTGAAATAGGCCCAAGGTCTGGCTCTCCTGGATGAGCTTGAAGGCGAAGACGTCGTCGAGGGGCACCTGCTTCGGGTCGTCCAGGTCGATGCGGTTGCCGGTGGTCCGTTCGATCTCGGCGACGGCGTGGGCCATGGCGGACTGCATGCGCACGCCCAGGACGTCGAGCTTGATGTTGCCCAGCGCCTCGATCTCCTCCTTCGCCGCCATGGCCATCGGGTAGTCGCCCTGCGGGGTGGGCTGCACCGGCAGCCGGTCCAGCAGGGTCGCGTCGCTGATGACCACGCCGCAGGGGTGCATGGCCATGCCGTGGACCAGCGAGTCGAGGCCCTCGGCGAGCTCCCACAGCGGTCCGTACCGGTGCGCTTCGCCGGCCAGCTGCCGCAGTTCGGGCAGTTCGGCGAGGGCGCTGGTGATGTCTGAGGCGCGCAGGTGCGGGAAGCTCTTGGCGATCCGGTCGACGTCCGCGGGCGCGATCCCCAGCGCGAGGCCGGTGTCCCGCAGGGCCCGGCGCGCCCGGTAGGTCTCGGGCATCGCGGTGACAGCCACCCGCTCCTTCCCGAACCGTTCGAAGATCGTGTCGTAGCACTCCAGCCGCCGAGCCGACTCCACGTCGATGTCGATGTCGGGCAGCGAGGCCCGGCGCACGCTGAGGAAGCGTTCGAACAGCAGACGGTGGTCGAGCGGGTTGGCGGTGGCGATGTCCAGGGCGTGGCAGACCATCGATCCGGCGCCGGAGCCGCGGGCCGCGACCCGGATGCCCTTGGCGCGGATGTCGGCGACGACCTGGCCGACGGCGAGGAAGTACGAGTCGTAGTTCAGCTCGGAGATCACGGCGAGCTCCTGCTCCAGCCGGTCGAGCGCCGTCCGGTCACGGTCCAGGCCGCGCCGGACCAGCCCCTCCTCGCACTGCCGGCGCAGCAGTTGTGCGGCTCCGCCCGCTCCGGGGTCGGCGCCGAAGAGCGCCGGTTCCGGGAAGTGCCGGGCGCCGAGCCCGAGGTCCGCTGCGGGATCGACGGTGCACGCGGCCGCCGTGGCGGCGGTGTCCGCCATCAGGCGCCGCGCCCGCCGGACGTCTCCTCCGGCGCACTCGGCGACCATCCGCGCGACGACCGCCATCCCCCGCTCGCCCTTGAGCCAGCGCTGCCCGCTGTCCAGGTGGCGCCGGTCGATGGGGCGCAGCAGCCGTGCGGCGTCCAGGACGTCGGCGAGGCGGTGCTGGTTCGGGTCGGCGTAGCGGACGGCGTTGGAGAGCACCGCGGTGGTGCGGGTGTGGTCGGCCAGCGCGAGGGTGCGGGCGGCCAGGCGGAGGGATCCCGGACCTGTGCCAAAACGATTCTGCGCAACGACCTCCAGCCGGACTCCCCTCCCGAAGATCTCCCGCCAGGGCGCCAGCAGCTTCACCGCGACGTCCTCCCGGCCCACCGACAGCGCCCGCACCGGCTCTGAGAGCGGCCCGAGCAGCACGGTCAGGCCGGGGCCGCCGTACTCGCGCAGCGCCTCCCATGGCACCACTGGCGGCGTACCGGACACGGCACCGACATGGGCGGCCGAGGTGATGCGGCACAGCCGCGCCCATCCCGCCCTGTCCTGGGCGAGCAGCACGAACCGCAGCGGCGGCTCGACGACGTGCGCGCCACCGCGCGCCGGGGTACGGCGGCGCTGGCCGGGCGGCGGGGGCGCGATGGCCTCCACTGCCAGGTCGACGCCGAAGAGCGGCCGGACCCCGTCCTTCGCGCAGGCCTGCGCGAACCGCACGGCCCCGGTGACCGTGTCGCGGTCGGTGAGTGCGAGCGCGGACATGCCCCGCTCGGCCGCCCGCCGGGCGAGCTGCTCCGGATGGGAGGCGCCGTAGCGGGCGGAGTAACCGGACGCGACGTGCACGTGGGCGAAACCCTCCATGCCGCACCTCCATCACTCCACCCCTTTTCGGCCATACACCCGATATGTTCATCGTACTCGCGTTCGATTACTCTAACCCCATCAGTCCCGGTCAGCGACCCGCATTCGAACACGTAAACGATTCATTGGTGAGTTGAGCAGTGGCCGGAACAGGCGCCGCCTCGTCACCTCCTCGGTCGGGGAGAGCAGTTGGGGGAAATCAACCCCGTGGTACACACCGCGCCGCAGTCATTCAGCGACTCAAGGCGGACGGATGGGTGACGGTATGTCGTACGAACGCCACTTTCCGTAATGGGAACGAGTCTCGGATCGGTCGTGTCAGTCGGGACTTACGGCGGTGTCAGATCGGTCGGCTGCCCGCTGACGCGGATCGCCCTTCGGTGGCAGCTCCCAGCACAGATCTCCTGCGGCGAGGGTCACGCTCCAGGAGGTGAGGGATGCCGCCGCCAATCGGTCGAGCACAGGGAACAGAGCCGCAGGAACGAGTCCACACTCACGCGCGATCCGGTCCACCTCGGCGCACCCGCGACCGGTCGAGGGGTCCGTGTGTGCCGCAAGGCAGAGGGTGGTCAGCCGCAGAGGCGGGCTGCCGACGCCCGCACAGCCGCCTTTCGCCGCACGCAGTGCCCAGTCAGCGGCGCTCCTGCGGTCTGGACGCGCGGGACGCTGAGCAAACAACACGCCGTCGAGGATCTGGGCGACCACCATCCTGTCGGTGGAGCCCGGGGCAGTCGGCGTTCTGCGGAGCTGAGCATCTCCCGCACCTGAATCTGGTCGCCCGGCCCCCTGGGGCGTCGTTTGCGGCGGCGCGAGGTGCCGTCCGGCGACGCCGCAGCCGCACGCAGGAAGGTTTCCGGAACCATGGCGGCTTGCGTTGTCACCGACGCGCCCGAACTGCGCGCGGCCCTCGCCGGACACCCGCAGATCAACGTCCGCGACCGCGATGATGACGTGCCTGCCGAGACCGAGTCCCACGTTGGCGCGGCCCGGATCGTCTTCAACACCGACGAGTTGGAGCTGCCGTGAGCACCACCGTCCACGTCAACACCTATGCGCACGCCGTCACTCACGTGTCGACCGGTCTCGTCAGGAGCCTCCGCCAGATCGTCAAAGAAAGCGCTTCTCTACTGTCTGAGCCACTGTCGGTTTTTGGCTCGGATTTCGGCGCGGAGGCATCTGCATGGAGGAGCCCGAGGGCTCTTGTCCGCCCAGCCTGCGTCGCCCAAGGCCCAGAGCGGTTCTGACCTCGCCGCGACCGGCGGTGACAGCGACACGACGATTCCCCTCGCGGCTGGTGGTGCGCTGTTGCTCGCCGTCGGCAGCACGTCCGCCATGAGGACGATCCGCAGACGCAGCCGCTCGTCCGCACGTCACGCGCGCTGAAGCAGCCGAGGTTCGGGCGCGCCGTTCCGACTGACCGTCAGACCGAGACAGCAGATGCTTCTGGGCATGGGCGACGGCGCAATCCCACCGACATGGGCGTACTCGGTTGGCGCGGAGCCCGGCCATGGGGTGGAACCGTGGGCGGGGGCCCGGCCTCAACCCGAGTAGGCGCGCGGAGCAACGGTCGACTGGCGGACGATGATCTCCGTCGGGAGCACCTGCTCATGGGTCGCCCGGCAGGCGCCCGGACGTATCGGGCGCTCCGGTCGACCGGCAGGCTCGGTCAGCCGTCGGTGCGCCGGGGCGAGACCGACGCTCATTCGCTTGCGCTCCCGCCGGCCTGGAGAGCCCGGAGTAGACGCTCCAAGATTCAGCGAAGAGTCCAAGTCCCCTCGCTCATTCGTCCATGGAGCCGCTTTCTGGGAGCGAGTACAACGTATGCCAAGTGACCGTCAGGCGAACTCCGTTCAGTCACGAAGCTCTTCACGGAGCCCTGAGGCAGTGGCATAGCGCGCCCCTCAGGTGACCGGTGGTGCGGACGAACGATTCACGACTCGCGCCTCCTTCTCCGGCCAGTGCGTCCTCGCAGACACCAACGCCGTTCGGGCGCGGCGAATCTGCGAGTCCCCTCATACCCCCACACATCGAGAGAGGGACAGCACATGTCAAACCTGGCCACCTCAACTCTCCGTCGCTGGGCCACCGTTGGCGTGGCGACGGGGCTGCTCGTGCTCACGCCTCAGGCGGCGTCCGCGGACGTGGGCGGCGGCAATGTCTCCATCGGATGGTCGATCCCCAACATCCCGTCCGAGGGGATGAGCAACATCACCTTCCCCATCACCGTGAACCCTGAGACCGCGCACAGGGGCGGGATCTACTTCGCCCGGCAATTCGACTTCGCGCACGCCTTCGGCTACACCGGCCTCCAGCCCCGGGAGAACAGCGGTGGTCACGAGCGGCTTTCGGCACGGTTCTCCACCTTCACCGATGGAGCGACCACGTCCGACCCGCTCTGTCACGCCGGCGCCGACGGCGGGCCCGGTGTGACCTGCGCCGTGGATTTCGACGCCGTCTACGGACACCGTTACGACATCAAGGTCGAACGGACCGGGACCGACGCGTGGACCGGAACGGCGACGGACGCCGTGACTGGCGTTTCCGTGCACCTGGGTTCCTGGAACCTGCCGTCGGGGAGCGGAAGTCTCCAGGGCTCCCAGGGAGGCTTCGTGGAGTACTACGCCGGGATCCCGAGCTGCGCGGAAATGCCCAGGTCCGATGTCACTTTCGGAGGCCCGACCTCAACTGACGCGGGCGGCCTGAGCGGTACGTCCAGGGCCAACTATGAGTACAGCGACTGCGTCGGGGAGTCGAACTACCACGCCGAGAACGACGGGGCGGGAACGCACGTGACCCGCGGCTTCGTCTCGTGACCACTGCTGGGCGCCGATGATGAGATCGGCGCCCAGCCACTCGACGCCGTTGCCACAGGACGTACGTCGTCTATCCCGACAGTCCCAAAGTCGGCACATGACTTGACTAATGAAGAGCGCAGCGGGACCTGGTCGGACGCCTGCAGCCCGCGACCTTCCACGACCTCGTCGTCGACATCATGACCGGCGGCGCGACGAGGCGGACCGGGTGCGGCGCGGACTCTCCGACCCCGAGTCGCAGGGGCGGATCCGCTTCTGGTTCGCACAGCACGCGGCGGCGAAGGGGTACGACGCCGAGACCATCGCGCGCACCTGGGAGATCGTCGAGGCCTTCGGGTCGTACGGCTTCTGCAAGGCGCACGCGGTCGCCTTCGCCGTGCCGACGTATCAGTCGGCGTGGCTGAAGGCCCATCACCCGGCCGCGTTCTACGCCGGGTTGCTCACGCACGACCCCGGGATGTATCCGAAGCGGCTGCTGCTGGCGGACGCGCGGCGGCGGGGGGTGCCGATCCTGCCGTTGGATGTGAACCGGTCGGCGGTCGCCCACCGTATCGAACTGGTGTCTGAATCGGTCGGTTCTCCGGGGCGATGGGGTGTCCGTCTGGCTTTTCCTCTCGGCCGGAAAGGCCGGCGCGTCGGGGCTGAAAAGCCTGGGTAGGGGCGGAGGGGGCGAAAACCGCCGTAGGACCGCCCCTGCGTGGATGGGCCGCCTACTGGAGCTCACCCGCTCCGAACTCGTCCTCCAGCAGCTCTAGTTGGCCCAGGGTGGAGTGAGTACCGAGCCGTCGGCCAACTCGGCCTGAAGGCCGATGGACGTGGTGACCCAGGAGATCGCGACCTCGTCCGTCGGGTTCTCGACGCCGAGGGTCGCCCCGGGGTTGATGATCACCGTGTCGCCCGCGGTGACCGTCTCGGTGCGGCCGTCAAGGGTGATCAGCAGTTCGCCGGAGAGGAGATGGAAGATCTCCTCGCGGTTGACGGTGTGCACGGGGGCCTGGTGCCGCGCGGGTATCTCGCCGCGCCAGGCGCACAGCTCCTTGCTGCCGCTCAGGGGAGTGGCGTACGAGACGAAACGGGCGCCGTGGATCTCGTGGACGATGGCTTCGGACGAGCGGATGACCGGCACGGGTGCCTCCGAGTGGATGGATAGATGGTCAAGTTGCTTGACCATATGGGCTGACCCCTATGGTCAAGCTGCTTGACCAATTCGTCAAGGGTGTTTCAATGCATGCGTGCAGAACTCCGAGGCCATGGCCCTGTCCGCCGCGCTGCTCGCCGTCGCCGGGGAGCTGACGCAACGTATTCACGAGGGCGTGGTCGCCCGGGGGTTCGAGGGGCTGCGGCCCGCGCACGGCTTCGCGTTCACGCGGCTCGCCCCGGGCGGTGCGACGGTCACCGACCTCGCCGCCCACCTCGGAGTCACCAAGCAGGCCGCCAGCCAGCTCGTCGAGGAACTCGTCCGCAAGGGGTACGTCGAGCGGCGCCCGCATCCCGTCGACGCGCGCGCCCGGCTGGTCGTAATGACCGAGCTCGGTTGGGCCTGTACGCGCGCGGCGGAGGAGGCGGCCGCCGACGTCGTGCGGGCGTGGGGCGAGCTGCTCGGGGAGAGTGACCTGCGCGCGTTGTACGACCGTTTGCTGCGCATCGCGCCCTACGGCCCCATCAAGCCTGTCTGGTGACGCTTCATCAGCTGTAACCCGGCTGCAACCGCCGACGGTGGTTACCGCTGGAAGTTTTTACTGACGCGTAACTTCACACTTGCACTACTCGTCCGTAACTTGACAAGTGAACAGCATCCTCGTGATCCGGATCACAGGGCGTATGCCGTCGCAACTCCCTTGAGCCGCAAGGAGATCACACGATGCTGCCCTGGAAGCGAGTGCTCAGACCCCTGACCGCGCTGCTGCTGACCGCCGCGGTCGCCGTCGTCCCCGCTGCCACCGCCCGAGCCGATTCCGCCCCCAGCAGTGGCTGGAACACCTACTCCTGCAAGCCGTCCACCGCCCACCCCCGCCCCGTCGTCCTCGTCCACGGCACCTTCGGGAACTCCGTCGACAACTGGCTGGCCCTCGCGCCCTATCTGGTGGGCCGCGGGTACTGCGTCTACTCCCTCGACTACGGGCAACTGCCCGGCGTCCCGCTCTTCAACGGCCTCGGCCCCATCGACAAGTCGGCCGAACAGCTCCAGTCGTTCGTCGACAAGGTGCTCGCCGCGACCGGCGCCGCCAAGGCCGACCTCGTCGGTCACTCGCAGGGCGGCATGATGCCCCGCTACTACCTCAAGTTCCTCGGCGGAGCCGCCAAGGTGAACGCCCTCGTCGGCCTCGCGCCCGACAACCATGGCACCACCCTCAGTGGCCTGACCAACCTGCTGCCGTACTTCCCGGGTGCCGAGGACCTGCTGAAGGCGTCCACTCCGGGGCTCGCGGACCAGATGGCCGGATCCGCGTTCCTGACCAAGCTCAACGCCGGCGGCGACACCGTCGCGGGCGTCCACTACACGGTCATCGCCACCAAGCACGACGAGGTGGTCACGCCGTACAGCTCGGGATTCCTCAGCGGATCCGACGTCCACAACGTCCTGTTGCAGGACCTGTGCCCGGTCGACTTCTCCGAGCACGTGGCGATCGGTCTCCTCGACCGGATCGCGTACCACGAGGTGGCGAACGCCCTCGATCCGGCGCACGCCACCGCGACCACCTGCGCGTCCGTGTTCAGCTGAGCACGCCGCCGGGAGCCGAGCACACCGCCGGGGTCTGTCCGGCCTGAGCCGCCGGACAGACTCCGGAGTCCCTCGTCCTAGCGGCCGTGGCGGCCGCCCGACATCGCACGGCGCCGGACCGAGGCGAACAGCGCCGCGGCACCGAGCGCCAGGGCGGTCGCCCCGCCGATCGCGAGGTACGACGTGGTGGAGTCGCCGCCGGTCTCGGCGAGGTTCCCCGAGGAACCGTCCGCCTTCGGCTCGTTCGAGGTGTCCGTGACGGCCGCGGCGGGACTCGCGGTCGTCGCCGCCGGCTCCGCCGACGTACTGGCGTCGTCGTCACCGTGACCGTGGTGCTCGACGGTCGACTTGTCGGCACCGTCCGCTATCTGCTCGTCAGAGGGCGCGGAGGCGGTCGGAGCGGGGGAGGAGCCGCTCCCGGAACCAGCGCTGCCGCTTCCGCTGCCGCCGCTTCCGCTCGTGCTTCCCCCGAAGGTCACGTCCGAGCAGGAGTAGAAGGCCTCCGGGCTGTCCGAGCGCTGCCAGATCGCATACAGGAGCTGCTTGCCGGAACGCTCCGGGAGAGTGCCGGAGAACGTGTAGAAGCCGCCCGAGGCGACCGGGTCGGTGGACGTCGCGACCGGGTGCTCCAGGTCCAGGTCGTCCCAGGCCAGCGGCTGGGACGGGTCGTAACCCGCCTTCGTGATGTACACGTTGAAGGTGCCCTTGTGCGGGGCGGTCACCCGGTACTTGAAGGTGTACGCGCCGCTGCTCACGCTCGTCGTGGGCCAGTCGGCGCGCGCCAGGTCGAGCCCCTTGAACTCGTCGTTGTTCGCGCTGCACAGCTTGCCGTCGGGGATGAGCTCCTGGTGCCGGCCGTTCGCGTCGCCGATCCGGATACCGTTCCAGTCGTAGAGCGCCTGGGTGCCACCCGCCGCGACGGCCGCCTTGCAGGCGCCCGACGTGGGGCTCTCCGGATTCTCCGCGTAGCACTGGGCGACCCGGCTGACCGGATCACCCATCGTGCCGTGCGCGGACGCGGGCGCGGTGGCCAGCGCGGTCAGGGCGAGCGGCGCGACACCGACGGCGGCGAACACGGCGACCTTGCGGCGAGCAGGCATGGGGGAACTCCTCGGAAACGGTCCTGGAGGCATGGGGCGAACCCGTGGGCTGAATCCCGTGGGGGCGATCAGCAAGCTAGCCCCAAGAAACCGCGAAATCGCCTGCTGGAGGCGGGTGGGGGAGATCCTTATGGCGCCGTTAAGGGAGTGCTGAGACTGCGATCAGGTAGGTAGCGTTCGCGGCATGACAGATGAGGAGATCCGGCCGGCCGTCGCCGCCGACGTACCGGTCGTGAAGGCCGTGATCGACGCGGCGTTCCATCCCTACATCGAGCGCATCGGGTTGGTACCGGCGCCCATGGAGGCGGACCACGCGGCGAACGTGGCCGCGGGGCGGGTGTACGTCACGGGGGAGCCGGTGACCGGGCTCGTGGTGGTCGAGGAGCGCGAGGATCATCTGTACCTCGACATCATCGCCGTCCACCCGGACACCCATGGCAAAGGCGTCGGGCGACGGCTGCTGCACTTCGTGGACGCACGCGCGCGTGCGCTCGGTCTGCCCGAGATCAGGCTCCTGACGAACGCGCTGATGTGGGAGAACCAGAAGATCTACCCGAAGTACGGGTACGAGGTGGTCGAGCGGCGCGCGGAGGGGCCGTACGACCGGATCCACTACCGCAAGAGGCTGGTCTGACGGTTCTGGTACTCGTCTGACGGTTCCGGTGGTGGTTTGACGGTTCTCGTGGTGGTCGTGGCGGCTCAGCCGTCCGGCCACCACGTTCGTGCGATGTCCTTGCGGACCTCCGGGCGCTCGGCCGGACGCTCGTCGGCCTCGTCCCGCACACGGCGGGAGTCCGACTTCCTCAGGGGCTTCTGCACGGTCACACGGCGCATGGCTGCCTCCTTGTGCCTACCGGGTTCCGTTGTGTACGGAGGTAGACCCTTTCCGGGAGAGTTCCTCATCGGTCGGAATCTGTCTGTGGCGGCTGTCACGAATCGACTGTCAGTGGCGGGTGTCACCCTGGGGCGCATGACGAGTAACAGTGACATGAATCCGGGGGCGGGCGTCGACTGGGACGCGGAGTCCGTCACCTTCGACGACGAGCCGGACCACGGCCTGCGCGACCCCGTCGTAAGGGAGGCCTGGGCGACCCGGCTGCGGGCGTGGCTGCCCGAGCGCGCGGCCGACGTCCTCGACCTGGGGTGCGGCACCGGCAGCCTGTCACTGCTCGCGTCCGAGTGGGGGCACCGGGTCACGGGGGTCGACCGGTCGCCGCGCATGGTCGACCTCGCTCGCGCGAAGCTGGCCGGCCGTGACGCGGTGTTCCTGGTCGGTGACGCGGCGGCGCCGCCCATCGGCGAGCAGCGGTTCGACGTGCTGCTCTGCCGCCATGTCCTGTGGACGCTGCCCGACCCCGAGCGCGTCCTGCGGCACTGGCGTGGACTGCTCCGCCCCGGAGGCCGGCTCGTCCTCGTCGAGGGAGTGTGGGGGACAGTAAGCCCGGTCGGCATACCCGCCGACCGGCTGACCGCCTTCCTGAAGCCGCTCGCGGCCGACATCCGCGTGGAGCCGCTGTCGGACGACGCCCGTCTGTGGGGACGGGAGGTCGAGGACGAGCGGTACGCGGTGATCGCCGCCCCCTAGGCGCAGGCAGCTCTTTCAGGGGGCGGCGTCCCTCCATGCCTAGGCCAGCAGCGCCTCGAAGTCGCCCTCGCGGGCCAGGCGTTCGAGTTCGTCCAGCGCGTTCTCGGCGGCGGCCGCGGCCGCCGGATCGGTGGTCGCCAGGCCGCTCGCCGCGAACTCGTCCTCGTCCAGGCGCAGTACGGTCCTGCCGTCGGCCGACCGCCACAGGTCCAGGTCGAGGTCCTCGACGACCAGCTCGCCGCGGGAGACAGTGGCCGGGCGGGTGATGTCGCAGTACCAGCCCTTCAGCACACCCTCGGCGTCACGGACCTCCTTCACCGCATACCAGCGGTCCCGCCAGTAGTACTCGGTGGAGACATCGCCCTGCTCGAACCGTACGAAGCCGAAGTCGCGGGCCGCGTCGCCCGCCCACGGCGCGCGCACGATGACCCGGGTGCCGTCGTCGTCGACCAGATCCGCGGGGTAACTGATCTTGGTGCGGCCGTACTTGACGAGGACGACCTCCAGCGAGCCATGCGACTCAGCCGAGTTCACGGACATACGTCACCTCCGTCGCGCAGATCTCGTAACCGCACCACTTGTTGATCGCCAGCATCGGCCCGTTGCCGGAGTCGTTACCGGTGAACGCCTCCGTGAAGCCGGCGGCGCGGGCGCGGTGCAGGGAGTCGTTCTTGGCCAGCTTCGCGAGGCCGCGGCCGCGGAAGGCACGGGCGGTGCCCGTCATCACCGTGCCGTAGCGGGTGCCGCCGTCCGTGCGGGCCGCGCTGAACGCGGCGGGGCGGCCGTCGACCACCGCGACCGAGGTCAGCTCGTGACTGAGGAGGGGGTGGTGCCAGGTCTCCCGCAGCCATGCCTCGTAGTCCGTGAACTCGCGGTCGACGTCGCTCGGTTCGTCCAGGAGCGTCTCGGCGTCCAGGTCGAACAGGGGGCGCGGGTCGTCCGCGAAGTCCGCCGCTGTGCGCAACTCGACGCCCGCGGGCGGCTCTTCGCGCGGGGGCAGGGTGCCGTTCGCCAGGTCCAGGCGGAGGAAGTGGGCGGAACGGCTCGCGCGATAGCCGCGCTTCTCCGCGAAGGCGCGGTTCGCGGGTGCGTCGAGGACCCAGGTGTGGAGCTTCGTCGCGCCGAGCGTGACGAGCCGCTCCTCGGCGGTGCGCGCCAGCAGGGAGCCCGCGCCGCGGCCCGTCCGCTCCGGGTGCGTGTACACGCTGAGGAACGCGTGCCCGGGCTCCGGGCTGTCGTAGACGATGCCCATCTGCGCCACGCCGATGAACTCGCCGTCCTCCTCGGCCAGCAACGGCTGGTAGTGGGAGTCCGGGTGGGCGCGTTCCAGGTCGTAGGCGACGGACTCGGCGGTGAAGAGCATGAAGGGGAGGGCCACGTGGCGGATGCGGGCGTAGGCCTCGGCGTCTGCCCGGTTCCCGCGGCGCAGTGCGCGAACGATCACTGTCATGGAGTTGCACGCTACGCGTGGGTCGTGTGCGGATGCCTCTCATTTTCCGGTGGGTACGGGACAATCGCTGCGTGACCCTGAAGATCCACCTCGATGAGGGGACCGCACCGTACGAACAGGTGCGCGCCCAGATTTCCGAGCAGGCCCGGTCCGGCGCACTGCCGGTGGGCTACAAGCTGCCCACGGTGCGCGGGCTGGCCGAGTCGCTCGGCCTCGCGGCCAACACCGTCGCCAAGGCGTACCGGGCCCTGGAGGCGGACGGGGTGATCGAGACGCGGGGCCGCAACGGAACGTTCGTGGCCGCCGCGGGCGACGCCGCGTCACGCGAGGCCGCGACCGCCGCGCAGGCCTACGCCGAGCGGGCGCGCCGCCTCGGCCTCACCGAGTCGGCCGCGCTCGACGCCGTACGGGATGCCCTGAGGGCGGCTTACGGGGAGTAGCCGTTTCCCGCGGTCCCGGGAGGGGCAGCGGCGGGTTCGCCACCGCCAGGCTGCGCCGTTGCGGCGGGACTTCCTATCCCGCCGGTAGGCGCTCTGGAGTACGCGTGACGGTCAGGCCCGTCGCCCTCGCCGCACGGGCGAAGGTCACCGCGTCCCGGACCGCCGCCGCGTGGACGTCGTTGTTGAAGTACGCGTACACGTCGGCGTCGTCGGGCCAGGTGTCCGTGATGCGCCGGAGCCAGGTCGTCAGGGACTGGTGGCCATAGCGCGGCCACTGTCGGGCGCTGCCCTCGTGGAAGCGGAGGTAGCCCCAGTCGGCGGTCCGCCACAGTGGGGTCACCGGGCGGGACAGCACGTCGGCCCAGCACAGGGCGGCGCCCCGGGACTCCAGCACCTTGCGCACCTCCGGCGTCCACCAGGAGTCATGGCGCGGCTCGACCGCGATCCGCGTGCCGGACGGGAAGCGGGCCAGACAGTCGTCGAGAAGACCCGGGTCGGCGTGCAGGGTGGGCGGGAGCTGCAGCAGGACCGGGCCGAGGCGGTCGCCCAGGCCGGCGGCGTGGGTCATCAGACGGTGCACCGGCTCCTCGGGGTCGCGCAGCCGCTTGATGTGGGTCAGATAGCGGCTCGCCTTGAGGGCGATGACGAAGTCCGGGGGAGTGCGCTCCCGCCAGCTCTCGAAGTTCTCCCGCGAGGGCAGCCGGTAGAAGGCGTTGTTGATCTCGACCGTCGCGAACCGTGCCGCGTACTCCTCCAGCCAGAGCCGCAGGGGCAGCCCTTCCGCGTAGAGGACGCCGCGCCAGTCCTTGTACTGCCACCCCGACGTCCCGACGAACAGGGTCATACACCCATCAAAGCACCGTGCGCGGTACCAGGCCGCTACAGATACAGCCCCGCGTCCGCCCCCTCCCGCGGATCCGGTACGGACGTCGGAGTCGTCCCCCGGCGCAGCGCGTACAGCTCCGCCAAGGTCGCGCCGTCGCGCGAGACGCCCTCCTCCGTGCCGAGCCAGTTGACCGCCTCGGGGCGGGTCAGCGGGCCGACCTCGATGCGGGCGAGGCACCGGCCGGGGCGGACGACGGCGGGGTGCAGGCGCTCCAGGTCCTCGTTCGTGGTGACGCCCACCAGCACATTGCGGCCCTGGCCCAGCAGCCCGTCGGTGAGGTTGAGCAGCCGCGAGAGCGCCTGACCCGCCGTGTGCTTGGCCTCGCCGCGGATCAGTTCGTCGCAGTCCTCGAGCAGGAGCAGCCGCCAGCGGCCCTTGCCCGTACCGTCCTCCTCGCCGATCGCGATGTCCATCAGATAGCCGACGTCCGAGAAGAGCCGCTCGGGATCCAGGACGCAGTCGACCTGGCACCAGTCGCGCCAGGACCGGGCCAGCGTGCGCAGCGCGGACGTCTTGCCGGTGCCCGGCGGGCCGTGCAGCAGCAACAGCCGGCCCGCGATGTCCTCCGGCGTCGTCTTCATCAGGTGGTCCATGGCGTCCGCCACCGGCGCCGTGTAGTTGGGGCGGACCTCCTCCCACGTCCCCGCCGAGATCTGGCGTGTCGTACGGTGCGGGCCCCGGCGCGGCGACACGTACCAGAACCCCATCGTCACGTTCTCCGGCTGCGGCTCCGGTTCGTCCGCCGCGCCGTCGGTCGCCTGGTTCAGTACCTTCTCGGCCAGCTCAGTGCTGGTCGCGGTCACCGTGACGTCGGCGCCGCGGTTCCAGCGGGAGATCAGGAGGGTCCAGCCGTCGCCCTCGGCGAGGGTCGCGCTGCGGTCGTCGTCTCGGGCCGAGCGCAGCACCCGCGCGCCAGGCGGGAGGAGCGTCGCCCCGGACCGTACGCGGTCGATGTTCGCCGCGTGCGAGTGCGGCTGCTCGCCCGTCGCGAAGCGGCCGAGGAACAGCGCGTCGACGACGTCCGACGGCGAGTCGCTGTCGTCGACGTTGAGCCGGATCGGCAGAGCGTCGTGTGGGTTCGCAGACATGTCGCCATGATCCGTCACGTGGGCGCCCCGTGCACCCGGTTTCCGCAGTGCGCCGTGTGTGTCGGCTGTCGCCCGGTGCTTCCGGTGTATCCCCTCCGTCCTGTTACAAGGCTGTGCATTTACGAGATCTGTCCCATGGCCGATGCCCGCCGTTACTGTTGCCCATGATGGGACGTCATGGGTGGAATTCGGGGGCACGGCGGTGGCGGCTCACCGCGTTGCTCGGCGTGGGTGTGGCCGCTCTGGCCCTGGTGGTGACCTTGCTCAACACCCTGCCGGGGGACGGCGGGAGCGCCGCCGGCACGACCCGCGACGGGGACAAGGTGCACGGCACGCCGGTCACCCCGCCCGACACGCCGCGGCCGGAGGTGGGCTGGGGCTTCACCCACACCCAGTTCAGCGCCGACGAGGGCGACGACGCCGCCACCGAGCGCGTCGAGGGGCTGCTGGAGAAGCAGTCGTTGCCGCAGAACCAGCACATCATGGGCTGGGGCGCCGGCAACCCCGAACCGTCCAAGGGGCGTTACGACTTCGCGGAGATGGACAGCCGTATCGACTTCATCCGCAAGTCCGGCGGCACCCCGATCGTCACCCTGTGCTGCTCCCCGGACTGGATGAAGGGCGGCGATTCCGGCGACACCGACTGGAGCCAGGCCGCCCTGGAGACCGCCCCGGACCGCGCCCACTACAAGGACTTCGCCGCGCTCGCCGCGACCGTCGCCAAACGCTATCCGGACGTACGGCACTTCGTCGTCTGGAACGAGTTCAAGGGCTTCTGGAACGACAGCAAGGCCCGCTGGGACTACGAGGGCTACACCGAGCTCTACAACCTGGTCTACAAGGCGCTGAAAAAGGTCAACAAGGACATCATGGTGGGCGGCCCCTACCTGGTCATGGACAGCTTCGACCCGCGTCAGAAGGACAACGCGTCCACCACAGTGAAGGGCACCTGGGGCGTCATGGACCAGCGAGTCCTCGACGCCTTCGACTACTGGAACAAGAACAAGGTGGGCGCCGACTTCGTCGTCGTGGACGGCTCCAGCTACACCAACGACGACGACATGCTGCCAGGCGAGTTCGCGGCCACGGACAAGCTCACGGCCGTCGGCGAGTGGGTGCGCCGGCAGACGCACGACCTGCCGCTGTGGTGGGCCGAGTACTACGTCGAACCGGCCGACGGCAACGACGACCGCAAGGGCTGGTCCGAGATCCACCGCGCCGCCGTCCAGGCCGCCGGAATGATCGCCATGGTCAAGGGCGGCGCCTCCTCCGGCTTCTACTGGAACCCGGAGGAGGAGAAGGGCTCCGACTGCGCGGGCTGCCTCTGGACACCGACCGACACCGCCGCCGGGGGGAAGGCGCTCCCCATGTACGACCTCGTCTCCCGCTTCGGCAAGGAGTTCCCGCCCGGGACGAAGTACGAGACGGTGTCGATCGCCGCCGACGACGTGCCCAACGTCCGCGTCCTCGCCACCGACAAGGTCGCCCTCGTGGTGAACACCCTGGACCGCTCCATCAGCGCCAAGGTGGACGGCAAGCGGTTCGAGATGCGGGCCTACGAGGTGAAGTGGCTCACCCGGTAAGCCCGCCGGTGAGCCACCTCCCACGTACGTACTACTTCATGGTCAGGAACCGCTGCACCATCGAAGCCAGCAAGACCGCCAGCAGCGGCAGCGCGAACCAGAAGCTGCTCTGCAGCCACCGCAGTTGCCGCACGCTCGGCCGTACCGCAACCCGTACGACCTCCCGTGTCGTCAGCAGCACGATGAGCGCGATCGCGGCCAGACCGCCGACGACCGACCACGGCGTCCAGGTCACCTGGGGCCCGATCGGCCCCGGATCTGCCTTCGGGACCTTGCCCTCGGGCTGCTTGCGCAGCGCGTACATCGTCACGTCGTCGTTGACGAGGACCTTCTTCAGCTCCTGCCGGTCGTCGAGGTTGCTGATCAGCCTCGACTCCCAGGTCGCCGAATAGCCCACGTCCATCTCGAGGTAGACCACCTGACTGCGGTTGATCATCAGATACGAGTTCGGGCCCGCGTCCTTGAGCGCCTTGACCAGCCCGGACACCAGGACAGGGTCGGCGGGCGCCAGCGTGGGCACGTACTGCACCTTCTCCATGTCCCGCGCGCCCCACGGCATCGCGGGCGTCACGTTGTCGATCGTGTCGTTGCTCATCCACAGCAGCCGTACGGTCGGGTCGTCGTGCTCGTAGACGTAGTTCATGGCCGCGACCTCGCCCGGCCTGATCCGCTCGAAGGGCTCGTTGCCCCAGCGGGCCACCAGGAAGCCGCCCATGAGGAGCAGGCCCGCCATGAGGGCGGCGAGCGGGGCGAGGCTCACCCGGTCCTTCTCGCGCTCCTTCGCGGTGACGCCGGTGCGCGGGAAGAGGGCGAGCCCGGCGAGCAGGGCCGCGCCCGGGACGGCGAACATGAAGACCCGCAGGGCCATTTCGCCGCCGTACGACTGCATGCCGAAGCCCAGGAACGGTACGAAGGTCAGGACGAGCAGCGAGCGCTCGCGGTACTTGTGGTCGCGCCGCCGCCACCAGCCCCAGCAGGCGAAGGCCATCACACCGCCGGCGAGCAGCACACGCGTGTAGAGCACGAGCTTGTGCGTGGAACTGCCGCCCTGGATACGGCCGGAGACGGACGACGACACATTGCCGCCGACGCCGCCGACCCCGCCGAACAGGTCGTCGAAGTGCCCCGACCAGTACGGCTCGGCCATGAAGGCGAGCCAGACGGCGACCAGGACGGCGAACAGGATGGGCAGACCGCGCAGCTCGGAGCGGCCGATGAGGACGAGGACCGCGAGGACGCCCAGCATCACGAACGGCGTGAGCTGGTGTGCCGGGACGGTCGCCGCGAACAGCCCTATAAGGATCATCAGGAGGACGGCCCGCTGACGGCGGTTCGTCGGCTCGACCTCCGCCTCGCCCGGGCGCACCTTCGCCCACAGCACGCGCGGTGCCCGGAACCACACCAGCAGGATCGCCACGAAGACGAGGTAGAGCAGATACGTGAAGCCCTGCGGTGAGAAGTAGTCCTGGCCGACCCAGCCGCTGAGCGTGAAGATCCAGATGCCGGTCCACTTGGCGCGCCAGCTCGCCCGCATCGAGCGTACGAGCAGGAACATCGGGGCCAGGTAGAGGAGTTGGATGGCCAGCGGCCACCAGCGGATGACCTCGGTGAGATCGGTGACCCCGCAGGCCTTCGCGATGAACGCGGCCGCGGCGAAGAAGCCGGGCCAGCTCCAGCGGGCGTCCAGGTCGGGTACCGCCGAGCCCGTCCGGTCGATGTAGTCGAGGAATCCGAGGTGCTGCCAGGCCGTCGCGAACCGGGGTTCGGTCTCGATCACCGCGGGCAGCGCGTGCAGCGAGACCACGGTGGCGAGGAGGGTGACGAGCAGGAGTCCCCTGTGCTCGCGGGCCGTCCAGAGCAGCGAGGCGAAGACGGTGATCAGCAGGGCCGCGCCGACCAGGGTCGGCAGCGGGAGGACCGAGATCAGGCCCAGGCCGCCCATGCGGGCGAGGGTGCCGTCGTTGAGGCCCAGTGCGGGGACCCAGTAGAGGAGAAGGGCGGAAATCAGTAGGCAGCCCAGGACCACGCCGGATCTGGTCGGGTGGGTCAGGCGTTCGCGCAGGGAGGAGGGGGTGTTGTCCGTTGGCTGCGGGTGCTCTGTGGCTGGTCGCGCCCGCGCGGCGGAGCCGCTTGATGTCACGCCCCGCGCCCCTATCGGGGCGCTTTCCGCCTCGCCCGTTTCAAAGGGGGCGTCTATCTCCGGGGCCTCGGACGGGCCCAGGCTGGCCTCCGAACCCGGCTCCCGTGCCTCTACGGGCAGTCCCACCTGTGGCCGGAGCGCCCACGTCGGGCGGTGGTCCGGCCGTACCGTCGGCGAACCGGTGGGCGGGGTGCCGGGGCCCGGTCGTACGTCCGGTCGGCGTTCCTGGTGGTCGAAGTCGACGTGGATGCCGAGCGCGAGGGTGTCGGCGTCCAGCTTCTTCGCCCAGGAGGGACCGGTCTTCGGCGCGGGGACCTCGCGCGCCCCCAGGTCGGCGAGGTCCCCGTCCGGCGCCGCGTCCGCGGGCACGTCGGCGGGCGGCGCGGTGCGCACGATCTTGTACAGCTTGGGCGCGGCGAGCGCCACGATCACGGCGAGGCTGGAGATCTCCGCGACGCCCGCGCCCGTCAGGCCCATGCGGGGGAGCAGGATCACCGTGAGACCCAGCACCAGCACGCACAACAGGCCCTGCAGATAGGCGAGTCCGGAGGTGCGGCTCTGGGCGCGCAGCACCGCGAAGTACGTCTCCATGACGACCCGCAGCAGCGCGCCGACGGCGAACCAGCGCAGCAGCGGGGTCGCCGCGTGCGCGTACCCCTCGCCGAAGACGTGCAGGATGAACGGCGCGCCGAGGAACAGCAGCCCGCACACGGGCAGCATGAGCCGCGCCATCCGCTTGAGCGCGGCCCGGGTGTTGGCGGCCAGGCGCGCCGGGTCGTGCGAGCCCTCGACGGTCAGCGAGGCGCCCATGTTGATGGCGAGCAGGTTGACCGTGCCGCCGATCGTGGTGGTGATGTAGAAGTACGCGTTGTCGGCGGAGCTGACCTGCGCGGCGACGATCACCGGGACCAGGTAGACCACGGCGAGCGAGAAGAGGGAGCCGGTGTAGTCGCCGGCCAGGAAGCGCCCGATCTCCTTGAAGGTGGGCGGTTTCGCATGCTCCTCGGTCGCCTTGATGTGCCGGGGCACCAGGCGTCGGAAGACCAGCAGCCCGAGCGGCACCACCGACAGGGCGATCGCCGCCACCCAGGAGACGAAGACGCCCGTGGTGGGGATCGCGGCGGCGAGGCCGACGAGCAGCACCAGCTTCACCGCGGAGAACACGGTGTTGCCCACCGGCACCCACAGCGCGCTGCGCAGCCCGGTCAGCACACCGTCCTGGAGCGTCAGCAGCGACCAGGCGATCACCGCGAGGATGAAGCCGAGGCCGTTGAGCGGTCCGTGCAGGAAGCGGTACGAGGGCCCCCACAGGTCCAGGGTGAGCAGGAAGAGCCCGGCCGCCAGCGCCACGATTACGGAACTGCCCGCGTACGTACGGAAGATGAGGCGCCCGGTGGCACGCCCCGCGACCGGGATGAAGCGGGCCAGGGCGCCCGTCAGCGTCACCGCGGTGAGACCCGCGAGGAGCTTCATCGCGGCGATCGCGGCGGAGCCCTGGCCGACCGCCGACTCGGAGTAGTAGCGGGCGGCGACCAGCCAGTAGCCGAGCCCGAGCACCGCGGAGATCCCGGTGTTGAGCATCAGGGCGTAGGCGTTGCGGAACAGCTGGTTGCCCCCTCCGGCCCCCTTGCGGCCCCTGCCGGGCAGGCGAAGGCGGCGGCCCGACTGCTGCTCGGGTGCCTCGGTCGTGGGCGTGGAAGCCTGGGCTGTGGTCGTCGTGTCAGACACGGGAACGGATGGCCTTCCGGCGGACCTGTCGTGCTCTTCGGACCATGGCGTACCCCTTGGTCAGGGCGCGGTCCCGGGCGAAGTTGCGGGCGATCGCGCGGCCTTCGACCAGCCGCTCGAACTCCTCGATACCGGTCGTACGGCGCACGGTGACCCGTTGCAGGGCGTACGGGCCCTGGCGGCGGCGCGCGAGACCGTTGCCGACGGCGAGTGACTGGGCGAACCCCGCCTCGCGCACCGTACGGCGCACCCGGCGGCTGGAGTAGCCGTACGGGTACGCGAACGAGGCGGGGCGGGAGCCCAGTTCGTCGGCGATGATCTCCTTGCAGCGCAGCAGCTCGAACCAGAGCGCGTCGTCCGGGAGCTGGTCCAGCTGTGGGTGGGTGTGGCTGTGCCCGCCGATCTCGACCTGCTCCTCGGCGAGTTTGCGCACCTGGTCCCAGTCCAGCATGGTGTCGAGGCCGCCCCCGGTGTCGTACGCGCCCTTGATCCACCCCGTCGAGACGAACAGCGTGGAGGCGAAACCGTGCTTGGCGAGCACGGGCAGGGCGTGCCGGTGCACGCCCTCGTAGCCGTCGTCGAAGGTGATGAGAACCGGCCGCGTCGGCAGCGGGCCGCCCGAGCGCCAACTCGCCGCCAGCTGTGCTGTGTCGACCGGAGTGAACCCGCGTTCGCCGAGCAGCTCCATCTGCTCGGCGAACGCCTCGGGCGCGACGGACAGTTCGCGGGTCGCGTCGTTCGGCGCGGTCGCGATCGAGTGGTACATGAGGATGGGGACGGGAGCGTTCATACGGCCCCGCCCCCCACCGCGCCGCGTGTGAGCGTGGCTTCGGCGCGCGCGGAACGCGCGGCGCTCGTAGGGGGCATCGCGGCGGCCGCGCCGCGCGGGCCCGCGCACGCGGAGCTCCCACACCGCGCGGCGCGCGCATACGCTGTGCAGCCGCGGGTCGGCGCCCCCCACCGCGCCGCGACGGGCATGGACCTCGCCCTCATGCTGCCGCCCCCTCGTCGCCCGGGACGACGGCCTCGATCTCCACGACGGAGAATGTGGCGCCACCCCTGCGTGCCCGGACGCTCCCGAGTACGTACCCGCCCGCCGCCGTCAGAACCCCGGCGACGATGGCGCCCGCGCGGCCCGCGCCGCCGGGGCGGGCCAGCGCCGCGTCCCGCAGTCCGCGCAGCACCCCGGCCGGCAGGACACGGGTCGTGTAGCGGCGCTCCGACTCAAGCCCCCTGTCGGAGCCGACACTTCGGGCCACGAGCGCCTTGGACAGGCCCTCGGCGTACGCGCGCGTGCGGAAGTACCCGAAGTGCTCGCGCGCCTCGGGCACCCGGTGATGGATGACCGCACGGTCGTCGATCAGCAGGATCGCGTCCGGCCGGGCGCGGGTGAGGCGGATGCACAGCTCCGTCTCCTCGCAGCCCAGCGGGCGCTTGTCGCCGTCGCGGCCGATGCCGGTGGCGAAGCCGCCCGCCGCGTCGAACGCCGTACGGCGGAAGGAAGCGTTTCCCCCGAGGACGTTGCGGACCTGTACGCGGCCCGGCGGCAGCCCTTTGTAGGTGCAGCCCACCACCCAGTCGAACTCCTCGGGGAACCAGGCCGGCCGGCGGCCCGACGCCCAGATCGGCATCGTACGGCCGCCGACGGCCATCACCCGCGGATCCGCGTACCCCTCGGCGAAGTGCCGCAGCCAGTCCCGCTCGGCCACGGCGTCGTCGTCGAGGAAGGCGATGATCTCGCCACGCGAGGCCGCGATCCCGGTGTTGCGACCCGCGGACAGCCCGCGGGGGCCCGCGTTGGCGAGCACCCGCACCGCGTCGGTCTCCTTGTACTCCCTGGTCAGCCGCTCCAGGAGCGTGGCGTTGTGGTCCACGACCAGGAGCGTCTCCAGGGCGGGCAGGGACTGCGCCCGCACCGAGGAGACCGCCGCGAGGATGTCCTCCCAGCGGTCCTCGGTGTAGACGCAGACGACCACCGAGATGCGCGCGATGTCCGGCTCGCTCAAGACACCTCTCCCTGACCCGAGTCGAGCTGAGCCGCGTGCGGCCTGCGGCGCAGCGCGCGCCGGTTGGAGCGCTCCTTGAGGATCACCTTGAGCACCCGGAACCCGTCCCGCACGGCGCGCAGGTTGCTGGTGCCGTGGATGCGGAGGTACTCGTGGCTGGGGATCTCCTGCACCTTGAGTCCCGCCTTGACCACCCGGATGTTCATCAGGGTCTCGACCTCGAAGCCGGTGCAGTCGAGGTCGATCTTGTCGAGGCAGTGCCGCCAGAACGCGTTGTATCCATAGCAGAGGTCGGTGTAGCGGGCGCCGAACTTGGCGTTGACGGCCGCGCAGAGCACCCGGTTGCCGAGCTTGCGGATCGGCGTCATGTCGGACGTGCCGCCGCCGTTGGCGAACCGCGAGCCCTTGGCGAAGTCCGCCCCGGACACCAGCGCGGAGACGTACGACACGATTTCGTGGCCGTCGGCCGAGCCGTCCGCGTCGACCATCACGATGATGTCGCCGGTGCACGCCTCGAAGCCGGTGATCAGGGCATCACCCTTGCCCTTTCCGCGCTGCTCGACGACCTTGACGTCCGGCCACAGCTCGCGGGCCACTTCGACGGTGTTGTCGGTGGAATTGCCGTCCACAAGAACCACTTCGTGAATCCAGCCGGGAAGTGTCTTGAAGACGTACGGGAGATTCTCGGCCTCATTCATGGCGGGAATCACGACACTCACCGGCGGCGCAATGGCCAGGTGAGAGGAGATCGGCCGGTACTTGCTGGCCATTAACGGATCTTGGCCCGAAACGGCTGGGCGCAGGACTGAGCTCATGAGTCTGGTCCCTCTCGTCCGGCGGACCGCCCGCCCCTGGGCGGTCCGGCTATGTATCCGGTTCGAAAGGGGGGTTCTCACTTACGGCATGACGAAATGGATCTCCGTGCCTGCCGGGTGAGCTGGCAAAGCTGGCCGGCTTTCGGGAAAACGGAAGCCGGTCGCGCGGCACGACTCGGCACAGCTGTGGTCACCGAGTACGGCACCCCCCTACCGCGCCCCGCGCCGGGCCGTCTGCGCGATCTTGAGCCCTCCCCTAGATCGCATGAGCGTGATGGTCCGATGCGGGTGAGATGTATGACGGTATTGACGATTGCGTCCGTATGGCAAGACCTGGAACGAGGCCTCACGTTTTTGTTGGTTTGGCCGTTACCCAACACCTCGAACGGATTTTCCCCATCCGTTTGAGGAATACGGGATCACCCCCGGAGAGTATTTCGCGAACGCCGGTCCGTACGGCCGCGCCACCGGCGTACCAGTACCAGCACGAGAATGAGGGAGCTGATCGCGGTCACCGACGCGATTCCGCCGCGGACGGACCACCGGTGGACGGCCAGCATGCCCTGGGTCACCAGCATGTTGACGGCGATCGCGCCCGCGATCGAGGCCAGGATGCGGCCGAAGGGTTCCAGCCCGCGCAGCGCGGCCGCGATGGCGACCGACGGCGCCGCGAGCAGGAAGAACAACGTGAACGGGCCACGCAGTGGTGAGTCCACGTCGGCCAGCGCAAGGACCGCACCAACTCCTCCGACCACGGTCGCGGCACCCGCGAGCAGCGGCAGGAGGTCCTTCCCCGGCCCCTGTCGCGACCGCTCCGCGCTGTCTGACGAAGGTGTCTTGATACGTATGGTCTGCATGGGCGACTTTGCCCCCTGAAGCGCCGGATGCCGGGCTTCAATGTCGCGCAGCGGGCGGGGGGTCGTCAAGATGCGGAAGACGCTCATGGCAGTTCTTGGACGCCTTTAAACATACGTTCCCCTGAGGTGCCGGCCGCCTCCTGGGAACTGCCTTACGGATCAAGCGAGTTGGGCTCCGAGATCCACTCGGTCGGCGCGTTGCGAGACGATCTTCACGAGCTTGTTCGGTGACCCGGTGCCCGCGCTGGTGACCACGTCGGAGTGGCTCAAGGGAGTTGACGCTCCGCCAGGGGCCTGTCATGGGCACGCAAGGAAATATGCCGTGAACGCGGGGTGAGGGTCCCGGTAGGGGCCGAAAAGTCTTGGCATGGACACTTCCTGTCAACACGCGTAGCTGCTACGAAAGTTGTGGCAGAGATCCTGCTAAAGGGAGGTTCCATGAGACGTTCCCGAATTACGGCATACGTGACCTCACTCCTCCTCGCCGTCGGCCTCGCCCTTACTGGGGCGGCGACGGCGCAGGCGTCCCAAACCGCCGCGGCCACCGGCTATGTGGCCCTCGGCGACTCCTACTCGTCCGGTGTCGGCGCGGGCAGCTACATCAGCTCCAGCGGCGACTGCAAGCGCAGCACGAAGGCGTACCCCTACCTCTGGGCCGCCGCCCATTCACCCTCGTCGTTCGCCTTCACCGCCTGCTCGGGCGCTCGTACGGGTGATGTGACGGCGAACCAGCTCGGCCCGCTCAACTCCTCCACCGGCCTCGTCTCGATCAGCATCGGCGGCAACGACGCGGGCTTCTCCGACGTCATGACGACGTGCGTGCTCCAGTCCGACAGCTCCTGCCTCGCCCGGATCGCCACGGCGAAGGCGTACGTCGACTCGACACTCCCCGGCCGACTCGACACCGTCTTCTCGGCGATCAGCGCGAAAGCCCCGGCCGCCCACGTGGTCGTCCTTGGCTACCCCCACTTCTACAAGCTGAGCGGCTCCTGTGTGGCAGGCCTCTCGGAGACCAAGCGGGCCGCGATCAACGACGCGGCCGACTACCTGGACAGCGCGATCGCCAAGCGCGCCGCCGACCACGGCTTCACCTTCGGCGATGTCAGAGGCACCTTCACCGGCCATGAGATCTGCTCGGGCGACGCCTGGCTGCACAGCCTCAACTGGCTGAACATCGGCGAGTCGTACCACCCGACCGCGCCCGGCCAGTCCGGCGGGTATCTGCCGGTCTTCAGCGGCGTGGCCTGATCATCCACCTACGGTGATGTGGAAGCGGAGGCCCCGTCCGTCGGGGTCTCCGTCGCACAAGTGATCGAGAACGGCACGGAGTTGGACGTCGTGCGCACCGGGCTCCGGACCTCCACGCTGATCTCGTTCTCGAAGGTCCCGCTCGCGTCGTACGTCGTCGCCACGACCGTCTTCTGCTGGGTCTTCCCGCCGCTCGCGGGGAACGAGAGCGTCTTCCAGCCCGGATCGGTGACATCGCCGGTCTTCGTCACCCAGCGGTACTCGACGTCCACCGGTACGCGCCCCACCGTGAACGTCGCGGTGAAGGTGGGCGCCTGGGCGGCGGGCGGCGGACAGGCACCGGAGTAGTCGGTGCGTTGGCCGGTGACCGTCACCTGCACGGACTGCGCGGGTGGGGTGGTGGTCGATTGTCCCCCGCCGGGAGTGGTGGTGGAGGGTTCTCCGCCGGTCGCGCCGGTGTTGTCGCTCCCGCTGCTGGAGTCGTCCCCGCTCGAACTCCCGCCGCTGGAACCGTTGTTGGTCCCACCGCTGCTGCTGTTGGTCTCCTGGCCGCTGTTGCCGTTGCCTCCGTTGTCGCGGTTCAGCAGGGCGTACGTCAGTCCGCCGAGGGCGAGGGCGAGCGCGACCAGGCCCGCGATCAGGACGACGGCGGCGCGGCGATTGCGGGCGGGTTGGTCCGTGGTGGTCCTGGCCGTCGGATCGTAGGGCCCGGGGCGGGGTGTGGGGACCGGCGGTCCGGGCGGCCCCGGCGGAGGCTGGCCATATGCCGCGAGCGTCGGCGCGTCCGGGGTCGGGGGCAGCTGGCCCAGCGGCGCGGTGGGCGTCGTGCCGCCCGCCGCGATGATCCGCAGGTCGTGCTCGGCCTGTTCGGCGCCCAGCCGCTCGGCCGGGTCCTTGGCGAGCAGCCCCTCGATGACGGGTCCGAGGGAGCCCGCACGGCGGGGCGGCGGTAGCGGCTCGTCGACGATGGCCCGCAGCGTGCTCAGCGGAGTGTTCTGCCGGAAGGGAGAGTTGCCCTCGACGGCCGCGTACAGGAGCACCCCGAGTGACCACAGGTCCGACTCGGGCCCCGGCGTACGGCCCAACGCCCGCTCCGGGGCGAGAAATTCGGGCGAGCCGATGACCTCGCCGGTCATGGTCAGCGCGGAACTGCCCTCGACCATCGCGATACCGAAGTCCGTGAGCACGATCCGACCGTCGTTCGCCATCAGGACGTTGCCCGGCTTCACATCGCGATGCAGGACCCCCGCCTCGTGCGCGGCACGCAGCGCGGCGAGCACCTCGGCGCCGATGTGCGCGGCACGCCGCGGGGGCAGCGGGCCCTCGGCGTCCAGCAGATCGGACAGGGCGAGGCCACGGACCAGCTCCATCACGATCCAGGGGCGGCCGTCCTCGGTGGCCACGTCGTACACCGTCACCACGTTGCGGTTCGAGATACGGGCGGCGGCCCACGCCTCGCGTTCCAGGCGCGCGTACATCCGCTCGACCTCGTGCGCCGGGATACCGGCCGGGGCGCGGACCTCCTTGACGGCGACCTCGCGCTGCAGCACTTCGTCGCGGGCGCGCCACACCGTTCCCATGCCGCCCTCGCCCAAGGGCGACAGAAGACGGTAGCGCCCCGCGATCACACGTTCACTGCCCGGATCTTCGGACACGTGCGTCCCCCATTCGCATCCGCGCGATTCCTCCCCAAAAGTAGCTCAGCCGAGTGCGGATGCCGCCCCCCTGAACACCAATCCAGCCCCAAGGGCTACGACGACGAACGCCGATCCCAGGGGTGCGGTGCGTCGCAACAGGGCCGCGACGGGTCCCCCCGCCCACCGGGGGCGCCTGGCCAGCGCCCGGGTCATCCCGCCGCCGAGCTTGACGACGGCGAACCCGGCCGCCGTCAGCGTCAGGGCGAGCCCGACGCCGTACGCGAGGACGAGCAGGAAACCGAACCACGCCTGTCCCAGCGCCGCGGCGCCGACGAGCACGACGACGGCGGAAGGACTGGGCACAAGCCCTCCGGCGAAGCCGAGCAGGATCGTGCCGCGCAGGGTGGGGGCGGTGTCGTGGGTGTGGGTGAAGCCGCCGTGGGTGTGTTCGAGGGTGGGGGAGGGGGCGGTGGGGGTGTGCGGGTGCGGGTGGTCGTGCGGGTGGGGCTTGCTGCTGGGGGCCGTCGCCACGGATGCGGGGGCGTGGGCGAGAACCAAGGGGCGTTCGTGCTCTTCGGCGTGCTCGTGAGGGTGGTGCGCGTGGCCGTGCGCGTCGTCGTGGTCGTGGTCGCGCGCGTGTCCGTGGTCGTGCGTGTGCCCCGGTCCGTGGGCATGGTCATGCGTGTGCCCGTGATCGTGGGTGTGCCCGTGTCCAAGTGCCCGGTTGCGCCAGGCCCGTCGTACGAGCGTGACGCCGGCGCACGTCACCAGGACGCCGCTCGCGATGCCCAGCCACGCGATCACGGAGGGCGCCGCCGCCGAACCGGCCGTGACCAGGAGGCCGAGGGCGACGACGCCCAGGGTGTGCGTGACCGTCACCGAGGCGGCCAGCGGCAGGACGTCCTTGAGGCGCGCCCGGCCACCGCGCGCCGCCGCCGTCGCGGCCATCAGAGTCTTGCCGTGGCCCGGTGCAAGCGCGTGCATCGCGCCCAGGCCCACCGAGATGAGCAGCGCGAGGGCCGCGAAACCGAACGTCAGATCATGGCGGGCCACCAGCCCGTCGAGGGCCTGGGTCCAGCGGTCGGCGCCGCGCGGGAGCACCGAGGCGGCGGGCGCGTCGCGGTCCTTCTCGACGAGCGCCTGGCCACCGGCCCGCACCCGCAGCGATGCGGACGCGGTGTCGGCCGGTGACGACAGGAGTTCCTTCGGGTACTGGGTCAGCTCCCGCGACACCGACGTCTTCGGTACGTCCGACGCGGTGAGCGTCATCCGGTCGCCCCGCGCGGTGATCTCGCGCCATCCGGGCCCCGGGTCGGCCCCGGCGCTGTGGAAGCCGAGGGAAACGGTGTCCCCCTTGGGCAGCGGCGCCGTCAACCGGCACTCCACGCGCAGGGTGTCGAGCCCCGCCTGCCCGGGCCGCACGCGCGCGTGGCTCTCGCCGACGCTGAGCGGTACCTCGCGCCCGCCGACGGTGACCTCGCTGCCGCGCGCGGCCGACGCGCACCGCTCGCGGGCCCAGTCCGTCATGCCGAGCTTCTTGATCTGCGGCTGGGCCTGGGTGGCCGGGATCTCCGCGAGGTCCTCGACATGGTCGACCCGCAGTTGTCCCGGGGCGACGACGAGTCCGTCGTAGCGGTTGACGGTGAAGTTGCCGAGCGGGTGCGCGCTCGCGGCCGTGGAGGGCACGAGCACGAGCGCGCAGGCGGCGGTCAGGACGGCCGCGTAGGCGGCGAAGAGGCGACGGGGCTTCACTTCGCGGCCTCCAGCGCCTTACGGGCCGCACGGGCGCCCAGTGATGAGAAGCCCGGGTTGAGGTCGAGGGCCGACTTCAGCGACGCGCGGGCCTCCTTCTCGTGGCCGGTGGCGCGCTCGATCATGCCGCGGTGGTAGAGGAAGGACGCGTTGCGGTAGCCGGTGGCCGTGGCCTCGCGGGCATACGGCAGGGCTTCCGCGTCGCGCCCGTTGACGTGCAGGGCCCAGGCGAGGGCGTCCGCGGTGTGCACGGTGTGGCGGCGGGCCCATTCGGCGCGGGCGGCTTTGAGCGCCGCCTTGGGGTCGCCGTGGTCGGCGGCGGCCAGCGCGGTGTCGAGGTCGGCGTTGACGCCGTTGGCGCGGGCCAGCGAGACCCAGGCGTTCACCAGGGAGTACTGGTCGCGGGCCTTCTGTGCGTCGCCCTCCTTGCCGCGAGCCTCGTACAACTCGCCAAGTTCCACGAGGGGTTGGGGCAACGGACAGCGGTCCACGATCTGCTCCATACCGCGGATCGCCGCCGCGCGGTCGCCCTGTGCGGCCTGGGCTCGGGCGCGGCCTTCGAGGGCGGGAAGGTAGGTGTCGTCGGCGCCGAGCGCCCGCGCGTAGTACGTGAGGGCGGTGTCGTACTCGCCCTGGTTCCAGGCGAGTTGGCCGAGCGTGGTCGCCACGTACGCGACGTCGCCACGGGTGGACGCGGTGCTGAGCGCCTGCTGAAGGACCCGGCGGGCGGTCTTCACATCGCCGCGCAGCTCGCGCACATAGGCGTACCGGGTGAAGACGGGTACGCCCGGGCGGCGCGAGTCGGCCACGCCGGCGGCCTTCGACGCCTCGTCGTAGCGCCCGAGTTCGACGAGCGCGTCGATACGGGAGGAGAGGGCACGCTCGCTGTACGGGTTCTCCTTGAGCACCTTGTCCGCGTACTTCAGGGCGCCGGTGAAGTCGTGCCGCGCGGCGGCGAGGGCGGCGCGCCCCGCGAGCGCGGATTCGTTGCCGGGGCGCAGCTCCAGGGATCGGTCCAGCGCCTGCTCAGCCTGCGGGTATCGCGAAGGATCGCCCTTCGTGCGGGCCTGTTCCACGTACGCGAGCCCGAGCGTCGCCCAGCCGCCGAAGTCCTTCGGCTGAGCCTTGAGATGGGCCTGCAGAGAGGTGATGCTCGCGTCCAGATCCCCACGGGCGAGCAACTGCGGCGATACGCCACTCGGCGCGGATGCGACGGTGGAGGTGGTTCCGCCGTCCCGGACCGCCCCGAGCACCACGGCCCCCGCCGTGAACGCGACCGCCAACGCGGCGGTGCAGGCGGCGAGTTGGGCCGCTCGCCAGCGTCGCTGGGACGCCGACAGCCGCTGGACGGCGGCGACGCGCTCGTCGTCGGGCGCTTCCGTGACCCCCACGGTGCTCGCCTCGGGCGTGGCCCCTTCGGCGCTCGCCTCGGACGTAGCCCGTTCGGTGCTCGCCTCGGGCGTGGCCTCCTCGGCGTCCGCTGTCGCGCTCTCGTTCGTACGCGGGGACATGCCCTCTCCTCAAAGCCTTGGCGGGAACGGTCGTTGTGGGGCGGGGCGGCGCGGCCCGCGCCGTGGGGGATGAAGAGGTGCGGGCCGCGCCAGTCGGTGAGCCGGGTCAGTGGGCCCGGTTGTGCGTCCGGGGCAGTACCCCCGGTTGTGCGTCCGGGTCAGTACGCCCGGTTGTGCATCCGCCGGCGCCACCACATCAGGCCGGTGGCGATCAGCAGGAACCCGGCCGCGCCCGCCGCCGCGGAGGCCGCGATCAGCGTGGTGTCGGTGCCGCCGCCGGAGGCCCCCGCGGGCTTCAGCGCGTCACCCAGCTGGTTGCGCACGTCGGTGCCGCTGGTCGTGCCCTTGGCGAGCGCGCCGCGCGAACCGGAGGTCGGCTCGGCCACGTACGGGAAGTAGTTCTCGAACTTCTTGTCGTTCTTGTCGACCGCGTCGCCCAAGTCGTTCTTGGAACCGACCAGTTCACCCTCGACGACCTGGAGCGAGGCGTCGATCACGTCGTCGGTGAGCCGACGCCCGTTCGGGAAGCCCGCGTTGTCGCCGTCGAGCACACCGAGCCGCTTGGGATGCATGGTGGGCTTGATCGAGGTGTTGAGCCGCAGCTCCTCCGCCGGGCGGACGTTGGGCGGCTGGTTGAGGCCCTTCACGCCCTTCAGGAACACGTCGACCAGGTCGTTGCGGGGCTCCGCCGGCGCCTTGATCTTGTAGATCGCCTCGATGAGCTTCGGCAGCTCGGGGTTGGTCACGTTCTTGAGGAACTGGCCGTCGTTCCAGGGCGCGGACGCGTTGAACTTGTCCTTGTCCTTCTGCGGGTTGACGACCTCGTTGACCAGCGGCATGCCGAGCCGGGAGACCTGCGTCCAGTCGCCGTGCGCGTCCTTGCGCTGGGTGGTGGACCAGATGCCGACGACCGGCTGTCCGGCCGACTCGCGGATCATGTCGTTCGGCACCTGCAGGGCTATCGAGTTGACGTTGTAGCCCTTGAGCGTGTCCCGCCCGACCTCGGTCAGGTTCCCGCCGTACAGCAGGTCGAAGACGCGCAGGTCCAGGAAGAACGGGTCGTCGGCCTGCCCGGCGAACGTCGTCGAGCCGCCCGCGAGCTTGTAGACGGCCTGGTCGCGCAGCTTGCCGTAGTCCGGCATCGACGCCTTGCCGACGTTCGACGGCGCCACCGGAACGTCGTCCGCGACCTTGGTCCGCGACACCAGCTTCTGGTTGTGCAGCCGCAGCAGATCGATGTCGTATGTCTGCGTGATGTTCAGGTCGGGGTCGTCGAGGCTGGTGACCGGACCCGTGTTGTAGAGGAAGGTGTCGCCGTTCTTGCGGTGCGTCTTGAAGGTGTAGCGGTAGACCAACTCGCCCTGCGCGTCACCGTCGTTGTCGATGTGGATGTCGTACTGGGCGTCGTCGGCGAACGTGTAGAAGTTCGGCCCGCCCGCCGGTTCCTCGAAGGGGATCCAGTTCGCCACGATGGTCGTCGTATCGGGCTTGTCGGGGCTCACGAACGCGTACACGTCCGTGTTGTCGTACTGGGGCTGCCCCGAGATCAGCGGGGCCTCCCGGTGGCTGGAGGCGGAGGCCGCCCCCGGTTCCAGCGCGGTCACGCCGGCGGCTGCGAGCCCCCCGGCGGCCAGCGCACCACATACGAGGGTCGCGAGACTCCTGCGTCCCGCGCCGCTCCTGGAGATAGGTGTCATGCCGTCCGTCCTCACGTCCCAATTGCCTGACGCACGCCATTCGGAGCGGTCGCCGGGGTGGATTGGTCGAATCCCAAACGTTCTTACGGCGGCTTCGTCAGCTTGTTTCATCGACGAGCGCGTTTGTTCTGCCGCGGACCCGCGTTTTCGGTTCGCTGATCCGTAACCCCATCCGTAGACACGCTCGCTGCGAACACGTAGGTGAAAGGACGGGCCGTGCGCGGCCGGAGAGGGGGACGGGTGGAGGCGGACGAACTTCTGGTGCTCGTGGCCGGAGGCGACCAGAAGGCATTCGAGGAGCTGTACGGACTGGTGTCCGGGCCGGTGTTCGGACTGGTGCGCCGTGTGGTCCGGGACCCGGCTCAGACGGAGGAGGTGGCCCAGGAGGTGCTGCTCGAACTCTGGCGCTCCGCCGCGCGGTTCGACCCCGGGCGCGGCAGCGCCCTGTCCTGGATCCTCACTCTCGCGCACCGCCGTGCAGTGGACCGGGTCCGCAGCGCCCGGGCCGCCACCGAGCGCGAGCAGCGCGAGGGACGGCGGGCCCATCACCCCGCCTTCGACCAGGTCGCCGAGGAGGTCGAGGCCGGGCTCGAACGCGAGTGGGTGCGCCGCTGCCTCGACCGGCTCACCGCCCTGCAGCGCCAGTCCGTCACTCTCGCCTACTACGACGGCTACACGTACCGTGAAGTCGCCGAACGGCTCTCCCTGCCGCTCGGCACCGTCAAGACCCGTATGCGTGACGGCCTCACGCGCCTGCGCGAATGCCTGGGAGGTGCCGCATGAGCGCCCTGTACCGCTCGGGCGGCGCCTGGGACCGCCTCGCCCCCGTCGTGGCCCGACCGGGCAGCGCCGCGGACCGCCTCGGAGGGGTCGCATGAGCCTCCTCGACCGCTTCACGCGCCGCGAGCTGCACTCCCTCGCCGCCCCCTACGCCCTCGACGCCCTCGAACCCGACGAGCGCCGCCGCTTCGAACGGCATCTGAGGCGCTGTGAGCGCTGCACCGCCGAGGTGCGGGCGCTGACCGAGGACGCGGTGCGGCTCGCCTGGTCGACGGCGGCACCGGCGCCCGCCGCGCTGCGGGACCGGGTGCTGACCGCCGTACGCACGACACCGCAGGAGGCGCCGCGCCAGGAGGCGCCACGCGCGCGTACCCCCCAACAGCCCTCACGCGCGCGTGCCCCCCGCTTCCGCCCCCTGCTCGCCCCACTCGCCACCACCACGGCCGCCGCGGCCCTCGTCGTCGCGTCCCTCTTCGCCGTACAGGCGACCCGAGCCGAGGACAAGCTGGACCAGGAGCGCGCCCAGGCACGTGAGATCGCCCACGTTCTCGCGGCGCCCGACGCACGCGCGACCGGCGCCCGGGACGCA
The DNA here is from genome assembly GCF_042894545.1 of Streptomyces sp. NPDC001530. Taxonomy (NCBI): domain Bacteria; kingdom Bacillati; phylum Actinomycetota; class Actinomycetes; order Kitasatosporales; family Streptomycetaceae; genus Streptomyces; species Streptomyces sp. NPDC001530. The sequence continues at coordinate 39,729 of NZ_JBIAVS010000006.1, forward strand.
CAGGGGCGCGGAATCGGAGTTGTCGCCTCCGCATCGGAGCGGCGCGCCGTCGTGACGGTGAGCGGACTCGGCACTCCCTCCGGAGGGCGGGTGCACCAGCTGTGGCTCATGCGCCCGGGCGAGAATCCGCGCTCCCTCGGCCTCTTCGACGGCGACACGCCCTTGGTCGCGAGCGGACTGAGTACGAAGGCGACGTCACTCGCTGTGACCGTCGAACCTCACGGGGGCTCAGCTCAGCCCACCACTACACCAGTTGTCCAACTCGCCCTGGAAACGGTTGGATTCGGAGAGTAATCGTCAACACCCTTACGGGGAAGGTGAATCCTGTGCCCGCGATACACGAGTGCCACGAGGGAGCGATAGGGTTAGCCTGCCCGGGCCGGGTGGACTCGTACGGGTGGGGAGTGACATGGAACAGATAACAGTGCGCAGCAGGGCACGTGTCCCTGCGATCACCTGCGGGAGCAGCGCGACCAGTTCGCGCCTCGACCGCCATCTAGCGGTGCTGGGCGGCCCTGCCATCCCGCAGCGCGAAACGGTCGAGGCCACCTCGCTGATGCGCGAGCTCACCGCGCGTGACACCGCGCACGACAGCAGCGGCAGGGGCGCGCGAGTGAGGCGGGTGTCGCTCTTCGCACCGCTGAAGCGGCTGCGCCGTTCGCTGTTCGGCGGCCGCTGAGCAGCGGTTCGGCACCGGCGTTCCACGACCCGCGCTCCGGCGACCCCACCAATCCGGCGCAGCGCTGCACTTCCGCGTCCGTCATCCCCACGGCAGGCAGCGGCGCCCGGTGGGTTCCCCGCCGGGGCGCGGGTCCCACACCCAGCAGCCCACCGCACTCGGCCGGCCATCACGCCGAGTGGGACCCCCAGGCTCAGCGGGCCACCACGCTGAGTGGGCCCCGGCTCGGCAGGCCACCCAGGCTGGGTAGGTCACCCCTGCTCAGCGGGCCACCGCGCCGAGTGGAGCGCCCGGGCTCAGCGGGCCACCCCGTCCCGCACCAACTCCGCGACGTCCGCGTCCGTCATCCCCAGCCCCCGCAGCACGGCCCCGGTGTGCTCCCCGAGTCGGGGGACGGCCCCCATCCGCGCCTCCTCCCCACCCGGCAGCGTGATCGGCGGCAGCAGCGCCCGCAACGGCCCCACCGGTGACCCCACGTCCCGCCAACGGTCCCTGGCCGCCAGTTGCGGATGCTCCGCCACCTCCGTCACGTCCCTCAGCCGCGCGCACGCGATGCCCGCACCCTCCAGCCGGGCCACGGCGTCGTCGGCGCCGAGCACGCCCAGCGCCTTCGCCACCAGCGCGTCCGTACGCTCCCGGTTCTCCACCCGCGCCGCGTTCGTCGCATACGCCGGATCGTCGGCGAACTCCGGCTGACTCAGCACCTGTTGAGCGAGCCGACGCCACTCCCGGTCGTTCTGCACCGACAACAGCACCCGCCCGCCGTCCGCCGTCGGATAGGCGTCGTACGGCGCGATGACGGCATGCGCGAGACCCGTGCGCGCCGGGGGTGTTCCTCCGTGCATCGCATGGTGCAGCGGATGCCCCATCCACTCGGCGAGCGAATCCAGCATCGACACCTCCACCGGACCGCCGCGCCCGGTCGTGCCGCGCCGCACCAGCGCCGCGAGCACTCCCGAGAACGCGTACATGGCCGCCGCGATGTCCGCCGCCGGGATCCCCGCCTTCACCGGCTGCTCCGGTGTCCCCGTCACCGACACCAGCCCCGCCTCGCACTGCACGAGCATGTCGTACGCGCCTTTGTCGGCGTACGGTCCCGACGCCCCGTACCCCGAGATGTCCACGGCGATCAGCCGCGGATGCTCGGCGCACAGCGTCGCCGCGTCCAGACCGAGCCGTGCCGCCGCGCCCTGCGCGAGGTTCTGCACGAACACGTCCGCGTCCGCGACGAGACGGCGTACGACGTCGAGCCCGCGCGGGTCCTTCAGGTCGAGGGCGACGGACTCCTTCCCCCGGTTGCACCAGACGAAGTGCGAGGCGAGGCCGGCGGCCGTGGTGTCGTAGCCGCGGGCGAAGTCCCCGCCGTCGATCCGTTCGACCTTGATGACCCGGGCGCCGAGATCGGCGAGCTGGCGGGTGGCGAAGGGTGCGGCGACGGCCTGTTCGACGGCGACGACGGTGATGCCCTCCAAGGGCAGGGGAAGTGACTGCATGCGGTGGATCATGGCCCGTGGCTCACGCCTTTGTCATGCGTGGATGTCGACGGGGCGATCTTCTGGGGCCAGGGTTGCTGATCGTTTACACGATTCTTTGCCGCCCGGCGTGCCGGGCGTCGCGACACCAGAAGTCCTCCAGCGGCAGTAATTCGGCGACCAGATGTGGGCGTTGCGCACACCCCTCACCGTCCTTCCCCCTACTTGACGCTTGGGAGGTGCCCCATCGCGTACCGGCGGACGGCGAGCGGCAGGAACACCGCGATCAGCACGGCGCACCACGCCAGGGACCCGGCGAGGGGATGGGTGACCGGCCAGGCGCCCTCGTCCGGCACCGGCGCGTTCCCGAACAGGTCCCGCAGCGCCGTGGTCACCGCGCTGATCGGGTTCCACTCGGCGATCGCCCGCAGCCAGCCCGGCAGATTGTCCGTGGGGATGTACGCGTTGGACAGCAGCGGCAGGATGAAGGTCGCGCCGCCCAGCTGACCGGCCGCCTCCTCGCTCTGTGAGGCGAGCCCCAGCAGGATCCCGACCCATGTGGTCGCGAACCGGAAGAGCAGCAACAGCCCTACGCCGCCCACCGCTTCGAGCACCGACCCCTGGATCCGCCAGCCCACCGCGAGCCCGACCAGCAGGAACGGCACCGTCCCGGCGGCCATGACGACCACATCCGCGGCCGCCTGCCCGAGCGGCACGGCCGCCCGGCTCATCGGCAGCGTACGGAAGCGGTCCATCACACCCCGGTGGGAGTCCTGGGCCGCCTGGAACATCGCGGTCATGATCCCGTTGGCCGCGGTCGCCACCAGCAACCCCGGTACCAGGAAGGCGCGGTACTCCTCACCCGGCATCGCGAGGGCGCTGCCGAAGACGTAGCCGAAGAACAGCAGCATGGTGACGGGCATGGTCTGGGTGAGGATGACGAGCCCCGGGTTGTGCCGGATCCGCCGCAACTGGCGGCCCAGCATCGCGGTCCCGTCGTACGCCAACGTACTCATGTCACGAGCTCCTTGGGTCCGGTCCGGCCTTCGGTGAGGCGGAGGAAGACGTCGTCGAGGGTCGGCGGCCGCAAGCTCGCGTCGAGCAACGGCACGCCCGCGGCGTCGAGTTCGCGGACGAGGCGAGGGAGTGTCACCGTGGGGTCGGTGGTGACGGCGCCCACCGCATGCCGCTCGTCGTCGAACGAAGGCTCGTTGCCGGTGAGCTGGTCCAGGACGGCAGCCGCCCCGGCCATCGCGCCCGCGTGGGCGACGACCACCTCCGCGTACGAGCCGATGAGCGCCTTGAGTTCGGCGGGCGAGCCGGTCTGGGCGACCCTGCCCCGGTCCACGAGGGCGATGTCGTCGGCGAGGCGGTCGGCCTCCTCCAGGTACTGCGTGGTCAGCAGCACGGTCGTGCCCTCACCCTTCAGTGCGCGCACGGCCTCCCAGATCTGGTTGCGGCTCACGGGGTCGAGTCCGGTGGTGGGCTCGTCCAGGAAGAGCACCGCGGGGCGGCGGATCAGACTCGCCGCCAGGTCGAGGCGGCGCCGCATACCGCCCGAGTAGGTGGACGCCGGCCGGTCGGCGGCCTCGGTCAGCCCGAAGCGATCGAGGAGCTCGGCGGCCCGCGCCCCCGCGTCCCGCATCCGGTGCAGCTTCGCGAACAGCCGCAGGTTCTCCCGCCCGGTGAGGTCGCCGTCGACCGAGGCGTACTGCCCGGTGACCCCGATGCTCCGGCGGACGGCCGCGGCCTCGCGCACGAGGTCGTGCCCGGCGACACGCGCGGACCCCGCGTCGGGCCGCAGCAGGGTGGTGAGCAGCCGTACGGCCGTGGTCTTGCCCGCGCCGTTCGGCCCGAGCACCCCGCAGACCGTGCCCTCCGCCACGGCCAGGTCGAGGCCGCGCAGCGCATGGACATCCCCGAAGCGTTTCTCCAGCCCCTCACTAAGTACAGCGTACGTAGTAGTCATGAGGCGACCATAGCGCACTACGTACGGTGTACGTAACTAGGATGGTCGCGAGGTGATCGACCAATGGCAGGGCGCAACGCCGTACCCGAAGTGATCTGGGCCCGTCCCGAGCGGGCGGGCCGTGGTCCGCGGCCGGCGTACAGCCGCGCGGACATCGCGGCCGTCGCCGTGCGGATCGCGGACGCGGAGGGGCTCGACGCGGTCTCGATGCGGCATGTGGCGGCCGAACTGGGCTGCGGCACGATGTCGCTCTACAACTACGTGCCGCGCAAGGAGGACCTGTACGAGCTGATGGTCGACGCCATCAGCGCGGAGCACGACATCTGGGAGCCCTCGGGCGACTGGCGCGCCGACATGCTCAGGGTCGCCCATCAGACCCGGGGCCTCATGCACCGCCACCCCTGGCTGCCGGGCCTGATGTCCCCGGTCTACGGCTTCAGCCCCCACGCCCTGCGCTACCTGGAGCACTGCCTGGCCTGCCTCGACCCGCTCGACGTGTCGTACGGCACGAAGATCGAGCTGATCGCGATGCTCAACGGGGTCGTGACGACGTATGTCGGGAACGAGCTCGCCACCGCCGAGCGCGCCCGCTCGCTGCCCTGGTCGCAGGAGCAGGAGAACGCGGTCCGGATCGCCTACCTGGGCAGCCGGCTCGCCACCGGTGAGTATCCGCGGATGGCGGCGGCCTTCATGGAGGACGCCGGTCCGATCGATCTGGAGGCGGTGTTCGAGCGGGCACTGGGGCGGGTGCTGGACGGCTTCGAGCCCAAGGGGTAGACCCCGGGGGTTAGACCCGAGGGGCCAGGCCCCCCAGGGGTCAGGCCCCCAGGGGCCAGGCCCACGGGTCAGATCAGCGCGAACTGCCCCTCGGGGCCCTCTTCGTGGTGGTCGAGGACGGAGGCGGGCCGCCGCGCCGCGTCCGGCACCGGGAGTACGCCCGCCTTGCGCAGCCCGGCCCGTGTGATCGGTGACTCGATCGGCAGCTCGGCCTGCTGAGGGCGAAGCTCGGCGAGCAGTGCCAACACCGTGATGAGTTCGAGGAGTTCGGACGTCCACGCCTGCGGCCAGGTGGCGGGCCGGATGGCTTCCAGGGTGCCCGGTTCGGGTGGCGGTTCCGTCCTGGCCGCGAACCACTGCTCCAGTGCGCGCACTCCGCCCACCTCGAAGTCCCAGGCCTCCGGCGGTACGGGCGAGATCCGGCCCTCGTCGAGGTGGAGGGCCTCCTCGTCACGGTCGTAGTGCAGATCCAGGGGGCGGGCAGGGAGCGGGGCGCGGACGTACGGGCGGCGGCCGCCGGGGAGCTTGGGGCGCTCGCCGTCGCGGCGCATCAGCCACAGCATCCGGCGGCCCAACTCGACACCGTGCGCCCACACTTCGGGGTCGGCGGTGAGCGGGACGGCGTATCCGTCGCGGTGCGCTCGCGCGACCGCGACCGTCCAGGCGAGGATATCGACGGGTGCGGGGGAGTGGCCCAGGCGTGTGCCGAGGTGCTCCAACAGGCCCGGGGCCAGGTTCGGTTCGAGGCCGCCGGGGCGCCGGTAGAGGGGGCGGACGCGGCCCGAGCGGCCGGCGCTCAGGGGCAGCGCGGAGGCGGCCAGCAGCACCGGCCCCGACGCGTCCGGCACCACCGTCTGCTCGACCGCGAACACCTGCCGCTCGTCGGCCACCCGCCACAATTCGGGGCGTGCCGCGTCGATCAGCCGGTGGTCGGGAATGAGCCACTGTTCGTCGAAGGGGCCGTGCAGGACGCGTACCGGCTCCGGGCAGGGGCCCGACTCGCGCGCCAGCCGGCCCGTCCCGCTGGACTGCCCCGGCAGCTGGGCGACCGCCGAGTGCGTCGTGCGGGAGCGCGTGGGGCCGAACAGCGCCTCGCGGTCCGGCGCTTCGGCCTTCATCAGCGCGTCCCAGCGCGCTTTCAGAGACGCGGCGTCGGGGGCCGTCGGCCACCCCCGGCCCAGCCTCGGCGGTGCGACGGACCACGGCATGAGGTCCGCGAGCAGCGGAGCGTCGTCGTGCGTCACGCTCGGCATCGTACGACGTGATCAGTGGGTGTCGAGGGTGACCGTGAAGGAGAAACGGTCGCCCCGGTAGTGGATGACGGCCACGTCGAGGGCCCGCCCGTCCTGGTCGTAGATGACGCCCGTGTAGCGCAGGATCGGGCTGAGCAGCGGTACTTGCAGCAGTCGCGCCGTCTCCGGGTCCGCGAGCCGCGCCTCCACGGTGTCGGTGATGCGGCTGATGCTGACGCCGATCACGTCCCGCAGCACCTTGGTCATCGGCCAGCGGATCAGATCCTCCTGGTCGATGCGCTCCGCCAGCTCCGGCCTGATGTAGTTGCGCGCGTGGTTCGTCGGCTCGCCCGTTTTCTCGTCGCCGCGCAACCGGTGATACGTCGCGACCTCGTCCAAGTCCGGAAAATACTCCACCAATTCCCCGGAAACAGGAGCTTTCCCCTGTTCCAGCAGCTCGGTGGCCATGCCGGACTGCTGCGCGACGATTGCGTCCACCGAGCCGAGCAGCCGCACGGGCGCGCCCCGCTGCACGCTCGGCTCGATGAACGTGCCCCGCCGCCGATGGCGGGTGATCAGCCCCTCGTCCTCCAGCTCCTTGAGCGCCTGCCGCATGGTCAGCACGCTCACCCCGTAGTGCCCCGCCAGCTGCTCCTCCGTGGGCAGCCGCAGCGGGTCCTGGGGCGAGCGGCCGAGTATCGAGGCACGCAGGGACTGCGACACCTGATACCAGAGCGGCAGCTTGCGGTTCAGGACGATCGAGTCCGGGGCGAAGGAGGTCACGAGGGTATCCGTACCGGTCGTGGGCGTTGAATGCAACGGGTGGTGAATCTCAGTCGGCCGGGCGGAAGTGCCGCTGGAGGCCCTGCCAGACGTCGTCGTACGCCTGCTGCAGATGCTCCGCCCGGGCCGCCTGGGCCGTCGCGGTCAGCGGCCAGCGCGTCTCGAACATGAAGGCGAGCCCGTCGTCGATCTTCTGCGGGCGCAGCTCGGCGGCGCTGGCCCGGTCGAAGGTCTCCCGGTCGGGTCCGTGCGCCGACATCATGTTGTGCAGCGAACCGCCGCCCGGCACGAAACCCTCCGCCTTCGCGTCGTACGCGCCCTCGATGAGCCCCATGTACTCGCTCATCACGTTCCGGTGGAAGTACGGCGGCCGGAACGTGTCCTCGCCCACCAGCCAGCGCGGCGCGAAGACGACGAAGTCGACGCCGGCCAGGCCCGGGGTGTCCGACGGGGACGTCAGCACCGTGAAGATCGACGGGTCCGGGTGGTCGTAGCTGATGGTGCCGATCACATTGAAACGGCGCAGGTCATAGGTGTACGGCACATGGTTGCCGTGCCAGGCGACCACATCCAGCGGCGAATGGTCGTACGTCGCCGTCCACAGGTTGCCGCAGAACTTGTTCACCACCTCGACCGGGCCCTCGACGTCCTCGTACGCGGCGACCGGCGCGAGGAAGTCACGGGCGTTGGCGAGACCGTTGGCGCCGATCGGGCCGAGGTCGGGCAGCCGGAAGGGCGCCCCATAGTTCTCGCACACATAACCCCGGGCGGAGGCGTCCAGCAGCTCCACACGGAAGCGGACGCCACGGGGGATCAGCGCGACCTGGCTGGGCTCCACCTGCAGCAGGCCGAACTCGGTGCGCAGCAGCAGCCCACCGCGCTCCGGCACGATCAGCAGTTCACCGTCCGCGTCGCTGAACACCCGCTCCATCGAGGAGTTGGCGTGATAGAGGTGCACGGCCATGCCGGTGCGCTGCGTCGCGTCGCCGTTGCCGCCGAGGGTCCACAGGCCCGCGAGGAAGTCCGTCCCCGCGGGGGGCTCGGGCAGCGGGTTCCAGCGCAGGCGGTTCGGGTCGGGCGCGGTCTCCGTGAAGGGAGCCGTGCGGAGCGCGCCGTTGTCGGCGCGGGTGAACGCGGGGTGCGCGGCCGAGGGGCGGATCCGGTACAGCCACGAACGCCGGTTGTGCGCCCTCGGCTCCGTGAACGCCGTACCGCTCAGCTGTTCCGCGTACAGCCCGAGCGGTGCGCGCTGCGGCGAGTTGCGGCCTTGCGGCAGCGCCCCCGGGACCGCCTCCGAGCTGTGTTCGTTGCCGAAACCGGAGAGGTAGGTCAGCCCCTCGGCCGTCTTCCTCGCGTCCCCGCTCATGATCGCTCCCTTGCGCCTGATTCCTATGTATCACCGTAGGATTCAGGTTTTCCCAGCGCAAGAGGCCGACCCGGGCGAGCGCACCGGATCGGCCAAGGTCGGCGTACGAAGTCGGTCATGCCCGGCGTATCGACCGGATCATGCCCGGCGCGCGGATTCGGTCACGGGCGGCGTACGGATTCGGTCGCGGTGGGCGTACGGACTCGGTCGCGGTCGGCGGAGGGTGCTGGCCGGAATCGTCGCCCGGCCTACTCCTCAGGGGGCGCTGTACGGCCCAAGAACCCGACTTCAGGGGGATCCGACTGTCAGAGCGGTGTTCTACGCTCCCGGGCATGTGGAGGACGCGTGGACTGCTCGCCGCGCTCGCGGTCTGCGCACTGCTCGGCGGATCGGCGGGCTGCGGCACCAGTGATGCGCACGAGCGGAGGGACGGGGTGTCGGCCTCACCCGTGGGCAAGCTGCTGGACGAGTCGGACGAGGAGGGGCGGCTCTACCGTGAGGTGGACAAGAAAGGTGCGCCGGAGGTCGAGATCGAGGTGCAGCCCGACTCCGACGACAGCTGGGACGTGACGCTGACCGTCCATCACTTCCGTTTCTCGGCCGCCGGTACGCGACCCGTGCCGGTGGCCGGACGGGGCATCGCCCACCTCTACGTGGACGGCCGGACGATCGCCAGGCTACGCACCGCCGAGTACCACCTCGCCGGGGACCTCGTCCCGCGCGGCACCCACCATGTCACCGCGCGCCTGTACGCGGACGACGGCACCGTCTGGGCCGTCGACGGCAAGCCCGTCGAGAGCACCGCGGACATCACGGCCTCGGAGGCCGGGACGACGGCGACACCGAGCGCGAGGAGGACGTTGAGTGGGAGCGGAGCCGAGGCCCGTACTGATACGGGAGGTTCACCGGACCCCGGCGGAAAGGCATCATGAAGCCCGTGCCCCATGCGACCTCGCTGCGCAGAGCGCCCGTACAACGGCGCAGTGCCGAACGACTGACCAGAATCCTCGACGCCTGCGCCGACCTCCTCGACGAGGTCGGCTACGACGCCCTGAGCACCCGTGCCGTGGCCCAGCGGGCCGGCGTACCCATCGGCTCCGTCTACCGCTTCTTCGGCAACAAGCGCGCCATGGCCGACGCGCTGGCCCAGCGCAACCTGGAGCGCTACGCCGAGCGCGTCACCGCCCGCCTCCAGGAGACGGGAGGTGGCGGCTGGCGGGCGGCCATGGACGCCGTGCTCGACGAGTACCTCGCCATGAAGCGCACCGCGCCCGGCTTCTCCCTCGTCGACTTCGGCAACCAGATCCCCGTCGGCTCCGGAACCGCCCAGCCCAACACCCGCGTCGCCGACCGTCTCATGGACCTGCTCTCCGGCTACCTCGGCCGCACCCCCGACGAGGACATGCGCCGTACCTTCCTGATAGCCGTGGAAACCGCCGACACCCTGGTCCACCTGGCCTTCCGGGTCGCCCCGGAGGGAGACGAGCGGATCATCGAGGAGACACGGGAGCTGCTGCGGGCTTATCTCGCGAGGGTTCTCGACTGAGCGGTTCGCGCGAGGCGCGGACCGGCTGTTCGTGCCGGGGGCAGCGGCCCCCGGTTGTTCGCAGGACCAGCCGCCCCCGGTTGTTCGCAGGGCCAGCAGCCCCGGGTTGTTCACGGGGGAACAGGCCCCCGGCTGTCCGTGCCGGGGGGATCGGCCCCGGCTTTACGTACGGGCGTGAATGGTCGTTCGCGAGTCGGCGAACCGCTCGCGAATTTCCGACCTCACCCCCGGCACCCCCTCCCCTCCATGCATACCGGTCGGTATGCTCGGCCCCAGTCCGTGTGCCACCGCCGTCACCGCCCTCCGGGAGGACCCGTGTCCCGCACCTCCGGCACCACCCCCGACTCCCGCACCGCCCTGCGCGTCTGCCCCCTCTGCGAGGCCACCTGCGGGCTCACGCTCACCATCGAGGGCACCCGCGTGACCGGCGCCCGCGGCGACCGCGACGACGTGTTCAGCAAGGGGTTCATCTGCCCGAAGGGTGCCTCCTTCGGGGCGGTCGACGGGGACCAGGACCGGCTGCGCGCCCCCCTCGTCCGCAAGGACGGCGAACTGCGCGAGGCCACCTGGGAGGAGGCCTTCGACGCGGTGGCCGCGGGACTGCGCCCGGTCGTCGAGCAGTACGGGCCGCACGCCGTCGGCATCGTCCTCGGCAACCCGAACGTGCACACCATGGCCGGCGCCCTCTACCCGCCCGTCCTGCTCACCGCGCTGCGCACCCACAGCCTCTTCACCGCCTCCACGGTCGACCAGATGCCCAAGCACGTCTCCAGCGGCCTGCTGTACGGCGACGCCAACGCGATCCCCGTACCGGACCTCGACCACACCGACCACCTCCTCCTCATCGGCGCCAACCCCCTGGAATCCAACGGGAGTCTGTGCACCGCCCCCGACTTCCCCGGCAAGCTCAAGGCGCTCCGGGCACGCGGCGGCACCCTGACCGTCATCGACCCGAGGCGGACCCGTACGGCCAAACTCGCCGACCGCCATGTGGCGATCCGCCCCGGCACCGACGCCCTGCTGCTCGCGGCGATGACGTACGTCCTCTTCGAGGAGAAGCTCGTCGATCTCGGTGACCTCGCCCCGCACGTCCAGGACGTCGACGAACTCGCCGACGCCGTACGGGACTTCAGCCCCGAAGCCGCAAGCGAGGCCTGCGACGTGGACGCGGACACCATCCGGGCGCTGGCGCGCGAGCTCGCCGCCGCGCCCACCGCCGCCGTCTACGGCCGCATCGGCAGCTGCACCGTCCCGCACGGCACCCTGGCCAGCTGGCTCGTCGACGTCCTCAACATCCTCACGGGCAACCTCGACCGGCCCGGCGGCGCCCTCTTCCCGCAGGCCGCGACCGACAAGACACCCCGCCCCGTCGGCCCCGGACGCGGCTTCGCGCTCGGCCGCTGGCACAGCCGGGTCAGCGGCCACCCCGAGGCCAAGGGCGAACTGCCGCTGTCCGCCCTCGCCGAGGAGATCGACACCGCCACACCGGAGGGCAGCCCGGTCCGCGCCGTCATCGCCATCGCCGCCAACCCCGTCCTGTCCGCGCCCAACGGCGACCGCCTCGACAAGGCCCTCGGCTCACTGGACTTCATGGTCAGCGTCGACCCGTACCTGAACGAGACCTCGCGCCACGCCCACGTCGTCCTGCCGCCGCCCCCGCCCTCGCAGAGCGCGCACCACGACTTCGCCTTCAACACCCTCGCCGTACGCAACCAGGTCCGCTACAACCGCCCCGCCGTCCCCCTGGAGCCCGGCCGCATGGCGGAGACCGAGATCCTCGCCCGGCTCGTCCTCGCCGCGAGCGGCATGCACGGTGCCGACCCGTCCGCCGTGGACGCGATGGTCATCGACACCAGCCTGGGCAAGGCCGTCACCGAGGCGCACTCACCGGTGCACGGCCGCGACCCGAAGGAGCTCGCCGGCCGGCTCACCGGCGAGAACGGCGCCGAGCGGCGGCTCGACATGATGCTGCGCCTCGGCCCGTACGGCGACGGCTTCGGCGCCCGCCCCGACGGGCTGAGCCTCAACAAGCTCCTCGCCCATCCGCACGGCATCGACCTCGGCCCGCTGCGATCGCGCCTGCCGCAGCCGCTGAAGACGCCCAGCGGGAAGATCGAGCTGCTGCCCGGACCGATTGTCGACGATCTGCCGCGCCTGCGGGACGCGCTGCGCGAGCGCCCGGCGGCCATCGTGCTCGTCGGCCGCCGCCATCTGCGATCCAACAACAGCTGGATGCACAACGTGCCCGCGCTCACCGGCGGCACCAACCGCTGCACCCTCCACATCCACCCCGACGACGCCGCACGCCTCGGACTCGCCGACGGCGCGGCCGTACGCGTCAAGGGCGCCGGGGGAGAGGTGACCGCCCCGGCGGAGGTCACCGACGCCGTACGGCGCGGGGTGGTGAGCCTTCCGCACGGCTGGGGACACGACCGCCCCGGCACCCGGATGAGCCACGCCGCGCTGGACCCGGGCGTCAACGTCAACCAGCTCCTCGACGGCTCGCTCCTCGACCCGCTGTCGGGCACGGCGGTGCTCAATGGCGTGCCCGTGGAGCTAGCGCTCACCGAGACAAGCCTGTGACCTGGAGTTTTGCGCTTATTGCTCGCGTGTCAACGTCTTGTTAACGCGTTCGGACCCGACCTAACGTCGCCCTACCGCCGGCCCTGGTGGGAGTTCAAGGGCGAACGTTAGGTATCCACACATGCTGACCATCCTCGGCTTCACCATGATCGCGACCTTCCTGGTCCTGATCATGTTGAAGAAGATGTCGCCGATCGCGGCGCTCGTGCTGATTCCGGCACTCTTCTGCGTCTTCGTCGGAAAGGGCGCCAAGCTCGGTGACTACGTCATCGACGGCGTCACCAGCCTCGCCCCCACGGCGGCGATGCTGATGTTCGCGATCGTCTACTTCGGTGTGATGATCGACGTCGGTCTCTTCGACCCGATCGTCCGGGGGATTCTCAAGTTCTGCAAGGCCGATCCGCTGCGCATCGTGGTCGGCACCGCGGTCCTCGCCGCGATCGTCTCCCTCGACGGCGACGGCTCGACCACCTTCATGATCACGGTTTCGGCGATGTACCCGCTGTACAAGCGCCTGAAGATGAGCCTGGTCGTGATGACCGGCGTCGCCGCGATGGCCAACGGCGTGATGAACACGCTGCCGTGGGGCGGCCCGACCGCCCGCGCCGCGACCGCGCTGAAGCTCGACGCGAGCGACATCTTCGTCCCGATGATCCCGGCACTGGCCGTCGGTCTGCTCGGCGTCTTCGCCCTCGCGTACGTCCTCGGTCGCCGCGAGCGCAAGCGGCTCGGCGTGCTGACGCTGGACGAGGTGCTGGAGCCGCAGGAGACGGAGACGGTTCTGGTCGGCGCGGGCGCCGGCGGCTCCGGTACCCACGCTGGTGGCAAGAAGGCCGTGGCGAGCGGCGGTTCGGGGTCCGGTACGGACGCCGAGGTGCCCGACGAGGACGACGGCTTCCAGGGGCTCGACCCGAACCGCGCCACCCTGCGCCCCAAGCTCTACTGGTTCAACGCGCTCCTCACGGTCACGCTGCTCACCGCCATGATCATGGAGTGGCTGCCGATCCCGGTCCTCTTCCTGCTCGGCGCCGCGCTCGCGCTCACCGTCAACTTCCCGCACATGCCCGACCAGAAGGCCCGCCTCGGCGCCCACGCCGAGAACGTCCTCAACGTGGCCGGCATGGTCTTCGCCGCAGCCGTCTTCACCGGCGTCCTCCAGGGCACCGGCATGGTCGACCACATGGCCAAGTGGCTGGTCTCCAACATCCCCGACGGCATGGGCCCGCACATGGCCTTCGTCACCGGCATCCTGAGCATCCCGCTCACGTACTTCATGTCGAACGACGGTTTCTACTTCGGCATCCTCCCGGTCCTCGCCGAGGCGGGCCAGGCGCACGGCGTCTCGTCCCTGGAGATCGCCCGCGCCTCGCTCGTCGGCCAGCCGCTGCACATGTCGAGCCCGCTGGTGCCGGCCGTATACGTCCTGGTCGGTATGGCGAAGGTGGAGTTCGGCGACCACACCAGGTTCGTGGTGAAGTGGGCGGCGCTGACGTCGCTGGTCGTGCTCGGGGCCGGAATCCTGTTCGGCATCATCTGACCTTCCCGGGAGGAAAAGAAACCATGGGGCCCGGTAGGAACCGCGGCTGGCTGCTCCGCCTCATCATCGCCTTCGGCTTCGCGCAGGGGGCGGTGTCGATGGCCCGGCCCGCCGTTTCCTACCGGGCCCTCGCGCTGGGCGCGGACGAGCGGGCGGTCGGTGTGATCGCGGGCGTGTACGCGCTGCTGCCGTTGTTCGCCGCCGTACCGCTGGGCCGTCGCACGGACCACGGGCGCTGCGCGCCGCTGCTGCCCGTCGGCGTCGTCCTCATATCCGGCGGCTGCGCGATGAGCGGCCTCGCCGACAGTCTGTGGGCGATGGCGGTCTGGAGCGGAGTGATGGGCCTCGGCCACCTCTGCTTCGTGATCGGCGCGCAGTCGCTCGTCGCCCGCCAGTCCGCGCCGCACGAACAGGACCGCAACTTCGGTCACTTCACCATCGGCGCCTCGCTCGGCCAGCTGGTCGGACCGATCGCGGCGGGCGCCCTGATCGGCGGTCCCGACATGGCGGGCAGCAGCGCGCTCGCGCTGCTCGTCGCGGGTGCGGGCGCCGCGGTCGCGTTCACCTCGCTGTGGCGCATCGAGCACCCTGCGGTCGACAAGTCCCGTACCGCGCAAGGCGACCGGGTCCCTGTCCAGCGCATTCTGCGCACCCGGGGCGTGCCCGCGGGCATCTTCGTCAGCCTCGCCGTGCTGTCCGCGACCGACATCCTCACCGCGTACCTCCCGGTGGTCGGTGAGCACCGGGGCATCGCACCGTCCGTGATCGGCGTGTTGCTGAGTCTGCGCGCGGCGGCGACCATCGCCTGCCGGCTGGTGCTGACACCGTTGTTGCGGATGCTCGGCCGGTCCCTTCTGCTCACCGTCACCTGCCTGCTGGCGGCCGTGCTGTGCGTCGGCATCGCCCTGCCGGTACCGGTGTGGACGCTGGCGCTGATGCTCATCGTCCTCGGCTTCTGCCTCGGTGTCGGCCAGCCGCTGTCCATGACGACGGTCGTCCAGGCCGCCCCGGACGACGCCCGTTCGACGGCCCTTGCCCTGCGGCTGACCGGCAACCGGCTCGGTCAGGTCGCCGCGCCCGCCGCCGCGGGTCTGGTGGCCGGAGTCGCCGGCGTGGCCGCGCCGTTCGTGATGCTCGGCGCGTTGTTGCTGCTGTCGTCGGGGATCGCGCTGCGCTCGCCGGCGAAGCCTGCCCGGGTCCGCGGTGAGGGGCGGCGGGCCGAGGTTCCGTTGCGCCCGAAGAGCGATATCTGACGGGGTGCGGGGCGCTGCTGAGTGCCCGAGCACCCCGAGCCTGACGCCGACGACTCGGCCCGGTGCGGCCCGCACGGTGGACCCCCGCCGGTGGCGGTCTCGCCCCTCAGGACTTCGCACCGATCGCCGGTGCGGCGGCCGTGGGCCTCGTCGTGACCGGGGGAGTCGTGTACCTCCGGCCCGCACGCCCGCCCACACCGCTGCCGCGCTCCCCAGCGACGTCGCTCCGCATCCCGTACTTCGGCCTGGAGGCCCCGGTCGTCGGTGTGCGGCTCGATCGTGAGCGGCGGCTCACCGGCGCCGCCCGTGGACGATCCGAAAAGGGTCGGCTGGTACGGGGGCGGGCCGACGCCGGACGAGTCGGTCACGGCCGTGGCCGTCGGTCACCGCGACACCAGGACGGGGTCCGCGATCTTCGCCGCGCTGGGCCAACTCCGGCCTGGCAGGCTCGTCGAGGCCCGGCGTGCCGACGGACGGACCGCCGTCTACACGGTGGACGCCGTGCGGACGTACGAGAAGGCGCGCTTCCCCAACAAGGAGGTGTACGGCGACAGGGGGCGCCCCGAACTGCGTCTGATCACGTGCGGGCGGCGTATACGACCGCAGGACGGGCTACGCCGGCAACATCGTCGTGTTCGCCCACCTCACGCAGACCCGGGGACGGGCCCGCACCACATGAGGCAACCCCCGCGCCGAGCCCGGCCGCGCCGAGCCCCGCCGCGCCGAACCGAACCGCTCGCTCACCCGGTACCCGATCGTCCACTTCACGTGGCACCCGATCGTCCGCCTCACCGGTACCCGATCGTCCACTTTCTCCCCGTGCAGAACCGGACCGTCCCGATCCCGCCGCGCGTCTTCCCCCGGGCGTGTGCGGTCCGTTAACTTCCGTGACTCACACGTCCCGTACGACCCGCACGGGACGTCCGACCGCGGAGCACCAGCGTCCCGTGAGCCCCCGGGGGCACCCGTCATGACACGCGCCATCTCTCTGCACAACGTCAGCAAGTCGTACACCCGCGGCGTCCGCGTGGTGGAGCGGCTGTCGCTCGACATCCGGCCGGGCGAGTTCCTCGTGCTGCTCGGGCCCTCCGGCTGCGGCAAGTCGACCGTGCTGAGAATGATCGCCGGGCTCGAAGAGGTCACCGAGGGCGAGGTGCGCCTCGACGGTGAGTACGCCAATGATCTGCCGCCGTCCGGGCGGGACATGGCGATGGTGTTCCAGAACTTCGCC
This sequence comes from Streptomyces sp. NPDC001530, assembly GCF_042894545.1. Taxonomy (NCBI): domain Bacteria; kingdom Bacillati; phylum Actinomycetota; class Actinomycetes; order Kitasatosporales; family Streptomycetaceae; genus Streptomyces; species Streptomyces sp. NPDC001530. Next base: position 56,157 of record NZ_JBIAVS010000006.1, read on the forward strand.
CTCTATCCGAGTATGACCAGCCGCGACAACATCGGCTTCCCGCTGCGCATCGAGACCCCCGGCGAGGATCCGCGTCCGCGGGTGGACGCCACCGCGCGGATGCTCGGCATCCAGGACCTCCTCGACCGCTTCCCCAACCAGCTCTCCGGCGGCGAGCGCCAGCGCGTCGCGATGGGCAGGGCCATAGCGCGCCATCCCTCCGCCTTCCTGATGGACGAGCCGCTGTCCAACCTCGACGCCAAGCTCCGCAATCACCTGCGGGCCGAAATCGCCCGGCTCACCCGGGAGTTGGGCACGACGACGGTGTACGTCACCCACGACCAGGCCGAGGCGATGTCGCTCGGTGACCGGGTCGCGGTGCTGCGCGGCGGAGTCCTGCAGCAGCTGGGCACGCCCCGCACGGTCTACGCGCTGCCCGCGAATGTCTTCGTCGCCGCCTTCATCGGCACCCCGCGGATCAACCTGCTGCGCGGTCTCGTCCGTGCCCCGCTCGACGGAGCGATGTCGATCAGCCTCGGCAAGCAGTACCTGCGGTTGCCCGAACCCCTGTCGCTGGACCACCAGTTGCTGCGGGTGCAGCAGGGCCGCGAGGTCATCGTCGGGCTGCGTTCCGAGGCCGTCCGACTCGCCAAGCCGTCCGCCGCGCGGCCGGGCGAGGTGGCGATCAGCGGCCTCGTCGAGCACGTGGAGTTCCAGGGGCACGAGGTCCTCGTCCACTTCAACACCGGCTCGCGGCCCGCCGTCGTACCGGAGTTGGAGGCGCCGCGACCGGCCCGCCCGACCCGGCGCCGGCGCCGCGAGGGCACCGTCCTGGACCGGCTGCGGGAGCGCGCCGGAGCGTTGCGGGCCGGGCCGGTCGTGGTCCTGGAGCACCCGGGGGACACAGGACCCGATGTCCCCGAACCGGCGCCGCCGGAGGGCCGTCTGCCCGGTGACCTCGTCGTCCGCACCACCCCCGACATCGAACTGCGCCACGGCATGCAGGTCCCCCTCCTCGTCGACATCGCCCATCTGTTCGTCTTCGACCAGCACGGTGAACGCATCTGCCCGGCTCCGGCGCGGCTGCCGGATCTGGAGGAGTGAGTTCCGCTAAGCAGACGCGCATGAGTCTCTACAGCAGCACCCGCGCCCGGCTGGGCGCCGCGAGCGACAAAGAGATCGAGCAGATCAGGAACACCCACGAGAAGGCCTTCGCTCAGGAGGCCGTGGCCAGGGTGGACGACCGGGCGCGGGTCGACTTCTGACTCCTGGGGGCCGAGGATGCCCTGGGGGCCGGTTCCTTCTGGCTGCCGGATCCCCTGGCGCCCAAAAACTATCATCGCTAGTTTAGGGCACGGACGACGCGGCCCCGCCCGGGAGGAACACGATGAAGGCACACGACGGCATGTACATCGACGGCGCCTGGCGCCCCGCCGCCGGCAGGGACACGATCGAGGTCGTGAACCCGGTCGACGAGCAGGTGATCGGCCGGGTCCCGGCGGGCACCGCCGAGGACGTCGACGCCGCCGTACGGGCCGCACGTGCCGCCTTCCCGGGCTGGGCGGCGACCCCGCCCGCCGAGCGCGCCGTGAAGCTCGCCGCCCTGCGTGACGTCCTCGTCGCCCGCAAGGACGAGATCGCCGAGACCGTCACCGCCGAGCTCGGCTCACCGCTGGCGTTCTCGCAGACGGTGCATGCGGGCGTGCCGATCGCGGTCGCGGGCTCGTACGCCGAACTGGCGGCGACGTACGCCTTCGAGGAGAAGGTCGGGAACTCGACCGTCTACCAGGAGCCCGTCGGCGTCGTCGGCGCGATCACGCCCTGGAACTACCCGCTGCACCAGATCGTCGCCAAGGTCGCCCCCGCGCTCGCCGCGGGCTGCACGGTGGTGCTGAAGCCCGCCGAGGACACCCCGCTCACCGCCCAGCTCTTCGCCGAGGCCGTGGCCGATGCGGGCGTCCCGGCCGGTGTCTTCAACCTCGTCACCGGCCTCGGCCCGGTCGCCGGGCAGGCCCTGGCCGAACACCCCGACGTGGACCTCGTCTCCTTCACCGGCTCCACGGCCGTCGGCAAGCGGATCGGCGCGACCGCCGGCGCCGCGGTCAAGCGGGTCGCCCTCGAACTCGGCGGCAAGTCCGCCAACGTCATCCTGCCGAGCGCCGACCTCGCCAAGGCCGTCAACGTCGGCGTCGCCAACGTGATGTCCAACTCCGGCCAGACGTGCAGCGCCTGGACGCGCATGCTGGTGCACACCGCGCAGTACGACCAGGCGGTCGAGCTGGCCGCGGCCGCCGCGGCGAAGTACGGCGACCGCATCGGCCCGGTCGTCAACGCCAAGCAGCAGGCGAGGGTGCGGAGTTACATCGACAAGGGCGTCGCGGAGGGCGCCCGGCTCGTCGCGGGCGGCCCCGAATCGCCGTGCGAGCAGGGGTACTTCGTCAGCCCGACCGTCTTCGCGGACGTCACACCCGACATGACGATCGCTCAGGAGGAGATCTTCGGACCGGTGTTGTCGATCATCCGGTACGAGGACGAGGAGGACGCCCTCCGGATCGCCAACGGCACGGTGTACGGGCTCGCGGGCGCGGTGTGGGCGGGCGACGAGGCCGAGGCGGTCGCCTTCGCGCGGCGGCTCGACACCGGTCAGGTCGACATCAATGGCGGACGCTTCAACCCCCTTGCCCCGTTCGGGGGTTACAAGCAGTCGGGGGTGGGCCGTGAGCTGGGCTCGCACGGGCTCTCCGAGTACCTCCAGACCAAGTCCCTCCAGTTCTAGGCCCAGGAGCACGCACATGGTTCGCGCTGCCGTACTTCCCGCCGTGGGCGCTCCGTTGGAGATCGCCGAGATCGACCTCCCCGAACCCGGCCCCGGCCAGGTCCGCGTCCGGATCGCCGCCGCCGGGGTCTGCCACTCCGACCTCTCCCTGTCCGACGGCACCATGCGGGTGCCCGTCCCCGCCGTCCTCGGCCATGAGGGCGCCGGCACCGTCGTCTCCGTCGGCGAAGGCGTCACCCATGTCGCGCCCGGCGACGGCGTCGTCCTCAACTGGGCGCCGTCCTGCGGCAGTTGCCACGCCTGCTCGCTCGGCGAGGTCTGGCTGTGCGCCAACGCGCTGACCGGAGCGGGCGACGTGTACGCGCGACGCGCCTCCGACGGGAGTGACCTCCACCCCGGCCTGAACGTCGCCGCGTTCGCCGAGGAGACCGTCGTGGCCGCCGGATGCGTCCTGCCCGTACCGGACGGCGTCCCCCTCACCGACGCGGCCCTGCTCGGCTGCGCCGTCCTCACCGGATATGGCGCCGTCCACCACTCCGCCAAGGTCCGACAGGGCGAGACGGTCGCGGTGTTCGGGGTCGGCGGGGTAGGGCTGGCTGCCCTCCAGGCCGCCCGGATCGCGGGCGCCTCGAAGATCGTCGCGGTCGACGTCTCGCCGGAGAAGGAGTCGCTCGCACGCGAGGCGGGCGCGACGGACTACGTCGTCGCCTCCGACACCACCGCGCGCGAGATCCGCGCCCTCACCGGTAAACAAGGTGTCGACGTGGCCGTCGAGTGCGTGGGCCGCGCCGTGACCATCCGCACCGCCTGGGACTCCACCCGGCGCGGCGGCCGCACCACGGTCGTCGGCATCGGCGGCAAGGACCAGCAGGTCACCTTCAACGCGCTGGAGATCTTCCACTGGGGCAGGACGCTCTCGGGCTGCGTGTACGGCAACTCCGACCCGGCGCGTGATCTGCCGGTGCTGGCGGAGCACATCCGCGCCGGCCGCCTCGACCTCGGCGCTCTGGTCACCGACCGGATCGCCCTCGAGGGCATCCCGGCGGCCTTCGACAACATGATCGCGGGCAAGGGCGGCCGCGCCCTGGTTGTCTTCTAATCCGGGTCTGTCCGGTTCTGTCCGGCACCCCGGCCGCCGAGGCGGCCGGGGTCTTCGGCATGCGCACGGCCGTCCATGGTTGCCATGTGCAGGTAAAAACTGCTGCTGCACAACCCGTTGACCCCCGTACCGTCCGGTCAGTATGTTCCCCGGAACCGCGGCCACCCCCCAGTTCCGTCCCCGCACCCACCGGAGTGTGCACGCATGGACACGGCACCTTCCGCACCATCCGCTCCCCCTCGGTCCGCCACTTCCCCCGCTGTACGGAACCGACGCAAGGTGGCCACCGCGGCCGCGCTCGCCTCGGCCGTCGAGTGGTACGACTACTTCGTCTTCGGCATCGCCGCCGCCCTGGTGCTCGGCGACCTCTACTTCCCGGCGGGCAGCTCGTCCGCGGGCGTCCTCGCCTCCTTCGCGACCTTCGCCGTCGGCTTCCTGGCCCGTCCGCTCGGCGGAGTCATCGCGGGGCAGCTCGGCGACAAGCGCGGCCGCAAACCCATGCTGGTGCTCGCCCTGACCCTGATGGGCCTGGCCACCACGGGCATCGGCCTGCTCCCCACGTACGACACCATCGGCATCGCCGCCCCGATCCTGCTCGTCGCCCTGCGCGTCGTACAGGGCATCGCCGTCGGCGCGCAATGGGGCGGCGCCATGCTGCTCGCCACCGAGTACGCCCCCGAGGGCAAGCGGGGCGTGTACGGCAGCTTCGTCCAACTCGGCGTCCCCATCGGCGTGGTGACGGCCAACACGGTCTTCCTCGTCGCCGGGGCGACCACCAGTGAGAGCGCGTTCGCGGCGTGGGGCTGGCGGCTGCCGTTCCTGGTCGGCCTGTTCGTGCTCGTGCTCGCCTGGTACATCCACACCCGCGTCGAGGAGACCCCCGAATTCCGGGCAGCGGAAGCGGCGTTGACGGCCGAGGAGAAGGGATCCAAGAGCTCTCCGTTGCGCACGATCCTGCGCGGGCACCTCGGCACGGTGTTCCTCGCGGGCGGTTCCTTCGCCGTGAACACCGCGACCTTCTACATCCTCATCACGGGCGTCCTCGACTACACCACCCGCGAACTCGACATGAAACGCGGCGCGGTGCTCACCGTCTCACTCTGCGTCAGCCTCACTCAGCTGGTGCTGATCCCCGCGTCGGCCGCGCTCTCCGACCGTATCGGGCGCATCAGGATCTACGCGCTCGGAGCGGTCGGCATCGCGCTGTGGGCCGTGCCGCTGTTCCTGCTGATCGACACCGGTTCGCTGGTGTGGCTGGCCGTCGGCACCTTCGTCGCGAGCTGCTTCCTCAGCATCATGTACGGGCCTCAAGCCGCCCTGTTCGCCGAGCTGTTCACGCCCGAGATGCGGTACACGGGCGCCTCGCTCGGCTACCAGATCGCGGCCGTGTTCGGCGGCGGACTCGCACCCTTCGTCATGGTGCTGCTCCTCGAGGCGACGGGCACGTCGATGGCCGTATCCGCGTACATCATCGGGCTCGCGGTGATCGCCCTCGTCTCGATCAGGATCCTCGCGAACAGGGCGGCGTCGGGCGAGAGCTGACCCGGCTGGTGTCAGGGAGCCCTGGATCAGGCCTGTTCCGGCTCGGGCTCGGGCCGCGGTTCCGTCGTGCGCTCCGTCGTGCGCGCCGGGACCGTGGCCTTCCCGGTGCGCGGACGGGAACGGGACACCGCCACACCCGCCAGACACAGCGCCCCGCCCGCCAGGGTGAGCAGCCCCGGGACCTCGTCGAGGAACAGCCACGACATCAGCACCACCAGGGCGGGCACCGCGTACGTCGTCGCGCCCATGCGGCTCGCGGTCGTACGGGCGAGGGCGTATGCCTAGGTCGTGAACGCCAGCGCGGTCGGGAAGACGCCCAGGTAGACCATGTTGAGGGTCGCCGAGGCGGGCGCGTCGGCCGCCTCCCGGACGAGCTGCCCGGTGAAGGGCAGACATGCGACGGCCCCGACCAGGCAGCCGAACGTCGTGACCTGGAGCGCGCTCGCCCGGCCGAGCGCCGGCTTCTGCGCGACGACCCCGGCCGCGTAGCCCACGGCGGCCAGCAGACACAGCACGACCCCGAGGACCGAGGAACCGCCCTCCCCGGACATCGACAGCCCCACGGCGACCGCGCCGGCGAACGACACCGCCATGCCCGCCAGCAGCCGCGGCGGCATCGCGTCACCGAGCAGACGGGAGCCGAGCAGAGCGATGAGGATCGGACCGATGTTCACCACCAGCGCCGCCGTGCCGGCATCCACCTGCTGCTCGCCCCAGTTGAGGACGACCATGTAGCAGCCGAACCACAGCAGCCCCGATATGGCGATCCCGCGCCATGCCGCGCGCGGCGGCCACCCCTCCCTGCGCACCAGGCAGACGGCCCCGAGTGCCACGGCTCCCGCCAGCAGCCGCCCCAGCGCCAGCGCACCCGGCGAGTACGCGGCCCCCGCGCTCCGGATCGACACAAAGGCCGAGGCCCACAGCACGACGGTGACGGTCGCCGCGCCGGCGGCCAGCAGTTCCGAGCGACGGGTGGGCGGCGCGGGACGGGGCGTGTTCATCATGCTCCTGAGGCTAGGTGGGGGTGCGGGGGTGGGGCTGGCGGCTTTCGGACGCGGCGGTGGGGCTTGGACTTCGGACCGGGAGGGTGTGGTCAGCGGAGCGCTGTCGCTTCGATGCCGAGGAGCTCCCCGAAGGCGCGTTCGCCTTCGGGGGTGACCTTGACCGCGCGTTCCGAGCCGATGCGTACGCACCAGTGGGCGTCCAGGGCGTGCCGGCAGAGCGCCGCGCCGGCGGTCCCCGCGAGATGGGGGCGGCGCTCGGTCCAGTCGAGGCAGGCGCGGGTGAGGGGGCGGCGGCCGGTGCGGTCGAGGCTGATTCCCGTGGTGTCGAACCACCGGAGTCCGGCATCCGTGAGCGCGAACCCGGTGTCCTGGCGGAGCAGTCCGCGGCCGGTCAGGGCGTCGGTGAGCGTGATGCCGAGCCGGCCGGCGAGGTGGTCGTAACAGGTGCGGCCGCGCGCCATCGCCGATCCCGCGCTGGACTCCCGCAGGGTGCGCGGGCGTTCGGCCGCATTCGGCCGGACGTGGGCGGCGAGGTCCTCGACGAGCTGGGCGACGCGGGGGTCGGCCAGGCGTACGTAGCGGTGCCGGCCCTGTCGTTCCTCGGTGAGCAGGCCGCCGGTCACGAGCTTGTCCAGGTGTTCGCTGGCGGTCGACGGTGCGACTCCGGCGTAGCGCGCCAGCTCACCGGCGGTCCAGGCGCGCCCGTCGAGCAGCGCCAGCAGGAACCCTGCGCGCGTCTCGTCCGCCATCAGCCCGGCCAGCGCCGCGAGCCCCGGTCCCACCGGATCCTTCGGCCTCGTCATGCCCCCAGCATGCGACACGAACACTTCGGCACGGACCGAAAGATGGTGGGGCGGGGGTGGGTGGGTTTCTCGCCCCCTCCGCCCCTACCCGTCCCGACCTGGGGCTCCGCCCCAGACCCCGCTCCTCAAACGCCGGAGGGGCTGGAAGGTTTTAGCGCGTCCGGCGTTTGAGGACGAGCGCGAAGCGCTATACGGGGGGTCTGGGGGGCGGAGCCCCTCAGGTACGGGACGGGTAGGGGCGGAGGGGGCGAAAACCCTCTAGTCCCCCCGAGCCACCCGCTCGTATTGCACCGCCAGCCCGTCCAACAACGCACTGAGCCCCGTCTCGAACGCCCGCTCGTCGATCTTCTCCTGCTGCTCGGCAAGGAGATGAGCCTGCCCGAGGTGGGGATAGTCGGCGGGATCGTACGCGTCCGCGTCGTCCACGAAGCCCCCGGCGAACGAGCCGAGCGCGGACCCCATGATGAAGTACCGCATCAGCGCCCCGATCGACGTGGCCTGAGCCGGCGGCCACCCCGCATCGACCATGGCCCCGAACACCGCGTCGGCGAGCCGCAGCCCGGCAGGCCGGCGCCCGGGCCCGCGGGCGAGGACGGGGACGATGTTCGGGTGGTCGCGCAGGGCCGCCCGGTAGGAGACGGCCCAGTCGTGCAGGGCGGTACGCCACTCACGGCCGCCCTCGAACATCGACAGATCGACCTGCGCACTCACCGAGTCCGCGACCGCCTCCAGGATCTGGTCCTTGGTGCGGAAGTGGTTGTAGAGGGACGGCCCGCTCACCCCCAGCTCGGCGGCGAGCCGACGCGTCGAGACGGCCGCCAGGCCCTCGGCGTCCACCAGTGCACGTGCCGTCTCGACGATGCGGTCGGTGCTGAGCAGGGGCTTGCGCGGTCGGGCCATGGCGCACATAGTAGGGCTGCACATTGAAACTAGCAGTGCTAATTTAAATGTACGGCTTTCCATGTACGGCCCTCGGTGTACGGCCCTCGGTGTACGGCCTTCGGTGTGGCGCCTTCGGTGTGGGGCGTCGAAGCCCGCCACGTCCAGGTCCGTTACATCCGGATCCGCTGCTTCTCGGTCCGCTGTCCGTCTATCTGTGGGGTGACTCGGTATGAACCTGGAGCTCAGCGAGGAGCAGACCGCCGTCCGGCAGCTCGCCAAGGACTTCGTGGACCGCGAGATCGCCCCCCATGTCATCGAGTGGGACCGCGCGGAGGACGTCGACCGGTCCATGGTCAAGAAGCTCGGCGAGGTCGGCTTCCTCGGGCTCACCATCGACGAGGACTACGGCGGCAGCGGCGGCGACCACCTCGCGTACTGCCTCGTCACGGAGGAACTGGGCCGCGGCGACTCCTCCGTACGCGGAATCGTCTCCGTCTCGCTGGGCCTGGTCGCCAAGTCGATCGCGCACTGGGGGAGCGAGGAGCAGAAGCGGCGGTGGCTGCCGGGGCTGACCTCCGGCGAGTACGTCGGCTGCTTCGGCCTCACCGAACCCGGCACCGGCTCGGACGCCGGCCATCTGTCGACGAAGGCCGTGCGCGACGGCGACGACTACGTCATCAACGGCACCAAGATGTTCATCACGAACGGCACCTGGGCCGACGTCGTACTCCTCTTCGCCCGGTCGACCGATGCCCCGGGCCACAAGGGCATCTCCGCCTTCCTCGTGCCGACGGACACCCCCGGCCTGACCCGCCGCGCCATCCACGGCAAGCTGGGCCTGCGCGGACAGGCCACAGCCGAACTGGTCCTGGAGGACGTGCGCGTGCCCGCGAGCGCCCTGATGGCGCCCGAGGGCAAGGGGTTCGCCGTCGCCATGTCCGCGCTCGCCAAGGGGCGGATGTCCGTGGCCGCGGGCTGCGTCGGGATCGCCCAGGCGGCGCTGGACGCGGCGGTGACGTACGCGACCGAGCGCGAGCAGTTCGGCAGGACCATCGCCCACCACCAGCTCGTGCAGGAGCTGATCAGCGACATAGCCGTCGACGTGGACGCGGCACGCCTGCTGACCTGGCGGGTCGCCGATCTCATCGACCGCGGGCTGCCGTTCACCACCGAGTCCTCGAAGGCCAAGCTCTTCGCCTCCGAGGCCGCCGTGCGCGCCGCGAACAACGCGCTCCAGGTCTTCGGCGGCTATGGCTACATCGACGAATACCCGGCGGGCAAGCTGCTGCGCGACGCCCGCGTCATGACCCTCTACGAGGGCACCAGCCAGATCCAGAAGCTGGTCATCGGGCGTGCGCTGACAGGAGTGTCGGCCTTCTGAACCGCCTTCTGAACCGCGCTCTCGGCCTGCTGACTTCTGAGTACACGGGCTGAGTATCCGAGCGGATGTGGTCGCGGCCACATCGTCAGACCCTGGTCCGCATGAACATGAACATGAATGGGACCCCGGCCAAGCAGCAGTCCACCGCGGCCTTCTACGGCCAGGCGGTCGCCTCGTTCTCCGTCGCCATCGTCGCGACCGCCATCGGCATCTTCAAACTGGAGGCCGACGCCTGGGTGCGCTCCTTCCTGGGCGTCGCCGTCCTCTACTTGGTGACCTCGTCCTTCACGCTGGCCAAGGTGATCCGGGACCGGCAGGACGCAGCGCGCTGAGCGGGCACACTAAGCGCCCGCTCAGGTTCGGGGGTATGGTGTTCTCCCTGCCATGGGAAGGGGCGAACACGCGATGAGTACGGCGGAGGAGACGGCCGGCGGCGAGATGCAGCCGTGGGCCGAGGTCACCCCGGACGCGGCCCGGCGGCTGCTCGTCGCCGCCGTGGAGGCCTTCGCCGAGCGCGGATACCACGCGACGACGACCCGGGACATCGCCGGCCGCGCGGGCATGAGCCCGGCCGCGCTGTACATCCACTACAAGACCAAGGAAGAGCTGCTTCACCGGATCAGCAGAATCGGCCACGAAAAGGCCCTCGACATCCTGCGGACGGCCGCCCAGGGCGAAGGCAGTGCGACCGAGCGGCTCGCCGACGCCGTGAGCTCCTTCGTCCGCTGGCATGCAGGCGGGCGCACCACCGCACGGGTTGTGCAGTACGAGCTGGACTCGCTCGGCCCGGACGCCCGCGCCGAGATCATCGCCCTGCGCCGCCAGGTCGACGCCGAGGTGCGCGGCATCATCGAGGACGGCGTGGCCGCGGGCGACTTCGATGTCCCGGACATTCCCGGCACCACGCTCGCCATCCTCTCCCTTTGCATCGACGTGGCCCGCTGGTTCAACGTCAACGGCCCGAGGACGCCCGATGAGGTCGGCGCCCTCTATGCCGACCTCGTGCTGCGGATGGTGGGGGTCAAGGAGTAGGCGCCGGCGCACTGCCGCGCCCCGAAAGGGGCGCGGGGCTGTGACCTTGTGCGGCTTCGCCGCGTGGGCGCGACCAGCCGCAGGCGGCCCGCAGCCGGCAGACGACCCGCGGCTTTCGTCACGACCCTCAGAAGTAGTAGCGAGAGACCGACTCCGCCACGCACACCGGCTTGTCCCCACCCTCGCGCTCAACGGTCACCGCGGCCGTGACCTGGACTCCGCCCCCGGCCTCGGTGACCTCCGTGAGGACCGCAGTCGCGCGCAGTCGCGACCCCACCGGCACCGGCGCGGGGAAACGCACCTTGTTCGAGCCGTAGTTGACGCCCATCTTCATGCCCTCGACCCGCATCACCTGCGGCACCAGCGCGGGCAGCAGCGACAACGTCAGATACCCGTGCGCGATGGTCGTCCCGAAGGGCCCCGCCGCCGCCTTCTCCGGGTCCACGTGGATCCACTGGTGGTCGCCCGTCGCGTCCGCGAACAGGTCGATCCGCTTCTGGTCGATCTCCAGCCAGTCACTGTGACCCAACTGCTCGCCCACCGCCGCCTTCAGTTCGTCGGCGGACGTGAAGATCCTCGGCTCTGCCATGTCCCTGGCCTCCCGCGTCGCTATGTCTAAGCAACTGCTTAGCATGGTCGGGCGAGGGGCTCCTGTCAACGCACCGCGTGCGTGACGAGGTGGGTAAGGTTCGAGGGGTGCCCCAGATTCCCGAGAAGATCCACGAACTCACGGTCGGCCAGCTGTCGGCCCGCAGCGGCGCCGCCGTCTCCGCCCTGCACTTCTACGAGTCCAAGGGCCTGATCAGCAGCCGCCGCACCACGGGAAACCAACGCCGCTACCACCGCGACGCGCTGCGCCGCGTCGCCTTCGTGCGCGCCGCCCAGCGCGTCGGCATCCCGCTCGCCACCATCCGCGAGGCCCTCGCCGAACTCCCGGAGGAGCGCACCCCGACGCGGGAGGACTGGGCCCGGCTCTCGGAGGCCTGGCGCTCCGAGCTCGACGAGCGCATCAAGCAGCTGAGCCGGCTGCGCGACCACCTCACCGACTGCATCGGCTGCGGCTGTCTGTCCCTGGAGAACTGCGTGCTCTCCAACCCGGACGACGTCTTCGGCGAGCGCCTGACCGGCTCCCGGCTCATGGTCGAACGCACCGCCGCCCAGCGGAAACCGCAGGAGAAGGAGCGGCAGCCGGAGCCGGAGCAGCAGACGGCGGGGGACTGCCGCTGAGTGCGGCTCCCCACCGCCCCGGGCCCGACCCTGCGGCCCTGCGCCCGACTCCTACCGCCGCGCGCCCGAGTGCTACGGCCCTGCGCCTGAGCCCTCCGGCCCAGCGCCCAGCCCCCCGGCCGCGCGCCCGAGCCCTCCGGCCCAGCACCCGAGCCCTCCGGCCGCGCGCCTGACTCCTATCGCCGCGCGCCCGAGCCCTCCGGCCCAGCGCCCGAGCCCTCCGGCCGCGCGCCTGACTCCTATCGCCGCGCGCCCGAGTGCTACGGCCCTGTGCCCGAGCCCTCCGGCCCTGCGCCGACCTCCCATCGCCGCGCGCCCGAGCGCTACGGCCCTGTGCCCGACTCCTACCGCCCCGCGTCCGGATACCACCGGCCCCGCACCCGGATACCGCCACCCCCGCCCCCGGCGGTTTACTCGTACTCCGTGCCACCCTTCCGCGTCAGATAGGCCGCGCTGACCGCCTTCGCTATCGCACGGCCGCCCGTCACCGGGCTGTACCGCTCGGTTGCCGGGCGGATCACGACGCCCTCACGCAGATGCAGCTCGCGCCCGGACACGGTCTCCCGGCCCGAGGCGACCTCCAGGACGCGCTCGATGCCGTACGGGCCCTCGTACAGCCGTGGCACCAGCGGGAGTTCGCCGTCCAGCAGCGCCGCCGGGTCCAGCCAGCGGACCTCGCCGTCGATCTCCGCCGACACGTCGAACACGGCGTAGCCGAGCGACTCGCGGCGGCCGTCGGCGCCGTACGACAGGTCCTGTACGCCCGCCCCGTACACCTCACCGAAGATGCCGACCCGGCGCGCACCGAGCCGCTCGGCGAGCCGGGCCGCGGCTTCCGCGACGCCGTGGCCGTGGACGGCGCGCCAGTACAGATTGCGCGGGTCCTCCTTCAGTGCCAGGGACTTGGCGCCGAAGCCCTTCGACGAGATGTGCACGCGGCCCTCGTCCGCGAGGTACGTCAGCAGGCAGGCCGAGCCGTGCAGTTTCTCGGTGAGGACCACGGGCTCGCCCGGCGTGAAGATGTCCGGGTACCGCTGGATGTTCTCGATGTCGACCCAGGGCAGCAGATCGGGCGCGGACTCGACGTCGCCGTCCATCGTGGGCGGGATCGGCGGCACCCATTTGACGATGCCGAGCGCCTCGGCGAAGTCCGTTCCCTCCTCGGCGGCCCTCGACAGGTCGACGTCCGCCAGTGCCTTCGGGCGGCACACGATCCCCTGCGACAGCTCACCGCGCAGCCGTACGGCCTTGACCCGGTCCGACTTGCTGCCCGCCAGCCGCCCGGTGAGCCCCAGCTCCTCGATCAGCTCGGCCGGGAGCACGGACTGCTCGGGGATGTAGACGGCGCGCTCGCCGGTGCGGTAGGCGCCCTTGGCGACAACGGCCCGGTACAGGCCCACCTGGGCCAGTTCGAGCGCGTCGGCGTTCGGATGCTCATGGATGGTCAGCACTTCGGCGGTGACACGCAGCGTCGACATGTTCGGGACTCCTCGGGTTCCTCAGCCGGGTTTCATCGCCCCCAACTGTCCGGAGGGGAAAGCACTGGAGCGAGCGGATTTGCGGCTGGTACCTTCGGGATCTTCGGCCCGCGGCGACACCGGGCACAGTGCCGCAGAGCCCTGAGGGACCGAACTCACTACGACAGGCGCTGGGCCGCCCTGTACTGAACCAACCCCTCCGCCACCAACTGACCGTTGGACATCGCCCACGCCCCGTCCGGCAGGACCAAGGTGTCCTCCAGGCCGATCCGCGTGGCGAGCCCCAGCCGTCCGGCGAGTCGCAGCACCGGCCAGGCGCCGGCCTCCACGCCGTGCAACAGGACGGGGCGCCCGTGGGCCGTGCCGAGGTCGGTGAGGAGGGTGCGGGCCGACTCCTCCGCCGTCTGCGGGGAGGTGTCCATCACCTCGGCCAGAACGCGCAGCACCCGCGGACCAAGAGGCGACGCGGCGAACCGCGCGGCGCCCTCCGTGCCGGACCAGATGCCCGCCTCCACACCGATCCCGCGGTCGAGGAGCGCCGCCGCCACCTCCTCGGCGCCCGGCTCATGCCAGTTGACCGAGGCGTGGTCGGGCAGGACGCTCCAGGAGCGGACGCGCTCGACTCGGGCCGCGGGGTCCTGCTCGGCCCAGGCGCCCGTGGTCACGCCGACCGGAACGCCCACCTGCGCCCGTATCGCTTCGAGCGTCGCCGCGACCGCCTTCGGCGACAACGTGTCCTGTCCACAGGGCGACTTGGGGTGGACATGGACGTCCGTGGCCCCGGCCGCGACGGCCCGAGCAGCGGACTCGGCCATCGCTCCCGGCGACATGGGCACGGCGGCGCCGTCACCGGCTCCCCGGGCTCCGTTCACACAGACCTGCACCATGCTCCCGATAGTGCCAGCCACCACTGACAACCCCGGTGCGTGAAGCGCCCGCTGGGGGCGCGGGGCTGTGACATTGTCCGGCTCCGCCGGGTGAGCGCGCCCAGCCACGAAAGACCCGCAGCCGACGACTCACCCGCAGTTCCCAGCCGCTCAACCGGGCGCTCAACCAGCCGCTCAACCGGGCGCTCACGCAGATACCAGGAGCCGTCCCTGCCTGGCCCCCGCCAGTGCCTCAGGCGTCAGAACAGGCCGCGGCACCACAATCCCGCAACTCGTGCAGACCGGACCCGACGACGGTTCGTGCGCCAGGTCGTACTTCCATATCAGGCGCTCCCCGGCGCACACCGGGCAGACCGAGCCCGGCTCGCGCTCCAGCGCGGCGATCAGCCGGCGCAGCACCTCGGCCAGGGGTTCATGGGGGTGGATCAGCGGGTCGTCGCACCACGCGACCCCGAAGCCGCCCCAGGTCAGCCGGTGCCAGTCGTCGACACTGCCCGGCCTGCGCAGCCCGTCGTGCTTCTCCTTCTTGCGACGCTGCGCGAACTCGACCTCGTAGGCGAGCCAGACGGAGCGGGCCTCCTCCAACTCGTCCAGTGCGGCCACGAGCCGCGCTGGATCGGGGGACCGGTCCTCGGGACCGAACCCGGCCCGGGAGCACAGGTGGTCCCAGGTCGCCCGGTGCCCGTAAGGGGCGAACCGCTCAAGGCACTTGCGCAGTGAGTACCGCCGCAGTGCCAGATCGCACCTCGGATCTCGCACCTGTCTCGCCAGACTCCGGAAACCGGCCATCGCCCTGCACCTCCGTCACACCTGCACCTGTACTTCGGTCACTTCGGCGTCGTCGTACGGACGTCGCCGAATAGACGTATCGACAAGCGATTCGGCTCCATCCATTTTTCGATGACCTCCATAAGCCACCCGCCGAGTTGCTCCCGGCCTACCTCCCGCCGCTGTCAGCCGCCTGTCGATGGCGCTGTCCGGCGTCGATGAATCCCAAAAACTGACGCATGTTCATCTTCAATCTCGGGGATACCGGCGGTAACGTCCGGCCCACCCCCGTCGGGAGGAGCTGCCATGCCACGGCGCACCCCACGCACCATCCTCGACAGACTGAGAACTCCCCGCAGATTCCCCAAGTTCCTGGGCGCGGCATCCATATGCGTGCTCATGGCCGGTCTTTTGTCGCCGCTTTCCCAGGCGGCGGCCGCCGACACCTCGGCAGCATCGTCGGCGGCTGCAGCGAACGACTATTGCGGCGGCCAGTGTTCCGACATCCTCCCGCCCGGCGAGAACGGCAACGCGACCCTCGCCCAGATCCTCCTCAACCAGGCCTTCGGCACCCAGCCGGACCACGCCGAGGACCAGCTCGCCCCCTACGGCAACCTGGCCTCGGGCTACTCCACGCTCACCGATACCAAGATCAACACCTTCTTCAACGACGCGTCCTTCGGGGTCGCTTCGGATCAGGTCGCCTCGACCACGAAGCCGCGCAGCGACGTCACGATCGTCCGCGACAAGAAGACGGGCGTCCCGCACATCACCGGTACCACCCGCTACGGCACCGAGTACGGCGCCGGGTACGCCGCCGCCCAGGACCGGCTGTGGCTGATGGACGTGTTCCGGCACGTCGGACGCGGCCAGCTGACCTCCTTCGCGGGCGGCGCGGCCTCCAACCAGGGCCTGGAGCAGGAGTTCTGGCGCAACGCGCCCTACACCGAGGCCGATCTGCAGGCCCAGATCGACAACGCGGTCGCGAGCGCAGGCGCCCGCGGCCAGCAGGCCCTCGCCGACGCCAATGCCTACCTCGACGGCATCAACGCCTACATCGACGCCTCCGACAGCGGCCGCTACTTCCCCGGCGAGTACGTCCTGACCGGCTGGAAGGACTCCATCACCAACGCCGGTACCATCGCGCGCTTCAAGATCACCGACCTGGTCGCGCTGGCCTCCGTCATCGGCGCGCTCTTCGGCTCCGGAGGCGGCGGCGAGGTCAACAACGCCATCTCACTCCTCGCCGCCCAGTCCAAGTACGGCGTGACCGAGGGCACCAAGGTCTGGGAGTCCTTCCGCGAGCGCAACGACCCGGAGGCGGTCCTCACCGTCCACAACGGCGAGAGCTTCCCGTACGCGAGCAAGCCGGACAGCCCGCAGGGCGAGGCGCTCCCCGACGCCGGTTCGGTGACCCAGGAGCAACTGGTCTACGACCGCACCGGCAGCGCGGCCACCTCCAGCGCCACCAGCGCCTCGGCCACGGCGGCCACCACCTCCCTCACCTCGGCCAAGCGCGGTATGTCCAACGCCCTCGTGGTGAGCGGCAAGTACACCGCCAGCGGCCACCCGATCGCCGTCTTCGGCCCGCAGACCGGCTATTTCGCGCCCCAGCTGCTGATGCTCCAGGAGATCCAGGGCCCGGGCATCAGCGCCCGCGGCGCCTCCTTCGCGGGTTTGAGCATGTACGTCGAACTCGGCCGCGGCCAGGACTACTCCTGGAGCGCGACGACCTCCGGCCAGGACATCATCGACACGTACGCCGTCGAGCTGTGCCAGGACGACTACCACTACCTGTACCACGGCACCTGCACGGCCATGGACAAGGTCGAGCAGACCAACTCCTGGAAGCCGACCACCGCCGACGGCACGGCGGCGGGCTCGTACCGGATGCAGGTCTACCGGACCAAGTACGGCCCCGTGGAGTACCGCGCGACGGTCGGCGGCAAGAAGGTCGCGTACACCACCCTGCGTTCCTCCTTCATGCACGAGGCCGACTCGATCATCGGCTTCCAGATGCTCAACGACCCGGACTACGTCAAGAGCCCGGCGACCTTCCAGAGCGCGGTGCAGCACATCAACTACACCTTCAACTGGTTCTACGCCGACTCCTCGCACACCGCGTACTACAACAGCGGCGACAACCCGGTGCGTGCCACCGGTGTCGACGCCGAGTTCCCGGTGTGGGCGCAGTCCGCGTACGAGTGGAAGAACTGGAACCCGGCGACCAACACCGCCGACTACACGGCGGCGTCCGCCCACCCCAACTCCATCGACCAGGACTACTACATCTCCTGGAACAACAAGCAGGCCAAGGACTACACGACAGCCCCCTGGGGTGACGGCTCGGTCCACCGCGGCAACCTGCTCGAGGACCGGGTCAAGAAGCTGGTCGCGGCGGGCGGCGTGACCAGGACCGCGCTGGTGAAGGCCATGGCCGACGCGGCCCTGGCCGACCTGCGGGCCGAGGACGTGCTGCCGGACCTGCTGAAGGTCATCAACAGCTCGACGGTCACGGACTCCACGGCAGCGGCGGCCGTCAGCAAGCTGTCCGCGTGGGTGACGGCGGGCGCCAGGCGCACGGAGACCTCGTCCGGATCGCACACCTACGCCAACGCCGACGCGATCCGCATCCTGGACGCCTGGTGGCCGCTGCTGGTGAAGGCGGAGTTCCAGCCCGGGCTCGGCAGCGACCTGTACACCGCGTTCGGCAACAACCTCCCCATCGACGAGTCGCCGTCGGCGGCGCACGGCCCGACCGGCGCGCACGCCGGAAGCTCCTTCCAGTACGGCTGGTGGAGCTATGTCGACAAGGACATCCGGGCGGTCCTCGGAGAGTCGGTGCAGGGCGGTCTGCCGCAGAAGTACTGCGGCGGCGGCAGCCTCAGCGCCTGCCGGGACACCCTGATCAGCACGCTCAAGGAGGCGGCCGGGAAGACCGCGTCCGCCGTCTACCCCGGTGACGACCAGTGCTCCGCGGGCGACCAGTGGTGCGCCGACTCGATCGTCCAGCGCACCCTCGGCGGCATCAAGCACGGCAAGATCAGCTGGCAGAACCGGCCGACCTATCAGCAGGTGGTGGAGTACACATCACACCGGTAAGCACGTGGAGCGGCGGCGGGTCACCGAATGCGGCCCGCCGCCATCACCACCTGCGCCAGTTCCCGGTGGCAGATGTCGCTGTGGGCCCCGGACGGGGGCCCGCCGCGCTTCACCACCGCGGCGGCGTCGATGTTCACACACCCCGAGGTGGGCAGCTGCGTGCGCAGGGCGTCGGCGAGCGTGAACGTCTTCGTACCCGCCACCGCCTGCACCCCGTCGTGGCCCATCGCACCCCACTTGGCGCCCAGGGCGCGGCCGATGTCGAAGTCCGCCGCGACCGACCGGGAGTCGCCCGCCATCCGGGAGGCCAGCGGATAGATCGTGCCGAGCGCCGAGTCGAAGTGGGAGTAGCAGCACACCAGCGGGCCGTCGATGCGGTTGTGCTGGCCGTCCAGTACACCGCTCGCCCGCGGGTCGTGCGGCAGCCGCGCCGCGAACGCGTAGTGCGAGAAGGCCCCTTGGAGCAGGGTCACCGACTTCACCGTGCGCACGCCCTTGGGCAGTCCGCGCAGCGCGAAGGAGACCAGACGCCCGCCGAAGCTGTGCCCGACGAGATGCACGCGCACATCCGGCGCCGCCGCGGCGAGTTGCCCGATCGCACGCCCGAGCCCACGCTCACCGACCGTGCCGGCGCGCCGTTTCATCGCGTAGTACGTGGCCTGGCGCAGCAGTTCGTGCGCGCCGTCCCACAGCCGTGGCAGCGCGAACGACGTGGTGCCGGGAGTCTCGGCCTCGGCGAGGGCCTGCGCGAACTCGCCGCAGACCGTCGCCGTGTCCCCGAAGAGCATCTCGGGGTCGCTCTCCGGCACCCCCTCCGCCAGCGTGTCCGCGGCGAAGGAGGTCTGCGGGCCCTGCGGCCGGACCTCGACGAGCAGCCGTACGAGGCGTCCGAACTCCTCCAACGAGGCGCCCTCGTCAGGCTGTTGGTCCAGCAGCCGCGCGATCTGCTCGACCACCGTCGCGCGGCCCGGGAACACCTCCAGGAGTGCGTGCCGGGTGTTCTTGTCGAGGACCGGTCGTAGGGGAGTGGCGGCGGCCACCGACGCCGGGAAGTCCGGGATCGGCTCGTCCGAGAACCGCATCGAGGGCCACACCACCCCCACGTATCCCAGGCGCGCGGTCGGCGCGAGCTCCGGGAGGGGCTCGAAGAAGCGGCTGTAGAGCCGGGTGGCGCCCGAGCGGTCGTTGTTCCAGCCGTGCGCGAAGACGACCAGGTCACGGACTTTGCGCTGCGGTACGTCCTTGAGCAGCCGGTCGCGCTCCCGGCCGTCGACGTCCCCGTCCGCGTCGAAGGTGAGCTCCCAGTAGGGAGAAACACTCACTGCCGGATCCGCCATGACAAGCCCCCTCGTCCCCCGTGGGTGATGCGATCTGGGCGCATCGTCCTACTGGTGGCGAAGGTTGGCCATACGTCACGACTCATCCGTCACTCAACCGTAGAGGAGGTATTCCCTCCGTACCCGCCGGAACGCCGTCAGCTCGTCCTGCCAGGCCGCCACCACCTCGTCGGCAGTCGCCCCGGCGTCGATCATCGTGCGCACCAGCGTCGAGCCCGTGAGCTTGTCGATCCAGTTGTCCGAGCGCCAAGTGAAGCCGCTCCAGACCTTCTTGGCGGTCACGAGGAGGGCGACGCCGGTGCGTACGGGGTCGTACGCGGCCCGGTCGTGCACATGGATCTGCACGCCCCCGATGGTCTTCCCCTGGAACTTGGAGAAGGTGGGGGCGAAGTACGCCTCCCTGAAGTGCACGCCGGGCAGGTCCAGTTGGCCGGCTTCACGTGCCCATCGTCCGTCGATGCCCTCCGCGCCGAGCAGCTCGAACGGGCGGGTCGTGCCTCGACCCTCCGACAGGTTCGTCCCCTCGAAGAGACAGGTACCCGAGTACACCAGGGCGGTGTCGGCCGTCGGCATGTTCGGGCTCGGCGGCACCCAGGGCAGGCCGGAGGCGTCGTAGAACTCCGAGCGCTTCCAGCCCGACATCAGTACGGTGTCCAGCGCCACCGGCGCCGTCAGGAACTCCCCGTTGAACAGCCGGGCCAGCTCCGCCACCGTCATCCCGTGCGCCTGCGCGATCGGCTGCCGCCCGACGAACGTCGCGAACTCCTTGTGCAGGACGGGCCCTTGGGCCGCCCGCCCGGTCACCGGGTTCGGCCGGTCGAGCACCACGAAGCGCTTGCCCGCGAGCTGGGCGGCCTCCATGCAGTCGTACAGCGTCCAGATGTACGTGTAGAAGCGCGCGCCCACGTCCTGGATGTCGAAGACGACGGTGTCCACGCCGGAGGCGGTGAAGATGTCCGCGAGCGGTTGGCCGCTCTTCAGGTATGTGTCGTAGACGGGCAGTCCGGTCGCCGGGTCGTCGTAGCGGCCCTCGGAGCCGCCCGCCTGCGCGGTGCCGCGGAAACCGTGCTCGGGGCCGAAGACGGCGATCAGGTTCACGTGGTCGTCGGCGTGCATGACGTCGACGATGTGGCGTACGTCGCGGGTGACGCCGGTGGGGTTGGTGACGATGCCGATCCGCCGGCCGCGGAGCTGGGCGTAGCCGTCTTCTCGCAGGCGCTCGAAGCCGGTACGGAGCGGCTTGCCGGCGCCCTTGGGCGCCGCGCTCGGAACCGGTGTCAGGGCCGCCGCGGCTGTGCCGGCTGCGAGCAGGGTCCGTCTCGACAGGCGCATCGTGTGACCTCCGTGATCGCGGAAGGTTGGCATAAGCACGCTAAGCGCTCCCCGGGGAGTTCGTAAGCTGCGGGTTGTCCGTGGCTTGTCGCGCCCACGCGGCGGAGCCGCATAGGTCACAGCCCCGCGCCCCTTACGGGGGCGTGGTCCCCCTTCCCTCGTTACATACCGACTGGTTAGTCTGGCGGCGCAGGGGAGCCGATTCGCGTCGCGTCGAAGGAGACCGATGGTGGAAGCCGTGCAGGATGCCGGAGTGGTCGTCACCGGAGCGGGAGGCGGCATCGGGGCCGCGCTGGCCCGCCGTTTCGCCGCGGAGGGTGCCCGGGTCGTCGTCAATGACCTCGACGCCGACAAGGCGAAGGCCGTGGCCGACGAGATCGGCGGCATCGCGGTCCCGGGCGACGCGTCCGCGATCGTGGCCGAGGCCCGCGACGCCCTCGGCGGCACGGTCGACATCTACTGCGCCAACGCGGGGCTCGCCTCCGGCGGCTCGGAAGCGGCCGAGGAGAAGGTCTGGGCGCTCGCCTGGGACGTCAACGTGATGGCGCACGTCCGGGCAGCCCACGAGCTGCTCCCGGCCTGGCTGGAGCGCGGCAGCGGCCGATTCGTCTCCACCGTCTCGGCCGCCGGACTGCTCACCATGATCGGCGCCGCGCCCTACAGCGTCACCAAGCACGGCGCGTACGCCTTCGCCGAGTGGCTCTCGCTGACGTACCGCCACCGGGGTCTCAAGGTCCACGCGATCTGTCCGCAGGGCGTGCGCACCGACATGCTCGACGCCACCGGCAGCGCGGGTGACCTGGTGCTCCAGCCGACCGCCATCGAGCCGGAGGACGTCGCCGACGCGCTCTTCAAGGGGATCGAGGAGGACCGTTTCCTGATCCTGCCGCACCCCGAGGTCGCCGGGTACTACCAGGTGCGGGCCGCCGAGCCCGACCGCTGGCTGACGAACATGAACCACATCCAGCAGAAGTGGGAGGCCGGTCAGTGACGACCTATGCCGACCGGCCCTGGGTGGCCCTGCTCAACGACGCCCAGCGCACCCCCATCAGCCCCGCCGACACCCTGGTGCACGCCTTCCGCGAGGCCGTGACGCACACCCCGGACCGTATCGCGCTCGCCTACTTCGACGGGCGGCTGAGCTACCGCGAGGTGGACGAGCTGAGCGACTCCGTCGCCGGGCACCTCGCCGCCCGCGGCCTGGAGCGCGGCGACCGGGTCGCGATCCTGCTGCAGAACTCCCCGCAGTTCGTGCTGGCCCTGCTCGGTGCCTGGAAGGCGGGCGCGACGGTCGTGCCCGTCAACCCGATGTACAAGTCGGGCGAGGTCGGGCACGTACTCCACGACGCGGACGTGAGCGCCCTGGTGTGCTCGGACCGCGCGTGGGAGTCGTATCTGCGAGAGACGGCCGCCGACTCACCCGTACGCGTGGTACTGACAGCCTGTGAGTTGGATCTCCAAACTCGCAACGACGCGCGCGTGCTGGGTTTTGAGCGGCTGCCGGTCGCGGAGGGTACCGATGACCTCGTGGCCGTCGCGCGGCAGGGCCACAAGGCCCCCGAGGGCCGTGACCTCGGCCCCTCCGACACCGCGCTGATCAGCTACACCTCGGGCACGAGCGGCACCCCCAAGGGGGCCACCAACACGCACGGCAACATCATGTACAACGCCGAGCGGCAGCGGACGGGTCTCGGGCTGCCCGAGGCGCCCGTCTACTTCGCGCTGGCGCCGCTGTTCCACATCACGGGGATGGTCTGCCAGCTCGCCGCCTGCCTCAACAGCGCGGGCACGCTGGTCCTCGCGTACCGCTTCGAGGCGGGGGTCGTCCTCGACGCGTTCGCCGAGCACCGGCCCGTGTACACCGTGGGCCCGTCGACCGCGTTCATGGCGCTGGCCGCGCACCCGGCGGTCACGCCGGACCACTTCTCCTCCTTCGTGATCATCTCCTCCGGCGGAGCGCCGCTGCCGCCCGCCCTGGTGGAGAAGTTCCGGACCGGCTTCGGTCCCTACATCCGCAACGGCTATGGGCTCACCGAGTGCACCGCGCCCTGCGCCTCCGTGCCGCCCGGACGGGAGGCTCCCGTCGACCCGGTCTCGGGGACGCTGGCCGTCGGCGTACCGGGCCCCGACACGGTCGTCCGCATCGTCGCCGACCAGGGCCAGGAGGTGCCGTTCGGGGAGCAGGGCGAGATCCTCGTACGCGGACCGCAGGTCGTGCCCGGCTACTGGCGGCGCCCCGAAGCGACGGCCGAGACCTTCCCGGACGGCGAGCTGCGTACCGGCGACATCGGTTTCATGGACTCCGACGGCTGGCTCTACGTGGTCGACCGCAAGAAGGACATGATCAACGCGTCCGGTTTCAAGGTGTGGCCCCGCGAGGTCGAGGACGTTCTCTACACGCACCCCGCGGTCCGGGAAGCGGCCGTCGTCGGGATACCCGACGGGTACCGCGGAGAGACCGTCAAGGCGTACATCAGCCTGCGGCCGGGTGCCGAAGAGGACCCCGACGCGCTCGCCGCGTACTGCAAGGAGAGACTGGCCGCCTACAAATATCCGCGGCAGGTGGAGATCCTGCCCGACTTGCCGAAGACGGCGAGTGGGAAGATCCTCCGTCGGGAACTCCGTTCCCGGCCCCATGAGGAGCACTAGCGCGCACCAGAAGGCACTGGAGCGCACGGGAATTCGTTAAACAACACGTCAAACGACGCGTTGAACGACACGTTGAACAACAACGCTTGGAAGGCAGGTGGCGGCAGTGGCCAGGACGACGGACGGTGACGGTACGCCCGTCCCGCAGCGGCTCTTGGCCGCCGCCACCCGGCTCTTCGCCGAGCAGGGCTACGACCGCACCTCGGTGCAGGAGATCGTCGAGGCGGCGGGCGTCACCAAGGGGGCGCTGTACCACTACTTCGGCTCCAAGGACGACCTCCTGCACGAGGTGTACGCGCGCGTGCTGCGCATTCAGCAGGAGCGGCTGGATGCCTTCGCGGACGCCGACGCGCCTGTTGAGGAGCGGCTGCGGGGTGCCGCGGCCGACGTGGTCGTCACGACGATCGACAACCTCGACGACGCGTCGATCTTCTTCCGGTCCATGCATCACCTCAGCCCGGAGAAGCACAAGCAGGTGCGCGCCGAGCGTCGCCGCTACCACGAGCGATTCCGTGCGCTGATCGAAGAGGGCCAGAAGAAGGGCGTCTTCTCCACGGCCACGCCCGCCGACCTGGTCGTCGACTACCACTTCGGCTCCGTGCACCACCTGTCCACGTGGTACCGCCCCGACGGCCCGCTCACCCCGCAGCAGGTCGCGGACCACTTGGCGGACTTGCTCCTGCGCGCGCTACGACCGTAGCCGGGGGTGGTTTGTTTCGCCCCCTCCGCCCCTGCCCGTCCCGTCCCTGGGGGGGGCTCCGCCCCCCAGACCCCCCATATCGCGCTTCGCGCTCGTCCTCAAACGCCGGACGGGCTGAAAGATATTCAGCCCCGGCCTGCGAAAGATTCAGCCCCTCCGGCGTTTGAGGAGCGGGGTCTGGGGCGGAGCCCCAGGTACGGGACGGGTAGGGGCGGCGGGGGCGAAGAAAAGACCCCCACCCCCCGGCGGGTCACACGTACTTCTTGATCTCCCGTCGCGCCAGCGACCGCTGGTGGACCTCGTCCGGGCCGTCCGCGAGCTTCAGGGTTCGGGCGCTCGCCCAGAGTTCGGCGAGCGGGAAGTCCTGACTGACACCACCCGCTCCGTGCAGCTGGACGGCCTTGTCGAGGATGTCGACGACCGTGCGCGGGGTGGCGATCTTGATGGCCTGGATCTCGGTGTGGGCGCCCTGGTTGCCGACGGTGTCCATCATCCAGGCGGTCTTCAGGACCAGGAGACGCAGCTGCTCGACGGCGACACGCGCGTCGGCGATCCAGTTCTGGACGACGCCCTGCTGGGCGAGCGGCTTGCCGAACGCGGTACGCGAGACCGCCCGCCTGCACATCAGCTCGATCGCCCGCTCGGCCATGCCGATCAGCCGCATGCAGTGGTGGATCCGCCCGGGCCCGAGCCGCGCCTGGGCGATGGCGAAACCGCCGCCCTCCTCACCGACGAGGTTGCTCACGGGCACCCGGGCGTGGTCGAAGACGACCTCCGCGTGCCCGCCGTGGGAGTGGTCCTCGTACCCGTACACCTGCATGGCGCGCCTGACTTCCACACCCGGCGTGTCGCGCGGGACGAGCACCATCGACTGCTGGCGACGGATGTCGGGCCCCTCCGGGTCCGTCTTGCCCATCACGATGAAGATCTTGCAGTCCGGGTTCATCGCCCCGGAGATGTACCACTTGCGGCCGGTGATGACGTACTCGTCGCCGTCCCGTTCGATGTGCGTGGTGATGTTCGTGGCGTCGGAGGAGGCCACCTCGGGCTCGGTCATCGCGAACGCCGAGCGGATCTCACCGGCGAGCAGCGGCTCCAGCCACTGCTTCTTCTGCTGCTCGTCGCCGAACTGCGCGAGCACCTCCATGTTCCCGGTGTCCGGCGCGGCGCAGTTCAGCGCGGTCGGCGCCAAGTGCGGGCTGCGGCCGGTGATTTCGGCGAGCGGCGCATACTGGAGGTTGGTGAGCCCGGCCCCGTACTCGGAGTCGGGGAGGAAGAGGTTCCACAGGCCCTGCCTGCGTGCCTCTGCCTTCAACTCCCCGACCACGGCAGGCGTGTCCCACGGCGAGGCCAGCCGCGCGCGCTGCTCCTCCGCGACGGCCTCCGCCGGATAGACGTACTCGTCCATGAAGGCGAGCAGCTTCTGGCGCAGCTCTTCGGTGCGCGCGTCGAATGCGAAGTCCATGGCGGATCAGCCTTCCTGAAGGGTGGTCAGGCCGTGCTCGATGAAGAAGGGGACCAGTTCACCGATGCGGTCGAAGCCCGCGCCGACCGTCTGGCCGAGCGTGTAGCGGTAGTGGATGCCCTCCAGGATCACGGCGAGCTTGAACCAGGCGAACGCCGTGTACCAGGAGACGGCGGACACGTCGCGCCCCGAGCGCGCGGCGTACCGCTCGACGATCTCGGCCGAGGCCGGGTGCCCGGCGGCCGAAGCGGTGGTGCTGATGGGGGAGTTGGGCAGATCGAGCGGCGCGCTGTACATCACCAGCAGCCCCAGGTCGGTGAGCGGATCGCCGAGCGTGGACATCTCCCAGTCCAGGATGGCCTTGATCCGGTCGTCGGGGCCGATCAGCACATTGTCGAGCCGGTAGTCGCCGTGCACGACGGCGGGGGCGGGGGAGTGGGGCAGTTCGCGTCCCAGCGCCGCGTGCAACTCGTCGATCCCGGCCAGCTCACGGTTCCTGGAGGCGTCCAGCTGCTTGCCCCAGCGGCGCAGCTGCCGGTCGAGGAAGCCCTCGGGCCGGCCGAAGTCCGCGAGGCCCACCTCGGCGGGGTCCACCGAGTGCAGCTCGACCAGCGTGTCCACGAGCCCGAGCACCGCGTCGCGGGTGCGCTCCGGTCCGAGCGGGGCGAGCTGCTCGGCGGTGCGGTACGGGGTGCCCTCCACGAACTCCATCACGTAGAACGGCGCGCCGAGCACCGACTCGTCCTCGCACAGCAGCACTGGGCGGGGCACCGGCACGGCCGTCGGGTACAGCGCGCTGATCACCCGGTGCTCACGCTTCATGTCGTGCGCGGTGGCCAGCACATGGCCCAGCGGAGGCCGGCGTACGACCCACTTCGCGGAGCCGTCCGTGACCGCGTACGTGAGGTTCGACCGTCCGCCCTCGATCAGCCGGCCGGTCAGGGGGCCGTTCACCAGTCCGGGCCGCTCGCGGTCGAGCAGGCCGCGCAACTGGTCGAGATCGAGACCTGGCGGGTGGTCTGGGCTCATCATTGCTCCTACGCACACGGAAAAGACGGGACGTGACCATGATGCCGACCAGTCGGTATGTCGTCCAGCGGGTGCGCGAAACGTGATCGGCGTCTCCCTCCGGAGGCCAGGAATCCGTGGAGGCGGAGCCTCCGCGAGGCAAGGGATCCGGGGGAGACGCCGGGCGGCGGGCCGCTTCAGTGGCCGGTCCGCCGGACAGGCCCTAGTGGTCGTCCCAGTGCCCGTCGTGCTGGGCGTGCCGGTGGCCGTCGTGGAGATAGTCCAGGTGGTCGCCATGCGCCACGGCGGGGTGCCCGCAGTCCGTGCCGTGCTGGTGGCCGTGCCCCTCGTGCGCGGTGTGACCGCTCGGCTCGCACTCGTCCCAGTGGCCCGCGTGTTCGCGGTGCAGATGGCCGTCGTGCGCGTAGTCGACGTGGTCCCCGTGCCGCACCTGGGCGTGACCGCAGTCCGGGCCGTGGGTGTGCTCGTGGGTGGGGTGCTCCTGGTGAAGGAGGGTCATGGTGCTCACCTTCGGAAGTGGCGTGGAAGGACGGCTCAGGCTAGCGCCACAAAGTGTAGTAATTCCGGCTATTCCGGCTTGCGTGGCGTCCGAGTACCCCGGAGGGTCGAGGGCATGAAGGCGATCAGCTACAGCCGGTACGGCGGGCCCGACGTCCTGGAGTACGGAGACGTCCGGGACCCCAAGGTCGGGCCCGACACTGTCCTGGTGAAGGTGCGCGCGGCGTCGGTCAACCCCGTCGACTGGAAGTGCCGCGAAGGGTACCTCGACGGGATCCTGGACCCCGTCTTCCCGGTGATCCCCGGCTGGGACGTCTCCGGTGTGGTCGTCCAACCCGGCGCGGCCGTCACCGAGTTCGCGGTCGGCGACGAGGTCATCGCCTACGCCCGCGAGGACTTCCTCTCGCGCGGTACCTGCGCCGAGTATGTCGCGGCTCCCGTCCGCACTCTCGCCCGCAAGCCCCTGAACCTCTCCTTCGAGGAGGCGGCGGGCCTGCCGCTGGTCGGGCTCACCGCGTACCAGATGCTCACCAAGGTCCTCGACGTGAAGGAGGGCGACACCGTTCTCGTCCACGCGGCCGCGGGCGGCGTCGGATCGATCGCCGTCCAGCTCGCCCGCCACCTGGGCGCCCGGGCGATCGGCACGGCGAGCGAACCCCACCACGATTTCGTACGGTCCCTGGGCGGCGAGCCCGTCAGCTACGGCGAGGGTCTCGCCGAGCGCGTACGGGCTCTCGCGCCGGAGGGCGTCGACGCGGCCTTCGACACGATCGGCGGCGACACGATGAGGACGTCCGCCGACCTGCTGGCACCCGAGGGCAGGCTGGGCTCCATCGCCGACCCCGACGTGGTCGGCTTCGGTGGCCGCTACTACTTCGTACGCCCGGACCCGGACGACCTCCAGACCCTGTCCGACCTCGCCGCGCAGGGCGTCGTCTCGGTCCATGTCTCCGAGACGTTTCCGCTGGAGCGGGCGGCGGAGGCACATCGGCTGAGCGCGGAGGGGCATACGCGGGGGAAGATCGTGGTGACGGTGGACTGGACGGACTGAGCCGGTAGAACGGTTCGCAGCCCAGGAGCCCAGGAGCCCAGGAGCCCAGGAGCCCTGCCCTGCGCGGCCCGCTGAGCTGTTCTGTTCGGCTGCTGGGGCTCTCAGAACACGAGCGTCGCCGCGCATACGGCCAGCGCCACCGTGCACAGGGTCGCCGCCGTCGCATGCCGGGAGGTGAGTGCCGGCGGGCCGTCCGGGCCGGACACCGCGAGTACGTGGATACGGCGATGGGCGACCGCCAGGAAACCCAGCCACAGCGCGCAGCACAGGGCGCAGGCCAGGAGGCCGGCCACCGAGGGGCCGCCGTGCAGGGCGGTCTTCGCGGCGAGCACGGCGGCGACCGTGCTGGAGAGGGTCGTACGGCGCCACGCGAGCCGCGTGCGTTCCGGCTGGAGGCCGGGGTCGCGTTCCCCGGCAGGCGCGGTCATCCTGCCCAGCCGACGAGTACGACGAGGACCATCGCGATGGCGACGACCGCGACGGCGATGCTCAGCACGGCCGGAAAGCGCGACACCGGCAGGTCTTCGCCTCGTCGCATGGCTCGCTCGCACCGGATCCAGTGGTTGACGGCGCGCAGCGAGCAGAGCACGCCCGCTCCGAGCAGGGCCAGGGCGAGGCCGACTCGCCAGCCCCATCGGAGGTCCGGCAGGAACTGGTCCACGGCGAAGCCGCCGCCGATGAGGGCGAGGGCGGTGCGCAGCCATGCCAGAAAGGTCCGCTCGTTCGCCAACGAGAACCGGTAGTCGGGCGTACTGCCCTCCTCCCGAATCGCCTGCGGCGCAAACCACAACCGGACATTCCGCACGAGTTCGATCACGCCCAGGACCCTACCGGGGCGCTGCGCCGCGCCGGAGACGGGCATCCGACGCCGGCGCGGGACCCGTATCGCGCTGAGGCGCTCGTCCTCGAACGCCGGAGGCTAAGAATCAGCCCCTCCGGCGTTTGAGGAGCGGGGTCTGGGGCGGAGCCCCAGGTACGGGACGGGTAGGGGCGGAGGGGGCGAAAACCCCGTGCGTTCAGTCCACCGCACGGTAGTCCCTGAGGCGCTCGTACGCGGCCAAGCCGTCCGGCACCCAGGCCCACTCCGTCAGGCGCCGTTCCACCTCCTCCTCCGGGAGGAAGTCGTGCCAGGCGACCTCCTCCACCTGAGGATTCACCGGCAGCTCGCAGCGGACCTCGTACACCGCCGACCACCAGCTCTGACCGGCACCGTCGTCGTAGAGGAACTTGAAGAGGGGGACAGGCCGCGGCAGCCCGGAGACGCCGAGCTCCTCCTCGGCCTCGCGCAGCGCCGCGTCGTCGTAGGACTCCCCCGCCCCGACGACTCCGCCGACGAACATGTCGTAGAGGGAGGGAAAGACCAGCTTGGTGGGCGTCCGGCGATGGACGAAGACACGGCCCTCGGCGTCCCGGGCCTGAATGAACACGCACCGGTGGCGCAGCCCCCGCGCATACGCCTCCCCTCGCGGAGACTGCCCGATGACCTGGTCGTTCTCGTCCACGATGTCGAGGATCTCGTCAGCGGCACTCATGCCCGCATCCACACTCATGCCTCCGTCCCCATGCACACTCATGCCCCCATCCAAGCAGTGCCGAGCCCGATCCACGCTGCAGTCCCGAGCCCCATCCACGCGGCAGCGCCGAGACCGATCCACGCAACCCCAAGCCCCGCGCGAGCGGCACCGTCCCCGCCACCCGGACCGTCGTCCTCAATGCGACTGGAGATCCCGCGACCGCTCCGCCACCGCGGTCCCCGCCGGCATCGCCGGATGCATCCCGAGCAGCACGATCCCGACCACCACGCCCGCGAGCCCCGCCGCCTGCCAGGCGAGCGCTGCCGCGTCCGTACGGAGCTGGTCCCCGAGGAAGCCCACCCCGCAGACGATCCCGGCCAGCGGCTGGGCCGCGGTGAGCGCGGGCAGCGACATCCGCAGCGGTGCGGTCTCGAAGGCGCTCTGGACCAGGACCAGACCCGTCACCCCGAGCACCAGCACCCCGTACGGCTGCCAGCCGGTGAGCAGCTCGCTCCAGCCACCGGCGCCGAACCGCTGCCCGCTGACCCGGGTGAGCGCGTCCTGGACGCCGTACAGCAGCCCCGCGGCCAGCGAGAGCAGCACGGGCCCGCCGCTCAGCCGTGACCGCTTGGCATAGGTGGTGAGCAGCAGCGCGAGGCCGACCATGATTCCGATGATCAGCCAGTGTCGGAGGGGGCTGGCGACGGCGTCGCCGCCCTGCGGCTGGCCGGCCACGATGAACGCGGAGACGCCGCCCGCGAGCAGCGCGAGCCCGGCCCAGCCCTGCCGCCCCAGCGGCTGTTTGGTCTGGTGGCGGGAGAGCGCGAGGGCGAAGAGCAGGTTTGTCGCGAGGAGCGGTTCCACCAGCGAGACCTCGCCCTTGCCCAGGGCGATCGCGCCCAGGACCATGCCGCACACCATGAGCCCGATGCCGCCGAGCCACCGGGGGACCCGGATCAGGTCGAGCAGCAGACGGGGGGAGAGGAAGTCGCTCAGCGGCGCATGTGAGGCGGCGTTCTGCTGGAGCACGAAGCCGAAGCCAAGACAACAGGCCGCGCTCACGGCGAGGATCAGAACGAGAACCGACACGCTGGGTACCTCAATACATCAGGAGTCAGTGCGGGCCACGGTTGCGTTCCGCCGACTGTAGTGCCATGGGTCGGGGACTGCCCCCGGAGTCCCCGGAACCAGGCAGTTGACTCGGTCACTCTTCTTGCCGAAGGATCTGACCGATCAGTAACACGCTGTGGCCGACCAGCGCGGTCAACCACCACTAATGTCTCACCAACCAGCGACGATGCCGATCGGTTCGTGACAAACACCTCATGGCGACCCTCATGACGACCCTCACGGGGGATCTCTTGGGTGACCTCGTGGGGGACTTCATGAGTACCCCTCATGACGACGCCGATCCGACCAGTCGGAATGCGAGAGGACGGGCCCATGGCCTACGACGCAGATGTGATCGTGATCGGAGCGGGCCTCGCGGGGCTCGCGGCGACCGCGGAGCTCGTCGACGCGGGCCGCAAGGTGATCCTCCTCGACCAGGAGCCGGAGCAGTCCATCGGCGGCCAGGCGCACTGGTCCTTCGGCGGACTCTTCTTCGTCGACTCGCCCGAGCAGCGCCGCCTGCGCATCAAGGACAGCCACGCGCTCGCCCTCCAGGACTGGATGGGTACGGCCGCCTTCGACCGGCCCGAGGACCACTGGCCGCGTCAATGGGCCGAGGCGTACGTCGACTTCGCGGCCGGCGAGAAGCGTTCCTGGCTGCACCGGCAGGGCGTGCGCTTCTTCCCGGTGGTGGGCTGGGCCGAGCGCGGCGGCTACGACGCCAACGGGCACGGGAACTCGGTGCCGCGCTTCCACATCACCTGGGGGACCGGGCCGGGTCTGGTCGCACCCTTCGAGCGGCGCGTACGAGCAGGGGTCGCCCGTGGCCTCGTCCAGCTGAAGTTCCGCCACCGCGTCACCGGCCTGTCGCGCAGCGCGGGCGCCGTCGACACGGTCACCGGCGAGATCCTGGAGCCGTCCGGCATCGAGCGCGGCCAGGCCAGCGGCCGCACGGTCGCCGGCGCCTTCGAGCTCAAGGCCCAGGCGGTGATCGTCACATCGGGCGGCATCGGCGGCAACCACGACCTCGTACGCGCCAACTGGCCCGAGCGGCTGGGCACTCCGCCCGAGCGGATGATCTCCGGCGTACCCGCGCATGTGGACGGCAAGATGCTCGCGATCGCCGAGGAGGCGGGCGCCCACCTCATCAACCGCGACCGCATGTGGCACTACACCGAGGGCATCCAGAACTGGAACCCCATCTGGGAGAACCACGGCATCCGCATCCTGCCGGGCCCCTCCTCCCTCTGGCTCGACGCACGCGGCAACCGCCTGCCGGTCCCGCTGTTCCCCGGTTTCGACACGCTCGGCACGCTCGAACACATCATGAAGACCGGGTACGACTACACCTGGTTCGTGCTCGACCAGAAGATCATCGGCAAGGAGTTCGCGCTCTCGGGCTCGGAACAGAACCCCGACCTCACGGGCAAGTCCGTCAAGGACGTCATCGGGCGGGCGCGCGCCGAAGTGCCCGGGCCGGTCAAGGCGTTCATGGACAACGGCGTGGACTTCGTCGTCGAGAAGGACCTCGGC
Source organism: Streptomyces sp. NPDC001530 (assembly GCF_042894545.1). Classification (NCBI taxonomy): domain Bacteria; kingdom Bacillati; phylum Actinomycetota; class Actinomycetes; order Kitasatosporales; family Streptomycetaceae; genus Streptomyces; species Streptomyces sp. NPDC001530. Next base: position 88,335 of record NZ_JBIAVS010000006.1, read on the forward strand.
GCGCTCGTCCGCGGTATGAACGCGCTCACCAAGGAGCCGCTCATCGACGAGGCGGAGCTGCGCCGCGTGATCGTCGCGCGTGACCGGGAGATCGCCAACCCGTTCACCAAGGACCTTCAGGTGACGGCGATTCGCGGCGCCCGCAAGTTCCTCGGCGACAAGCTGATCCGTACCGCGTCCCCGCACCGCATCCTCGACCCCAAGGCGGGCCCGCTGATCGCCGTCCGCCTCAACATCCTCACCCGCAAGACCCTCGGCGGCCTGGAGACCGATCTCTCCTCGCGTGTGCTCACCGAGGGCGGCGACCCGCTGGAGGGCGTGTACGCCGCCGGAGAGGCCGCCGGGTTCGGCGGTGGCGGGGTGCACGGTTACCGGTCCCTCGAAGGTACGTTCCTGGGCGGCTGCCTGTTCTCCGGGCGTACGGCAGGCCGGGCGGCGGCCAAGGCGGTGGACTGACCGCCGGCGAGCTCACCGCCCCTTGAGCTCGAGGGGCGTTGAGCTTGGGGGCGTTGAGGTCGAGGAGCGGTGAGCTCGACGAGGCGGTGAGCTCACCGGGTACGGCGGTTCGCGAGGGGCTCAACTCCGCAGCTCACAAGGGCAGTTGACACGTGTAGCGAATCGGTCGGCCCTTGACTTGAACCCTTGGCTGCGGGTTTGCTGTGCGTGATCACCCCCTGACAAACCGCGCCTGTGAGGACGACCCGCGGTGTCACCACCCCCGCCTCCCCTCGGCCGCGGTCGCAAGCGCGCGGCCCAGGCCTTCGACGCCGCGCTCGGCGACGCCGAACTCGTCGCCGCGCGCGCTTCGTTGAACCAGGGGCGGTGGACCGCGGTGCGCGCGCTGCTCGCCGCGACCGGCGACGACTGGGATCGGCGTGGTCATCGCGTCACCGTCCTTGCGCAGGAGCCCGCCGCGCTCGCCTGGGCCCGCGACTGGCAGCTCGCCGAACCGGAGTCCGCCGACGCCGCCGTACTCCTCGGCTGCGCCACCGTCCAGCGCGCCCTGAAGGGCAAGGAGCGCCCGGAGCGCGCCCGCGAGGCCTGCCACGCCGCCGCGGCACTCGCGCCCGCCGACCCCACCCCCTGGCTCGGCCTGCTGGTCCTGGAGCGCTCCCTCGGCACCGAGGGCGACGTGGTCCAGCTCTTCGACGAGGTGCGCCACCGCTACCCCGATCACCACCACGCCCACCACCTGATGCTCGCCCGGCTCGCCGAGCGCCGCGCCGAGGCGGGCCAGGACCCGCTGCACGAGGTGTACGACTTCGCCAACTGGGCCGCTGAACAGGCCCCCGCCGACTCGCCGCTCGCCATCCTCCCGGTCGTCGCGCACGCCGAGCGCTACCGCGTGCTCGCCACCGCCGGCAGCGAACCCGCCGATCCCGTGGCCTCCGGGCACTGGGTCGGCCGCCGGGCCCGCCAGGTGATGAAGGCCGCCTTCGACTGGTGGCTGGAATGGGAGCACGACGACCACCCGCGCCGCTTCGTCGACCTCAACTTCCTTGCCCACGCCAAGTACTGCGAGGGCCGGGGCGCCGAGGCCGCCGCTCTGTTCCACCGCATCGCGGGGCACGCCACCCCGGCGCCGTGGTCGTACCCGGACCGCGACCCGTACAAAGCCTTCCGTGCCGCACGCGACAGCGCGCTCGGCACGGTGTGAACGACCCACGCGCGACCCACCCCTGACCGCCCCCGAGATCCGAACATCCGAAAGGACGACCCCGCGATGACGACGGGCAGTTCGAGCACTTCGAGTACGTCGAGCACGGGCAGACCGGCCGCCGACGGCGGCGCCATCAGCACCTTCAAGGGACAGGAGCGCGCCCTGCGCGCCGACCGGCTGGGCACGGGGGGTCTGCTGCTGTCCGTCCTCGCGGCGACCGCCCCGCTCATGGTGGTCGCGGGTGTCATGCCCACCACATTCGCGGTGATGGGTATCGTCGGGCAGCCGCTGCTCTTCGTCATCCTCGGCGTCGTCCTCGTGCTCTTCAGCGTCGGGTACGCCGAGATGAGCCGGCACGTCCACAACGCGGGTGCGTTCTACGCGTACATCTCGCGCGGCCTCGGCGGCACCGCGGGCGCGGGCGCGGCGCTGGTCGCGCTCGTCGCGTACAACGCGCTCCAGGTCGGCATCTACGGCATCTTCGGCTTCGAGGTGTCGGGGCTGTTCTCCACCTACCTGGAGCTCGAAGTCGCCTGGTGGATACCGGCGTTGGTGGCCGTGCTCCTCGTCGGCGCGCTCGGCTGGCTGAAGATCGACGTCAACGCGCGCGTGCTCGGCGTACTGCTGGTCATCGAGGTGGTCCTCGTCGTCATCTTCGACATCGCCGCGGTCGCCGACCCGGCGAAGGAGGGCCTGTCGCTGCACGCCTTCAACCCGGACACCCTCACCGGCGCCGGTGTCGGCACCGCGCTGTGCTTCTGCATCGCGGCCTTCCTCGGCTTCGAACAGGCCCCCGTGTACGCCGAGGAGACCAGCCGCCCGCACATCCTGGTGCCGCGCGTGATGTTCCTCGCCGTCGGCGGTGTCGCCGTCTTCTTCGCGCTCAGCTGCTGGGCGCTGACCGTGGCCACCGGCCCCTCGGGGATCGTCGGCGCCTCCCAGAAGCAGAGCGCGGGCCTGCTCTTCTTCCTCACCGAGTCACGGCTCGGCGGCACCTTCACCGACGTCCTGCACGTCCTGTTCGTGACCGGCATGTTCGCGGCGATGCTCAGCTTCCACAACGTCGTCGCGCGGTACGCCTTCGCCATGGGCCGCGAGGGACTGCTGCCCGCGTCGTTCGGGCGTACGGCCGGCACGAGCGGCGCCCCAGGCACCGGTTCGCTGCTGCAGACCACCGTGTCCCTGGTGTGTGTGATCGCCTTCGCGGTCGCCGACGACAAGCCGACCGGTGACCCGACCGCACCCGTGCTGCACCTGTTCACCTGGGGCGGCAACATCGGCGCGCTCGGCGTCATCGTGCTGATGGCGGCCGCCTCGCTCTCCGTCATCGTCTTCTTCGCCCGCCGCGGCGCCGCGCGGGCCCAGGCCTGGCGCCTCGCCACCTCCGCGGTCTCGGGCGTCGCCCTGCTCGTCATCGCGGTCTACACGGTCAAGGACTTCGACGTCCTGGTCGGGGCGGGACCGGACTCCTCGCTGAGCTGGCTGCTGCCCGCCATCATCGGGGCCGCCCTGGTCGTCGGCGTGATCCAGGGCCTGGTGCTGCGCTCCCGCAAGCCCGCGGCGCACGCCCGGATCGGGCTCGGCAACGAGGCGTTCCAGCTGGACAAGGCGGCCGAGTCCGCCTCCTGAAGCGGCCCGCCCGGAGCACGCTTGCTGAACGGCACGTGAGAAGTGATTACGGAACGCTGACGGGCACCCGCCGCCGCTGGCCTTTTGGGGGTCGCGGGTGCTCGAATCAGTGTGTGAAGCCTGAACAGCCCGAGGAGCGCGAACCGGAGCGATCCGACGAGCGGAGTCCGGAGCGACCGGAGGAGCGTGGCGCGCCGATCGGCCGCCGTGTCCTGCTCGGCACGCTCGGACTCGGCGCCCTAGGCGTGATCGCCGCGCCACCGCTCCAGCGCGGCCTCGAATCCTTCCTCGCCGGCGCGTCCCAGAAGGACCCCACCGGCCTGACCGGCCTGCTGCCCAACGGCGGCGGTTTCCGCTACTACTCGGTGGCGTCGTCCGTCCCGCACAAGGACGAGACGACCTACCGCCTCACCGTCGACGGCCTGGTCGACCACCCCAGGAGCTACACCCTCGCCGACCTGCGGGCCCTGCCCCAGACCCGCCTCGTGCACGACGTCCAGTGCGTCACGGGCTGGCGAGTACCGGGCACCCCCTTCGAGGGCGTACGACTGTCCCGGTTGCTGGACGCCGCGGGAGTGCGCCCCTCGGCCGGGGCGATCCGGTTCACCTGCTTCGACGGGACGTACACGGAGAGCCTCACGCTGCGGCAGGCCCGGCGCTCCGACGTCCTGGTCGCCCTGCGCATGCAGGACAAGCCCCTCGGCCACAACCACGGCGGTCCCGTCCGCCTCTACGTGGCCCCCATGTACTTCTACAAGTCCGCCAAGTGGCTCTCCGGCATCACCGTCACCGAGGACGTCCGTCCCGGGTACTGGGAGAACCGGGGCTACGACGTGGACGCGTGGGTCGGCCGCTCGAACGGACGTGACGATGCACCCACGAGTTGACGACACCCCGGCGGTGTCTCCGCGCTCCTCCCGCGTACGCCGCTTCACCCGCGCCGAGCACTGGGTGCACCGCGTGACCGCCCTGCTCATGGGCGTGTGCGTGGCGACCGCCGCGTGCCTGTACATCCCCGAGTTCGCCGAGCTCGTCGGGCGCCGTGAACTCGTCGTACGGATCCACGAGTGGGCGGGGCTGATGCTCCCCGTGCCGGTCCTGGCGGGCCTTGCCTCCCGCGCGTTCCGCGCCGACCTGGGCTTTCTGAACCGCTTCGGGGCGCACGACCGGGTGTGGCTGCGGGCGGCGCTGCGGCGCGACAAGCGCCGGGAGTCCCGTCCGGCGGGCAAGTTCAACGCCGGACAGAAGATCTACGCCTCCTGGATCGCCGGGGCCTCGCTGGTGATGCTGGGCACGGGGCTGCTGATGTGGTTCACCCACCTCACCCCACTGATGTGGCGCACCAGCGCGACGTTCGTCCACGACTGGCTGGCGCTCACGATCGGTATCGTCCTCGCGGGGCACATCGGCATGGCCCTGGCCGATCCGGAGGCCCGCCAGGGGCTGCGCACGGGATCGGTGACCAGGGAGTGGGCGGAGCGAGAGCATCCACTCTGGCGCCCGTAGCCCGTCCCCTCCGCCCCTGCCTGCCGGACGGGGCTGGAGAGTTTTAGCCCGTCCGGCGTTTGAGGACGAGCGCGAAGCGCGATACGGGGGGTCTGGGGGGCGGAGCCCCCCAGGTACGGGACGGGTAGGGGCGGAGGGGGCGAAAAAACCCACCCCTACGCCCCGAAGTCCAGCAACACCTTGCAGGACCGGCTGCGGTCCGCCGCCAAGGCGAACGCCGACTCCGCCTCCCCGAGCGGGACCACCGCACTCACCAGTGCGTCGAAGCCCGGCTCCACCGCGAGCAGAGCGATCGCATCGTCGAACTCCCCGTCGAAGCGAAACGCCCCCCGCAACTCGATCTCCCGGCTCACCACCAGGTTCCCCGCGAACGGGCTCTGCCCGGGCGGCAGCATGCCGAGCTGCACGACGACCCCACCGCGCCGCACGAGCCGCAGGCAGGTGTCGAGGCCCGCGGCGACACCGGACGCCTCGATGGCGACGTCGACCTCCGCGGGCCACGACGGATCGGCGGGATCGTCGGCCCGTACGACCGCATCCGCGCCCGCAGAAGCGGCGTACGACAGCGCCCGCGGCAGCAGATCCGTGACCGTGACCCGCGCGGCACCCGCGGCTTTCGCGGCGGCCACCACGAGGCAGCCGATGGGCCCGGCCCCCGTCACCAGGACATGCCGGCCCGCCACGGCCCCGGCCCGTCGTACCGCGTGCAGCGCGACGGACAGCGGCTCGGCGAGCGCGGCCCGCTTGAGGTCCAGGCCCGCGGGCAGGGCCCGCAACTGCCCGGCCGGGACAACGACTTGGGCCGCGAAACCGCCCTGGACGTGCGGCATACGCGCCGCACTGCCCAGGTACCGCGTGTCGCGGCACACGTTCGGGCGGCCGTCGACGCATTCGGGACAGAGCCCGCACGGCGTCGCCGGGTGTACTGCAACGGCCGTACCCGGCACGGGACCTGATGCTGATGCCCCGTCACCGTACGAGACGACCGTCCCGACGACCTCGTGGCCCAGCACCATCGGCTCCCGCAGCCGGAAGTCCCCGACCCCGCCGTGCCGCCAGTAGTGCAGGTCGGACCCGCACACCCCGCCGTACCGGACGGCGACGAGCGCCTGCCCCGGGCCGGGGGAGGGCGCGGGCAGTTCGTCGACCCGCAGGTCGCCCTGGCCGTGGATCACGCAACCGAGCATCGCCAAGTCCCCTTCAGAGCTTCAGAGCACACTCGTCATGCCGCCGTCGACGTACAGCACCTGCCCGCTGACGAAGTCCGCCGCGGGAGAGGCGAGGAAGAGCACCCCGCCGACCAGGTCGTCCGTACGGCCCCAGCGGCCGGCCGGGGTGCGCCGCCGCACCCAGGCGCTGAACTCCTCGTCCTCGACCAGGGGTTGGGTCAGCTCGGTCTCGATGTAGCCGGGGCCGAGCCCGTTGACCTGCACCCCGTACGGACCCCAGTCCGCGCACATGCCCTTGGTGAGCATCTTCAGCGCGCCCTTGGTGGCCGCGTAGGGGGCGATGCCCGGACGGACGACCTCGCTCTGGAGGGAGCAGATGTTGATGATCTTGCCGTGGCCGCGCTCCGTCATCCGACGGGCCGCCTCGCGGCCCACCAGGAACGCGCTGGTGAGGTTGGTGTTCAGGATCCGGTGCCAGTCCGCGTCCGTGAACTCCAGGAGCGGGGCGCGCAGCTGCATGCCCGCGTTGTTGACGAGGATGTCGAGCGGGCCCACCCCCTCCTCGACATCCGCTATCCCGGCGGCCACTGACGGGCCGTCAGTGACGTCGAACACCGCGGTGTGCACATCACCGGGCAGTTCCGAGGCGGCCTTGGTGAGCCGTTCGGCGTCGCGCCCGTTGAGGACCACCGTGCAGCCGGCCTCCGCCAGTCCCCGGGCCAGCGCGAGACCGATGCCGCGGCTGGAGCCGGTGACCAGGGCCGTACGGCCGCTGATGTCGAAGAGAGGGTGACTCATTCCCGTACCCCTAGATCACGAGCGAGAGCAGCAGGACCAGTGCGCCTGCCACCACCGAGATGATCGTCTCCATGACGGACCAGGTCTTGATGGTCTGGCCGACGTTCAGGCCGAAGTACTCCTTGACCAGCCAGAAGCCGGCGTCGTTGACATGGCTGAAGAAGAGCGAGCCCGCGCCGATCGCCAGGACGAGCAGGGAGGTGTGGGCGGTCGACATGTCGGCCGCGAGGGGTGCGACGAGACCGGCCGCCGAGATGGTGGCGACGGTCGCCGAACCGGTCGCGAGCCGGATGGCCACCGCGATCAGCCAGGCGAGCAGCAGCGCGGGGATCGACCAGTCCTTGGAGATGTCCAGGATCATCTGACCCACACCGGAGTCGATCAGCGTCTGCTTGAAGCCGCCGCCCGCGCCGACGATCAGCAGGATGCCCGCGATCGGGGCGAGGGACTTCTCGACGGTCGTCGAGAGGCGCTCCTTGGTGAACCCGGCCGCCCGGCCCAGCGTGAACATACCGACGATCACGGCCGCGAGCAGCGCGATCAGCGGCGCGCCGACGATGTCGAAGACGCGCTGAGTCATGTTCGTCGGGTCGTCGACGATGATGTCCACCAGCGCCTTGGCCAGCATCAGCACGACCGGCAGCAGCATGGTCGCGAGGGTGGCGCCGAAGCCGGGGCGCTTCGCCAGGTCCTCGGAGGCGCGGGTCGGGATCATGCGGTCGGGGGCCGGGACGTCCACCCAGCGGGCCGCGTACCGCGAGAACAGCGGACCGGCGACGATCACCGTCGGTATGGCGACGAGGACACCGAGCGCGAGCGTGAGGCCGAGGTTGGCCTTGACCGCGTCGATGGCGACCAGCGGGCCGGGGTGCGGCGGGATCAGGCCGTGCATCACGGACAGACCGGCCAGCGCCGGGATGCCGATGCGCATCAGGGAGTAGTTGCCGCGCTTGGCGACCATCAGCACCACCGGGATCAGCAGCACGATGCCGACCTCGAAGAACAGCGGCAGACCGATCACGGAGGCGATCAGCACCATCGCCCACGGCATGGCGCGCCCGCCCGCCTTGGCGAGGATCGTGTCGACGATCTGGTCGGCGCCGCCGGAGTCGGCGAGCAGCTTGCCGAGGATCGCGCCCAGCGCGATCAGGACACCCACGCCGGCGACGGTCGAGCCGAGCCCGGTGGTGAAGCTGACGATGGTCTTGTCGAGCGGGGCCCCGGCGAACGCGCCGAGGGCGAGCGAGCCGATGGTCAGGGCGAGAAAGGCGTGCAGCTTGAACTTGGTGATGAGCAGGACGATGACGGCGATGCCCGCCAGCACGGCGATGCCCAGCTGAGCATGGCCCGCCGAGGTGATCGGCTCGACGGTGTCCGCTGCCAGCATCTCCACGCTGAGTCTGGTCACGGTGGTTCCCTTGCTTGAGAGAGGTACGAAGGGGGACTTCGAACGGGGATTTCGAAGGGGGACTACAAAGGGGCACTACAAGGGGGGACTTGGGTTACTGCGAGGGCTGGGCGAGCGCCTGGAGCGCGGCCACGGCCCGCTCGGTGATCTCTTCCGGTTCGCCGGACACGTCCACGGCGGCACCCGCCTCGTCCGCCTCCAGCGGCTGCAGGGTGGCGAACTGGGAGTCCAGGAGTGCCGTTGGCATGAAATGCCCCTGGCGGTGCGACATCCGGTCCTCGATGAGCCCCCGATCACCGGTGAGGTGGACGAAGACGACTCCGGGGGCCGCCGCCCGCAGCCGGTCCCGGTAGCCGCGCTTGAGCGCCGAGCTGCTGACCACTCCACCGAGTCCGGCCCGTTCGTGAGCCCAGCGGCCGATGGCGTCCAGCCACGGCCACCGGTCCTCGTCGGTCAGCGGTGTGCCGGCCGTCATCTTGGCGATGTTGGCCTGCGGGTGGAAGTCGTCGCCCTCGGCGTACGGGACGCCGAGCCGGGCCGCGAGCAGGGGACCGATGGTGGTCTTGCCGGTTCCTGCCACGCCCATGACCACGACGACATGGGGGGTACGCGTCAGCTGCATCGTGCTCTCGCTGTCTTCATCTACATCTGATGTCGACGACACTGAAACGCATTAGGTACGACGAATTCAAGAGTCTGTGACATATAAGTCTGACTTTTTGTTCGCGACCGCGGCCTCGTACGCTGACCCCATGACCACACGGGGCCGGGGGCTGCACGGAGATGTACTGGAAGCCCTCGGGCCGGCGATCACGGCGGGTGAGTACCCGCCGGGCAGCGTGCTGCGGACGGACGAACTCGCCCAGCGCTTCGAGGTGTCACGCTCCGTGATGCGCGAGGCGGTCCGGGTGCTCGAATCCATGCACCTCGTCGAGTCCCGCCGCCGCGTCGGCGTGACGGTCCGCCCCAAGGCCGAGTGGAACGTGTACGACCCTCAGGTCATCCGCTGGCGGCTGGCCGGCGCCGACCGCCCCCACCAGCTGCGTTCGCTGACCGTGCTGCGCTCCGCGATCGAACCGGTCGCCGCGGGCCTCGCCGCCAAGCACGCCACCGCCGAGCAGTGCGCCGAGCTCACCGAGTGCGCCCTCGGCATGGTCGCCACCTCACGTGGCCATCAACTGGAGGCATATCTCGTCCACGACGTCGCCTTCCACCGGGTGATCCTCAACGCGTCGGGCAACGAGATGTTCGCCCGTCTCGGGGACGTCGTCGCGGAGGTCCTGGCGGGCCGTACCCACCACGAAGTCATGTTCGAGGATCCTGATCCCGCCGCCGTCACCCTGCATGTCCAGGTCGCGGAGGCCGTACGGGAGGGCAACGCGGCCCGCGCGGAGGAGCTCACCCGCGAGATCACGGTCGGCGCGCTCCAGGAGCTGGACATCCTGGCACCCTAGGAGGTCGGCACCCTAGGGGGTCCTACTCCAGGAAGTCCCCGTCCACGTACACCCACGCCCCGTCGACCCGCTCGAAGCGGCTGCGCTCGTGCAGCGAGCCGCCCCAGTAGGAGGCCCGGAAGGTCACGGTTCCCACGGAGTGGAACGCCGAGCCCTGACTCGTATCGAGGATCTCCAGGCCGGTCCACCGCATCCCCGGGTCGAAGTCGAGCCGCGCGGGCCGCGTCCGCGGATGCCAGGTCCGCCGCAGATACGCCTCGTCCTCCTTCACGAAGGCGCAGTACCGCGACCGCATCAGCGCCTCGGCGGTCGGCGCCGCGGCCTCACCGCGGTGGAAGCGCCCGCAGCACTTCGCGTACGGCTCGGGCAGTCCGCAGGGGCAGGAACGACTGGTCATGACGGCCATTGTGCCTATGCGGAATCGGCGTTGGTCGGCGGGTACGTGGGCCGCGCCGGAACCGGGGCTTCCAGCGTCGGCAGCGGTGGCAGGGCGGTCTCGTACAGCCACGCCGCGAACACGTCGTCCAGGGGCTCCGCCGCATAGCGCGAGACGTGCGAGGTGAAGGTCGCCGTGGTGACCGCTCCGCTGCGGTGCAGGGTGGCCCAGCCGCGCAGCATGCGGAAGAAGGCGCCGTCGCCCATCGCGCAGCGCAGCGCGTGCAGGGTGAGCCCGCCGCGCTCGTAGAGCCGGTCGTCGAACATCAGCTTGCGGCCCGGGTCGGCCAGGACCAGGTCCTGCGGCAGCGCGGACAGCTTCCGGTGCGCGGCGGCGGCCAGCCACTGCGCGGTACGGCCGCCGGAGCGCTCCGACCACAGCCACTCCGCGTACTTCGCGAAGCCCTCGTTCAGCCAGATGTGCCGCCAGTCCGCGATGGACACGCTGTTGCCGAACCACTGATGCGCCAGCTCATGCGCGACCAGCCGCTCCGAACCCCGCGCCCCGTCCACGTGGTTGGCGCCGAACAGCGACAACCCCTGTGCCTCGACGGGGACATCGAGCTCCTCCTCCGTCACGACCACCGCGTACTCGCCGAACGGATACGGCCCGAAGAGATCCTCGAACAGTGTCATCATCGCGGGCTGCCGCGCGAAGTCCCGGGAGAACTCCGTCAGTAGCTGCACCGGGACATGCCCGGTCTGCGGTACGCCGCCGAGCCCCGGGTCGCCGAGCAGCACCGTCTGGTACTTCCCGATCGACAGCCCGACCAGATAGCTGGAGGTCGGCGCCGACTGCTCGTACACCCAGGTGGTCGTCGAGGCTTTGGTCGTACGGGTCAGCAGCCGTCCGCCCGCCACCACGGAGTACGCCGAGGGGGTCGTGATCGAGATCTGGTACGAGGCCTTGTCGGCCGGGCGGTCGTTGCACGGGTACCACGAAGGCGCCCCGATCGGCTGGCTCGCGACCAGCGCCCCGTCCTCCAGCTCCTCCCAACCGAGCCCGCCCCAGGGGCTGTTGACCGGCTTGGGATTGCCCGACCAGTGCACCTCGATGGTGAAGGCGGCGCCCACCCGGATCGGCTTCGCCGGGCGGATGCGCAGCCTGCCGCCGCGGTGCGTATAGTGCGGCGCCTTGCCGTCGACGCGGACCCGGCCGATCCGGAAGTCGGCCAGGTTCAGCTGGAACTCGGTGAGCGGAGCACGGCCCGCTATCGCGTTGAGCCGCGCGGTGCCGGAGAGCCGGTTCGGGCCGGGGCGGTAGTCCAGCGCGAGCTCGTACCGATGCACCCGGTAGCGGGGATCACCGTTGGCCGGGAAGTACGGGTCCGATCCCACTGTCTGCTGAACGCTCACCGCTGCGACTGCTCCCTGCCCTGTGCTCGTACGACGTGCCGCTGTACCGCCCTTCGTATCCGATCCGGTCACGACTTCTATGAACGCCATGCCTCGATCGGGTTGCCCAGCCAGCGGGTGTCGTCGGGAACGGACTCCGCCGCCATCACCAGCGACGCGGGACCCAAAGTGGAGCGGGCCCCGACGGTGCTGCCGGGCAGGACGATTCCGCCCGGGCCCAGGGTGGCGCCCTCACGGAGAACCACAGTATCCGTCCGCAAGATCCGGTCGTGGAAGAGGTGGGTCTGCAGCACACAGCCCCGGTTCACCGTCGTCGCGTCCTCCAGCGTGACCAGGTCGGTCTCGGGCAGCCAGTAACTCTCGACCCAGGTGCCCCTGCCGATCCGGGCACCGAGGCCGCGCAGCCACGCCGTCATCAGCGGCGTACCGGGCACGGATCCGGCCAGCCACGGCACGGCGACGACCTCGACGAACGTGTCGGCCAGCTCGTTGCGCCACACGAAGCCGCTCCACAGCGGGTGCTCACCGCTCCGGTGCCGGCCCACGAGCAGCCACTTCGCCACGATCGAGACGAGGCACGCCACCACGCCCACGGCGAGCAGCACGACCCCGGACAGCGCCCAGGCCCACGCCCCCAGCGCGCTCAGCGCCGCCACGGTCAGCACGGCCAGCGCCGCCGAGCAGAACACCGGCACGATCCGGCACAGCTCCACCAGACCCCGCGCCCACAGCAGGTGCGCGGGCGGGTCGTAGGTACGGCTCTGGTCGCCGTCCTGCGTCGCACGCGGCAGCTTCACCGGCGGCAGCCCCAGATACGAGCTGCCCTTCTTCGCCTTCTTCGGCGTCGCCGACAGCACCCCGACCAGACCGCCGTCCGGCACGCTGCGGCCCGGCGCGGTCATCCCGGAGTTGCCGAGGAACGCCCGGCGGCCGATCTCGGCCCGCCCGATCCGCATCCAGCCACCACCGAGCTCGTACGGCGCGGTCAGCGTGTCGTCCGCCAGGAAGGCGCCCTCACCGACGGTGGTGAGGCTGGGCAGCGCGAGGACGGTGGAGACCTCGGCGCCCCGCCCGATCTTCATGCCGAGCAGCCGCAGCCACACCGGGGTGATCAGCCCGGCGTACAGCGGAAACAGCGTCTCGCGGGAGCGGTCCATCAGCTGGGTGACCGTCCAGGCCTGCCAGCCGATACGGCTGTGGGTCGGGTGCGTGCCCTCGCGCAGCCCCAGGCTCAGCAGGCGTACGGCGATCAGGAGCAGCAGCGCGTACGCGAGACCGAAGGTGAGCGTGGCCGGCACCAGGGCGAGCGCGGCACCGCGCAGGGCCGCGCCGAGCCCGGCGTCCGCGCTCACGAACCCATGGGCCACCAGGAGGGCGGCGAGGCCCGCGAGGACGGGCAGCGCGGTCAGCGCGAACCCGGTCGCCCCGTACATCGCCCGCCAGTACGTGCCGCGCTGCGGCCGCTCCTTGGGCCACGCGCGCTTCGCCTTGCCGAGCTTGACCGCGGGCGCTCCGGCCCAGCGCTGCCCGGTCGGAATCTGCCCGGCCACGGCGGAACCCGGGGCCACCTCGGACCGCTTGCCGACCCGCGCACCAGGGAACAGCATGCTGCGCGTGCCGACCACCGCACCGGCGCCCACCTTCACCGGACCGATCTCCAGCCGGTCACCGTCCAGCCAGTGCCCCGACAGGTCCACCTCGGACTCGACGGCCGCGCCCCGGCCCAGCTTGAGCATGCCGGTCACCGGCGGCAGCGAGTGCAGGTCCACGTCCGCGCCGACCTTGGCGCCCAGGGCACGGGCGTACCGCTCCAGCCAGGACCCGGTGAGCGAGGTCGCACCGCTGAACTCGGCGATCCGCTCGGCCGTCCACAACCGCAGATGGACGCTTCCGCCGCGCGGGTACCGGCCGGGCTTCACGCCCCGCAGCAGCAGCCGTGCCCCGCCCGCCGCGATCGCGAGCCGCCCCGGCGGGCTGAAGAAGACGAGCGCACCGGCGGCGACGAGCCACCACGACGTGCTCGGCGCCCAGGGATACGGCCCGAACCAGTGCAGTACGTTGCCGAGCGCGGCGAGCGCCACGGTCCAGCGCAGCCCGAGCAGCGTGAACAACGGGATCAGCAGCAGGAGCTGCAGGGCCTTGGCCCGAAGCGGGACAGGGGAGATCTCACGTGCCGCGCCGTCGCCCTGCGCGGACTCCTCCAGGTGGCGGGCCAGCTTGCGCAGGACGGGCCGCTGGTAGATGTCGACCACGGCGGCGCTGGGGTAACGGGTGCGCAGCTTCGTCGTGAGCTGGGCGGCGGCCAGGCTGCTGCCGCCGATCGCGAAGAAGTCGTCGGAGGCGCCGGAGACGGGGATGCCGAGCACCTCGCTCCACTGCTCGGCAAGCCAGGCCTCGGTGCCGTAGAGCTGTTCCTTCGCGCCGCCGGTCTCCAGGCCCTCCAGCGGCCAGGGCAGCGCGTTGCGGTCGACCTTGCCGGACGTCCGGGTCGGCAGGTCGTCCACCGGTGCCAGCAGCGGGACCAGGGCGGCGGGCAGCTCGGCACGCAGCTTCTCGACGGCGGTGGCATGGTCCCAGCCGTCCTGGGTGACCACATAGCCGACGAGGAGCTGGTTGCCGCTGCGGGCGGTGCGCACGGCGGCGGCAGCCCCTGCCACGCCGGGCAGCGCCTGCAGGGCCGCGTCCACCTCACCGAGCTCGATGCGGCGACCGCCGAGCTTGATCTGCTCGTCGGCCCGCCCCAGGAAGATCAGCCCCTCGGGCTCCGCCTTGACGAGGTCACCGCTGCGATACGCCCGCTCCCAGCCCAGGGACTCCAGCGGCGCGTACTTCTCCGCGTCCTTCTCGGCGTCGAGGTACCGGGCGAGCCCGACCCCGCCGATCACCAGCTGCCCGCTGCCGCCCATCGGTACCGGTTCCCCGGCCTCGTCGACGACGGCCAGCTCCCAGCCGTTCAGCGGCAGCCCGATCCGGATCGGCTCCTCGCCGGTCATGAGCGAGGCGCAGGCGACGACGGTCGCCTCGGTCGGCCCGTAGGTGTTCCAGACCTCGCGCCCCTCCGTGACGAGCCGCTGCGCCAGCTCGGGCGGGCAGGCCTCGCCGCCGAAGATCAGCAGCCGGACCTCGTTGAGCGTCTCGGGCTCCCACAGGGCGGCCAGCGTGGGCACGGTGGAGACGACGGTGATCTCCTGCTCGACCAGCCAGGGCCCGAGGTCCGCACCGCTGCGGACCTGGGAGCGCGGCACGGGCACCAGACAGGCGCCGTACCGCCAGGCCAGCCACATCTCCTCGCAGGAGGCGTCGAAGGCGACGGAGAGGCCCGCCATGACCCGGTCACCCGGGGCGATCGGGTCCTCGTTCAGGAACAGCCCGGCCTCGGCGTCCACGAACGCGGCGGCACTGCGGTGACTGACGGCCACGCCCTTGGGCTTGCCCGTGGAGCCGGAGGTGAAGATGATCCAGGCGTCGTGCTCGACGCCGGGCCGCGCGGCGGGAGCCTCGGACCTGCCGTTGACGGACAGCTCGTGCCCGGCCCCGATGACCGCGCGTACCTCCGCCTCCCCGAACACCAGCTCGGCCCGCTCGTCCGGGTCCTCGGCGTCCACCGGCACATAGGCGGCACCGGCGGCCAGTACGGCGAGGATCGCGACGTACAGGTCGTTGGTGCCGGAGGGGACCCGGACGCCGACCCGGTCGCCGAGTCCGACCCCGGCGTCCGCGAGCCGTCGCCGCAGCGCCTCGACCTCGACGGCCAGCGCACGGTAGGTGAGGCAGCGGTGCCCGTCGTCCAGTGCGGGCTCGTCGGGGTGGGCCCGGACGGAGGCGTCGAGGATGTCGACGAGCGTGCGGGGCGAGGCGGCAGAGGCGGCGGAGAAGCGCGCCGGGTCGCCGAACTCCGCGCGCACCTCCTCGTCGAACAGCGCGAGTGCGGGGCCTTGCTCGAGGGCTGCCATCGGGTCCTCACGTGTTGTTCCCGGAGTCTCCGGGGCGCTGGCGGGCCCGCAGGTATGCCTGGGGATCTTCCGGTCCAGCTCCGAACAAGCGTGAAATTTTAGTACGACGCTAGCCGCGGACCTGGTCGTCAGCCATGTGGAGACGCCCTATGGGGTCACCGGAACCTCTCGTTCCGGAGCTCTGACGTGGGGGTCCGTCATCCTGACGAGATCTGCCCCACATCTGTCCGTAACACGGCGAACACAACGAGCGAGGGCCGCGACCTGTTGGTCGCGGCCCTCGCTCATCTCACGTGTCCGAGGGGGGACTTGAACCCCCACGCCCGATAAAGGGCACTAGCACCTCAAGCTAGCGCGTCTGCCATTCCGCCACCCGGACAAGGTGTCTGTCGTGCGGGGTTTCCCCCGCGGCGACAGAGGAAACATTACCAGGCTTTCCAGGGCTCCTGATCACGCCCTGTTCCCGCGTGAACGGCGTGTGACGGGCCGGGTCCGGCCTTGGGGCGGAGCAGGGGTCGGAGGGAGGATGAGGGGGACCACCAGCAGCGACAGTGGGAGGAATCAGCGTGAGCGAGTCGAACACGGCCAGGAGCGTCTCTGGCGAGGACGAGGTCGTGGACCTCTGTCGCGAGCTGATCCAGATCGACACCAGCAACTACGGGGACCACTCCGGACCGGGCGAACGCAAGGCCGCGGAGTACGTGGCCGAGAAGCTCGCCGAGGTGGGGCTCGAACCGCGGATCTTCGAGTCGCACAAGGGGCGCGCCTCCACGGTGGCCCGTATCGAGGGCGAGGACCCCTCGCGGCCCGCGCTGCTCATCCACGGCCACACCGACGTCGTACCGGCCAACGCGGCGGACTGGACCCACCACCCCTTCTCCGGAGAGATCGCGGACGGGATGGTGTGGGGCCGCGGCGCGGTCGACATGAAGGACATGGACGCCATGACCCTGGCGGTCGTCCGCGACCGGCTGCGCAGCGGGCGCAAGCCGCCCCGCGACATCGTGCTCGCCTTCCTCGCGGACGAGGAGGCGGGTGGTACGTGGGGGGCGCGGCACCTGGTCGACAACCACCCGGACCTCTTCGAGGGCGTCACCGAGGCGATCGGCGAGGTCGGCGGGTTCTCCTTCACGGTCAACGAGAAGCTGCGGCTGTATCTCGTCGAGACCGCCCAGAAGGGCATGCACTGGATGAAGCTGACCGTGGACGGCACCGCCGGTCACGGTTCGATGATCCACAAGGACAACGCGATCACCGAGCTGTCCGAGGCCGTCGGGCGGCTCGGCCGGCACACGTTCCCGGTGCGCGTGACCAAGACGCTGCGGCACTTCCTCGACGAACTCGGCGACGCGCTCGGCACCGAGCTCGACCCGGAGAACATGGATGAGACGCTCGCCAAGCTCGGCGGTATCGCCAAGCTCATCGGCGCCTCGCTGCAGAACACCGCCAACCCGACCCAGCTGGGCGCCGGCTACAAGGTCAACGTGATTCCCGGGCAGGCCACCGCGCACGTCGACGGCCGTTATCTGCCGGGCTACGAGGAGGAGTTCCTCGCCGACCTGGACCGGATTCTCGGCCCGCGCGTGAAGCGTGAGGACGTGCACGCGGACAAGGCACTGGAGACCAGCTTCGACGGCGCCCTCGTCGACGCCATGCAGACCGCGCTGTCCGCCGAGGACCCGATCGCGCGCGCCGTTCCGTACATGCTCTCGGCCGGCACCGACGCCAAGTCCTTCGCCGACCTCGGCATCCGCTGCTTCGGCTTCGCCCCGCTGAAGCTGCCGCCGGAGCTGGACTTCGCGGGCATGTTCCACGGTGTCGACGAGCGGGTTCCGGTGGATGCGCTGCAGTTCGGCGTACGGGTGCTCGACCGTTTCATCGACGCGTCCTGAATTGGTCCAGTGAAACGAAACTCCAGTAATCGACCGCGCGTGCGGAGTGCACTGAGAAGAGTGAATCCGACCATAAGCTCGTAGCTCCATTACTCCCTCCTCGTTACAGGTGATGCGATCCGCTACTTGGGATCGCATTTGCCAACAAGGAGGAATAATGATCAAGAAGGTCGTCGCTGCTGCGGCTGCCACTGGTGGTCTGGTTCTCGCGGGTGCGGGCCTGGCCGTCGCCGACTCGGGTGCCCAGGGTGCTGCCGTGCACTCCCCGGGCGTCGCTTCCGGCAACG
Organism: Streptomyces sp. NPDC001530; assembly: GCF_042894545.1. Lineage (NCBI taxonomy): Bacteria > Bacillati > Actinomycetota > Actinomycetes > Kitasatosporales > Streptomycetaceae > Streptomyces > Streptomyces sp. NPDC001530. The sequence continues at coordinate 105,882 of NZ_JBIAVS010000006.1, forward strand.
TCATCCAGGTTCCCGTGCACATCCCGGTGAACGTCTGCGGCAACACGGTCTCCGTGATCGGGCTGCTGAACCCCGCCTTCGGCAACACTTGCGTTAACCAGTGACGTCTACCCCCTGAGGGGCGTTAACTCATCGGCTCCGGAGCGCGCGCCATGCGTTCCGGGGCCGACCGGTCTTTTCGCAACGAATTCAGAGCACGAATTTCAGTGCTGGATCGAAGGCAGGGACAATCAGCAATGCGACAAGGTACCCGCAAGGGTCTGATGACCGTGGCGGCGGCGACCGGCGTGATCGCCGCCGCGGGCGGCTACGCCCACGCCGACTCGGGGGCGAGCGGCTCCGCTTCGAACTCACCCGGCGTACTGTCCGGCAACACGGTGCAGGTGCCGTTGCACGTTCCGGTGAACGTCTGCGGCAACACGGTGAACGTCGTCGGGGCCCTCAACCCGGCTATGGGCAACAAGTGCGCCAACCAGGGAGGTAGCAGCTCCTCGGGCGGCTCCGGCGGCGCGCGGGCTGACGGACGCACCAGCGGCTCGCCCGGCGTCGGCTCCGGCAACACGGTGCAGGTGCCGATCGACGTGCCGGTCAACGCGTGCGGCAACAGCGTCAACGTCATCGGCATCGGCAACCCCGCGATGGGCAACGACTGCGCCAACGGTGGCGGTTCGGCGAGCGGCCGCCAAACCCAGCCGCCCGGCGACGGGCGCGTGACGGTTCCGCCCGGTGGCGGGACCGTGACGACGCCTCCCGGTGGCGGGACCGTGACGGTTCCGCCCGGTGGCGGGACCGTCACGACACCTCCCGGTGGCGGGACCGTGACGGTTCCTCCCGGTGGCGGGACGGTGACGACGCCTCCCGGTGGCGGGACCGTGACGACACCTCCCGGCGACGGGCGCGTGACGGTTCCTCCTGGTGACGGGCGTGTGACGACGCCGCCCGGGCAGACGGGTCAGCCCAGGATCCCGCACCAGCCGGCCACGCCGGTCCACTCCGTCACGCCGGACACTCCGCCCGCCGCGCGCGGGCGGACGCCGGATGGCTCCCTGCGCGTCAGCCGGCAGGGCGACAGCTCCGTCGCCCAGCCCCGAGCCGCCGCGCAGCTCGCCCACACCGGCAGCGACCTGCCGATCGGCAGCGTGCTGCCGGTGGGCGCGGGTGCGCTGCTGGCCGGTGCGGTGCTGTACCGCAAGGCGCGCGCCTCGGCGTAACGCACGAACCTGAGAAAACGGAGCGGGCCCCGTCGACGCGGGGCCCGCTCCGTTCATGCGCCCTGTCTCACCACGTGGCACGCACCTGGCGGATGATCCGCCGGCGCAACCGCACCTTGCGGCTGCCGTCGCGCAGCAGGCTCAGGCGGTCCAACTCCCAGTGTCCGTACTCGGCATGGTCCGTCAGCAGGCGTGTCGTTTCCTTGCGGGAGACCCCGCGCGGTACGTACACGTCGACAAATTCGTATTCCGGCATCGCATCTATTGTGCGGGCAGAGGCCCTGTACGGATAGCGTCTGCACTATGTCTGATGCTGTGCAGCCCACCGCTGCCGAGGTACGCGCCGCCGCCGAGGCGATCAAGACCGCGCTCGACCGCCACCTGGCCGCGGTCGAGCGCAGGTCGGGCGAGGACGATCCGGCCGTCTACGAGGCGTTCAACGAGCTGGCCGCGGCGGCCGAGGAGTACGACGAACTGCTCTTCGACCGCTACGACGAGGTCACCCCCTTCGACATCCCCGGCACGGAGGACATGCTGCCGTACACGGGCCCCGAGGAGCCGCACGCGCTGAGCGTGCTGATCCGCCGGGACTACGCGGTGGTGGAGCCGCAGCGGCTGCTGGCGCAGGCCCAGCGGGTGGAGGCCGTGGAGGAGGACGGCGCCACCGCCGGCGCGGGCTTCGACGCGGCTTCCGGCACGGTCCACGGGGCGCTCGGTGTCCTGTTCGGCGAGTTCGAACCGGACGAGATCGCCTCCCGGCACAAGGAGTTCGGCCTGGAGGAGGGCGACTCCACGCTCTGGGTGACCGCCGCGGACGAACCCGCCGAACCCGGCGAATGGCTGGAGGCCCCGTTCGATTCGATCGATCCGCAACGGGTGGTCTGCCGCTTCGACGTCAGCGCGGTCTTCGACGAGGAGTCGGACGACGACCTGGAGGACGACCTCGACCCCGACGGCGACCTGGAACCCTCGGACGCCGACCGCTGATCTCAGCCGCCACACCTGCGGTCCGCCACCACCGGCGACAGCCCAGCCGCTGTCTCAGCTGCGTGCTGCTGGGGGCGGCGGCCCACCCGCTGTCGTGGCTGTGGGCAATCGTGCCTCCCCCACTGCCTTAACGGCGTGGGGGACCCCCAGGCGGATACGGGTGGGCACTGGGGGTACCCCCTTGCTCGAAGAGCTTGGGGGAGGCACCTCGTAAGCGCCGAACTGCGCACCCCCCGGTTGCCCACGGTGCCGGGTGCCCACCCATGCGGTGGTGCACTCCGGCTCCGGGAGGTCAGCCGGGTCAGCCGGCCGCCGGTGCCTGGGCCTTGAGCAGGGCCGGCAGGCGCGTCGTGCGCGGCTTCTGCGGGACCTCCGCCACCGCCCGCGGCAGGGCCTGCTCCACCCCATGGACGACGGACAGGTGCCGCTCGGCGCGGCCGAAGGCCGTGTACACCCACGGCCTGGTCAGCGACTGCGCGGCATCGCCAGGGAGCACCACGACCGCGGCGGGCCAGCGCATCCCCACCGCCTGGTGCGCCGTGAGCGCCCAACCGTGCCGCACGGCCTGCTCCACCCGCTCCTTGGGCACGACGACGGGTAGCCCCGCGCACTCCAGGTGCAGCCCGTCGGCGTCGGCCTTCACCACGCGCCCCGGCACCGACCGTCCCGGCGCGGGGGAGTACGCGATCCGGTCGCCCGGGTCGAAGCCGCCGAAGCGCCCGGGCCCGGGGTTCAGCCGCTCCTTGAGCGCGGTGTTCAGCGCGCGCGTGCCGACCGCCCCGCCGTGCCCCGGCGTGATCACCTGCGTCTGCTCGGCCGGGATGCCGATCGCGCGCGGCACCGAGTCCGCGACGAGCTGCACGGTCCGGTGCACCGCTTCGCCGGCGTCGCGCACCGGGACGATCACGACCTCCTTGCCGGGCGCCTCGACCTGGTTCAGCTCACCGATCCCGACCCCGGAGACCAGCTCGCCGATGGGCCCGGGGTCCGGCGTCCGCGAGGCCACCTGCGGGCACACGCGGGCGGCGATCAGGTCCGCGAAGACCCTCCCCGGACCCGCCGACCACAGCACCCCTGGGTCCCCGCTCAGCACCAGTCGCGCGCCGTCCGGCAGTGACTCGGCGAGCATCGCCGCCGTCTCGACGTCGAGCTGTGGCGCGTCGAGGACGACGAGGAGGTCGAGCTCGAAGGCGCCGTCCGCGTCCCGGCCCGGGCCCTCGGCGCCGGACAGGAGCCCCGCGACGGTGGTGACACCGGTGCCGACGCCGTCCTCGGGGCCGCCCGGCAGGTCGTGGTGGGCGAGCTGGGCCGTGAAGCGGTCGCGGCCGCCCGGCGTGTGTGTGGCGGCCCAGCCGCGCAGGCCGAGACCGCGCGCGGCGTACAGCAGCGCCGCCGCTTCGGCCTGGGACGCGTCCCCGCCGGTGTGCAGGACCAGGCCATGGCTCGCGACTGCGCGGATCAGCTCCGCGGCGGAGCGGGTGGCCGACGCCGCGGCCTGCTCCCAGTCGGCGGCCGAACCGTCCTCCTTCGGCACGGAGTTCATCACCCGGGCCAGTCCGTCGGCGAGGCTCTCCTCGGCCAGGGCATACCGCTCCAGGCCCACCAGGACGCGGACCGGGCGCTCCTCGCCCTCTTCGGCCCCCTCCTCCTGGGCGGGGGCCGCCGTGTCGAGCGCGTCCTGGAAGACCAGGGCCTCGCCCTCCGCGAGGGTGCCCTGGACGGCCGCGTCCGGGTCCGGCACCGAGCGCTGGGAGAGCGCGGCGGTGAGCGCCGGGGCGTCGAGGGCGGTGTGTCCGGCGAGGGCCGCCTGCTCGAGGAGCCAGACGGTGACGGCGCGCCCGCGTCGCTCGTCGTCGGGGCCGCACTCCGCACCCAGCAGCGCGCGGGCGAACCCGTCGGCCTGCTCCGGCCGCACCCCGGGGACGCGCAGCAACTGCCAGGGATCCTCGCGCAGTTGCTCGTCGGCGCCCTCGCCCAGGGCGGCGACGACCTGTGGCGCGAGCGTGTCGGGCGCGCCGCCCTCGGTCAGTACGGCCCGTACGCCGTCGACGGTCTCCGCCGTGACGGCCGGCGCCGAGGGGGCGGCGGCCGGGGCGGCCACGGGCTGCGGCCGCCGCACGGGCTCCTGCGCGGCCCTGCGCGGCGCGGGCTCGGGCTCGCGGAAGGCGGAAGCCACGGGCTTCTCGCCGCTCTCCACAGCCCGCACCGCGGCGAGCAGATCGGCGGCCTTCCCGCTCAGCTTGGCCCCGGCCTCGATCGGCCCCTGCTTCTCGGCCTTCCGCCGCTCGATGCGCTCCCGCTCCAGAGCCTGGGCCGCCAGCTCGGCCTCGGCCTCGGACAACTGGGCGGCCCCTTCGGAGGCTTGCGCTTCAGTGCCCTCGGCCGCGGCGCCCTCGGAAGCGCCCTCGCCCGCGGTCTTTGGGGCGCCGTCGGCCGTGTCCGCGCCCGGCGTCCCCGGCTCCGCGTCGTCCGTGGTCTCGGGCTCCGTGGTCACAGCGTGCTCCAGTCGTGATCGGGATAGTGGTGCACCGGTGCCGACACATCGTCGAGCGCCCGGCAGATCTCGTCAGGAAGACTAAGGGTCTCCACTGACAACGCGGCCGTGAGCTGCTGCGCGTTGCGCGCGCCGACGATGGGGGCGGCGACGCCGGGCCGGTCCCGGACCCAGGCGAGAGCCACCTGGAGCGGTGTCACGGCGAGACCGTCCGCCGCGGTCGTCACCGCGTCCACGATGCCGCTCGCCGTGTCGTCCAGGTACGGCGCGACGAAGGGCGCGAGGTGCTCCGAGCCGCCCCGGGAGTCGACCGGTGTCCCACCGCGGTACTTGCCCGTGAGCACGCCCCGGCCGAGCGGTGAGGAGGGCAGCAGGCCGACGCCCAGGTCGAGGGCGGCCGGCAGTACCTCCCGTTCGACGCCGCGCTGGAGGAGGGAGTACTCCATCTGCGTACTGGCCAGCCGCGTCCGTGTCCCGGGTGCGGCGAGCTGCCAGGTCGCGGCCTTGGCGAGCTGCCAGCCGCAGAAGTTGGACACGCCCGCGTAGCGCGCGCGTCCGCTGCTGACAGCCAGGTCGAGCGCCTGGAGGGTCTCGTCCAGGGGCGTGCCGGGGTCGTACGCGTGGACGTGCCACAGGTCCACGTAGTCCGTGCCGAGGCGCGCGAGGGAGGCGTCGAGGGCGGACAGCAGATGGCCGCGCGAGCCGTCGAAGCGGCGCTCCGGGTCGGGCACGCTCCCCGCCTTCGTCGAAATGACCAGGTCCCGGCGCGGCACGAGCCCTTCTATGAGGCGTCCGAGCAGATACTCGGCCTCCCCGTCCCCGTACACGTCCGCGGTGTCGACGAGGGTTCCGCCCGCTTCCCAGAACACCTTCAAGAGGTCCGCGGCGTCATGCTCGTCGGTGTCCCGCCCCCAGGTGAGGGTGCCGAGTCCGATCCGGGACACACGCAGGCCGGTACGGCCGAGATGCCTCTGCTCCATGGACGCCGAGATTACTGGCCAGAACTCACCGCGTGGGGGCCCTGTGGACAACGAGGTTCGGGCGGACGACGGGAATCCGACGCCAGGGCCCAACCCGTCCCTGCCGCCGCGCCCACCAGCGCGCTAGGGTCTCCGGCACAAGGGACGTTACTGATCGGTAAGGGGAATCGGCCATGCAGCTCGGGATCAACCTCGGCTACTGGGGTGCCGGAATGGACGCGGACAATCTCGCCGTCGCCCAGGAGGCCGACCGGCTCGGATACGCCGTCTGCTGGGCCGCCGAGGCCTACGGGTCCGACGCGGCCACCGTGCTCACCTGGGTCGCCGCCCAGACCGAGCGCATCGACGTCGGCTCGGCCATCTTCCAGATCCCGGCCCGCCAGCCAGCGATGACCGCGATGACGGCCGCCACGCTCGACTCGCTGTCGGGCGGCCGCTTCCGCCTCGGCCTCGGCGTCTCCGGCCCGCAGGTCTCCGAGGGCTGGTACGGCGTCAAGTTCGACAAGCCGCTGGCGCGCACGCGCGAGTACGTGGAGATCGTACGGAAGGCGATGACGCGCGAGCGCCTCTCGTACGAGGGCGACCACTGGACGCTGCCGCTGCCCGGTGGCCCGGGCAAGCCGCTCAAGCTGACCGTGCACCCCGAGCGTGAGCACATCCCGCTGTACATCGCCGCGATCGGCCCCAAGAACCTGGAGCAGACCGGCGAGATCGCCGACGGCGCGCTGCTGATCTTCCCCTCCGCGGACCACCTCGAGGACACCGCGATCAAGCACCTGCGCGCGGGCCGTGAGAAGGCCGGGAAGACGATGGAGGGCTTCGACGTCTGCCCGACGCTGCCGCTCGCCGTCGGCGAGGACAAGGACGTGGCCGCGCTGGCCGACATGTTCCGTCCGTACACCGCGCTGTACGTCGGCGGTATGGGCAGCCGCAAGCAGAACTTCTACAACCAGCTCGCCCAGCGCATGGGCTATGAGAAGGAAGCCGCCGAGATCCAGGACAAGTACCTGTCCGGCGACAAGGAGGGCGCGGCCGCCGCCATCCCGCACGCCCTGATCGACCAGACCACCCTGCTGGGCTCCGTCGACCGCATCGCCGACCGCATGAAGGCGTACGCCGCGGCCGGGGTCACCACGCTCACGCTGGCCCCCGCCGGCTTCACGCTGGACGACCGGATCGCCTCGCTCCGGGCCGGCTTCGAGGCGCTGGAGCGGGCCGGGCTCGCGTAACGCGCGGCGTAACGGGGCGGGGGAGAGTTCTGCGGCCGTGGTGGGGGCTCGGGGGGTCTTCCCCGCCACGGCCGTCACGGGGAACAACGCGTCGGAGCCCCCTTGGTTACGCGGTCGGGGCCTCCTCGGTTACGCGCCCGGGCCTCCCTCGTCATCCGTCGTTTGGCGGATTTGTCCGACACATCGGTTGCCGCGCTCCTGACATCCCATTTGACTCGTTTTCTGCGCAACCCTGCAGAGAGGTGTCAGTGATGCTTTCGGCCAAGAGTCTGTTCCAGGAGATCCTCGACAACGACGAGTCGTTCCGGCTGTTCTGCTCCATCGCCGCCAGTGGGGAGACGCAGGGGGGCTGGGAGAACGCCCGGATCGCCGCGCTCGTCCCGCAGAGCGAGCGCGCCCTCGCGCCCAAGATCACCCGGCACGGCGCCGACGAGGACAAACACGGGCGCATTTTCAACGCCCTGATGAAGAAGCGCGGTCTCGAACCCGTCGAGGTCCCTCCCGACACCGACTACACCATGCTCCTGGAGCGGCACGGTATCGGCCTCGCGCACGAGAAGCTCAAGGGCGACCAGCCGCTCACCGTGCAGGACATCGTCACCTATCTCGCCCACAGCCGGGTCACCGAGCAGCGCGCCTCCGAGCAGATGGAACTGTTGCGCAAGCACTTCGCGGACCACTCCGACATCGGCCGCGCGGTGAAGATGATCTCGGCTGACGAGGACAACCACCTCGCCTACTGCCACGAGGAGCTGCTGCGTTTCGCGTACGCCGGGCACGGCCGCGCCATCCAGCAGACGCTGCGCGAGTGCGCACTCGCCGAGATCCGCATCTACCGGGACGTCAGCCTCGCCGTCATGGCCCACATGGGACGCATCCTCGGCTGGCCCCGGGCCAAGGCGGCGGTGCTCGCCGCGGGCATTCACGCCGTGTACGCGTACGAGCGTGCCGTGGGCTGGCGCCGGATGGTCTCCCTGAGGATGCCCGAGCGGCGCGACGCGCTCGGCGGTCCCGCGACTGCGGCGCCCGAATTCGCGTGAGCGTGCTCCACGCGCGCGTGGAGCACGCTCACGGCCCACACCGCTACAGCCACCCCCGCCGCTTGAAGAGCCGGAACAGCAGCACCTCCAGCGCGACCATCCCCAGGACCACCGCCGGATACGCCCACAGCCAGTGCAGCTCCGGCATGTGGTCGAAGTTCATCCCGTAGATCCCCGCGATCATCGTGGGGATCGCCGCCATCGCCGCCCAAGCGGAGATCTTCCGCATGTCGTCGTTCTGGCGCACACTCATCTGCGCGAGTTGCGCCGAGAGGATGTCCGAGACCAGCCGGTCCAGGCCGTCGACCAACTCGTTCACACGCGTCAGATGGTCGTTCACGTCCCGGAAGAAGGGCTGTGCCTTCTCGTGGACGAAGGGCACCCCCGCGGGGAAGAGGCCCGCGCCCGCGAGCCGGCTCAGCGGCTGCGCCAGCGGACCGGTCGCCCTGCGGAACTCCTGGATCTGCCGCTTGAAGGCGTAGATGCGGGACGCCGTGTGCCGTGAGCCCCCGCCGGTCGGCGAGAAGACCTCCGTCTCCAGTTCCTCCAGGTCGGTCCCCAGCTCATTGGCGACATCCACATAGTGGTCGACCACGGCGTCGGCGATCGAGTACAGCACCGCCGTGGGACCGTGCCGGAGCATCTCGGGGTCCGCCTCCAGACGGTGCCGCACGGTCGCGAGCGGCGATTCCTCACCGTGCCGCACGGTCACCACGAACGAGTCGCCGACGAAGACCATGACCTCGCCGGAGGAGACGGCATCGCTCTTCGGCTCGTACGCCACCGGCTTGAGGACCATGAACAGCGAGTCCTCGTACACCTCCAGCTTGGGGCGCTGATGTGCCTTGAGCGCGTCCTCGACGGCCAGCGGATGCAGCGCGAACTCCTCCGTGACCAGATCGAACTCCTTCTCCGAGGGCTCGTACAGACCAATCCACACGAAGGCGTCGCCCTCGGCGCGACACTGCGCCAGCGCATCCGAGAGATCTTCGGGCCCCTCCGTCCGCTGCCCGAATCGGTAGATGGCGCAGTCGACGATCACGGAGAGTATTTTCCCGCCGTCCGCTCGGGGACGCACCCCAGCGGGAGCCTAGGCTGGGCCGCATGCCCACCCTGATCCTCGTCCGGCACGGACGTTCCACCGCCAATACCGCGGGACTGCTCGCCGGCTGGACGCCCGGCGTCGCCCTCGACGAGCGCGGCGCCGAGCAGGCCGCGGCCCTGCCCGGGCGGCTCGCCGGGCTGCCGATCTCCGAGGTCGTCACCAGCCCCCTGCAGCGCTGTCAGGAGACCGTCCGTCCGCTGCTCGACGCCCGGCCCGAGCTGCGGGCGCACACCGACGAGCGCATCGGGGAGGCGCACTACGGCGACTGGTCCGGCCGCAAGCTCGCCGAACTGAAGGACGAGCCGCTGATGGAGGTCGTCCAGGCGCATCCGTCCGCGGCCGCGTTCCCCGGCGGCGAGTCGATGCGGGCCATGCAGACGCGGGCCGCCGAGGCGGTACGCGAGTGGAACGCGCGCGTGGAGCGCGATCACGGCGGAGACGCCGTGTATCTCATGTGCTCCCACGGCGACATCATCAAGTCCCTCGTCGCGGACGCACTCGGACTTCATCTCGACCTCTTCCAGCGGATCTCTGTTGAACCGTGTTCCATCACCGCGATCCGTTACACACGCTTGAGGCCGTTTCTCGTACGCCTCGGGGACACCGGTGATTTCGCGTCCCTGGTGCCGCGAGAGGAACCCCCGGGCGACGAGGCCCCGGTCGGGGGCGGTGCGGGCGCACCGTGATCGTCGGCCGCAGTAGGGTGAAGCGGTCGAAGCAGCACAGTAGTTGTCAGCAGGTTTTCAGCAGCCGATGCGGGCCGACGCAGTCAGCCGGTCCTCATGTCGAATCAATGGAGACAGGACGTGTCCCGTCAGGTGTTCCTCTACGACCCCCCGGACCGTTTCGTGGCCGGTACGGTCGGGTTGCCCGGGCGCCGTACCTTCTTCCTGCAGGCCTCCTCAGGACCCCGGGTGACCAGCGTGGCCCTGGAGAAGACCCAGGTCGCCGCGCTCGCCGAGCGCATGGACGAACTCCTCGACGAGGTCGTACGGCGCACCGGTGGCAGCGCGCCCGTCCCGGCCATGGCCCCGACCGAGGTGTCCGACACCGCGCCCCTCGAGACCCCCGTGGAGGAGGAGTTCCGGGTCGGCACCATGGCGCTGGCCTGGGACGGTGAGGAGCAGCGCATGATCGTCGAGGCGCAGGCCCTCGTGGAGCTCGACGCGGACTCCGAGGAGGACCTCGCCGAGGCCGAGGAGCGGCTGCTCCAGGACGAGGAGAACGGTCCGCCGATGCTCCGGGTCCGGCTCACCGGCGCGCAGGCCCGGGCCTTCGCCAAGCGCGCCCTCGACGTCGTCAACGCGGGCCGGCCGCCCTGCCCGCTGTGCAGCCTCCCGCTCGACCCGGAAGGACACGTATGTCCGCGCCAGAACGGATACCGCCGCGGAGCGTGACCACGGCCGAGTTGCTAGCCAAGGGCGAGCTGAAGGTGCGCGGACGGATCCGTGAGGCCTCGAACGCGGTGCTGTACTGCTCCGTGTCGTACGAGGGCCGTGACGCGTTCTGCGTCTACAAACCCATCGCCGGGGAGCGGCCGCTGTGGGACTTCCCGGACGGCACGCTGGCGCAGCGCGAGGTCGCCGCGTACGAGGTGTCCGAGGCGACCGGGTGGGGGCTCGTGCCGACCACCGTGCTGCGGGACGGGCCCTACGGCGAGGGCATGTGCCAGCTGTGGATCGAGGCCTCGCCGGAGTCCGAGCTGCTCGCCCTGGTGGACGGGGAGGAGCCCGACGAGGGCTGGAAGGCGATCGGGTTCGCGGAGGTCGGTGAGGGGAAGACGGCGCTGCTGGTGCACGCCGACGATGTGCGGTTGCGGCGGCTTGCCGTGCTCGACGCCGTGATCAACAACGCGGACCGCAAGGGCGGGCATCTGCTGCCCGACGGGGACGGGCGGCTGTACGGGATCGACCACGGGGTCACGTTCAACGCCGAGAACAAGCTGCGGACGTTGCTGTGGGGATGGGCGGGGGAGTCGCTGACTTCGGAGTCGGTGTCGGTGCTCGCGTCCCTGCGGGACGGCTTGGTGCCGGGCGCTGCGCTGGCCACTCGGCTGGGCGAACTCATCACCGCCGCCGAGATCGATGCCACGCGCGCGCGTGTCGAGGCGATGCTCGTCTCGGGGAAGCACCCGGAGCCGAGCGGGGAGTGGCCTGCGATTCCGTGGCCGCCGGTGTGAGGTGACCCCGCGTGGGGTTGCCGTCGGGGTGGTGCGCCCGGGCGTGGGGGTTGCCGCCGGAGTGGTGCGCCCGGGCGTGGGGGTTGCCGTCGGGGTGGTGAGCTCCGGCGTGGGGGTTGCCGTCGGGGTGGTGAGCTCCGGCGTGGGGGTTGCCGTCGGGGTGGTGCGCTTACCGGCGCTCGCAGGGTGCCGCTGCGCCCACCCGTGCCGCCTGGGGGTCCCCCCACGCCGTTAAGGAGTGGGGGAGGCACGACTGCCCGCAGCTACGAAGGGTGGGTCGCTGCCCTGGCGGCATGATTTCCCGCGGCTGCGAGGGTGGGTCGCCGCCCCAGCGGCACGACTGCCCGCAGTTCGCGCGCCAGCGACCCGCACGCACACCACTCGGCGTCGCGCAAGAGGGCCTTCCCGGCCAACGGGGCTGGCCGGTTCGTATACGGAAGTTCCGTCCGGTTAGGCTCATGACATGCATGCCTGGCCCGCTTCTGAGGTCCCCGCCCTGCCTGGTGAGGGCCGCGACCTCCGGATCCACGACACCGCGACCGGTGGGCTTGTCCCCCTTGCCCCCGGTCCCGTCGCCCGTATCTACGTCTGCGGCATCACGCCGTACGACGCGACCCACATCGGTCACGCGGCGACCTACAACGCGTTCGACCTCGTTCAGCGCGTGTGGCTCGACACCAAGCGGCAGGTTCACTACGTCCAGAACGTGACCGACGTCGACGACCCGCTCCTGGAGCGGGCGGAGCGCGACGGCGTCGACTGGGTGGGACTCGCCGAGAAGGAGACCGCCCTCTTCCGTGAGGACATGACCGCCCTGCGGATGCTGCCGCCGCAGCACTACATAGGCGCCGTCGAGGCGATACCCGGCATCGTGCCGCTCGTCGAGCGGCTGCGGGACGCGGGAGCGGCGTACGAGCTCGAAGGGGATGTGTACTTCTCCGTCGAGTCCGACCCCCACTTCGGCAAGGTGTCCCACCTGGACGCCGCCGCGATGCGGCTGCTCTCCGCCGAGCGGGGCGGCGACCCGGACCGTCCGGGCAAGAAGAACCCGCTCGACCCGATGCTCTGGATGGCCGCGCGGGAGGGCGAGCCCAGCTGGGAGGGGGGCTCGCTCGGGCGCGGGCGGCCCGGCTGGCACATCGAGTGCGTCGCCATCGCCCTCGACCACCTCGGGATGGGCTTCGACGTCCAGGGCGGCGGCTCCGACCTCGCCTTCCCGCACCACGAGATGGGCGCGTCCCACGCCCAGGTGCTGACCGGCGAGTTCCCGATGGCCAAGGCGTATGTCCACGCCGGCATGGTCGCGCTCAACGGCGAGAAGATGTCGAAGTCCAAGGGCAACCTGGTCTTCGTGTCCACGCTCCGGCGCGAGGGGGTCGACCCGGCCGCCATCCGGCTCGCGCTGCTCGCGCACCACTACCGGGCCGACTGGGAGTGGACGGACTCCGTCCTCGACGAGGCGGTCGCGCGCCTGGAGAACTGGCGGTCGGCGGTGTCACGGCCGGACGGGCCGTCCGCCGACGCGCTCGTCGAGGAGGTCCGCGACGCCCTGGCGAACGACCTCGACGCACCGGCGGCGCTCGCCGCGGTCGACCGCTGGGCCGCGCTGCAGCACTCGAGCGGTGGCACGGACGAAGGCGCCCCCGGCGTCGTGTCGCGCGCCGTGGACGCCCTCCTCGGAGTGGCGCTGTAACAACCAGCCCTGTACGCAGCCGGGCGCCGGGCGGGATCACCCGCCCGGCGCCCTCTGTGCGGGGAGCCGTCCGCCGTTACTTGTTCACGATGACGGCCTGGATGGCGCCGCTGGTGGAGTCGTAGATCCCGATGACCTGCTGCCCGTAGGCGAAGGCCTCCTGGACCTCGTCATGCGTCACCTGGTTGGGGTTGACCAGGCCGTGCCACACGTTGTTGATGAGCAGGTAGAGAATCGACGGCTGGCCCGGGAGCGGCGTGACGACGTCCCAGAAGCGCGTGGCCACACCACTCACGAGTGCCTGGCTCTCGACGGCGCTCGGGAGGACCAGCGGCTGACCCATCTGCTGTTGCTGCTGCCCACCGAGCTGCTGGAGCAGCTGCTGGAAGGGCTGCTGCTGACCGAGCTGCTGGAGCTGCTGCTGCAGGTGCTGCGGGATCTGCTGCTGACCGATGTTCTGCTGCCCGTACGGCTGCTGCATCTGCGGCCCGGCCTGCTGGCCGAAGGGCGGCTGCTGCATCTGCTGGCCGAACGGCTGCTGCTGCCCGATGCCCTGCTGCTGACCGAACTGCTGCGGGGGCGCCGTGCTCGGGCCCTGCTGGCCCTGCTGCTGGCCCAGTTGGCCCAGTTGGCTCATCTGCGGGATCGTGCTCATGCGGGTGCCACCTTCCATCAATGGTTGGTTGCGTTCCGTCGGTCCGTGACGACCAGGTCCTCAGCCCGTGACCACCAGGCCGACGATCTCGTCGTCCGAGAACCAGACACGTACGTCGGGCCGTCCCCCAGCGAAGGCGGAGTGCACCGCCTGGCGGATCTCGGGGGACGGGTTGTTGAGGTTGCGCCAGCCGCCGGCCACGTACAGCCGGAGCCTGGGCGGGAGTTCGCGCGGGTACGGCAGCAGCTCGTCCCAGTACCGCTCGGCCTGGCCCGAGCCCACCGCCTCCGGCAGCAGATGGGTGACCGCCGCCTTGATGTCCGGCCGGTTGCCGATCCGCTGGGATGCGGGCCGGCCCGGCGCGTCCTGCTGCGGGGAGCCCGTCGCCCGCAGCACCGCGCGGGCACGCTCCGGGGACATCGGTTCCTGGCCCGCCGCCTTGAGCATGCCTTGCAGCGCGGCCAGGGCGCCGACCACCACCGGGGAGGCGGAGGAGGTCCCGGAGAACGTGTCCGTGTACCAGCCGATCTCCTCGGCACCGCCCTGCAGATCGCCGGGCCGGTCCCAGAAGCCGCCGGTGGTCGTGACCTCGCGTCCCCAGCCCTGCGCGTCCACGCGTGCCCCGTAGTTGGAGAACGCGAGGCGTGAACGGTCCGGGCCGTGGTCGCGGCCGTGCGTGCCGGGCGGCGGTGCGCCCGCGCCGACCAGGACCGCCCCGGAGGACTGGTTGGAGGGGTTGAAGGGGTTGCGCCACCACTCGGGGAACTCGGCGGGGCGGCGCTCGTACACCGCGTCGTCGAGCGACTCGGCGCCGTTGCCCGCGGCCGCCACGACGAGGATGCCCTTGGCGGTCGCGTACCGGATGGCCGCGAAGTTGTCCGGCCACCACTCGATCGCTATATAGCCCTGCTGGTCGTCGCGCTGTTCGAAGTCGAACCGCGGCCCTGGAGCGTGCAGTTCGATCAGGATGATGTCGCCGGGGCCGAGCCGTTCGGCCGCCGCGTGGATCGCGGCCGCCGAGCCGATGCCCTGGAAGGACGCGGCCGCGGTCACGGTGTCCGGCACGATGCCGGTGATCCCGTACTCGTTGCGGTCGCCGCCGATCACCCCGATGACTGCGGTGCCGTGGTTGCGCCAGGCGAGGTCCGTCAGCGGGGTGCCCACAACGACGCCGGCGAGTTTCGCGGCCAGGTCCTCGTGCCCGAGCTGCCAGGCCCCCTCGACGTCGATGACGGTCACGCCCTGGCCGGTGCCGCCCGGCCGCTGCCAGGACCAGTACGCGTCGATGCCCTCGGGGGCCGGACGCAGATAGCCCTGGCGGCTGGTGAAGTCGGGGGTGACGGGCGCCCCTTCCTTCAGCCGCCGGCTGTCGTCCGAACTCTGCCCGACCGAGCCCACCGAGGCGGGGACGGCGCCGGGCTTCACATACGCCGTGTCGATCTCCGGCAGCGCGGCGATCCGTGAGCGCAGTTCCTGGGCGCGGCTCTCGACACCGCGCACCCGGTAGAAGAGCGCGAGGTCGGGGCCGCTCTCGGTGCCCGGCGCCGCGGACTGCTGGAGTCGCTCCTCGCTGCCGAACAGCGGTTCCAGGGCGAGCTGTTCGTCGCTGAGGAACATGTTGAGGGCCGATACGTCGGCGCCCACCGCCGAGCGGACGCCCTCGGCCTGGGCGCGAAGCCGGGCCTCGGGGCGTGCGACGACGATCAGCTCCTGCTCGGCTCCTCGGTAGGTGAATCCCGCTCCGTCGGGCCCCGGCCCGGACGTTCCCGGGCCCTGCGCCGGCTGTACCTGGTCGGTCATCGCGTACCGCTCCCTTCGATCCCTGCGGGTGCCGGTCCATGCGTGTGCTCTGCCGTGCCCTGTCCTGTGCCGTGCCTGGTCTCTGCCGTGCTGTGTTCCTCTGCCGTGCTCTGTCGCGGGACGGCGCGGTGCCATGTCCCGTCCCCGGGCCGCGCCTTCGGGGCACAACCTGGCACGCCCACGGCGACTCGTCCACCCCGCCTTCGCCAACTTGGTTTGAAAACAAGTTGAATGGGGAACCCTGTGCAATCCGTCTTGAAACAGATGTCACGTAGCAATCCGGCCAAAGGCTGCGGAGGCGTATGTCATGTGATGGGGTGGCAGCGGCTGTTGACCCCTGGGCCGGCCCGAGCCGGCCCCCTGCGGAAGGACGCTCCATGCACCGTTCCTTCGCACGTCGAAGACTGCTCACCGCGACCGTCGCGCTGGGAGGAGCGGCACTGCTGGGCGGCACCGCCCACGCGGCCGAACAACGTCGGCCCACCCGATTCCCCTTGCCCAACGGCTTCCAGCCCGAGGGCATCACCATCGGCTCCGCCCCGTACGCGTACTTCGGATCGCTCGCGAACGGCGACATCTACCGCGCGAACCTGATCACCGGGAGCGGGGCCGTCGTCAGCAAGGGCCTCGGCGCCGAACACCCCACCGTGGGCCTCAAGATCGACCGCCACGGCAGGCTCTTCCTCGCCGGCGGCACGAGCGGCGAGCTGCGTACGGTCGACGCCCGCAGCGGCGAGATCGAGAAGGTGTACGCCGTCGGGGGCACCTTCGTGAACGACGTGATCCTCACACCGGACGCCGCCTGGTTCACCGACTCCTACCAGGCGAAGCTCTACCGGCTCGCGCTCGGCAGGCACGGCGAGCCCGGAGCCGTCACGACCGTGCCGCTCACCGGAGACTGGGAGCAGGGTCCCGACTTCACCGCCAACGGCATCGAGCGCACACCCGACGGCCGCGCACTGCTCGTGGTGAACACGGTCGCGGGCGGCGGCTCACTGATGCGGGTCGATCCGCGTACGGGAGCGGCCACCGCCGTGGACCTCGGTACGTCCCAACTCCCCAACGGCGACGGCCTGTTGCTCCTCGGCCGCACCCTTTACGCCGTCCAGCAGCAACAGAACCTGATCGACGTCTTCCGCCTGAACGCCTCCGCCACCAAGGGCACGGCGATCGCCCGGATCACCGACCCGCGCTTCAGGATCCCGACCACGGTCGCGGCGTGGGGCGACCGGCTCTACCTGCCGAACGCCCGCTTCGACGTCGAGCCGACGCCGGACACGGAGTACGACGTGGTGGCCGTGCCACAGGTCTGACGACTGAGGGGCGGTGCGCATCCGGCGCACCGCCCCGCTGGTTCAGTCCTCCGAGGAGTCCGAGGAATCCGTGGAGTCCGTGGAGTCCGACGACTCCGAAGACCCGGGAGAGTCCGAGTCCGGGGAACCCTCAGAGCCGTCGTCGGTCCCGGGCTCGGTCCCGCGCTTGGTCTCGGGCTTGGTCTCGGGCTTGGTTCCGGCCTCGGCATCCGTCTCGGTTCCGGCCTCGGCCTCGGCCTCGGGCTCCGTCCCGGCCTCGGCGTCCGTCTCGGGGCGCTGCGGCATCGGCGGCCGGGTGCGGCCGCTCGGGCTGTCGCGGAGGTACGAGGGGGAGTCGCCGCTCTCCGTCGCGTGGCCCCCGGCTCCCGCCGCCGGACCGCTGCCGTCCCGGCGTCGCAGATAGCGCTCGAACTCGCGGGCGATCGCCTCGCCCGACGCCTCCGGCAGCTCGGCGGTGTCCCGGGCCTCCTCCAGCGTCTGTACGTACTCGGCGACCTCGCTGTCCTCGGCGGCAAGCTGGTCCACGCCGAGCTGCCAGGCCCGCGCGTCCTCGGGCAGCTCGCCCAGCGGAATGCGCAGGTCGATGAGGTCCTCCAGGCGGTTGAGGAGGGCCAGCGTCGCCTTCGGGTTGGGCGGCTGCGACACGTAGTGCGGTACGGCCGCCCACAGCGACACGGCCGGTACGCCCGCGTGCGTGCACGCCTCCTGGAGGATGCCCACGATGCCCGTCGGGCCCTCGTACTTGGTCTCCTCCAGGTCCATCGTGCGGGCCAGGTCGGGATCGGAGGTGACCCCGCTGACCGGCACCGGACGCGTGTGCGGGGTGTCGCCGAGCAGCGCGCCCAGGATCACCACCAGCTCGACGCCCAGCTCATGTGCGAAGCCGAGGAGCTCGTTGCAGAACGAGCGCCACCGCATCGACGGCTCGATGCCGCGGACCAGCACCAGGTCGCGCGGCTTCTCGCCGCCGACCCGGACCACCGACAGACGCGTGGTGGGCCAGGTGATCTTGCGTACGCCGCCGTCCAGCCACACGGTGGGGCGGTTCACCTGGAAGTCGTAGTAGTCCTCGGCGTCGAGCGCCGCGAACACCTCGCCCTTCCACTCCCTGTCCAGATGCGCGACCGCGGTGGAGGCGGCGTCGCCGGCGTCGTTCCAGCCTTCGAACGCGGCCACCATGACTGGGTCGATCAGCTCGGGAACCCCCTCCAGCTCGATCACCCAGCGCCTCCTTCCGACGTGCCCTCGCGTACGCCCCAACCTTACGGCGTGCCGAGGGTGCCTCCGCAGCCCCCTCGCACGGGGGAGTGAACGGATCACTGCCCCGCCGAAGGCCCGGGAACACCCTTGATCGCCACCCCGAGCCACCCCCCCAGTCATCCGAGCTGTTCTTGGTCAACTTCCCCGAGGGCCCTGGACGTTGCCGGAGTCCGCGCTATACGTCGGATGACCGCGAGAGGTCCGCCGATCTCGCCGCCGTCCATCTCGCGGTCACGCACGGCTCGCAGCTGCGCTGACCCGGCGGTCGTCGCGGCGGGCCGCTACCGGGCGCCGAGCGCCCCCGGCTGCCCCCGGGGGCTACAGCGTCGAGCGCAGCCACTGTTCCACGCTCGCGATGTGCACCGTCGCCCAGGAACGGGCCGCCTCCGCGTCCCGGTCGCGCAGGGCGGACAGGATCGCGCGGTGCTCGCGCAGGGTGCGGCTGACCGCGTCCTCCTGGGTCAGACCGCGCCAGATGCGGGCCCGGGTCGTCGGACCGGACAGGCCGTCGAGGAGGGAGCAGAGCACCGAGTTGCCGGAGCTCTGCACGATGCCCCGGTGGAACTCCAGGTCGCAGGCGACGAGTTCCTCCACCGAGGGTGCGGCGCCGAGCGCGTCCAACTGGGCGGTGAGCGCGTCCAGTTGCTGCTCGCTGATGCGGACGGCCGCCATCGCCGTGGCGGCGGGCTCCAGGATCCGGCGCACCGCGAGGAACTCGAGCACGGTGTCGTCGCGGTGGAAGTCGACGACGAAACTCAGCGCCTCCAGCAGGAGTTGGGGATCCAGGCTGGTGACGTACGTGCCGTCGCCCTGGCGTACGTCCAGGATGCGGATGAGCGAGAGGGCGCGTACGGCCTCCCGGAGGGAGTTGCGGGACAGCCCCAGTTCGGCGGCGAGTTCGCTCTCCTTGGGGAGCCGGTCGCCGGGACGCAGCGCGCCGGAGACGATCATTCCCTTGATCTTCTCGATCGCCTCATCGGTGACTGCCATGGCGGGCCTCCCTGTCGTTCAGACATCCGATGTCTCACGTCATTATGGGGGTTCACCAGGCTGAACGGGGCGAGAAACCCGATGTCAGCTCCGCCAGGCGGCAGGGCGGCGGACACGAGAGGGGCGGCTTCCCTCCGTGGAAGCCGCCCCTCTGAACGCCGCGTTCTACTTCTTGTCGAGCAGGTCCTGCACCTTGCCCCGCACCTCGTCCGTGGCGAGGCCGCGGATCGTCAGCGTCGTACGGCGGCGCAGCACGTCGTCCGCCGTCTGGGCCCACTCGTTGTCCCGGGCGTAGACGACCTGCGCCCAGATCTCCGGGGCGTCCGGGTGGACGCGCTCGCCCAGCTCCGGGTTCTCGTTCGCCAGGCGGGCGATGTCGAAGGCCAGCGAACCGTAGTGGGTGGCCAGGTGCTTGGCGGTGTCCGCCGCCATGCGCGGGCCGGGCGCCGGGCCGTCGACGAGCAGCCGGTGGGCGACCGCGCGCGGGTTGGCGACACCGGGGAGCGGAAGCTTCTTCGGCAGCTCGGAGATCGGCTCGAAGTCCTCGCCCAGCGGCTGGCCCGGCAGCGACTCCAGCTTCTTCATGACCGTACGGCCGATGTGCCGGAAGGTGGTCCACTTGCCGCCCGCGACGGACAGCATGCCGCCGCGGCCTTCCGTGACGACCGTCTCGCGCTTGGCCTTCGACGTGTCACCGGGGCCACCCGGGAGCACCCGCAGACCCGCGAAGGAGTACGTGATCAGGTCACGGGACAGCTGCTGGTCCCGGATCGAGAACGCGGCCTCGTCCAGGATCTGGGCTATGTCCTTCTCGTTGACCGCGACGTCCGCCGGGTCGCCCTCGTACTCCTCGTCGGTCGTGCCGAGCAGCAGCATGTCCTCCCAGGGGAGGGCGAAGGTGATGCGGTACTTGTCGATCGGGGTGGCGAGCGCGGCCTTCCACGGCGAGGTGCGCTTCAGCACCAGATGCGCGCCCTTCGACAGACGGATGGACGGCGCGGCATTCGGGTCCTCCATCGTGCGCAGGTGGTCGACCCACGGGCCGGTGGCGTTGAGCACGAGGCGCGCGTTGACACCGAACTCCTCGCCGTTCGTACGGTCCTTGAGGTCCGCGCCGGTGACCCGGCCCTTGGTGAAGCGCAGGCCGGTGACCTCGGCGTGGTTGAGGACGACGGCACCGGACTCGACGGCCGCGCGGACCGTCATCAGGGCCATCCGGGAGTCGTTCATCTGGTCGTCGCCGTACACGGCCACGGCCTTGAGGTTGTCGGTGCGCAGCTCGGGCACGTCCTGCGCGGCCTTCGACGGGCTCAGCAGGTGACCCACGCCGTCGCCGAACGCCGACAGAGCGGAGTAGGCGAAGACGCCCGCCCCGAGCTTCGCGGCGCCGTGCGGCCCGCCCTTGTACACGGGGAGGTAGAACGTGAGCGGGTTCGCCAGGTGGGGGGCCACCTGGCGGGAGACCGCACGGCGCTCGAAGTGGTTCTCCGCCACCAGCTTCACCGCGCCGGTCTGCAGGTAGCGCAGACCGCCGTGGAGAAGCTTGGAGGAGGCGGAGGAGGTGGCGCCGGCGAAGTCGCCGGCGTCGACCAGCGCCACCCGCAGACCGGACTGCGCGGCGTGCCAGGCGGTGGAGATGCCCAGGATGCCGCCGCCGATCACGAGAAGGTCGTACGTCGCCTTGGAAAGCTGCTCCCGGGTCTCGGCGCGGCTCGGGTTGGAGCCGGAGGCCGGGTGCGTACCGAGGGCAGGCACGGTCTGCAGGGTGGACTGACTGGTCATGCGGGTTCTTACTCCTCGTCCTCGATCCAGCCCATGGTCCGCTCGACGGCCTTGAGCCAGCTCTTGTACTCACGGTCGCGGGTCTCCGCGGCCATGTTCGGGGTCCACTCCGCGGCCCGGCGCCAGTTGGCGCGCAGGTCCTCGGTGTTGGACCAGAAGCCGACGGCGAGACCGGCGGCGTAGGCGGCGCCGAGGCAGGTGGTCTCGGCGACCATCGGGCGCACCACGGGGGCGTCCAGGACGTCGGCCAGGGTCTGCATCAGCAGGTTGTTGGAGGTCATGCCGCCGTCGACCTTGAGGGCCGTGAGCTCGACGCCGGAGTCCTTCGTCATGGCGTCGGTGATCTCACGGGTCTGCCAGGCGGTGGCCTCCAGGACGGCGCGCGCGATGTGCGCCTTGGTGACGTACCGGGTCAGACCGGCGATCACACCGCGGGCGTCGGAGCGCCAGTACGGGGCGAACAGACCGGAGAAGGCCGGTACGAAGTAGGCGCCGCCGTTGTCCTCGACCGACGACGCGAGGGTCTCGATCTCGGCGGCGGACTTGATCAGGCCCATCTGGTCGCGCATCCACTGGACGAGCGAGCCGGTGACGGCGATGGAGCCCTCCAGGGCGTACACCGGCGCCTCGTCGCCGATCTGGTAGCCCACGGTGGTCAGCAGTCCGCTGTAGGAGTTGATGACCTTGTCACCGGTGTTCATCAGCATGAAGGTGCCGGTGCCGTACGTGGACTTGGCCTCGCCCTCGGCGAAACAGGTCTGGCCGAACAGGGCCGCCTGCTGGTCGCCGAGCGCCGAGGCGACCGGGATGCCGCCGAGCAGGTCGCCGAGCTTGCCGCCGGTGATCTCACCGTAGACCTCGGCGGAGGAACGGATCTCGGGCAGCATCGCCAGCGGGACACCGATGGACTCGGCGATCTTCTCGTCCCACTGCATGGTGTGCAGGTTCATCAGCATGGTGCGGGAGGCGTTGGTCACGTCGGTGACGTGGTGACCGCCGTTGACACCACCGGTCAGGTTCCAGATGACCCAGGTGTCCATGGTGCCGAAGAGGATGTCGCCCGCCTCGGCGCGCTCACGCAGGCCCTCGACGTTGTCGAGCAGCCAGCGGGCCTTGGGACCTGCGAAGTACGACGCGAGCGGCAGACCGGTCTCGCGGCGGAAGCGGTCCTGGCCGACGTTGCGGCCGAGTTCCTTGCAGAGCGCGTCGGTGCGGGTGTCCTGCCAGACGATGGCGTTGTGGACGGGCTCACCGGTGTTCTTGTCCCACAGCACGGTGGTCTCGCGCTGGTTGGTGATGCCGATGGCCTTGATGTCGGCGCGGGTGATGCCGGCCTTCTCGATGGCTCCGGCGACGACCTCCTGGACGTTGGTCCAGATCTCGGCGGCGTTGTGCTCGACCCAGCCCGGCTTCGGGAAGATCTGCTCGTGCTCCTTCTGGTCGACGGAGACGATGCGTCCGTCGCGGTCGAAGACGATGCAGCGGGACGAGGTGGTGCCCTGGTCGATCGCGGCGATGAAGGGGCCGGCGGTGTGTGCGTCGGTCACGGTGTGCTCCTGGTAGTTCCGTATGAAAGGGGCTCTATGTACGGCGCTGTGCTATGAGGAGTGGTGCTGTGAGGCGTACGGCTTGGGGAGGCCTTGCTCTCAGCGGTTGCTCTCAGGCGAAGGCGACGTTATATATGCCTGCTGCGATCGCGGCGCCGACCAGCGGACCGACGACCGGAATCCAGGCGTAGCTCCAGTCGGAACCACCCTTGTTGGGCAGGGGGAGCAGGGCGTGCACGAGACGCGGTCCGAGGTCACGGGCCGGGTTGATCGCGTAGCCGGTGGGGCCACCGAGAGAGAGGCCGATGCCGACCACCACGAGGGCGGTGATCAGGGCGCCGATGGGGCCGAGGCCGTTGCCGTTGTCGTTCAGGCCCTGGGTGAGGACCGCGAGAACGAGCACGACGGTGCCGATGATCTCGGTGGCGAGGTTCTGCACCACGTTCCGGATCTCCGGGCCGGTGGAGAAGATGCCGAGCACGGGGCCCGCGCCGGTCTCCTGGGCCTCGACGACCGGGGTCTTGGTGGCCTGTGCGCCCGGACCGCCGACGATCTCGTGGTCGGTGAGGTGCGCGTGGAACTGGCCGTAGTAGGCGACCCAGACCAGCGTGGCACCGATCATGGCGCCGAGCAGCTGCCCGCCCACGTAGGTGGCGACGTTGCTGAAGTCGTTGTCCTTGATCGCGAGCGCGAGCGTCACGGCCGGGTTGAGGTGCGCGCCGGAAAGGGGCGCCGAGATGTAGACCGCGGTCAGTACCGCGAAGCCCCACCCGAAGGTGATGGCGAGCCATCCGGCGTTGCGCGCCTTGGAGGCCTTCAGTGTGACGGCGGCGCACACGCCACCGCCCAGCAGGATGAGTACGGCGGTACCGATGGTCTCGCCGATGAAGATGTCGGAGCTGGACACCCGCGACTCCTTTGTCCTTCGTCCAGGGGAAGCCGAACCCCGGGTCCCTCCGGTGGTTCGTGCTCTCGGGGAGTGAGAGCGATATCGGCCCTTGGCGTTGCACACTCTAGCGCGTATTGCCGGTAGGTGTTCGACAATGTCGACCGATGGACGGGAGTCTTGCTTCCGCGTTACGAGCTCGTCAAGGGCTCTGTCATCGAAAACCCGATCGTTATTGATCGCTGTGTGCTATCGGTGAGCCGTCGATCTTCAGACAGCACGACGAAGGCCGGGACGCCCTTGGCATCCCGGCCTTTTCTCGTACGAACCTCAGAACTTCTCGCGCCTCAGAAGCGCCCGGCGCCCAGATCCCGCGACACCGCGCGAGCACAGTCCCGTACCGCCGCGATCAGGTCCGGGCGCAGCTCCCCGTCCTTGCAGACCCGCTCCACGGCCCCGGTGATGCCCACGGCGCCGAC
This sequence comes from Streptomyces sp. NPDC001530, assembly GCF_042894545.1. Classification (NCBI taxonomy): domain Bacteria; kingdom Bacillati; phylum Actinomycetota; class Actinomycetes; order Kitasatosporales; family Streptomycetaceae; genus Streptomyces; species Streptomyces sp. NPDC001530. Next base: position 129,512 of record NZ_JBIAVS010000006.1, read on the forward strand.
CGGCATCCGCCGCCGGTTGTGGATGGGCGCGGCGACCGAGGCGACACCCGTCCAGGTTTCCTCGACGTCCTCCGCGTACCCGCGCGCGCGGGTCATGTCGAGCACGCCCTCGAACTGCTCCAGCTCGCTGATCGTGCGGGGCGTGAACGACTTCCGCTCGATCTCCAGGACCTCGCTGTGCGCCACCGGGTCGTACGCCGACAACACCTTGCCCAGCGCCGTGGAGTGCAGCGGCTGCATGGCCCCGACCTCCAGGACCTGGCGGCTGTCGTCCGGCCGGAACACGTGATGCACGATCAGCACGCCCTGCTGGTGCAGCACACCCAGATAGACGCTCTCGCCGCTGGAGCGGGCCAGGTCGTCGGTCCACACCAGGGCCCGCGCCCGCAGCTCGTGCACATCCAGGTAGGTGGTGCCCAGCCGCAGCAGCTCGGCGCCGAGCTGATAGCGCCCGGAGGCCGTGTCCTGCTCGACGAACCCCTCCTGCTGGAGGGTGCGCAGTATCCCGTGGGCCGTACCCTTGGCCAGGCCCAACGAGGAGGCGATGTCCGACAGGCCGAGCTGTCGCTCCCCGCCCGCGAGCAGCCGCAGCATCGCCGCCGCCCGTTCGAGCGACTGGATGTTCCGTGCCATCGCCGTGCTGCCTCCGTCCCCTTCGACCGTCGGTGTGCGACTTGACGCCACCGTTCGGCAATGTCGAACACTACCGGTCGTGACCGAGCTCCCGCCAATGGGTGGTCGCCACATGTTCCGACCTTCCTCACACCGCCGTCGCATACGCCACGCCCGTCCGCCCCGTGGACGCCCCCGACCCTTCGCGCTGCCCCGGGCTACCCTGACGGCGTGCGCCTTCCATGGGAAGCGCAAAGCCGACAGCCGTCGCACTCCAGGGAGCACCTTCATGGCCTCGTTGCCGAACCCGTCCCTTTCGTCCGAACTCTCCGAGAGCCGGGCGCGAACCGACGCACTCCGCCAGGCCCTCGCCACCCGCGTCGTGGTGGCCGACGGCGCGATGGGCACGATGCTCCAGGCGCAGGATCCGACGCTGGAGGACTTCGAGGACCTCGAAGGCTGCAACGAGATCCTCAACGTCACCCGGCCCGACATCGTCCGCTCCGTCCACGAGGCGTACTTCGCGGTGGGCGTCGACTGTGTCGAGACGAACACGTTCGGGGCGAACCACTCGGCGATGGCCGAGTACGACATCGCCGACCGCGTCTACGAGCTGTCCGAGGCGGGGGCCCGCCTCGCCCGTGAGGTCGCCGACGAGTTCGGTGCCCGCGACGGCCGCCAGCGCTGGGTGCTGGGCTCCATCGGCCCCGGCACCAAGCTGCCGACCCTCGGCCACGTTGGCTACGGAACCCTGCGCGACGGCTTTCAGGCGAACGCCGAGGGCCTGATCGCCGGCGGCGCCGACGCCCTGATCGTCGAGACCACCCAGGACCTGCTCCAGACGAAGTCCTCGGTCCTCGGCGCCCGGCGCGCCATGGAGGCGATCGGCGTCGAGATCCCCCTGCTGGTCTCGATGGCCTTCGAGACGACCGGCACGATGCTCCTCGGCTCCGAGATCGGCGCCGCGCTCACCGCCCTCGAGCCCCTCGGCATCGACATGATCGGGCTGAACTGCTCGACGGGCCCCGCGGAGATGAGCGAGCACCTGCGCTACCTCACCCGCCACTCCCGCATCCCCCTGTTGTGCATGCCGAACGCCGGCCTGCCGGTCCTCACCAAGGACGGCGCCCACTTCCCGCTCGGCCCCGAGGGACTGGCCGACGCCCAGGAGAACTTCGTACGCGACTACGGCCTGTCCCTGGTCGGCGGCTGCTGCGGCACCACCCCCGAGCACCTGCGCCAGCTGGTCGAGCGGGTCAACGGGGTCGCGCCCACCGAGCGCAATCCGCAGCCCGAGCCCGGTGCCGCCTCCCTGTACCAGACCGTCCCGTTCCGCCAGGACACCGCCTACATGGCGATCGGCGAGCGCACCAACGCCAACGGGTCGAAGAAGTTCCGCGAGGCCATGCTCGACGGCCGCTGGGACGACTGCGTGGAGATGGCCCGCGACCAGATCCGCGAGGGCGCGCACATGCTCGACCTGTGCGTCGACTACGTGGGCCGCGACGGCGTCGCCGACATGGAGGAGCTGGCCGGACGCTTCGCCACCGCCTCCACGCTGCCGATCGTCCTCGACTCCACCGAGGTCGACGTCATCCGGGCGGGCCTGGAGAAGCTCGGCGGCCGCGCGGTCATCAACTCCGTCAACTACGAGGACGGCGACGGCCCCGAGTCCCGCTTCGCCAAGGTCACCCGCCTGGCGCAGGAGCACGGCGCCGCGCTGATCGCGCTGACCATCGACGAGGAGGGCCAGGCCCGTACCGTCGAGACGAAGGTGGCCATCGCCGAGCGGCTGATCGAGGACCTGACGACGAACTGGGGCATCCACGAGTCGGACATCCTCATCGACACCCTGACCTTCACCATCTGCACCGGCCAGGAGGAGTCCCGGGGCGACGGCATCGCCACCATCGAGGCGATCCGCGAGCTCAAGCGCCGCCGCCCGGACGTGCAGACCACGCTCGGCCTGTCCAACATCTCCTTCGGCCTCAACCCGGCCGCCCGCATCCTGCTCAACTCGGTCTTCCTCGACGAGTGCGTCAAGGCGGGCCTGGACTCGGCGATCGTGCACGCCTCGAAGATCCTGCCGATCGCCCGCTTCGACGAGGAACAGGTCAAGACCGCGCTCGACCTGATCTACGACCGTCGCTCCGACGGCTATGACCCGCTGCAGAAGCTGATGGCCCTGTTCGAGGGCGCCACCACCAAGTCCCTGAAGGCGGGCAAGGCCGAGGAGTTGGCCGCGCTGCCCCTGGACGAGCGCCTCAAGCGACGCATCATCGACGGCGAGAAGAACGGCCTGGATGCCGACCTCGACGAGGCGCTCCAGACGCGCCCCGCGCTCGACATCGTCAACGCGACGCTGCTGGACGGCATGAAGGTCGTCGGCGAACTCTTCGGCTCCGGCCAGATGCAGCTGCCGTTCGTGCTCCAGTCCGCCGAGGTCATGAAGGCGGCCGTCGCCTACCTCGAACCGCACATGGAGAAGTCGGACGCGGAGGGCAAGGGCACCATCGTCCTCGCCACCGTCCGCGGCGACGTCCACGACATCGGCAAGAACCTCGTCGACATCATCCTGTCCAACAACGGCTACAACGTCGTCAACCTCGGTATCAAGCAGCCGGTCTCCGCGATCCTGGACGCCGCCGAGGAGCACAAGGCCGACGTCATCGGCATGTCCGGGCTCCTGGTCAAGTCCACGGTGATCATGAAGGAGAACCTGGAGGAGCTCAACCAGCGCGGCCTGTCCGCCGACTACCCGGTCATCCTCGGTGGAGCGGCGCTGACCCGGGCGTACGTCGAGCAGGACCTGCACGAGATCTACCAGGGCGAAGTCCGCTACGCCCGGGACGCCTTCGAGGGCCTGCGGCTGATGGACGCGCTCATCGGCGTCAAGCGCGGGGTGCCCGGAGCGGTGCTGCCCGAGCTGAAGCAGCGCCGCGTGCGCGCCTCGTCCGCCACGGTGGTCGAGGAGCGCCCCGAAGAGGGCCACGTCCGCTCCGACGTCGCCGTCGACAACCCCGTACCCAAGCCGCCGTTCTGGGGCACCCGCGTCATCAAGGGCATCCAGCTCAAGGAGTACGCCTCCTGGCTGGACGAGGGCGCCCTGTTCAAGGGCCAGTGGGGCCTCAAGCAGGCCCGCGCGGGCGACGGGCCGACGTACGAGGAGCTCGTCGAGACCGAGGGCCGTCCCCGGCTGCGCGGGCTGCTGGACAAGCTGCAGACGGAGAACCTGCTGGAAGCGGCCGTGGTCTACGGCTACTTCCCGTGCGTGTCCAAGGACGACGACCTGATCATCCTGGACGAGCAGGGCAACGAACGCACCCGCTTCACCTTCCCGCGCCAGCGCCGCGGCCGCCGGCTGTGCCTGGCCGACTTCTTCCGGCCGGAGGAGTCCGGCGAGCAGGACGTCGTCGGCCTCCAGGTCGTCACCGTCGGCTCGCGGATCGGCGAGGAGACCGCCAAGCTCTTCGAGTCCAACTCATACCGCGACTACCTCGAACTGCACGGCCTGTCCGTGCAGTTGGCCGAGGCGCTGGCCGAGTACTGGCACGCGCGCGTGCGTTCCGAGCTGGGCTTCGCCGGTGAGGACCCGGCCGCCATCGAGGACATGTTCGCCCTCAAGTACCGCGGCGCCCGCTTCTCGCTCGGCTACGGCGCCTGCCCCGACCTGGAGGACCGCGCCAAGATCGCCCAGCTCCTCGAACCGGAGCGCATCGGCGTCCACCTCTCCGAGGAGTTCCAGCTCCACCCGGAGCAGTCCACGGACGCGATCGTGATCCACCACCCCGAGGCGAAGTACTTCAACGCGCGCTGAGAGCAATGCTCCGGGAGACTGAGACGTACGTCATCGCACGCCCGCGTGTATGACAACGCACGCTGACCGGATAAGTCGTACACTGGTCGGTCCACCGCAGGCCGGTTGCCCCTTTGTGAAAAAGGGCAGCCGGCCTGATCGTCCCTCAAGGAGGTGCGCCCGGATGACCACTACGGTCCCCGCGCTCGGAACCCGTACGGCCGAAGGCTCTGCTCTGGAAGCCGTGCTCCTCGACATGGACGGCACTCTGGTGGACACCGAGGGCTTCTGGTGGGACGTGGAGGTCGAGGTCTTCGCGGCCCTCGGTCACACGCTCGACGAGACCTGGCGTCATGTGGTGGTCGGCGGCCCCATGACCCGCAGTGCCGGATTCCTCATCGAGGCCACCGGGGCCGACATCACCCTCGCCGAGCTGACCGTGCTGCTCAACGACGGGTTCGAGGCCCGTATCGGCCGTTCGTTGCCGCTGATGCCGGGCGCGGCCAGACTCCTCGCCGAGCTGGCGGCGCACGAGATCCCCACCGCCCTGGTCTCCGCCTCGCACCGGCGGATCATCGACCGCATCCTGAGCTCGCTCGGACCCCAGTACTTCGCGCTGACCGTCGCGGGCGACGAGGTGACGCGGACCAAGCCGTTCCCCGACCCGTATCTGCTCGCGGCCTCCGGGCTCGGCGCGGATCCGGCGCGATGCGCCGTCATCGAGGACACCGCCACGGGCGTCGCCGCCGCCGAGGCCGCGGGCTGCCAGGTGGTCGCCGTCCCCTCGGTCGCGCCCATCGCCCCGGCCGCCCGGCGCACCGTGGTGACGTCTCTCGAAGAGGTCGACCTGACTTTTCTCCGCGGCTTGATGACGGAAATGCGCTAGGCGTTCACCCAGCGTGCATCACGAATGCGCGAAAAGCGGGAGAGGCCTGCCCCGGGGAATTCGATCGTCGCCGGATGGCTGAATTCCGGTACTCGCCAACCCAGTTGAAGGTGTGACGTTCATCACTCAATGAGGGGTCGACATCGGGGCCGACGTGTGCAGTTACCCCCCTTTCGGGGGTGGTTGACGTGCCCTTGTGTCCCGATTGGTGGAACGCTGTACGAATCCTTCCGCTGTCGGGTTATCGGTGCGTCCGCGCCCGGTTTCGTAGCGTGATGGAAACTCAACTCCGGTCCCTGCGAACCGTCCTGGTGGTGCGGACTAATCTCGTCGCGAGAACATCGCCACTACCCCCGTGATCCGCAGCGACACCCCTGCTTGCCGGGTACACGGACTCGACAGCTCTGGAGAAACTCGAGCATGAACCGCAAGACTTTGGTGCTGCCGGCCGTGGTCGGCCTGCTCGCCCCCGTGCTCGCCGCGTGTGGTGGGTCGGACAGCGGGAGCAATAGCGGCGATGCCATCGTTGTCGGCACCACGGACCGGTTCACGGCGTCGAGGGATGCCCCGGCTCCCCTCGACCCGGCGTACGCGTACGACGTCGGCACCTGGAACGTTCTCCGCCAGACCGTGCAGACACTGATGGTCCAGCCGCGCGGCGACGGCGAGCCGCAGCCCGAGGCTGCCGAGAAGTGCGGCTTCAGCGACACCGGCAACGAGCGCTACGCCTGCACGCTGCGCAAGGACCTGAAGTTCTCCAACGGCGACCCCGTCACGGCCAAGGACGTCAAGTTCTCCATCGACCGCGCGCTGTCGCTCAAGGCCGACAGTGGTGTGTTCGCGCTGCTGTCCACCATCGACACCGTTGAGACGCAGGGCGACCGCGAGGTGATCTTCCACCTCAAGACCGCGGACGCCACCTTCCCGTTCAAGCTGTCGACCCCGGTCGCCGGCATCGTCAACCCTGACGACTACGAGAAGGGCAAGCTGCGCGACGGCTTCTCGGTGGACGGTTCCGGCCCGTACACCCTCGAGACCGAGGTCAAGGACAACGCGGTCGTCAAGGCAGTCTTCACCAAGAACCCCAACTACCAGGGGCAGTTGAAGGTGAAGAACAGCAAGGTCGAGTTGCGCTCCTTCGAAAGTGCCGACGCCATGGGCACCGCGCTCGAAAAGGGCGACATCGACCTGATGACCCGCTCGATGACGCCGGCTCAGATCACCAAGCTCGGCAACGCCTCGGACGGCAACATCGACCTGCACGAGATGCCCGGCCTGGAGATCCGCTACCTGGCCTTCAACACCGACGCCCCGACGGTGAAGACCCGGGCCGTCCGCCAGGCCATGGCCCAGATCGTCAATCGCGGCGAACTCGTCGCCAAGGTGTACGGCTCCCAGGCCGAGCCGCTCTACTCGATGGTCCCGGCCACCATCACCGGCCACTCCAACTCGTTCTTCAACAAGTACGGGGAACCGAGCGTCAGCAAGGCCAAGTCGCTGCTGGCCAGGGCCAATATCACCACCCCGGTCAAGGTCACCCTGCACTACACGACCGACCACTACGGCGCGGCCACCAAGCAGGAGTTCGAGGTGCTGAAGAAGCAGCTCAACGCCAGCGGTCTGTTCGACGTCAGCATCACGGGCACGACCTGGGACAAGTTCGTCCCGGCCGAGCGGGCCGGCGACTACGACGTCTGGGGCATGGGCTGGTTCCCGGACTTCCCGGACGCCGACAACTACCTGGCGCCCTTCCTCGACAAGGACAACTTCCTCAAGTCGCCGTACACGAACAACGAGATCATCAACACCCTGATCCCGGATTCGCGGCGTGAGGCCGACCGCCTCACCGCGTCGAAGAGCCTCACCGACATCCAGGACATCGTGGCCGACGACGTCCCGCTGCTGCCGCTGTGGCAGGGCAAGCAGTACATCGCAGCGCGGGACGACATCACCGGCTCGGAGTGGGCGCTCAACCCCTCCTCTACCCTGCAGTTGTGGGAGCTCGGCCGCGGTGTGAGCGGCTGATCGACCTTCCCGACCCGGGGCCGGGACGGCCCCGGGCACTCGAGACCCGACGACAAGGCACATGCACGTGAACATGCGCAACCAGTGGCCAGTTCTGCCGATCGTGGCGGGGCTGGCCTCCGGCCTGCTCACCGGATGCGGCTCCGAGACGGGCGACTCCGGCGGCAGCGGCTCCTCCGTGGTCATGGGGATGTCCGACGACGTCCTGTCCACCGACCCGGCGTCCGGCTACGACCCCGGCTCCTGGCTGTTGTTCAACAACGTCTTCCAGTCGCTGCTGAGCTTCCCCAAGGGCGGCACCGAGCCGGAGCCCGAAGCCGCCAAGGAGTGCGCGTTCGCGGACACCGAGACCAAGGTGTACAAGTGCACGCTGCAGGACGGGGTGAAGTTCAGCAATGGTGACGCGCTCACCTCGAAGGACGTGAAGTTCTCCTTCGACCGCATGCTGAAGATCAACGACGGCGCCGGTCCCGCGATCATGTTCCCCATGCTCGGCTCGGTGGAGACCCCGGACGAAAAGACCGTCGTCTTCCACCTCAAGTACGCCGACGCCACCTTCCCGAGCAAGATAGCCTCCGGCGCCGGCTCGATCGTGGACCACCAGCAGTACTCCGCGGACGGACTGCGCAAGGACGACCAGGCCGTCGGCTCGGGCCCGTACAAGCTGGATTCCTTCAGCAAGGACAAGGCCGTCTTCTCGGTCAATGACAGCTACCAGGGCACCGCCAAGGTGCAGAACTCCGGCGTGACGCTGAAGTTCTTCCACGGTGACCAGGCCGCCCTCAAGAACGCGCTGGTCAGCGACCAGATCGACCTCGCCTACCGAGGCCTCGCCGCCGACGACATCGCGGACATCGAGAACAGCGCCTCCACCGGCCTGGGCATCAACGTCGTCGAAGGCAGCAGCGCCGAAGTGCAGCACCTCGTCTTCAACATGGACGACCCGGTCGCCGGCAAGCTCGGCGTGCGCAAGGCCATCGCCTATCTGCTCGACCGCGAGGCCCTGGTCGACGAGGTCTACGAGGACACGGCCACGCCGCTCTACTCGATCATCCCGGCCGGCATCACCGGCCACAACACGTCCTTCTTCGACACCTACGGCGCCCGCCCCTCCACGTCCAAGGCCGAGGCCGCGCTGCGCTCCGAGGGCATCACCGGCAAGGTCAAGCTGACCCTGTGGTCGACGCCGTCGCGCTACGGCCCCTCCACCGACGCGGAGTTCAAGGCGATCGCCAAGCAGCTCAACGCCAGCGGGCTGTTCGACGCGGCCGTCAAGTCCGTCGCCTTCGACCAGTACGAGAAGGACATCGCCGAGGGCAAGTACGGCGTGTACGTGAAGGGTTGGGTGCCCGACTACCCGGACCCGGACAACTTCACGGCCCCCTTCTTCGGCAAGGGCAACGTGCTGAGCAACAACTTCACCAACAGCACGATCACCGGCCAGCTCATCCCGAAGACGGCCGCCGAGAGCGACCGCTCCTCGACCGACGCCGACTACGGCAAGCTCCAGGACCTCGTGGCCGACGAACTGCCGGTCATCCCGATCTGGCAGGCCAAGCAGTACGCCGTCGTCCGCGACAACGTCTACGGCCTGGAGTACTGCCTCGACGCCTCGACCGTGTTCCGCTTCTGGGAGATCAGCAAGGGCTGACAACCGGTATACGTGCAGTGAGGGCGCCCCCTTCCAGAAGGGGGCGCCCTCAACGTCTGTGCTGTGATGGGCTACTGCGCGCCGGGGCGCACCAACCCGCTCTCGTACGCGTACACCGCTGCCTGCACCCGGTCGCGCAGCCCCAGCTTGGTCAGGACATGGCCCACATGCGTCTTGACCGTGGTCTCGCTGACGAACAGGTCGGCCGCGATCTCCGCGTTCGACAGGCCGCGCGCCACCAGCTTCAGCACCTCGACCTCACGCTCGGTCAGCGTGTGCAGCGTGTCCGGAACCGGCTCGTCGCCGGAGGGCAGATGGCCCGCGTACTTGTCGAGCAGCCGACGCGTGATACTCGGCGCGAGCATCGCCTCGCCTGCCGCGACCACCCGGATCGCCTGCACCAGCTCATTCGCGGGCGCGTCCTTGAGGAGGAAGCCGCTGGCGCCCGCGCGCAGCGCCTCCACCACGTACTCGTCGAGGTCGAACGTCGTCAGCACCAGAACCTTCGCCGGACCGTCCCGGCCGGGGCCGGTGATCTGCCGGGTCGCCTCGACACCGTCCATCCGCGGCATACGGATGTCCATCAGAACCACATCGGGCTGCAGGGCACGTACTTGGTCGAGTGCCTGGAGACCGTCACCGGCCTCGCCGACGACCGCAAGGTCCTGCTCCGCTTCCAGGATCATCCGGAAGCCGGTACGCAGCAGCGGCTGGTCGTCGACCAGTAGGACGCGGATGGCCACGTAAGTCTCCTTCGCTAGTCCGGCCCCATTCTGCCCTGCGCGTGTTGTCCGGTTCGCCTTCGGGGCGCTCCAGCCCCTTCGGCTCAGGCGCCGCCCGGCTCGGGCGCCCTGACTGCCAGCGGGTAGGGCGGGGGAGTACCGCCGAATTCCGGGCATACCGCCTGGTGGTCGCACCAGCCGCAGAGCTTGGTTGGCCGGGGCCGCCAGTCACCCGTCTCGGTCGCCTGCCGGATCGCGTCCCACAGGGCGAGCAGCTTGCGCTCGACGCGCTCCAGGTCCGCGATCACCGGGTCGTACGTCAGCACATCACCGCTGCCGAGATAGACCAGCTGGAGCCTGCGCGGGACGACCTGCTTCAGCCGCCACACCACCAGGGCGTAGAACTTCATCTGGAACAGGGCGCCTTCGGCGTACTCGGGCCGCGGCGCCTTACCGGTCTTGTAGTCGACGATCCGGACCTCGCCCGTCGGCGCCACGTCGACCCGGTCGATGATGCCGCGCAGCTTGAGCCCGGAGTCCAACTGCGCCTCGACGAACAGCTCCCGCTCGGCGGGCTCGAGCCGGGTCGGGTCCTCCAGCGTGAACCAGCGCTCCACCAACTGCTCGGCCTCACCGAGCCAACGCGCCAGCCGCTCGCCCTCGGGGTCGTCGGCGAACAGCTCCACGACCTCCGGCCTGGTCTCCCGCAGGCGGTCCCACTGCCCGGGGATCAGCGCCTTGGCGCGCGGCGCCGTCCGCTCCGTCGCCGGCGCGTCGAAGAGCCGCTCCAGCACCGCGTGCACCAGCGTGCCGCGCGTCGCCGCCTCGCTCGGCTTCTCGGGCAGCTTGTCGATCACCCGGAACCGGTAGAGCAGCGGGCACTGCATGAAGTCACTGGCACGTGAGGGCGAGAGCGAGGCGGGCGGCACCGCCGGTATGGCCGGCACGGCCACGACGGCTTCTGCCGCTTCCGCCGCTTCCGCTGTGACGGCTCCGATCGGCTCGGCGGGGACGGCTTCGGTCGCCACGGTTCCCGTCGGCTCCGCCGCGGCGGCTTCGGTCGCAACGGCTCCCGTCGGTTCGGCCGCGACGGCCTCGGCCCGCTCAGCCGGTACGGCGGCCCCGACGCCGTCGTCGGGGCCCGTCTCTGCGACGCCCTCGGTGCTGGTCTCCATGACGACAGACCTTACGGCCCGCCACTGACAGTGACCCAGCCGCGGCGCGGGCGACGGCACGGGAAACGGAGGGGGTGCCGGGGCGGAACGCGCCGCGACGGCCGCATACCATCGACCACAGACCCTCCTGCTCCGCATGATTCGGGGCGGGAGACGCTTCGAACGAGGGGACATCGTGGACGAGAGCGGCGGGAGCGGGCAGCCGCGGTCCGGTACAGACGAAGCGACCGAGCGCGACGAGGGGCCCCAGGCCCCCACGGGCCCGGCCGCGGACACCACGCGCCCCGGACCGGCCCGACACGATCGCCCCACCGGGCCGACGCCCACGGCGCCGAGCGAACCCGAGCCCCAGCCCGACACCTCGGACGAGGCCCAGCCCGGGGCGGCCGGCGACGCCTCGAACGAGCCCGAGGCGCACGCGGGCAGCCCGAACGATCCCGAGGCGCACACGGGCAGCCCGGACGAGCCCCCGGCCGACCCCGGCGCCTCCGACGAAACCCTGGTGACGGCCGCTCCCCGGCCCACGGGAACCGAGCCCGCCCGGACCCCCGCCCGGTCGGCGGGGGTCCGGGGACGGCCACCGCGCCGCGGCAAGGAACCCGGCGGCGGACTGCTCATGGGGCGCCCCTTCGGCGTGCCCGTCTACGTCGCGCCCAGCTGGTTCCTCGTGGCCGCGCTGATCACCTGGGTCTTCGGCGGTCAGCTCGACCGCGTGCTCCCGGAACTCGGCGCCGCCCGCTACCTGGTGTCCCTCTTCTTCGCGGTGGCCTTCTACGCCTCCGTACTCGTCCACGAACTGGCCCACACCGTCGCCGCCCTGCGCTTCAAACTGCCGGTGCGCCGGATCCAGCTGCAGTTCTTCGGCGGAGTCTCGGAGATCGAGAAAGAGACCGAGACCCCGGGCCGGGAGTTCGTGCTGGCCTTCGTCGGCCCGCTGCTCTCGCTCATCCTGTCCGGCCTCTTCTACCTCGCCATGCAGACCGTCGAGGCGGGCACGGTCCCGGGCGTCCTGCTGGCCGGCCTGATGATCTCCAACCTCATCGTGGCCGCCTTCAACCTGCTGCCCGGACTGCCCCTCGACGGCGGCCGTATGCTCCGCGCCGTCGTCTGGAAGATCACCGGCAAGCCCATGAGCGGCACCATCGCCGCCGCCTGGGTCGGCCGTGCCCTCGCCGTCTCCGTACTGATCGGGCTCCCCCTGCTCACCCAGTCCGGAGCAATCGGCGACACCCCGGACGACATGGGCGGCATGGACACCGTCACGGACGCCCTGCTCGCCGCCATCCTCGCCGCGATCATCTGGACCGGCGCCGGCAACAGTCTCCGCATGGCCCGCCTGCGCGAACACCTCCCGGAGCTGCGTGCCCGCTCACTCACCCGGCGCGCGGTCCCCGTCGAGACCAACACCCCGCTCTCCGAAGCCCTGCGCCGCGCCAACGCCGCCGGCGCCCGCGCCCTGGTCGTCGTCGACGCCGACGGCGAACCTCTCTCCCTCGTCCGCGAGGCCGCCATCGTCGGCGTACCGGAGCACCGTCGCCCCTGGGTCGCGGTCAGCGGCCTCGCCCAGGACCTCACCGACGGCATGCGGGTCTCCGCGGAGCTGGCGGGTGAGGAGCTCCTGGACGTCCTGCGGGCCACCCCCGCGACCGAGTATCTGGTGGTGGAGGAATCCGGAGAGATCTACGGCGTCCTCTCGGCGGCGGACGTGGAGCGCGCCTTCGTGAAGGCCATGGCCCGGCCCAGCTGAGCCCAGCGAACCCGCACGCGCGCGTGGTCTACGGCCCCTCCCAGGACCGGTAGGCTGGTCACATGTCCGAACCGACCGGTGCCGCCCGCAGGCGCGGGCCCTTCAAGGTCGGGGACCAGGTTCAGCTGACCGACCCCAAGGGCCGCCACTACACGTTCACGCTCGAAGCGGGGAAGAACTTCCACACCCACAAGGGTTCCTTCCCGCACGACGAGCTGATCGGCGCTCCCGAGGGCAGCGTTGTCCGCACCACGGGGAACGTCGCCTATCTCGCGCTGCGCCCCCTGCTCCCCGACTACGTCCTGTCCATGCCCCGCGGCGCCGCCGTGGTCTACCCCAAGGACGCGGGGCAGATCCTGGCCTTCGCCGACATCTTCCCCGGCGCACGCGTCGTGGAGGCGGGCGTCGGCTCCGGCTCGCTCAGCAGCTTCCTGCTGCGCGCCATCGGCGACCAGGGCATGCTGCACTCCTACGAGCGCCGCGAGGACTTCGCCGAGATCGCCCAGCAGAACGTGGAGCGCTACTTCGGCGGCCCGCACCCCGCCTGGCAGCTCACCGTCGGCGACCTCCAGGACAACCTGAGCGACACCGACGTCGACCGCGTCATCCTCGACATGCTCGCCCCCTGGGAGTGCCTGGAGGCCGTCTCCAAGGCGCTCGTCCCCGGCGGCATCGTCTGCTGCTACGTGGCGACCACCACCCAGCTCGCGCGGACCGTCGAGTCCATCCGCGAGATCGGCTGCTTCAACGAGCCGACCGCCTGGGAGTCGATGATCCGCAACTGGCACATCGAAGGCCTGGCCGTCCGCCCGGACCACCGGATGATCGGCCACACCGGCTTCCTGCTCACCGCCCGCCGCCTCGCGGACGGCGTCGAGCCGCCCATGCGCCGCCGCCGCCCCGCCAAGGGCGCGTACGGCGAGGACTACGCCGGCCCCAACGCCGACGGTGGCGCCGCCCGCTGACGCAAGCGGCGGACAAAACCGCCGCTGACGTACCCAACGCACCACAAATGTGGCCGAGTTCCCGAAACCGCCCGGGAACTCGGCCACAGTACTTTTCTGTTGACGCGCCGCCAGAAGTCCGGACCCCGCCGTTCCGCCCCACTGTGACGTGTGGCACTATGCGGGACACCCCCACCGGCACAGCCCTCACAGGAGACACATCTCTCGTGCAGCAATCCGCCGTCCCGGAACTGGCACACACGCACACCAGCCCCATCCAGTGGGTCGCCACGGCCACCGCCATCGCCGGAGTCGTCGCGCTGTCCTCCGTCCTGCAGCCAGACCCGGCGCGGGCCGCCCAGCCCGGCCCCGAGGCGAACTCCGCGGCCGCCGTGACGGCACCCGACCCCGCCCTGGTCGACTTCCCGATCGAATGCGGGCCCACCAAAGCCCTCGTACAGAAGAAGGCCTCCGGAGACCTCGACCGCGACGGCCGCCCCGAAACCGTCGCCGTCGTCCGCTGCGACGCGGGCTCGGGCACCCCGCCCAACGGCGTCTACGTCCTCACCCAGGCCGTCGGCGCGAAGAAACCCCGCGTCGTCGCCACCCTGATCGACCCCAAGGACCGCCTGAGCGTCACGGACTTCGCGCTGCGCGACGGAGCCGTCACCGCCACCCTCCTCGGCTACTCGTCGGCCGACGTACCGAGTTGCTGCCCCGACGTGAAGGACCGCGCCAAGTGGCAGTGGAAGGACGGCACGTTCATCCGCTCCACCCCCTCCGAAGCACGGAGTGTGTGAGCCGACCTTCTGAAGTCCGGACCATAAGAAAACACCCTCCGCTTCGCGGAGGGTGTGAGAAACCAGACATTCGTGACGCGGAGTGCGCCTCAAGTCACTCCGCGTCAGGGCCGTAGACCTCGACCTTGTCCGAAACCCGACGCACATGAATGCAGTCGCCCGGGCACTCCTTCGCCGAGTCCCGCACATCGCTCAGAAGCGGAAGCGGTACGGGCGTTGTGGCGCCCGGGGCCTGCAGCAGCTCGTCGTCGGGGCTCTTCACATAGGCCAGGCCGTCGATGTCCAGCTCAAAGACCTCGGGCGCGTACTGGGCGCAGATCCCGTCGCCCGTACACAGATCCTGATCGATCCAGACCTCGAGCGCCTCGCCGTCGACTGCGGCCTCCTGCTGCACGGTCATTTCTCCTGCCGTTTTCTGCGCCGAGTGATCCGAAGACTGGGGAATCGGGCCAGCTCTGACGGGTGTTGAACACTTCGACCCTACCTCCGGCGGCTTCCCAATCATGTTCGGTGGGTATTCCCCTGGCGTGAGGGAGAGCGCAAGGGTGAAGATCGGACACACCCCGACAGTCTTTGTGATCTAGGGGTTTCAATCGACACCCACCCAGGTAGGGTCTGGAAGCGTCCAGCTCCCCTTGGAGGAGGTGAGGACCGTGGCAGCCCACGACGACGACATGAACCGCGGCATCCGCCCGGGACGAGGGTCCGATGACCCCGCCGGGCAGATTGCCTACCTTGAGCAGGAGATCGCCGTCCTGCGACGCAAGCTCGCCGACTCTCCGCGTCACACGAGGATTCTCGAAGAGCGGATCGTCGAGCTGCAGACCAACCTGGCCGGCGTATCCGCACAGAACGAGCGGCTCGCCAACACGCTCCGTGAGGCCCGCGACCAGATCGTGGCCCTCAAGGAAGAAGTCGACCGGCTCGCACAGCCGCCGGCAGGCTTCGGTGTCTTCCTCACGGCGAACGAGGACGGCACGGCCGACATCTTCACCGGGGGCCGCAAGCTTCGGGTGAACGTCAGCCCCAGCGTCGAGCTCGACGAGCTCCGGCGCGGCCAGGAAGTGATGCTCAACGAAGCCCTCAACGTGGTCGAGGCCATGGAGTACGAGAGCGTCGGCGACATCGTCACCCTCAAGGAGATCCTCGAGGACGGCGAACGCGCCCTCGTGGTGGGGCACACCGACGAGGAACGGGTGGTACGGCTCGCCGAGCCGCTGCTGGACGTCACCATCCGCCCCGGCGACGCTCTGCTGCTCGAACCCCGTTCCGGCTATGTCTACGAAGTTGTCCCGAAGAGCGAAGTCGAGGAACTCGTCCTCGAAGAGGTCCCGGACATCGGCTACGAGCAGATCGGCGGCCTGGGAAACCAGATCGAGATGATCCGCGACGCCGTCGAGCTCCCCTACCTCTACCCCGACCTCTTCAAGGAGCACGAACTGCGGCCGCCCAAGGGCGTGCTGCTCTACGGGCCCCCCGGATGCGGCAAGACGCTCATCGCCAAGGCCGTCGCCAACTCGCTGGCCAAGAAGGTCGCCGAGGTGACCGGACAGGCCGCGGGCAAGAGCTTCTTCCTCAATATCAAGGGCCCCGAGCTCCTGAACAAGTACGTCGGCGAGACCGAGCGGCAGATCCGCCTCGTCTTCCAGCGTGCGCGTGAGAAGGCCAGCGAGGGCACGCCCGTCATCGTCTTCTTCGACGAGATGGAGTCCCTGTTCCGCACCCGTGGATCGGGCGTCAGCTCGGACGTGGAGAACACCATCGTCCCCCAGCTGCTCGCCGAGATCGACGGCGTGGAGGGCCTGGAGAACGTGGTCGTGATCGGTGCCTCGAACCGTGAGGACATGATCGACCCCGCGATCCTGCGCCCTGGACGCCTCGATGTGAAGATCAAGATCGAGCGCCCGGACGCCGAGGCCGCGAAGGACATCTTCGCGAAGTACCTCACCGAGCGCCTCCCGCTGCACTCCGACGACCTCGGCGAGCACGGCGGGGACCGGTCGGCCACCGTCCACGGCATGATCCAGACCGCCGTGGAGCAGATGTACGCCGAGTCCGAGGAAAACCGCTTCCTCGAGGTCACCTACGCCAACGGTGACAAGGAAGTCCTGTACTTCAAGGACTTCAACTCCGGCGCCATGATCGAGAACATCGTCGGCCGCGCCAAAAAGGCGGCCATCAAGGCCTTCCTCGAACAGAACCAGAAGGGCCTTCGGGTCTCCCACCTCCTCCAGGCCTGCGTGGACGAGTTCAAGGAGAACGAGGACCTGCCGAACACCACCAACCCGGACGACTGGGCCCGCATCTCCGGCAAGAAGGGCGAACGGATCGTGTACATCCGTACCCTGGTGACCGGAAAGCAGGGCGCGGACACCGGACGCTCCATCGACACGGTGGCGAACACCGGTCAGTACCTGTAAAAGACAGGGCGGCTGCGGGTGCCCTCACCGGGTACCCGCAGCCGACTGTTTTCCGGGTCACGGCTGGAGCAGAGCAATGACGCAAATGATCTCCCCACCAGCGCAAAGGCGTTCTAGGCTCTTTCGTACCGCCGAGTCGCGCGTTGCGGGGACGGGCACCGCACACGCACCGGAGCACCAGCGGTACTTGAGCAGCGCCCCCGACCGAGGGCGCCGCCGGGCAAGGAGGGCCGCATGACCGTACGGCGAGTAATGGGCATCGAGACGGAGTACGGGATCTCCGTCCCCGGCCACCCCAACGCCAATGCCATGCTCACCTCATCCCAGATCGTCAACGCGTACGCGGCGGCGATGCACCGGGCGCGCCGCGCCCGCTGGGACTTCGAGGAGGAGAACCCGCTGCGGGACGCGCGAGGCTTCGACCTCGCCCGCGAGGCCGCCGACGCCAGCCAGCTCACCGACGAGGACATCGGCCTGGCCAACGTCATCCTCACCAACGGTGCACGGCTCTACGTGGACCACGCGCACCCCGAATACAGCGCCCCGGAGGTCACCAACCCGCGGGACGCCGTCCTGTGGGACAAGGCCGGCGAACGCATCATGGCGGAGGCCGCGGAGCGCGCCGCCCAGCTCCCCGGAGCCCAGCCGATCCACCTCTACAAGAACAACACCGACAACAAAGGCGCCTCGTACGGCACGCACGAGAACTACCTGATGAAGCGGGAAACCCCCTTCTCGGACATCGTGCGCCACCTCACGCCGTTCTTCGTCTCACGCCAGGTCGTCACCGGAGCGGGCCGCGTCGGTATCGGCCAGGACGGCCACGAGCACGGCTTCCAGCTCAGCCAGCGCGCCGACTACTTCGAAGTCGAGGTCGGCCTCGAAACCACCCTCAAGCGGCCCATCATCAACACCCGCGACGAGCCGCACGCCGACGCCGAGAAATACCGCAGGCTCCACGTCATCATCGGCGACGCGAACCTCTCCGAGATCTCGACCTATCTGAAGCTGGGCACCACGGCCCTGGTCCTGTCCATGATCGAGGACGGCTTCATCGCCGTCGACCTGGCGGTCGACCAGCCCGTACGCACCCTGCACCAGGTCTCGCACGACCCCACGCTGAAGCGACTCGTCACGCTCCGTAGTGGGCGGACGCTGACGGCCGTACAACTACAGATGGAGTACTTCGAGCTCTCGCGCAAGTACGTGGAGGAACGGTTCGGGGCCGACGCCGACGAGCAGACCAAGGACGTCCTGCTGCGCTGGGAGGACACCCTGAACCGCCTGGAAAACGATCCGATGAGCCTCTCCGGAGAGCTGGACTGGGTTGCCAAGCGGGAGCTCATGGAGGGCTACCGGCGCCGCGACAGCCTCGACTGGGACGCCGCCCGGCTGCACCTGGTGGACCTCCAGTACGCCGACGTACGGGCCGAGAAGGGCCTCTACAACCGCCTCGCGGCGCGCGGCAAGATGAAGCGCCTCCTGGACGAGGCGGACGTGGACCGGGCCCGCACCAAGCCTCCGGAGGACACCCGCGCGTACTTCCGCGGGCGCTGCCTGGAGCAGTACGCGGACGACGTCGCGGCGGCCTCCTGGGACTCGGTGATCTTCGATCTGCCCGGCCGGGACTCGCTCCAGCGCGTCCCAACCCTCGAGCCGCTTCGCGGAACGCGTAATCACGTCAAGGAGCTCCTCGACCGCTGCCGGACGGCGGAAGACCTGGTCAGGGTCCTGTCGGGCGGCTGAGCGGGCCCCTGGGTACCAGGGCCGGTCGGGGTGGAAAAAGGCGGCGTCCGGGAATCATCGAGGTGGCTCCCGGACGTTGTAGCAACTGCGGGGCCGATGTCGGACCCTGCTTGTAGGGTCTGATCAAGAACGTCGAACCGAGCGGGGTGAAGGTTTATGGCGACCAAGGACACCGGCGGCGGACAGCAGAAGGCGACGCGTTCCACCGAGGAGGTCGAGGAGCAGGCGCAGGACGCGCAGGTATCGGACGACCTCAAGGAACGCCAGGAGAAGCTGAGCGACGACGTCGACTCCGTGCTGGACGAGATTGACGATGTCCTCGAGGAGAATGCGGAGGACTTCGTGCGCTCCTTCGTTCAAAAGGGCGGACAGTAGCCACATACGCGAACAAGCAGCTTGAAGAAGTGCTCGGGCTGCCAGGAGATGCTTCCGGTCAGCGCATTCGCGGCTAACAGGTCACGGCCTGATGATCTTCAGGCCAACCGTCGTGAGTGCGCTGCCGAGTACTGAGCGAGACGAGATGGTTGCCTCTCAAATGGGGCTCTGTGTGATCTGTTTGAAAGCTCCCGCTGTTCATGTGGATCACTGCCATGAGACGGGTAGGGTCCGTGGCGTACTGTGCTTCAACTGCAATTCGGCCATCGGCAAGTTGGGAGATGATCCCGACGCTGTTCGTCGGGCTGCCGCCTACTTGGAAGGATCCTCGTGGAAGCCAACACTCGTAGCACCGGGCGTCTACCAGCTGCCTTCCTGACGCCTGGATCGTCGTCCTTCATGGACTTCCTGTCCGAGCACCAGCCGGAGCTGCTCCCGGGCAAGCGGCAGCTGCCGCCGATCCAGGGCGTGATCGAGGCCCCGCACGGCACGACCATCGTCGCCGTCACGTTCCCCGATGGCGTCGTGCTCGCCGGTGACCGGCGGGCGACCATGGGGAATGTCATCGCGCAGCGCGACATCGAGAAGGTCTTCCCGGCAGATGAGTACTCGGCGGTGGGTATCGCCGGTACGGCGGGTCTGGCCGTCGAGATGGTGAAGCTGTTCCAGCTGGAGCTGGAGCACTTCGAGAAGGTGGAGGGTGCTCAACTCTCCCTGGAGGGCAAGGCGAACCGCCTGTCCACGATGATCCGTTCCAACCTCGGCATGGCCATGCAGGGCCTGGCCGTGGTGCCGCTCTTCGCCGGGTTCGACGTGGACCGTGGCAAGGGCCGTATCTTCTCCTACGACGTCACCGGCGGCCGCTCCGAGGAGCACGGCTTCGCGGCCACGGGCTCCGGCTCGCTCTTCGCGCGCGGCGCCATGAAGAAGCTCTACAGCTCCGACCTGACCGAACAGCAGGCCACGACTCTCGTCGTTCAGGCCCTGTACGACGCGGCCGACGACGACTCGGCGACCGGTGGTCCCGATGTCGCCCGCCGGATCTACCCGATCGTCACTGTGATCACCGAAGAGGGATTCCGTCGTGTCACCGATGAGGAGTCCTCCGAGATCGCCCGCTCGATCCTGGAGCGGCGCCTTGAGCAGCCCGACGGTCCGCGGGCCGCGCTGCTCTGAGCCCGGCTCTTTAGCAAGGTGATCCAGTGACTTCGACAGAAAGGGACGGATAACCGGTGTCGACGCCGTTCTATGTCTCACCTCAGCAGGCCATGGCCGATCGGGCCGAGTACGCCCGCAAGGGCATCGCCCGTGGCCGCAGCCTGGTCGTGCTGCAGTATGCCGACGGCATCGTGTTCGTCGGCGAGAACCCGTCCCGGGCGCTGCACAAGTTCAGCGAGATCTATGACCGGATCGGCTTTGCGGCCGCCGGCAAGTACAACGAGTACGAGAACCTGCGGATCGGTGGTGTGCGGTACGCCGATCTTCGTGGTTACACCTATGACCGTGATGACGTGACCGCGCGTGGTCTCGCCAATGTGTACGCGCAGACTCTGGGCACGATCTTCTCCTCGGCGGCCGAGAAGCCGTATGAGGTTGAGCTTGTGGTCGCCGAGGTGGGGGAGACCCCCGAGGGTGATCAGATCTACCGGTTGCCGCATGACGGGTCGATCGTGGATGAGCACGGTTCGGTCGCGGTCGGTGGTAATGCCGAGCAGATCAGTAGCTATCTGGATCAGCGTCACCAGGACGGGATGTCTCTGGCGGAGGCGCTGAAGCTGGCGGTGCAGTCGCTGTCGCGGGAGCCGAACGGTGGTGAGCGGGAGATTCCCGCGGAGCGGCTGGAGGTTGCGGTGTTGGACCGTACGCGGCCGCAGCAGCGGAAGTTCAAGCGGATTGTGGGGCGTCAGCTGGCCCGCCTGCTGGAGGCGGGGGGCGCGTCGACCGCTACGGAGGCGGAGGCGGAGGACGCGGACGCCGACGACGAGGAGTGACCTCGGGCTCGGCTTCGGCCTTGCCCATCGCGTGCCCTGGCCTTGTGTTGGCCGGGGCACGCGGCGTTTTGGGTGCGCTTTCCGCCGGTGGGTGGGTCGGGGGCGTGCCGGTACATCCGCCCCGTCGCCGGTCGCAGTGCGGGGCGCTGCCACGGCTCGGCCCGCTGACCACCACGTAAGCGGCGGGGCATGTGATGTACCGGCACGGCCCCTCCCGTGCGTCGGCGACTGCGGGTGGGGGCGGGTCTGTCGGCCCGGCCGGCGATCTTTTAGCCCGTCCGGCGCCGCCCCCAGACCCCCCCGCATCGGGGACGGGTAGGGGCGCAGGTGGCGAAAACATTCCACCCGCGAACGGCACTCGCACCGGAGCGGTGGTCAGGCGAGGGGTAGAGGGGGGCGTGGTGGGGCTGTGGAGCCCCGTATGACCAGGTGGACCGGGATGTCGCCCTCTGGGGGCGTGCGGCCGTCCAGGACGGCCAGGAGGGCTTGCATGCCGCGTTCGCCGAAGAGCTCGGCGTCCAGGCGGACGGTGGTCAGTTCGGGGTCGATGGCTCGGGCGAGGGCCAGGTCGTCGAGGCCGGTGATGGAGATGTCGTCGGGGATGTGCAGGCCCAGGCGGCGGGCCGCCTTGTAGGCGCCGGCCGCGAGTTTGTCGTCGTCGCAG
Organism: Streptomyces sp. NPDC001530; assembly: GCF_042894545.1. Lineage (NCBI taxonomy): Bacteria > Bacillati > Actinomycetota > Actinomycetes > Kitasatosporales > Streptomycetaceae > Streptomyces > Streptomyces sp. NPDC001530. The sequence goes on from NZ_JBIAVS010000006.1 coordinate 151,066, forward strand.
ACCAGGGCGGTGGGGCGGGGGCCGGGGGCGGAGAGGGCGGCTGCCGCGGCGGCGAGGGCGTCGTCGATGGAGATGGGGGCGCGGGTGGTGCGGAGCTCGGTGCCGGGGACCTCGGCGAGGCGGGTGGCGAGCTCGCGGGCGCGTACTTCGAAGGTCCAGGAGGCGATGTCGGCCGCGAGGTGCAGGAAGCGGCGGTGGCCCAGGGCGAGGAGGTGTTCGGCGACCTGGCGTACGCCGTCCTTGATGTCGAGGTTGACCGTGGCCGCGCCGAGGCTGCCCTCCGGGTCGCTGTCGAGCATGACGAGGGGAAGCTGGTCGCCGCGGATCGCGGTGAGGGCGTCGGCGGCCATGGAGGAGGCGATCACGCCGTCGAGGGCGGCTGTCGCGGAGCCGAAGGGGTTGCGGGCGGGGCCGATGCCTTCAGGGGAGGGGTAGAGGACGACTCCGAAGCCGTGTGCGGACGCCACCCGGGCGGCGCCGGTGTAGACGCCGGCGAAGAACTCCGTGGTGAGTGCGGGGACGACCAGGAGGACCGTGCGGGTGCGGCCGAGGCGCAGGTTGCGGGCGGCGAGGTTCGGGCGGTAGCCGAGCTCCTGGGCGGCTTCGCGGACGCGTTCGGCCGTGGCTTCGGAGACCCGGCCGCGCCATTTCTCGCCGAGTACCAGTGAGACGGCGGCCTGGGACACCCCGGCGGCCTGGGCGACGTCGCGGCTCGTGGGGCGCGTACTACCTCGTGCCACCGTGGACCTGCTCCCTCGTCTGGACTCGCGGACAGCGCACATGGTACGTATGACAGAGGGCGTTATACGTAAAACTTGAGCTTGCCGGGTCAGCTGGGGCGGTTCTGAGAGAAGGCGGGACATGGCTGCGGGATACCTGGAGATCCTCAGGGCAAGGCACGCCGCCCGGCTGCTCGTCGGCACGCTCGTAGGGCGGCTGCCGAACGCCACCGCCGCCATCGCCGTCGTGCTGTTCATCCGCGCGGAGGGCGGCACGTACAGCCTGGCGGGCGTGCTGGCCGCCGTGTACGGCGTGGCCAATGCGGTGGGGCAGCCGCTGCTCGGGCGGCTCGTGGATCTCTGCGGGCAGCCGCGTGTGCAGCTGCCCGCCGCGCTGGTCGCCGCCCTGGGCATGGCTGTTTTCGCCTTCTCGGGCACGGATCCGCTGCCGCTCGCGTATGTCTCCATGGCTGTCGCCGGGCTCTTCACGCCGCCCCTGGAGGGTGGTCTGCGTGCACTGTGGCCCTCCGTCCTCCGTAAGGAGGACCAGGTGCACACCGCGTACGCGATGGACGCGGTGGCGCAGGAGGTCATGTTCACCGTCGGGCCGTTGCTCGTGACGCTGTGCGCGTCGCTCTGGTCCGCGCAGGCCGCGCTGCTCGTCCTGAACGTCATCGGTGTGCTGGGTGCCCTCTCCGTGGTCGTCTCGCCGCCCTCGCGCGCGTGGCGCTCGGCGCCGCGCGAGGCGCACTGGCTCGGTGCGCTGCGCTCGTCCGGGCTGCTGGCTCTGCTGGGTGCCTTCCTGTTCGTGGGGATCGCGCTCGGCTCGATCACGGTCGCCGCGGTGTCGTATGCGGACGGCCACGGCGGGGACGCGGTGTACGGCTGGCTGATGGCGGGTATCGGGCTCGGCGCGCTGGTCGGTGGCGCGGTGTACGGCATGCGGCAGTGGACTGGTGCGCCCGAGCGGCGACTGCGGGTGCTCGTCGCGCTTCTGGCGGTGTGTTATGTGCCCCTGACGCTGGTGCCGGGGCCGGTCGCCATGACGGCGCTCACCACGCTCGCCGGAGTCTTCCTGGCGCCGTGCATCGCCTGTGCGTTCGTCCTCGTCGACCGGCACGCACCGCGCGGTACGGTCACCGAGGCGTTCTCCTGGCTTGTGACGACGTTCACCGTGGGTGCGTCCGTGGGAACGGGCCTCGCGGGTCCCGTAGTCGAGTGGGGCGGGGCGGTGTGGGGCTTCGCCGTGCCGGGTGCCGCGGGGGCCGCCGCGCTGCTGGTTCTGCTGGCCACGGGGCGGGTCCTCGCAGCTACCGGGAAGGGTGCGGTGGTTGCGGCTTCATCGGAAAATGATCCAAACCGTGCCGCCGAACCCCGTTTCAGCTCAGGGGATCGGGCGTAATGTTCAGTCATGGACCGCCGCATTTTCGGGCTGGAGAACGAGTACGGCGTCACGTGTACGTTCAGGGGACAGCGCCGCCTGTCTCCCGACGAGGTGGCGCGGTACCTCTTCCGCCGTGTCGTGTCATGGGGCCGCAGCAGCAATGTCTTTCTGCGGAACGGTGCCCGCCTCTATCTCGACGTGGGATCACATCCGGAATACGCGACACCCGAATGTGACAACGTGACGGAACTCGTCACCCACGACAAGGCCGGCGAGCGCATTCTCGAAGGACTCCTGGTGGACGCCGAACGACGCCTGCACGAGGAAGGAATCGCGGGCGACGTCTACCTGTTCAAGAACAACACCGACTCGGCGGGTAACTCCTACGGGTGCCACGAGAACTATCTGGTGGCCCGGCACGGGGAGTTCTCCCGGCTCGCGGACATCCTCATTCCGTTCCTCGTCACGCGGCAGCTGCTGTGCGGTGCCGGCAAGGTGCTGCAGACTCCGCGCGGCGCCGTGTACTGCGTCAGTCAGCGCGCCGAGCACATCTGGGAGGGCGTCAGCTCCGCGACGACCCGCTCCCGGCCCATCATCAACACGCGGGACGAGCCGCACGCGGACGCCGAGCGCTACCGCCGGCTGCACGTCATCGTCGGTGACTCGAACATGTCCGAGACGACCATGCTCCTCAAGGTCGGTGCCACCGACCTCGTGCTGCGCATGATCGAGGCGGGCACGGTCATGCGCGACCTCACCCTGGAGAACCCGATCCGGGCGATCCGCGAGGTCAGCCATGACATCACGGGCCGCCGCAAGGTGCGTCTGGCCAGCGGCCGCGAGGCCTCCGCGCTCGAGGTGCAGCGCGAGTACTACGAGAAGGCCGTGGACTTCTGCGAGCGCCGCGGCATCCGCACCGGAACGGTCGAGCAGGTCCTCGAACTGTGGGGCCGTACCCTCGACGCGATCGAGGCCGAGGACCTCGACCGGATCGGCACCGAGATCGACTGGGTCATGAAGTACAAGCTCATCGAGCGGTACCGCGCCAAGCACAACATGACGATGTCGCACCCGCGGGTCGCGCAGATAGACCTCGCCTATCACGACATCCACCGTCGCCGCGGCCTGTACTACCTGTTGGAGCGGAAGGGGCAAGCCGCCCGGATCTGCAACGACTTGAAGATCTTCGAGGGCAAGTCCGTGCCCCCGCAGACCACTCGGGCGCGGCTGCGCGGCGACTTCATCCGGCGCGCTCAGGAACAGCGTCGCGATTTCACCGTCGACTGGGTCCATCTCAAGCTGAACGACCAGGCGCAGCGCACCGTGTTGTGCAAGGACCCGTTCCGTTCCGTCGACGACCGGGTGGAGAAGCTGATCGCCGGAATGTGAGTCGGCTGCGGCCCGCTCGTGGGCCGGTCGGTGCCGGATGCCCGATGCCCGGAGGTGACGCCTCCGGGCATCGGGCGTTCTTTTTCCCGCCCGCTGTCCGCGAAGACGGTCTCCTGACGGACCGTCCGTCGGCCGTTCAGGACGGCGTGTCTCGCGTCAGTCCGTGCGGGACGGGTGCAGGTCGTAGAGTGGCGGCCATTGCCCCCCACCCCCGACTCCCAGTTGGACTGATGAACTACAACGTGAAACGACGTGCCGCGATGCTGCTGGCCGTTCCCGCCCTGTTGTTCACCGCCGCGTGCGGATCGGACGACAAGAACGACAACGAGGCGGCGGGAAGCGTCGCTCAGGTCAAGGGGGAGTTCGGGGCCAAGCCCGAGATCTCCGTCCCCAAGAGCGGGAAGCCGTCCGACAAGACCGTGATCAAGACGGTCTCGACGGGCAAGGGAACCGTGATCAAGGCCTCCGACTTCGTCCGGCTGGACTGGACCGTCGAGAAGTGGGGGAGCGATCAGGCGCTCGGTGGCACCTGGGCCTCGGCGACCGCGAGCGCCAATACGCCGCGGCAGCAGTCCGTCGACCAGATCGGCAAGCAGAGCCAGCAGCTGCCCGCCAAGGTCCTGGACGCCGTGAAGGGGCAGAAGACGGGCAGCCGGATCCTGGTGCAAGGCACCGCGGGCGACCTGATCGGCGCGGGCCTGAACACCTCCTCCGGCATCACCGCCAAGGATGTGCTGATCTGGGTGGTCGACGCGGTCGGCGCCGCCACCGTCGACGCCAAGGACGAGGTCAAGGGGACGCAGGCGGCACCTGAGGCGGGCATGCCCACGGTGTCGGTCACCTCGCAGAAGGCGGCGACCATCACCATCCCCAAGGACACCAAGCCGCCCAAGGACCTCAAGGAGCAGGTGCTGATCAAGGGCAGCGGCAAGAAGGTGGAGGCCGGCCAGGGCATCATCGCCCAGTACACCGGGGTGAAGTGGGAGGACGGCAAGAAGTTCGACTCCTCCTGGGACCACGGTGGCGCCACCGCCTTCCAGATCGGCACCGGTTCCGTGATCGTCGGCTGGGACAAGGGCCTCGTCGGCAAGAACGTGGGCGACCGGGTCCTGCTGGTGATCCCGCCGTCCCTCGCCTACGGCTCCAACCCCCAGAGCGAGCTGGCCAAGAACACGCTCGTGTTCGTCGTCGATATCCTCGGCACGGTATGACCACAGAGTCTGTGAGACTGTCCGGGACGCATGCCGTGCAACAAGGAGTAATGAAGTGAGCATCGAGAAGCCCGAGATCGACTTCCCGGGCGGCGAGCCCCCGGCGGACCTCGAGATCAAGGACATCTGGGAGGGCGACGGCCCGGTCGCCAAGGCCGGTGACTTCGTCAAGGTCCACTACGTGGGTGTGGCCTTCTCCACCGGCGAGGAGTTCGACGCCTCCTGGAACCGTGGCACCCCGCTCGAGTTCCAGCTCGGCGTCGGCCAGGTCATCAGCGGCTGGGACCAGGGCGTGCAGGGCATGAAGGTCGGCGGCCGCCGCCAGCTGATCATCCCGGCGCACCTCGCGTACGGCGACCGCGGCGCCGGCGGCCGTATCGCCCCGGGCGAGACGCTGATCTTCGTCTGCGACCTCGTGTCGGTCTGATCCGCCACCGCGATCGGGCTTTGGTCCGATCATCGTGAAGGACGGACTTCGGTCCGATCTTCGTATGCCGTGTGATCACGGTCTGACCGGACCCGATCACCTGGGGCCCATGCCTGTCCGGGCATGGGCCCTCGGCTTTTGCCGCGCCACTCCGGAGCGGTACGGTCATCGGTCGGAAGCACCATAGGGAAGGGCGTCGATGGCCATTGCCAAGGCCGAGCGGCTGATGAACCTGGCGCTGTGTCTGCTCGGGACACGGCGGCCGCTCAGCAAGCGCGAGCTGCGAGAGTCCATCGAGGCCTACCTCGAAGCCGGCTCGGACGACTCCTTCAACCGGATGTTCGAGCGCGACAAGGACGATCTGCGCGAACTCGGCCTGGTCATCGAGACGGTGGAGAACCTCGACGGCGAGGTCGGCTATCTCGCCCGCCGCGACAGCAACCGGCTGCCGCCCATCACGCTCGACGCCGAGGAGGCCGCCGCCCTCGGTCTGGCCGCCAAGGTCTGGCAGCAGGCGCGCCTCGCCGGAGCGGCGAGCGGCGCCCTGCAGAAGCTGCGCGCCGCAGGCCTGCCCGAGGACGTGGACCCGTACGAGGCCCATGGCGCCCTGGAGCCGCACATCCCCGTCCACGAGGCGGCCTTCGAACCGCTGATGCTCGCCTGCCGCGACCGCCGCCCGGTTGTCTTCGACTACCGCAAGGCCACCGCCGCGCACCCCGAGACCCGGCATGTCGAGCCGTGGGCCCTGGAGTGCTGGCGTGGCCACTGGTACCTGGCCGGCTGGGACCGCGACCGCGGCGCCGAGCGCGTCTTCCGGCTCTCCCGGATCACCGGCAAGGTCCGCACCCGCGCGGGGCGCTACACGGCCGAGGTGCCCGACGTCGTCACCGTGCGCGAGACGGTCGCCGGCTGGGCCGGGGAGATCGCGGACCGCTCCGCGATCATCCGGCTGCGTTCGGGCTCGGGCTATCCGCTGCGGGCCAAGGCCGTCTCCGTACGGGAACTGGGCGACGGCTGGGACGAGTTGGAGATTCCGTACGGGCACGGCCTGGACGCCTGGCTCGTCGAGTTCGGGCCCGACGTGGTGGTCCTCGAGCCCGCCGAGCTGCGGGCCGACGTGGTCGAGCGGCTGCGCGCCGTGGCCAAGGGCTGAGGGGGACGTAAGAAAGTGGTAGGAAAACCGGCCAGGCCCACGAACGCGATCGACCAGACCCGGCGGATGCTCTCGCTGGTGACGTATCTGCGGGAGCGCCCCGGCGCGCGCGTCGAGGATGTCGCCCGGGCCTTCGGGATCAGCGAGGACGAGCTGATCTCCGACCTCGACGTGCTGCCGCTGTGCGGGACCAGCTTCCGCGGCGGCGATCTGCTCGACATCGACACCGACGGCGACCGGATCTGGTGGCACAACCCGGATGACGTCGCGGAGCCGCTGCGTATCGCGGCCGACGAGGCGACCGCGCTGCTCGTGGCCGCCCGCGCGGTGTCCACGCTGCCCGGGCTGCGCGAGGGCGACCGGCAGGCGCTGCTGCGGGCCACCGCCAAGGTGGAGGCAGCCTCGGGCGAGGCGGCGGGCGCCAGCTCCCGCCTCTCCGTGACCTTCGAGTCCGAGGGCGGGGTCTTCGCGGACGTCGACCGGGCGATCTCCGAGCGGCGCCGGCTGTGGATCCGCTACTACTCGCCCTCGCGCGATGAGCTCACCGAGCGCGAGATCGACCCGATCCGCCTGGTCAGCGTCGGGCACACGTATGTGGAGGCCTGGTGCCGCCGCTCAGAGGCGCGCCGCACCTTCCGGCTCGACCGGGTCGCCGAGATCCGCATCCTGGACGAGCCGTCCGCGCCGCCCGAGATCGAACTGCGGGACCTCTCCGAAGGGCTCGTGCAGCCCGCCGCGGAGGACCCCGAGGTGGTCGTCGAGGTCGGGCCGGGCGGGCGCTGGGTCGCCGAGTACTACCCGCACGACAGCGCGGATGAGCTGCCGGACGGCGGGCTGCGTATCACTCTGCGGACCCCCGACCCGACGTCGCTGCGGCGGCTGGCGCTGCGCCTCGGTGGCGACGGCCGGATCGTGTCGCCGCAGGACCTCGCGGACAGCGCCCGGCAGGCGGCCCGCAAGGCGCTCGCGGCCTACGACGGGCTCGACGGGCTTCAAGGGGATCAGGACGGGCCGTACGACAGGCAGGAGCAGGGGCTTTGAGCACGTCGTCGATGTCTGGTGCGCCGGAGAAAGCCGGTGCGGCGGAGAAGGCTGCTACGCCGGGGAAGGCTGCCACGCCGGGGAAGGCGGGTGCGCCCTCGGGTGCGCCGGAGATGTCGGTCGTGACGGCCTTCGCCGGGATGAGAAGGGTGGTCGATGTGATGTTCAAGGCCGCCTGTCCCGACTGCCGGGCCGGCTTCGAGCTCAAGGCGAGCGCCCTGCGGCTGGCCATCGGTGCCAGCAGTCGCACCACCTTCTACTCCTTCACCTGTCCCGAGTGCGGCTCGGCCGTGCGCAAGCCCGCGGGCGAGCGCGTCGTCGAGCTGCTCACCGGGGGCGGGGTGCGGACCCTGCGTCTGCACTCCACCCTCTAGGGTCGACGTCATGTTCTGGCCGATGTTTGCGATCGCTGTGGGATTCCTGGGAATCGCCGTACTCGGAGTGCTCGCCGTCCGTGTCTTTTTGGAGGCGGAGCGTTTGGGTCGACAGGTTTCCGACTCCGCGCGCCGCATCAGCAGGGCCGCGGAGGATCTGGAGCGGGCGGCCGTGAGTACGGCGAGCTCTGTGGATGCACTGTGAGTCGCGGGCACGTTGTGCCTTGAGTGGCTTTCGCCCTGTCACCTTTCCGGCAACGGCAGGTACGCTGCTGGTCGCGGCCCGGAGAACGAGGCGCGAGTCGCGAACTGGGAGTACGCACAGGGATTGCCCCGCGTTTACCCCTGAGCGTTACGATCGCTGTCAACACGACGATCGGACACATGTCCGACCGATCGGACAGCACCCCGACCATGCAGCCTCGGTGAGAAGGTAAAGACTTATGTTCGGAAGGCTCGGAGCTCCCGAGATCATTCTCATCCTCGTCGTCATCATCCTGCTGTTCGGCGCGAAGAAGCTTCCGGACATGGCTCGCTCCCTCGGCAAGTCCGCGCGCATCCTCAAGAGCGAGGCCAAGGCGATGAAGTCGGAGGGCCAGGACAACGCGGCCGCGCCGGCCGGTCCGCCCAGCACCGACGAGCAGCCCCCGGCTCAGCGCACCATCCAGGCCGCCCCCGGCGACGTGACCAGCTCGCGCCCGGTCACCGAGCCGACGGACACGACCAAGCGCTGACGCAGGGCCGGTGACCTCCGGCCCGCCGCACGAGATGGGAACGTGGGTTGCTCAAGTCTGCCCGCAACAAGGAGAAGGATCCCGAGGGGCGGATGCCCCTCGCGGAGCACCTGCGTGAGCTCCGGAACCGGCTCGCGAAAGCGATGCTGGCCATCGTCGTCATCACGGTCCTGGCCGCCTTCTTCTACAACGACATCATCAACATCATCACCAAACCGATCCTCGACTCGGTCGGCTGCGACAAGACCTTCGAGGAACTGGCGAAGTCTTCCAAGGGCCAGTGTGCGCAGATCACGGTCAACGGCCTGCTCACACCCTTCACGCTGGCGCTCAAGGTCTCGCTGATGGCTGGTGTCGTATTCGCCTCGCCGGTCTGGCTGTACCAGCTGTGGGCGTTCATCGCGCCCGGCCTGCACCGGCACGAGAGGAAGTACGCGTACGCCTTCGTCGGCACGGGCGCCCCGCTGTTCCTCGCCGGCGCGTACTTTGCCTACTCGGTGCTGCCCACCACGGCGAAGGTGCTGATCGGCTTCACGCCGTCGGGCGTCTCCAACCTGCTGCCGCTGGATGACCTGCTCGACCTCGTCACGCGCATGGTCCTCGTGTTCGGTCTCTCCTTCGAGCTGCCTCTGCTCCTCGTCATGCTCAACCTCACTGGTGCCATCACCGGCAAGAGGATGCTCGGCTGGTGGCGCGCCATGATCATGGGCATCACGGTCTTCGCCGCCCTCGCCACGCCCAGCACCGACCCGCTGACCATGCTGGCGCTCGCCGGACCCATCTGGATCCTGTACTTCGGCGCCGTCGCCTTCTCGCTCCTCAACGACCGCCGCAAGCGGCGTCGCGAGGCCGAGGGCCCGGCCGACGACGAGGCCTCCGACCTCGACCTCACGCCCGAGGACATCGGGGCGGTCGAGACCGTGTCGGCCAGCCGGGCACTGCCGGAGCAGGCGAGCTCGGACCGGGTCAACGGTTATGACGACGTGACCTGACGAAGCGCTCGGACCTCGTAGGGTCAGGGCCGTGACCAGCGAGATCACCCTCTTCGTCAATCCCACCGCGGGACGCGGCCGGGGCGCCCACGCGGCGCAGCCGGCCGCTTCGGCATTGCGGGCCGCGGGATTCTCCGTCCGAACGATCCTCGGGCAGAACGCGGAAGACGCTCTCACGCGCGCGCGTGCCGCTGTCGAGGGCGGCACCGGCGCCCTCATCGCCGTCGGCGGGGACGGCATGGCGAACCTGGCACTGCAGGCCGTCGCCGGAACCCGCACCCCGCTCGGCCTGGTCGCCGTCGGCACCGGGAACGACTTCGCGCGGGCCCTGGGCCTGCCCGTACGCGACCCCGCGGCCGCGGGACGGCAGATCGCCGCGTCCCTCAAGGGCGCGCGGCTGCGCGACGTCGACCTGGGACGCGTGGGCGACGCCTGGTTCGGCACCGTCCTCGCCTCCGGCTTCGACTCCCGGGTCAACGACCGCGGCAACCGCATGCGATGGCCCGCCGGGCGCTTCAAGTACGACCTCGCCATGCTCGCCGAACTGGCCGCCTTCACCCCCTTCCCGTACCGGATCACGCTGGACGGCGGCGAGGTTCAGGAGATCGAGGCGACGCTCGTGGCCGTGGGCAACGGATCGTCGTACGGCGGGGGCATGAGGATCTGCGCGGGCGCGGACGTGGAAGACGGGCTGTTCGACATCACGGTCGTCGGGGACTGCAGCCGTACGACGCTGCTCAGGGTGTTCCCGAAGGTCTACAAGGGGACCCACCTCGACCATCCCAAGGTCACCGTGCACCGGGCGGCGAAGGTCGAACTCGTCGCTGAGGGCATCACGGGGTACGCGGACGGTGAGCCGCTGGGGTCGTTGCCGCTGACCGCGCACTGCATACGGGCGGCGGTGCGGGTGGCGGTTCCCTGAGCTGCGGGGATCCCGCGTTTCACAGGTAAGGATCCGGATATTGATCGTCCTGTTGTCAGTGCGTCCCGGTAGTCTCGAAAGCACGATGACAGAGGACCTCTCACCGGCCGAGCGGTACGCGGCAGCACGCAGGCGCGCTGTCGAGCAGGCCACCGCGCTCGCCTCCTTCCGCGAGATGTACGACTTCGGCCTCGACCCCTACCAGATCGAGGCCTGTGAAGCTCTTGAAGGGGGCAAGGGCGTCCTTGTGGCCGCGCCCACCGGCTCGGGCAAGACGGTAGTCGGCGAGTTCGCCGTCCACCTCGCCCTCCAGCAGGGCAAGAAGTGCTTCTACACGACGCCGATCAAGGCGCTCTCGAACCAGAAGTACTCCGATCTGTGCCGCCGTTACGGCGCGGACAAGGTCGGCCTGCTCACCGGCGACAACAGCGTCAACTCCGAAGCCCCGGTGGTCGTGATGACCACCGAGGTGCTGCGCAACATGCTCTACGCGGGGTCGCAGACACTCCTAGGACTCGGCTATGTGGTCATGGACGAGGTGCACTACCTCTCCGACCGTTTCCGCGGCGCCGTCTGGGAGGAAGTGATCATCCACCTCCCCGAGTCGGTGACCCTGGTGTCGCTCTCGGCGACCGTGTCGAACGCGGAGGAATTCGGCGACTGGCTGGACACCGTGCGCGGTGACACCGAGGTGATCGTCTCCGAGCACCGGCCCGTGCCGCTGTTCCAGCACGTGCTGGCCGGGCGCCGGATGTACGACCTCTTCGAGGAGGGCGAGGGCCAGAAGAAGGCCGTCAACCCCGACCTCACGCGCATGGCGCGCATGGAGGCCAGCCGCCCCTCGTACCAGGACCGCAGACGCGGCCGCGCGATGCGCGATGCCGACCGCGAGCGTGAGCGCAGACAGCGCTCGCGCGTGTGGACACCGGGCCGCCCCGAGGTCATCGAGCGGCTCGACGCCGAAGGGCTGCTGCCCGCCATCACGTTCATCTTCAGCCGCGCCGCCTGCGAGGCCGCCGTCCAGCAGTGCCTGTACGCGGGCCTCAGGCTGAACGACGACGAGTCGCGGGCGAAGGTGCGCGAACTCGTCGAGGAGCGCACGGCCTCCATCCCGACCGAGGACCTGCATGTCCTGGGCTACTACGAGTGGCTGGAGGGCCTGGAGCGCGGCATCGCGGCCCACCACGCGGGCATGCTGCCGACCTTCAAGGAGGTCGTCGAGGAACTCTTCGTACGCGGCCTGGTCAAGGCCGTGTTCGCGACGGAGACCCTCGCGCTCGGTATCAACATGCCCGCCCGCTCGGTGGTGTTGGAGAAGCTCGTCAAGTGGAACGGCGAGCAGCACGCCGACATCACCCCCGGCGAGTACACCCAGCTGACCGGCCGCGCCGGGCGCCGCGGCATCGATGTCGAGGGCCACGCGGTCGTGCTGTGGCAGCGCGGCTTCAGCCCCGAGCACCTGGCGGGACTCGCGGGCACCCGTACGTATCCGCTGCGCTCCAGCTTCAAGCCGTCGTACAACATGGCGGTGAACCTGGTCGAGCAGTTCGGGCGGCACCGCTCGCGCGAACTCCTTGAGACGTCCTTCGCGCAGTTCCAGGCCGACAAGTCGGTCGTCGGGATCTCCCGGCAGGTGCAGCGCAACGAGGAAGGTCTTGAGGGCTACAAGGAGTCCATGACCTGCCACTTGGGCGACTTCGACGCGTACATGCGGCTGCGCCGCGAGCTCAAGGAGCGCGAGACCGAGCTGGCCAGGCAGGGAGCGTCGCAGCGTCTTGCCGAAGCGGCCGTCGCCCTGGAGAAGCTCAAGCCCGGCGATGTGATCCACGTTCCGACCGGAAAGTACGCCGGACTTGCCCTGGTGCTGGACCCCGGGCTGCCCGCGGGCCGGTCGAACGGCCACCGTGGCTTCGAGTACCACGACGGCCCGCGCCCGCTGGTGCTCACATCCGAGCGTCAGGTCAAGCGGCTGGCCTCGATGGACTTCCCGGTGCCGGTCGAAGCGCTGGACCGGATGCGGATCCCCAAGTCCTTCAACCCGCGCTCGCCGCAGTCGCGTCGCGACCTGGCGTCCGCGCTGCGCACCAAGGCCGGGCACATCGTCCCCGACCGGCACCGCAAGAGGCGGTCCGAGGCCGCCGACGACCGCGAGATCGCCCGGCTGCGCACGGCGATCCGGGCCCACCCCTGCCACGGGTGCAACGACCGTGAGGACCACGCCCGTTGGGCCGAGCGCTACCACCGGCTGCAGCGCGACACCACGCAGCTGGAGCGCCGCATCGAGGGCCGGACGAACACCATCGCGCGCACCTTCGACCGCATCGTCGCCCTCCTCACCGAGCTGGACTACCTGCGCGGCGACGAGGTCACCGAACACGGCAAGCGCCTCGCCCGGCTGTACGGCGAACTCGACCTGCTCGCCAGCGAATGCCTGCGCGCCGGAGTCTGGGAGGGCCTCGCCCCCGCCGAACTCGCCGCCTGCGTCTCGGCGTTGGTGTACGAGTCCCGGGTCGCCGACGACGCCATGGCACCGAAGGTGCCGTCCGGCAAGGCCAAGGCCGCGCTCGGCGAGATGGTGCGCATCTGGGGCCGGCTCGACGCCCTGGAGGAGGACTTCCGGATCACTCAGACCGAGGGCGTGGGCCAGCGCGAGCCGGATCTCGGCTTCGCCTGGGCCGCGCATGAGTGGGCTTCCGGCAAGGGCCTCGACGAGGTGCTGCGCGAGGCCGAGATGCCCGCCGGTGACTTCGTGCGCTGGTGCAAGCAGGTCATCGACGTACTGGGCCAGATCGCGGCCGCCGCGCCCGTCTCGGGCGGACACGGCTCCCACGGTTCCCACGGCTCGACGGTGGCGAAGAACGCGCGCAAGGCGGTTGATGGGCTGTTGCGTGGGGTCGTGGCGTACTCGTCTGTGGGGTGAGCCGAGCTCTCCTTGCAGGGGCTCTGTGGGGGCGGGTGGGGTGGTTGGGGTGGTTTTTCGCCCCCTCCGCCCCTTCCCGTCCCGTACCTGGGCCCGCGGCGGAGCCGCTGATGGATGCAGCGCCCCAGACCCCGCTCCTTACCTCCTCACGGACGAGGGGGATGACGTGGCGGCCGAAGTCGATGGCGTCGTCGAGGAGGGCTTGGGCCACGGTTTCCGGGGTGCCGACCTGGGCGGTCGAGTTGCCGGCGCCGCTGGCTTGCTGGCTGCTCAGCGCAGCCGCCGTGCCGCTCGGGCGGGGCGTCGCGGAACGGCTCAGCAGCGGTGGTTCGCAGATCCCGGGCAGGTGAGCGGAGCTGTCCGGGCCGGGTGTGCGGACTGCGATGGTCGCGGGAGCGGCTACAGCGTCGGCTGCGTGGAGCGCGCTCGGAGGTAATCGCGCCAGCCGCCGTACTCCGTGATGTCCTCGGCCCCTTCGAGCGCACCGGGCTCGCACAGGAACCCGGGTACGTGCGTGCCGTCGGCCAGCTCGACCCGGCCCAGTGTCATCGGCCGGGGCAGGTCGGCGAGCAGGCGCCCGAGGCCTTCGGCGGGCAGCCGCCACACCTCCGCCTCGACGGCTCTCCCGCCCGCCCCCACGTGGACCAGGCCCGGCTTGGGGGGAGTGGTGGACAGGGCGTGCAGGCGGTAGGCGGGCGCGGTCGTGGTCGTACGTTCCCACTCGGCTCCCAGGGAGAGGAGTTGGGGGTTGAGCGGCTGGCCGGACAGATGGGCACCGACCACGGCGATCCGCAGCCGCGGCTGGAGCAGCCGGGCGATGTGGGCGAGGCGTTCGTCGGTGAACGCGGGACCGAGCAGCATCACGCCGAAGGGCAGCCCGTCCACGGTGCCCCCGGGGACGGCGACCGAGGCCAGGTCGAAGAGGTTCGTGGAGTTGGTGAAGCGGCCCAGGCGGGCGTTGGCGCCCAGCGGGTCGGCGGCGACCTCGGCGAGCGTGGGATGGCCGGGCGTGGTCGGCAGCAACAGCGCGTCCGCGTCGCCGAGTTCGGCGAGCGCCCGGGCGCGGAGGTCGGCCAGCCGGTCCTGGTCCGCGTACAGCTGGTGGGCCGGGATGTCCCGGGCGCGGGTGATGATCCCGGCGACGGTCGGGTCGAGCCCCGCACCGCCCTCGGCGATCAACTTGTCGATAAAACTCCCCACGGCGGTATAGCGCTCGGCGACGAACGCGCCCTCGTAGAGCATCGCGGCGGCCTCGGTGAACGGGGTGAGGTCGATCGTGCGCACCTCGGCTCCGGCTGCCGCGAGGTGGCCCACGGCGGCCTCGTACGCCTCCGCCCAGCCCTCGTCAAGTTCACCGAGCTGCACTGTCGGCGGGACAGCGATGCGCCACGGGCCGGGGGCGCGCTGGGGGAGCGCCGGCAGGTCGCGGCCGGACGGGGACGTCATGTACGCGAGGGCCTGCTCGGCCTCCGGGAGCGTACGGGCGAGGACCGTCACGCAGTCGAGTGAGGCGCAGGCCGGGACGACGCCGGTCGTCGGCACCAGGCCGCGGGTCGGCTTCAGGCCGACGATGCCGTTGAAGGCGGCGGGGACGCGGCCCGAGCCGGCGGTGTCCGTGCCGAGGGCGAAGTCGACGATGCCGAGGGCTACGGCCACGGCCGATCCTGAGCTGGAGCCGCCGCTGACCCTGGCCGGGTCGAGGGCGTTGCGGACGGCGCCGTGGGGGGAACGGGTGCCGACCAGGCCGGTGGCGAACTGGTCCAGGTTCGTGGTGCCGAGGACGATCGCGCCGGCCGCGCGGAGGCGGGCGACTGCGGGGGCGTCGGCCTCCGGCGCGTACGCGTACGCCGGGCACCCGGCGGTGGTGGGCAGGCCGCGCACGTCGATGTTGCCCTTCGCGGCGAAGAGCTTGCCGGCGAGGGGGAGGCGCTCGCCGGCGGTGACGCGCTCGTCGATGGCGCGGGCTTCGTCCTCGACCTCCGCCTGGGGACGCAGGTCGATCCAGACCTCGGGGCGGTCTACGGCCTCGATGCGGGCGTATGCCCTGCGGGCTCGGGTGAGAGTGGGGGACGACATCGGTGCTCCTTGCCTGGGGTGGGTCGTCGACTGCGGACCGTGGGTGGTGTGTGCCCACCCGTTCCGCCCTGCGGAACGCCTGCCCACACACCACCAAGGGGGTTTCCAGGTGGCCTGCGGAACGGCTGCCCACACACCACCGGGTGGTTTCAGGGTTCTGTTGGACCCGCTGGCGCAAGTACCAGCAGTGCTGTGCCTGCCTCCACCTGGTCGCCCGGTTTCGCGAGGATCTCCTTCACTATGCCGTTCATCGGGGCGGGGACCCTGGACTCCATCTTCATGGCCTCCAGGGCGAGGAGGGGCTGGCCGGCGGTCACCTCGTCGCCCGGCCGGACATTTAGCTGCCATACGGATGCGGCGAATTCGGCCTCCACCAAGTGGCCGCCCTTCGGGACGGTCACCTCGGTCGCGGGAGCCGTCGGCGCGGACGCCGCCTCCGCCCGGGTGAACTCGCCCGCCGCCTCCCAGGCGTCCCGCTCCGCCGAGAAGGCGGCGCCCTGCCGGGACCGGAACTCCTCGATCGAGGCGGCGTTCTCGGTGAGGAAGGCCTCGTACTCGGCCAGTGAGAACTCGCCCTCCTCGATCCGCGGGACGAAGCGGCCCGAGACGATGTCCGCCCGCAGTTCCAACAGCTCCTCGGGCTCCACCGGATACCACTTGATGCGGTCGAAGAAGCGCAGCAGCCACGGCGAGCCGGGCTCGAACGCGCCGCGCTGCTGCCAGCCCGACCACACCTGGGTCGTACGGCCGACGAACTGGTAGCCGCCGGGGCCCTCCATACCGTAGATGCAGAGGTACGCGCCGCCGATGCCGACCGAGTTCTCGGCGGTCCAGGTGCGCGCCGGGTTGTACTTCGTCGTCACCAGGCGGTGGCGCGGGTCCAGCGGTGTGGCCACCGGGGCGCCCAGGTACACGTCGCCCAGGCCCAGAACGAGGTACTCCGCGTCGAAGACCGTGCGGTACACGTCCTCCACCGAGTCCAGGCCGTTCACCCGGCGGATGAACTCGATGTTCCACGGGCACCAGGGCGCGTCGTCGCGGACGCCCGCCATGTAGCGGGCGATCGCCTCGCGGGTGGCCGGGTCGTCCCAGGAGAGCGGGAGGTGGACCGTGCGGGAGGGGACCACCAACTGGTCGGAAGGGGGGAGCGCCGCGGCGATCTCCCTGACCGTGGCGAGGAGTTCGCGCTGCTCCAGCCTGTGCGGGTCGGCCTGGATCTGCAGCGAACGGATCCCCGGGGTGAGATCCGTGACGCCGTCCGGCGCGGCCTCGGCGACCGCCTCCATCAGCGCGTGGACGCGCATCCGCAGCGCCAGGTCGAGCTGCATGGGCCCGAACTCGACCAGCAGGTTGTCGTCGCCGCTGCGGCGGAAGGTCACATCGCCGTCCCGGGCGAGCACCCCGCCGTCCACGATCGCGGCCCGCGCCGAGCCGTCGTCGGCGAGCGGGGTGAAGCGCACCGTGTCGCCCGGGCGGAACTGCCCGAGCTTCCAGCGCTCGGTGCTGATGACTGTCGCCGGGCAGACGAAGCCGCCGAGCGAGGGGCCGTCCGGGCCGAGCAGTACCGGCATGTCGCCCGTGTAGTCGACCGCGCCCACCGAGTAGGGCGTGTCGTGGATGTTGGACGGGTGCAGGCCCGCCTCGCCGCCGTCCGTACGCGCCCAGCGAGGCTTCGGCCCGATCAGCCGCACACCCGTGCGCGCCGAGTTGAAGTGGACCTTCCAGTCGGCGGCGTAGAAGTCGTGGATGTCGTCCTCGGTGAAGAACTCGGGTGCCGCGTGCGGGCCTTCGAGGGCGCCGACGTGCCACCGCGAGCCGAAGACCGGCCGGTCGGCGATCGCCACGGGAGTACCGGAGGCGACCGACCCCCCGTGCAGCACATCCCCGGTCCGCAGCGTCCGCCCTCCGTGCCCGCCGAACCGGCCCAGCGTGAAGGTGGCCGCGCTGCCCAGGAACGCCGGCACGTCCAGGCCGCCGCCCGCGAACAGCACATACGTCCGCAAGCCATGCTCGGCGGGGGCGCCCACCTCCAGCACCGCCCCCGCCGGAACCGTCACCGGCTCCCACTGCGCGACCGCGGCGCCGTCCACCGAGACCGGCGCGGGCGCACCCGTGACGCACACCGTGGTGGCATGGGTGAACCGCAACGTCGGTCCCTGCAAGGTGCATTCGAGTCCCGGCGCGCCCTCCTGGTTGCCGAGCGCGCGGTTGCCGAGGCGGAACGACAGGTCGTCCATCGGGCCGCACGGTGGCACGCCCACCTGCCAGTAGCCGGTGCGGCCCGGCCAGTCCTGGACGGTGGTGAGGGTCCCGCCGGCGACGACCTCGATACGCGGTGTCGGGTCGGTGACCTGCGCGAGTGTCGCCGTGGAGTGCACCGCTGCCCGGAAGTCGTCGGAGCCGAGCGCCGCCCGCACCAGCCCCAGGTTCGTCTCGATGCCGTCGACCCGGGTCCTGGCCAGCGCCTCGTCGAGACGTTCGAGTGCGTGCGCCCGGTCCGGGCCGTAGGCGATGACCTTCGCGAGCATCGGGTCGTACGACGTGGTCACCTCGGTGCCCGTCTCGACCCAGCCGTCCACGCGGACACCTCCGGGGAACTCGACCCGCGTCAACAGGCCCGCGCTCGGCCGGTGTTCGCGCGAGGGATCCTCGGCGTACACGCGGGCCTCGACGGCGTGTCCGCGGGGCGCCCCCGGATCCCGTACGACATCCGATTCCCCGCGTGCCAGCCGCAGCATCCAGGCGACGAGGTCGACCCCGTAGATCTCCTCGGTGACCGGATGCTCCACCTGGAGACGGGTGTTGACCTCCAGGAAGTACGCCTCCTCGCGCGCCGCGTCGTAGACGAACTCGACGGTTCCGGCCGAACGGTAGTCCACGGAGGCGCACAAGTCGCGGGCCGAGGAGGCGAGTTGATCGCGCACGCGTGAGGGCAGTCCGGGGGCCGGGGCCTCCTCCAGCACCTTCTGGTTGCGGCGCTGGAGCGAGCAGTCGCGGTCGCCGAAGGTGACCACGCGGCCCCGGCCGTCGCCGAAGACCTGCACCTCGACATGGCGGGCATGCTCGACAAGGCGCTCCAGGAAGACCCCCGCCGAGGAGAAGGAGGCCGCGGCGACGCGCTGCACCCGCTCCCAGGCCTCGGTCAACTCATCGGCTGATCGACATGCCGACATACCGATGCCGCCGCCACCGCCGGTGGCCTTGAGCATGACGGGATAGCCGATACGGGAGGCCGCTTCGAGCGCTTCCTCGACGGTGGCCAGCAGACCCGTACCCGGCGCCAGTGGCACTCCCGCCGCCTCCGCCGCCGCCCGCGCCGTGTGCTTCGCGCCGAACAGCTCCAGCTGCTGCGGCGTCGGCCCCACGAACACGATCCCGGCGTCCTCGCAGCGCCGCGCGAACGCCGCGTCCTCGGACAGGAAGCCGTAGCCCGGGTGGATCGCCCCGGCGCCGGTGTCCTTGGCCGCCTTGAGGACGAGGTCGGCGTCGAGGTACGACTCCTTGGCGGGCGCCGGGCCCAGCCGTACCGCCTCGTCGGCGAGCCGGACGTGGGGTGCGGAGCGGTCGGGGTCGGAGTACACGGCGACCGTGCGCAGGCCGAGTTCGCGGGCCGTGCGGATGATCCGTACCGCGATCTCGCCCCGGTTGGCGACCAGCAGCGTGTCGAAGCTCATGCGCCCGCCCCGCGGATGGTCATCTCGACCGCCGTCGGTTCGAAGCCGTTGCAGGGGTTGTTGATCTGCGGGCAGTTGGAGACCAGCACGAGCACATCGCGCTCGGCGCGCAGCGTCAGCTTCAGCCCCGGGGCCGAGATGCCGTCGACGATGCCGAGGGTGCCGTCCTTCTCGACCGGCACGTTCATGTACCAGTTGATGTTCGAGACGAGATCCCGCTTGCCGAGGCCGTACTTGGCGCCCTCCGCTAGGAAGTTGTCCACGCAGGCGTGCTGGGACCAGGTGTGGTGCCCGTACCGCAGCGTGTTCGACTCCTTGGAGCAGGCGCCGCCGACCGTGTCGTGCCGGCCGACCTCGTCCTCCAGGACGGTCATCAGCGGGGTGTGCTCGTTCGACATCAGCACGCTGCCCGTGGTCAGGAAGAGGTTGCCCTGCGCGTGGATGGTGTCGGGCGCGCTGTAGCGGACGGACGTGTCGTGGGCGTCGTACACCAGGAAGTCGACGGCCTGGTTGCCGTGCAGATCGGTGAGCGTGAGCGTCTCGCCGGCGCGGACGACGGCCGACCAGGCGGCGCGGGCGGGTACGACAGTCGTGCTCGTGCTGGTGGTCGTGCTCATGCGATCCCCCTCGCGGCAAGGAATTCCGCGGTGTTCAGGAAGGCGCGGCGGCCCTCGGGCGTGGCCTCCCACAGCGGGTCGCCCGGCTTGGTCGCCTCCGCGCGCCAGGCGAGCACCTCCAGCGGGGTGCTCACGTATTCCGGGCGGGGATCGGCCGGATGCGGCACGTTCGCGATCAGTACGGTGACGTCCTGCTCGGCGCGGAGGGTCACGCTGCCGCCGGGCCCGGCCGAGCCGGTGAAGTCCAGCGAACCGTCGTCACGGACCTCCACGCCCTGGAAGAAGGAGAGCGAGGGCGGCAGATCACGTGGCTCGAGCCCGTTCTTGGCGGCGGCCAGCTTGAACAGCTCGCGTCCGGCGGGGGAGGGGGACTGCGGCGTCCCGTCCCCGTACCGCTCCGTGTTGCGTACGAGCGTGGAGGTGCCGCACAGCGCGTCGTGCCGACCGGAGGTGTCGACGACCACCGAGGCCAGCACCCGGCCCTGATCGGAGAGGAGCAGCTGCCCCTCGCCCAGGTACGCGTTCCACTGGACCTTGACCGTGTCCGCCACGTTCAGGCGCTCCCACGGGCGGTCGGCGACATACAGCAGGAGGTGCGCGCAGCCGTCGCCGCGCAGATCGGTCAGCCGCAGCTCGGTGCCGCGGGCCAGCACCCGGTGCGTGTAGTTCCCGCCCGCCACCGTCTCCGCCCACACCAGGTGGCCCGCTTCGCAGGGCGGCGCCGGCCAGGCGCCGGCGGGGACGACGGGCATGGCCTCCGCGCGGGTGCCGTCCTGTGCGCGGGCGTGGTCGCGCGCTCCGTATGTCGTCGCTGTCGCCATCGCGGGCCTCCGGCTCACCTCGGCTGGGTCATTTCTGTCGCCCGACAGAAATTAGGCGCGGGTCGGGTCGATGCCGTATCCCGAGCGTTGCCGTCGGGTTACCGATCCCTCACGCAGGGGTGCCCTCACAGGGGCGCGGGGCTGTGGGAACGTGCGGCTCCGCCGCGTGGGCGCGACCAGCCACGGACGGCCCGCAGCTAGGATCGAACACATGGCAACCAGCGGTGGACGACGCGTCGGCAGACCACGCGCGTCGCAGCGGCCCGACAGCGGGCTCTCCCCCCGCACCGAACTGCTCGACGCCGCCGCGGAGTTGTTCACCACACGGGGATACGCCGCCACGACCACCCGTGCCGTCGCCGAGCGGGCCGGTATGCGCCAGGCGTCCATGTACCACTACGTCTCCGGCAAGGAGGAGCTGCTCGCCGAGCTCCTGGAGTCCACGGTCACACCCTCCCTGGCCTTCGCCCGTGAGCTCCTCGCGGACGACACGACCCCGCCCGAGCGCCGGCTGTGGGAGCTGTGCCGCACGGACGTGGAACTGCTCTGCGGCGGCCCGCACAATCTCGGCGGGCTCTATCTGCTGCCCGAGGTGCGCACCGAACGCTTCGCCGGCTTCCATGCCGTACGGACCGAACTCAAGGACACCTACCGGCAGTTGCTCGCCGCGACGGCGGCCGGCGGCGCGCTCGCCAAGAGTGAGCTGGATCTGCGGACGGATCTGCTGTTCGGGCTGATCGAGGGAGTCATCCTCGTGCACCGCTCGGATCCGGAACGGCCCGTGTCGGCGTTCGCCGAGGCGACGGCGGACGCGGCGCTGCGGATCGCCGGCATCTGAGCTGGGCCTGAGCCGGATCTGAGCCGGGCCGGAGCTGGGCCCGAGCCGGGGTCTCCCAGGGTTTTCACCCATCCGGGGTGCCGTTCTCGTATGCCCGTACGCCATCACGCACCGTGTGCGAACCAAGCCTCAGCGTGTAAATGGAGCCGAGAGTACTCCTGTCCCGCGAGCGATTTCAGGTGCTTGCTGAATATGACACAGCGATGATCCGGTCGGACTAAGCTCGCCCGCAGCGCACCGAGTTGAGGTGTATTCGTGCGCTTGTTCCCAAAAGTTCCGAAGATTCAGTTTGACCATGCGGTTTCCCCCCAAATCTTCCCCGACCCCCAGCCGATTTGTCTTAGAGGGCATACATGGTGAGTGTTCAATCGCCCCCCGGTGGCCGTGAACTTCCCTACGCGCGCGTGCTGTTGCTGCCGGCCATACTGATGGCCGCGGCGACCGGAGCCGCCGTCGCCGTTGTGACGGACCCGGCCCGGGCCGCCGTCGGCTGGTGCGGCGGCATCGCGACGCTCCTGGTCGTCGCGATCGGCGCCGAAGCCGTACGCCGCGGTCGCATCGCCCGCGACCTGCGCGCCGAATTCGCGCAGCGCACCGCCTCCCTGGAACAGCGCATCGCCGCCCAGGACCAGGAGATCGTGAACCTCACCGAGGACGTCCTGCCGCACGCGCTCGACCGGCTGCACAGCGGCGATTCCCCCGCAGAGGTGATTCGCACCCTCGATCACGGCATCCCGGAGTACCGCGGAATCCCCGAGTCGCAGCGCGAGCTGCTGAAGAGACTGCTCAAGATCGTCGACACCGAGGAGTCGATGCGCGACGCCGCGCAGCGCTCCTTCGTCAACATCGCCCGGCGCGTCCAGGCGATCGTCCACCAGCAGAACAACGAACTGCGCGAGATGGAGGAGGACCACGGGCGCAACCCCGAGGTCTTCGACGACCTCCTGCGCATCGACCACGGCACCGCGCTGATCGGCCGTCTCGCCGACTCCATCGCGGTGCTCGGCGGCGGCCGTCCCGGACGCCAATGGCCCAACCCCGTATCGCTGTTCAGCGTGTTGCGTGGCGCGATGTCCCGGATCCTCGAGTACCGCCGCATCGAGCTGCACAACGTCGTCGATGTCAACGTCAACGGGGTATCCGTCGAACCGCTCATCCACGCCCTGGCCGAGCTCCTCGACAACGCCACGCGCTACTCGCCGCCGCACACCAAGGTGCACGTCACCGCCATCGAGGTGCAGACCGGCGTCGCCATCGAGATCGAGGACGGCGGCGTCAGCCTCAGCGACGAAGCCCGCGGAAAGATCGAGGAGCTGCTCCGACTGGCCGCGGCCGGCGTCGACCCGAACGTGATGGGCCAGGCTCCGCGGCTCGGCATGGCGGTTGTCGGACGACTCGCGCAGATGTACAACATGCAGATCTCGCTGCGGCAGTCCGCGTACGGCGGCGTCCGCGCCGTCCTCGTCGCGCCCCGCGACATGTTCACCACCGACCCGGCCCCCGGTCTCGCGCACGGCATCGGCGCGAGCGCCGCAGCGGGCATCGACAACGACGGAGTCGAGGGCCCGGCGCGCAAGCCCAAGAAGCGCCGCCCGACCACGGGACCGCGCATCCCGTCCCCCATGGGCTCCATGGAGGACGACGTCCCCACGGTCACCGAATGGACGGCCAACGGGCTTCCGCAGCGCCGCAGCCGGGTCAAGATCCCGCTCAGCCAGCGGTACGCCGAGGCCGCCCGGGCCGAGGCGGAGGCCGCCGAGGCCAAGGCCGCAGCGGCCGCCTCGTGGGCACCCGAGCCCGTCCCGGAGGAGAAGGAGCCCGAACCGGGGCTGTGGGTCGAGGCGTTCATGAATGGACTCAAGGGTGACCCGGACCCGACCGCATTCACCAGGAACAACGAGCCGGCCCCTGTCGAGGCCGACGACGAGGGGGACCTCAAGTGATCCAGCAGCGAGCCAACTTCGACTGGATGCTCAAGGAGCTCGCCGACGGCGTACCGGGCATCCAGCAGATCGTGGTGCTCTCCGCCGACGGACTGCGCATCGCCCGCTACGGCGGTGACCCGGACGCGGCCGACCGTGTCGCCGCGGCCTGCGCGGGCCTGCAGAGCCTGGCCGGAGCCGTCGCGGGCGAGATCCCCAACAGCGACGGCCGGATGCGCATGGTCATCATCGAGATCAACGGAGGCTATTTCTACCTGATGTCGGCGGGGCCCAACGCCTATCTCGCGGTGCTCGCCAACCAGACCGCGGAGCCGGGTCTGATGAGCAACCGCATGCGTGACCTCGTCGTACGGATCGGCGCCCATCTGACGAGTCCGCCCCGGCGCAACGGGCAGACCGTATGACTCCTCCGCAACGCCAGCGGCGCTACCCCAAGGAAGAGCCTCCGGAGCCCCCCACAGCGGGTCCTGCCCCGGCGGGCCAGGACGACCCGAGGGATCCCGGGCGCCTGTATGTCCTTACAGGCGGAGGCGAGGGCGGCGACCGGGCCGACATCGACCTGGTCACGTTAATCGTGGCGCGCGCCGACGTGCCGCCGCCCGCGACCCAGCCGGAGCAGTCGGCGCTGCTGCGGCTCTGCAAGGCCCCTCTGTCCGTGGCCGAGATCTCGGCCTATCTCAACCTGCCGTTCAGCGTGGTGACCGTCCTGCTCACCGAGCTGCTGACGGCCGAACTGGTACAGGCGCGCGCCCCGATCGTCCGTCAGGCGCTCCCCGACCGTTCCCTCCTCGAAGCGGTGATGCATGGACTTCAAAAGCTCTGACACCATCACGGGCCCTCGCGCCGAGGACCATCTGCCGCACACCACACAGGCGGCAGTGAAGATCGTGATCGTGGGCGGCTTCGGGGTCGGCAAGACGACCATGGTGGGCTCCGTCAGCGAGATCAGGCCGCTGACCACCGAGGAGACCATGACGCAGGCCGGCATCGGAGTCGACGACAACTACGGCTCCGAGACCAAGACGGCCACCACCGTCGCCATGGACTTCGGCCGTATCTCCATCACGGAACAACTGGTGCTCTATCTGTTCGGCACACCCGGGCAGGAGCGCTTCTGGTTCCTGTGGAACGGCCTCTTCGAGGGCGCGCTCGGCGCGGTCGTGCTGATCGACACCCGCCGTCTGGAGGTCAGCTTCGACGTGATCGGCCGCCTGGAGGAGCGCGGCGTGCCGTTCGTCATCGCCATAAACGACTTCCCGGACGCGCCCCGCTATCCCATCGAGGACCTGCGGACCGCGCTCGACCTGTCCGAGGACATCCCGATCGTGAAGTGCGACGCGCGCCGCAGGGCCTCCAGCCGGGACGTCCTGATGACGCTGATGCGCTTCCTGCACTCGCTGGCCATGACCTCCTCGGCGCGCACCTGAAGCCCGAACCCCGTACCGACAGCAGCACACGTACGCCACACCCGAACCCCCCAACTCCCCATAAGACGGATCCATTTCAGTTCCGGAGCGATCACCGTGACGTCTGAATCCCACTCCCCGACCGGTACGGACGACCCCACGCTCGGCCCGCCGCCCGGCTGCCCCGCCCATGGCCTTGGTCCCGGCGGGCTGCGCCGGCTGTACGGGCCCGAGGCGGAGGACCTGGGAGCCCTGTACGAGAAACTCCGCGCCGAACACGGCGCCGTCGCCCCCGCGCTGCTCCACGACGACGTGCCGATCTGGCTGGTGCTCGGCCACGGCGAGAACCTGCACATGGTGAGCAATCCCTCGCACTTCGCGCGCGACAGCCGCCTGTGGACCGCCGTCCAGGACGGCACCGTGGCGCCCGACAACCCGCTGATGCCCCTCATCGCCTGGCAGCCCATCTGCTCCCACGCCGAGGGCGACGAGCACCTGCGGCTGCGCGGGGCGGTGACCGGTGCCATGTCGACCATCGACTTCCGCAGCCTGCGGCGCCACATCAACCGCGCCACGCAGCGCCTCGTGAACCAGTTCTGCGAGCTCGGCAAGGCCGACCTGGTCGGCCAGTTCGCCGAGCACCTGCCGATGTCCGTGCTGTGCGAGATCCTCGGTATGCCCGAGGACTACAACGACCGCATGGTGCACGCCGCGCGCGACCTGCTCAAGGGCACCGAGACCGCGATCGCCAGCAACGAGTACGTCATGGGTGTGCTGACGCAGCTCACCATCCGGCGCCGCGCCCAGCCCGAGGAGGACTTCACCAGCCACCTCATCAACCACCCTGCCGGGCTCACCGACGACGAGGTCGCCCAGCATCTGCGCCTCGTCCTGCTCGCCGCGTACGAGGCCACGGCCAACCTCATCGCCAACGTGCTGCGCGTGGTGCTCACCGACCCGCGCTTCCGCGCCCAGCTGAACGGCGGCCAGATGACGGTGCCCGAGGCGGTCGAGCAGTCCCTGTGGGACGAGCCGCCCTTCAGCGCCGTCCTCGGCTACTTCGCCAAGCAGGAGACGGAGTTGGGCGGCCGGCGTATCCGCAAGGGCGACGGACTGCTCTTCGCGATCGCGCCGGGCAACGTCGACCCGCGCGTCCGCCCCGACCTCGCAGCCAATATGCAGGGCAACCGCTCCCACCTCGCCTTCGGCGGCGGTCCGCACGAGTGCCCGGGCCAGGACATCGGCCGCGCCATCGCCGACGTCGGCGTCGACGCGCTGCTGCTGCGCCTGCCGGACGTCGAACTCGACTGCGAGGAGCGCGAGTTGCGCTGGCGGGAATCGCTGTCCTCACGCCACCTGGTGGAGCTGCCGGTGCAGTTCGCGCCGAAGCCGCCGCAGGACGTGCTGCAGCGTCCCGCCGTCAACGCGGTGCCGCGCCAGCAGCCGAACTGGCAGGTCACGACCGAGAACCCGGCGCCGGCCGCGCCCGCCTCGCAGCCGGTGGCCCCGCAGCCCGCGCCGGCCGCGGAGCCCGCCCACCGCCTCGGCGCCTGGCAGCGCTTCCTGCGCTGGTGGCGCGGTTACTGAGAGGCGACCGGAGGAAGGCTGCGGTGAGAGCCGCTCCAGCGTGGCGGCCCTAGCGTGGCCGCCGCGGTCCGGCGGTCGCACGATGGCGGCTGGGCGAGGGCTGCTGTGCGGGCCGCGCCAGCGAGGCGGCCTCAGCGTGCCCGCTTCAGCGTGGCCGCCGTGGTCCGGCGGCCGTACGGTGTCTTCGCGTTGCGGGACGCCTGCGCCGTTGCGGGGCGCTTACGCGTCGTAGGACGCGCGCCTGGCAGCGCTTCCTGCGCTGGTGGCGCGGTTGCTGAGAGGCGACCGGGTGAGGGCTGCGGTGGGGCCGCTCCAGCGTGGCGGCTCTGGCGTGGCCGCCTCAGCGCGGTCGCATCAGCGTGGCCGCCGTGGTCCGGCGGTCGCAGGGTGCGTACGCGTTGCGGGACGCCTGCGCCGTTTCGGGGCGCCTACGTGTCGCAGGACGCCCACGCGTCGTACGAGGCCCATGCCTCCAGCACCCGCTCGCTGACGAAGCGGTGTGTGTGCCCCGTGACCGGATCGGTGAACTCCAGTACCCGCGCCAGCAGTTGGAGCGGACGCCGGAAGTCACCGGCCGGCACGGGGCCGGTGACCACCGGGTAGAGCGGATCGCCGAGTATGGGCACGCCCAACGCGTTCATGTGCACCCGGAGTTGATGGGTCTGCCCGGTGCTGGGCGTCAGCCGGTAGCGCCCCACTC
Source organism: Streptomyces sp. NPDC001530 (assembly GCF_042894545.1). Lineage (NCBI taxonomy): Bacteria > Bacillati > Actinomycetota > Actinomycetes > Kitasatosporales > Streptomycetaceae > Streptomyces > Streptomyces sp. NPDC001530. Next base: position 177,994 of record NZ_JBIAVS010000006.1, read on the forward strand.
CGTCGCGGTGGTCGCGCAACTCGACCCGGCTGACCGCGTTCGGCTCGCCCGCCACCTCCCGGGCGGCCATCACCCCGCGTTCCTTCACGATCCGGCTGCGGAGCGTACGCGGCAGGGTGAGACCGGAGTCGTACGGGGCCACGGCCTCGTACTCCTTGCGGACCAGCTTGTCGCGGAACAGTGACTGGTAAGCGCCGCGCTCCTCGGGCCGCACGGTGAACAGCACGAGCCCGGCGGTGAGCCGGTCGAGGCGGTGCGCCGCGCCGAGTGCCGGGAGGCCCAGCTCCCGCCGCAGCCGGGCGAGGGCGGTCTCGGCGACATGGCTGCCGCGCGGGGTGGTGGCGAGGAAGTGCGGCTTGTCGGCGACGACGATGTGCTCGTCGCGGTAGACGACGTCGAGCGCGAACGGCACCCGCTCCTCGTCCGGCAGCTCCCGGTGGAACCAGACGAACATGCCCGGCACATACACCGCGTCCGGGGTCAGGGGCTGCCCGTCCTCCTGGACGATCAGGCTCTCGTCGATCATCCGGTCGATCACCCCGGCCCCCGCCGCGAGCCGTTCCACCAGGTGCTCCCGCACGGTGGCCCAGCCCCCGCCCTGCGGCAGCTTGATCCGCACGGGGTCGACCCCGTGGCGCTGCGGCAGGGGGGAGGGCGGGATCCGGGGCTTGCGTCTCACCCGATCAAGCGTACGCAGGAGCCTTGGCCACCGTGGCCCGCGCCCGGTACGCGCGGTACGCCGCACCCGCGACCAGCGTCACGCCCAGGAAGAGCAGGGTGAACCACTGGAAGTACCAGTGCCCGCCCGCCGGGTCGTACACCGCGGCCCGCGGCCAGGCGAGGTTGACGGTCATGAAGAGGCCGTAGAGGAGGGCGATCGCGTTGAGCGGGATGCCCCAGCGGCCGAGGGAGAAGAGGGGGCGGCCCTCTTCGTCGACGCCCTCCTCGTCGACGCCCTCCGAGCCGGAGAACTCCCCGCGCAGGCGGCGCACCAGCAGCGGCCCGGTCACCATCGCGTACGCCAGGTACAGCATCACGATGCAGGTGGTGCCGATCGCCAGGAACGCTTCCGGGGAGGCGAAGTTGAGGAGCAGCAGGGCGGCGGCGAGGACGCCGACGACCAGGGCGGGGGCGCTCGGCATGCCGGTGCGCGGGTTGACCTTCGCGAGGCGGCGGGAGAAGGGCAACTGCCCGTCGCGGGCCATCGAGAAGAGCATGCGGCAGGCGGCCGTCTGGATCGCCAGGGTCGCCACCGCGATGGCCACCACGACGTCGGCGAGCAGCGCACGGCCCACCCCGTCACCGAGGCTGCTGGTCAGGACGTAGCTCAGGCCGTCGACGCCCAGATGCCCGTCCGTGAGGCTGGGCGCCGCCAGCAGCCCGCCGAGGACGATCAGCCCGCCGAGCAGGCCCGCAGCGCCGAGCGCGGTGAGGATCGTACGGGGCGCGGTGCGGCGCGGATCGCGGGTCTCCTCGCTCATCTCGCCCGCGCTGTCGAAGCCGATCATCACGTACGCCGCCATGAACGAACCCACCATCAGCGCCCCGAACAGACCGCTGCTGCCCGCGCCCGTGTGGAACGTGATGCCGGGGGAGCGCTCGGAGTGCGTCAGCAGGAGCACGATGATCAGGACCGCGCCGATGATCTCGGCGGTCACGCCGATCCGGTTGATCACGGACATCACGCGGTTGTCGACGACGTTGACCAGCGTGGTCAGGACCAGCAGGATCACGCCGAGCACGGCCGCGTTGGCCGCGCCGTCGGCACTCGTCGGCGCCGGATCGCTGCCCACCAGCTGGAAGCCGGACCAGATCGCCGGCAGCACCATCTGCAGCGCGAGCGCCGCCGCCGCGACCACCACGATCTGCCCGATCACCATGATCCACCCGGCGAACCAGCCGAAGGAGAGATTCGACAGGCGCGACGACCACTGGTAGATCGCGCCCGAGATCGGATAGCGCGCGGCCAGCTCCGCGAAGCACGCGGCGACCGTCAACTGGCCCACCAGCACGGCCGGCCAGGTCCAGAAGAAGACCGGACCGCCGAACGCGTACCCGAAGGCGAAGAACTGGAAGACGGTCGTGAGCACCGAGATGAAGGAGAACCCGGCGGCGAACGAGGCGTACCGGCCGAGGCTGCGGTGCAGCTCTTGGCGGTAGCCGAACTCGGCCAGGGAGCGGTCGTCGGGGGACTCGGGCGGGTCGGGGCGTACGTCGGAGGGGGCGGTGGTGGTCACGGCGGCACCTGCCTTCGGCACGGAAGGGTGGGCGGGAGAGGGGAGGGATGGTGCGCGACGGTGCGCGACGGTGCGGGATTCCTGTCGGGTGACAGAAATTAGGGAGAGCCTGTTTCGCTCGCGTGACGCGGCCGTGTCCGCGCAGCGCCGAAGTCCTCACGCCCTTGCGGAAGGCTGCGGAACGCGATACATCGTGTGTATTGACGCCCGCTTCGGATACGCGATATGTTCGGCTACGAATATCCGGAGGCGAGGTGAGACCGTCATGGCGATGAAGCGGCGCAAGCTGAGCAACCCGCTGGCGCTCGCCGTGCTGACGACGCTCTGGCAGAAGCCGATGCATCCGTACGAGATCGCCCAGACGCTGCGCCGCCAGGGCAAGGACACCAGCACGAAGATCAACTACGGCTCGCTGTACACGGTCGTGCAGAACCTGGAGAAGCACGGCTTCGTCGAGGTCACGGACGTGGAGCGGCAGGGCAACCGTCCGGAGCGCACGATCTACGGGATCACCGAGGCCGGGCGCGAGGAGACGACCGAGTGGCTGTCCGACCTGATGGCCGTGCCGGCGCGGGAGTACCCGATCTTCGAGACCGCGCTCTCGCTGATGGGTGTGCTCCATCCCGACGAGGTGACGCGGCTGCTCGAAGACCGGCTCAACTCCCTTGAAGTGCAGGCCGCGAGCGCCCGGGGAGGCCTGGAGAAGCTGTACGAGACGCTGCCCCGGATCTTCCTCGTGGAGACCGAGTACCAACTGCACATGGTCGAGGCGCAGGCGGAGTGGGTCCGAGGCTTCCTCAGGGAGCTGAGGGAAGGCACGCTGCCCGGCGTGAAGGAGTGGCGCACGTTCCACGAGACGGGGGAGATCCCGCAGGAGTTGCAGGAGTTGCAGGACTTGGAGGGCCGCCGCTTCGACGAGTGACCCCCACAGGAAACAGACCCCGGCAGGACTGTTGCAGCAGCCCCGCCAGGGTCTCGAACCCCGAACCGGACCCGCCGTGAGGCAGACCGGGCGATCGAGGTGCGGCACACCCAGGATAGCCCGGCGCTCTTCGCGCGGATCGGCTCGGCAATCACCCGAGATCACTCGGCTTCATGCGGAGAACACCGCTCACTCAGGAGAGCAGTCGTCATGAGCAGTACCCGCAGTAGCACCCGTGCGCCCGCGATGGCGGCACGTCAGCTGATCAAGACCTACCCCGGTGACGTCACCGCGCTCAGCGGCATGGACGTCACCGTCGAGACAGGCACCGTCTTCGGACTGCTCGGTCCGAACGGCGCCGGCAAGTCCACCACCGTCAAGATCCTCACCACCCTGGCCCGCCCCGACTCGGGCACCGCCACCGTCGCGGGCCACGACGTGCTGCGCCACCCGGACCGAGTACGCCGCGCGATCGGCGTGGTCGCCCAGAGCTCGGGCGCCGACCCGGTGGCGACCGGCCGGGAAAACCTCCAACTCCAGGGCAGGCTCTACGGGTTGAGGGGAGCCGAGCTGGGACGCCGAGTGGACGAGCTCCTCGAGCGCTTCAAACTCGCCGACGCCGCGGGGCGCCAGGTCAAGGGCTACTCCGGGGGCATGCGGCGACGCCTGGACGTGGCGCTCGGCCTGGTCCACCGCCCCGAGGTGCTCTTCCTCGACGAGCCCACCACCGGTCTCGACCCCGAGGCGCGCACCGCGATGTGGGACGAGATCGCCCGCCTCGCCGGCGACGAGGGCCTGACCATCCTGCTCACGACGCACTACCTCGAAGAGGCCGACCGGCTCGCCGAGCGCATCGCGATCGTCGACCGCGGCCGTGTCGTGGTGGAGGGCACTCCGGATGCCCTCAAGGGCGAACTCCGCGGCGACGCCGTCCACGTGGAGCTGCGGGAAGCGCTCGGTGAAGCCGGTCGTACGCTGCTGAACGGCGCCCTCACCCGGCTGCCCGGTGTGCACGAGGCACTCTTCGACGGCCGCCGCATCAGCGTCCGAGCCGACGACGGGGCCGCCGCGGTGCCCGCCCTGCTCGGGGCGCTGGAGCGCGCCGGGGTCGGTGTCGTCGCGGCGACCGTGGCCCGCCCCTCACTCGACGACGTCTATCTCCGCTACGCGGGCCGCCGTTACTCCGAGGCGGAAGCCGAGAGCGCCGAGAACCTCGTCCTCACCGGAGGTGCCCGATGAGTACCGCCGTCTCCCAGACCTGGTACATGACCCAGCGTCAACTCATGGTGTTCGTACGGCAGCCCGCGTACCTGCTGATCACCTTGATCCAGCCGGTGGTCTGGCTGTTCCTGTTCGGCAACCTCTTCAAGAAGGTGGTCGAGCTCGGCGGCTTCGGCACCACCTCGTACCTCGACTACCTCGTGCCCGGCGTCGTCGTGATGAGCGCGCTCAGCTCCAACATGTGGGCGGGCATGACCACGCTCGACGAGATCCAGCGGGGCACGCTCAACCGGTTCCTGACCACGCCGGTCAGCCGGGCCGCGCTGATGAACGGCAATGTGGTCAACAACGGCCTGGTCACCGCGTTGCAGTCGGTCATCATCGTGCTGCTCGGACTCCTCGGCGGCGCCGACTACCCGGGCGGTATCGGTGGTGTGGCGATCCTGATCATCGCCTCGGTGCTGCTCGGCACGATCTTCGGGGCGCTGTCGAACGCGCTGGGCATGCTGGTCCAGGAGCGGGAATCCATCATCGGCATCAACACCTTCCTGCTGCTGCCGCTGACGTTCCTGTCCTCGGCCTTCATGGCCCCGTCCCAGATGCCCGGCTGGATGCGGCACATCGCCGACTTCAACCCGCTCAACTGGGCGATGGTGGCAGGCCGTTCGGCGATGTCCGCGGACCCCGACTGGGGTGATGTGCTCAGCCGGTCGGGCGCGCTGCTCGCGCTCGCGGTGGCGGCGGTGTGGCTGTCGATCCGCACGTTCCGGTCGTACCAGCGGTCGGTGTAAGGCAGTTGAAAAGGAGGCGGCCACCGAGCAGGTGGCCGCCTCCTGATCGTCTGCACGTCCAGGCGCTTACGCGGAGGCCTCCTGCTCCGCCTCCACCTGCGCGTTCCAATCCCGCTTCGTGGCCTGCCAGCCGTCCTCGTTGTGCCCGAGGCGCCAGTAGCCGGAGATCGACAGGTCCTCGCGCGGGATCGCGCGCTCGACCCGCAGCAGGTGACGCAGCTGCTTCACGAAGCCCGCCTCGCCGTGCACGAACGCGTGCACCCGGCCCTGCGGGAACTCAAGAGCGCGTACGGCCTCCACCAGGGCCTCACCCTGGGGCCGGTCCCCGCGGTGCAGCCAGACGACCTCCACGTCGGAGTCGATCTTCTGCTCCTCCTCGGGGCCGGAGACCTCGATGAAGGCATGCGCCACGGCACCGTCCGGCAGCGCCTCCAGGGCGGCCGCGATCGCGGGCAGCGCGCTCTCGTCACCGGCCAGCAGATGCCAGTCGGCGCTCGCGTCGGGGGCGTACGCACCACCGGGGCCCATGAACCGGACGACCTCGCCCGGCTGCACACGGGCGGCCCACGGCCCGGCCAGACCCTCGTCGCCGTGAATCACGAAGTCCAGGGTCAGCTCACGCACCTCGGGGTCCCAGGTGCGCACGGTGTACGTCCGTGTCACGGGCCACTGCTCGCGCGGGAACTCCTCGCGGATGCGCTGCATGTCGAAGGGCTCGGGGTAGGTGACACCCTCGGCACCGAACAGCAACTTCACATAGTGGTCGGTGCTGGTGCCCGCGGTGAACTCGGCCAGACCGTCGCCGCCCAACACGACCCGCTGCATGTGCGGGGTCAGTCGCTCCGTCCGCACCACCTGCGCGGAGTGGGGCTTCCGGGGCTTGCGTGCCGGGCGCTCTGCCATGACGGCCTCCTAGTTCACATGCTTAGGCTTACCTAAGTTAGCACCCTTCCCTCTGCGCGACCTATGCAGGAACCGATACGGGTTGTGCCTGAAGAGTTCAGCTATGTCTGCAGAGTCGAGAGCAACCTCTGCAGCGAACCGCCCAATCCCCAGCGTACGGCGAGGCCCTCCAGCGCCGCCGGATCCCGCGGAGCGTGCGGCAGCGCCGTGTCCACGTCCGGCAGGGGGACGTCACCGGCGACCTTGACGACCGTGGGCGCGACCGCGACGTACGGCCGAGCCTCGTCGAGGCGCTTGCGCTGGGAGGGAGTCAGCTTGGCCTTCGGGTCGTCGACCGCGGCCATGATCCCGGCCAGGTCGCCGAACTCGGCGAGCAGCTTGGCGGCCGTCTTCTCGCCGATGCCGGGCACGCCGGGCAGACCGTCGCTCGGGTCGCCGCGCAGCAGCGCCAGATCCGCGTAACCCGGGCCGTCCACGCCGTACTTCTCGCGCAGCCATGCCTCGTCGGTGTGCTGGAGCGTGCCGACGCCCTTGAGGGGATACAGGACGCGCACCCCCCGCTTGTCGTCGACGAGTTGATAGAGGTCGCGGTCGCCGGTGACGATGTCGACCGGGCCGTCGGCGCGACCGGTGAACGTACCGATCACATCGTCCGCCTCGTACCCCTCGACCCCGACGCGTGCGATGCCGAGCGCGTCCAGGACGTCCTCGATGATCGGCACCTGCGGCGACAGTGTGTCCGGCACCTCTTCCTCGTCCGGACCCACCTCGTGCTCCTCGGCCACCCGGTGCGCCTTGTAGGAGGGGATCAGGTCGACCCGCCACTGCGGGCGCCAGTCCGCGTCCATGCAGGCCACCAGGTCGTCGGGGCGGTGGTCCTTGACCAGGCGGTCGATGAATTCCAGCAGCCCGCGCACGGCGTTCACAGGCGTGCCGTCCGGGGCCCTCACGGAATCGGGGACCCCGAAATAGGCCCGGAAGTACAGGGAGGCGGTGTCGAGCAGCATCAGGCGTCTGGTCACGCTTCGCATCATGCCGTACGCCACTGACAGTGACCGTCCCGTACGCCAATGCCGGTGGCTTTCTCGTGTGCCACGCACGGTGACCTGGACCACTCCTGTGTTTGCTCCGGGTAAGCGGGGGCAGGCGCGGCACCGGGGCGGACCAGGTTGTGATGTCAACCGTTCGCCCCGGTCCCATTCTCCAACGAGAGGCACACGTGTCAGCCAGGCTTGAGGCCGAGCATCTGTACAAGGTGTTCGGGAGACGACCGGAACAGGCGGTGGAACGGCTCCGCCAAGGAGCCGACCGTGAGGAACTACGCGCCGACGGCACCACGGCCGCGGTGATCGACGCATCCTTCACGGTGGAGCCGGGCCAGATCTTCGTCGTCATGGGCCTGTCCGGATCCGGCAAGTCCACGCTGTTGCGCATGCTCAACGGACTCCTGGAGCCGACCGCCGGACACGTGCGCTTCGACGGCCAGGACCTCACCGCGCTCAGCCCCCGTGAGCTGCGCGAGGTCCGCTCGAGGAAGATCAGCATGGTCTTCCAGCACTTCGCGCTCTTCCCGCACCGCAGCGTCCGCGAGAACGCCGCCTACGGCCTGGAGGTCCAGGGCGTACCGAGCGCCGAGCGCAAGAAGCGGGCGACCGAGGCGCTCGAGCTGGTCGGCCTCGCGGGCTGGGAGAAGTCCTGGCCCGACGAACTGTCCGGCGGCATGCAGCAGCGCGTGGGCCTGGCCCGCGCGCTCGCCACCGACGCCGACCTGCTGCTGATGGACGAGTCCTTCAGCGCCCTCGACCCGCTGATCCGCCGAGACATGCAGGACCAGCTGATCGAACTCCAGCACAAACTCAAGAAGACCATCGTCTTCATCACGCACGACCTCAACGAGGCGATGCGCCTCGGCGACCGGATCGCCGTCATGCGCGACGGCCGCATCGTCCAGACCGGCACCGCCGAGGACATCCTGGTCCGCCCGGCCAACGACTACGTCGCCTCCTTCACCCAGGACGTCGACCGCTCCCGCGTCCTGACCGCGGGCGCCGTCATGGACACCGAGGTACGCGGCGACGAGGCGGACTGCGCCTGCGAGACCGCCACGCCCGACACCGCCTTCGGGGACCTGTGCGCGATCAGCGCCCGCCTCTCGCACCCGGTCGCGGTGCTGGACAAGACGCGGAAGCTCGTCGGGGTCGTCCCCCGGCAGCGCCTGGTCGGCTTCCTCGGCGACGAGCAGGGGACACCCGTCGACTGCGCGACGCCGCGCGACAAGGCGGTGAAGGCCGGTGCCTAGGATCCCCTTCGGCGACTGGGTCAACGACGCGGTCGACTGGCTGCTGCACCACATGGCGTGGCTCTTCGACTTCTTCAAGACCGTCTTCCAGGGCACCTACGACGGCATCGACGCCGTCCTGCAGGCGCCCGAGCCGCTCCTCCTCGCGGGCATCTTCGCGGTGATCGCGTTCTGGCTGCGCGGCACCTCCGCCGGTGTCCTCGCCTTCGTGGGATTCGCCTTCATCGACTCCCTCGAACTGTGGGAGGACGCGATGGTGACCCTGTCGCTCGTCCTCGTGGCGACGATCATCGCGCTCGTCGTCTCCGTGCCCGTGGGCATCTGGGCGGCACGCTCCGACCGGGTCAGCGGCATCGTCCGCCCGGTGCTGGACTTCATGCAGACGCTGCCCGCGATGATCTACCTCATCCCGGCCATCCTGTTCTTCGGCACGGGCGCCCCCGCGGGCATCGTGGCCACCCTGATCTTCGCGCTGGCACCCGGCGTCCGCATGACCGAACTGGGCATCCGGCAGGTCGACAAGGAACTCGTCGAGGCCGCCGACGCGTTCGGCACCACACCCCGCAACACCCTGCTGCGCATTCAGCTGCCGCTCGCGCTGCCCACCGTCATGGCGGGCGTCAACCAGGTCATCATGCTGGGCCTGTCCATGGCCGCCATCGCGGGCATGGTCGGCACCGGCGGCCTCGGTGGCGACGTCAACGAGGCCATCGGCCAGCTGAACGTGGGCCTCGGCTCCGAAGCCGGTGTCGCCATCGTCATCCTGGCCATCTACCTGGACCGCATGACCAGCGCCCTGGGCACCCAGGTCTCGCCGCTCGGCCGCCGAGCCGCCGCCAAGCTGCGCGCCGCGCAGGGCCTGAAGATCTGGTCGTACCGTCCGCGCCCCGTCGTGGCCATGATCGGCGTGGTGGTGCTCGCCCTGGCCGCCGGCGGGATGGGCGTCTTCGGCTCCGCCACTGGAGAGTCCACCGGGACCGACGCCGAGAACGTCGGCCAGGGCAAGAAGGTCACCATCGGCTACATCCCGTGGGACGAGGGCGTCGCCTCCACCTTCCTCTGGAAGGAGATCCTGGAGCAGCGCGGCTTCCAGGTCGACACCAAGCAGTTCGACGCGGGCCCGCTGTACACCTCCCTCGCCCAGGGCGACATCGACTTCGAGACGGACTCCTGGCTGCCGACCACGCACGAGCAGTACTGGAAGAAGTACGGCACGCAGCTCGACGACCTGGGCTCCTGGTACGGCCCGACGTCCCTGGAGCTGTCCGTGCCCGCGTACATGAAGGGCATCGACTCCCTGGAGGACCTCAAGGGGCAGGCCGGCAAGTTCGGCGGCAAGATCACCGGCATCGAGTCCAGCGCCGGAATGATGGGCCTGCTCAAGAGCAAGGTCCTCAAGGAGTACGGGCTCGACAAGGACTACAAGGTCGTCGACAGCTCGACGCCCGCCATGCTGGCCGAGCTCAAGCGCGCGTACGCCCAGCAGGAGCCGATCGTCGTCACGCTCTGGTCGCCGCACTGGGCGTACAGCGACTACCAGCTCAAGAAGCTCAAGGACCCGAAGGGCGCCTGGGGCAAGGGCGACGGGGTGCACACCCTCTCCCGCAAGGGCTTCGCCCAGGACAACCCCGTCGTCGGCCAGTGGCTCAAGAACTTCAAGATGACCGAGCAGCAGCTCACCGGTCTTGAGGCGGAGATCAACAAGGCCGGCAAGGGCAAGCAGCAGGACGCCGTGCGTGCCTGGCTGAAGCAGAATCCCGGCGTCGTCGACAAGCTCGCCCCGGTCAGCAAAACGACGGCCAGTGCGGAAGCCAAGCGCCCGCTCGACGTCGCCTGGTTCCCCTGGGACGAGGACGTCGCCGTCACCTACCTGTGGAAGAACGTCCTGGCCCGGCGCGGCTACACCCTCAACCTCAAGCAGATGGACGTCGGCCCCGTCTACACGGGTCTGGCCTCCGGCGACCTCGATCTCAACTTCGACGCGTGGCTGCCGTACGCCCAGCAGAACTACTGGGACCAGCACAAGAACGACCTGAAGGACCTCGGCACCTGGTACCAGCCGACCTCCCTGGAGATCGCCGTCCCCTCGTACGTGAAGGACGTCAAGTCCCTCGCGGACCTCAAGGGCAAGGGCGGCACCTTCGACGGGAAGATCATCGGTATCGAGCCGGGCACCGGCGAGATGAACCTCCTCAAGAAGAAGGTGCTTCCGGGCTACGGCCTCGACAAGGAGTACCAGGTCGTCGACGGCTCCACGCCCGCGATGCTGGCCGAGCTGAAGCGCGCGTACGCCAAGAAGCAGCCGATCGCCGTCGTCCTGTGGTCCCCGCACTGGGCCTACAGCGAGTACAAGCTCACCAAGCTCGCCGACGACAAGAAGCTGTTCGGCGAAGGCAACACGATCCGGACCATTTCGAGTGAGAAGTTCCCGGGCCAGTATCCGCAGCTCACCAAGTGGATCAAGAACTTCAGGATGAGTGAGGCCGAACTCGGCAGCCTGGAGAGCGAGATCAAGCAGCGCGGACAGGGCCATGAGGAGGAGGCCGTCGCCGCGTGGCTGAAGGAGCACCCGGACATGGTGGAGCGGATGACTCCGCAGTAGTCCGTCGGTAGCCCGGCGGCACTCCGCCGGTACTCCCCTCAGAGGTGGTCTTTGTCGTACGGGCCCCGTGTCCCGTGTGGCGAAGGCCACCTCTCGTGGCGTTCCAGGGGCGCGCGCCACGTCCGTACGCTCGGCTCTCCGCTTCCGTGCGTTTTCCGTTCCTTCCTGTGAGACCCCGTGCGCCCTCTGCTCCGGCTCAGCCCCCTCCTCGCGATGGTGCCGCTGCTGATCGCCGTGCTGCCGGGCGCCCGCGCGGAGTCGGCGTCACTCGCCACCGCCCGGTTCGCCGCCCTGGCCGAGGACGTGCGCGCCGCCGACGGCTACGCGTACGGCCTGCGGGACGACTCCGGCCGCACCATGGACGCCGCGCAGATCACCCAGGCGCCGGACGGCACGTATCTCGCCGTGTACCACACGACCCTCGACGACGGCCGTTTCCACGCGGCGGTCGCCACCTCCACGGATCTGCGCGCCTGGACGCGTCGCCACGACTTCGGCGCGGGCACCAGCCAGCCCGCACTCTCGGCCGACGACACCGCCGGCTACGTACTGGCGTACGAGAAGGATCCGGACAACCACATCGCGGTACGCGGCTACGCCGATCTCGACGCCCTGCTGTCCGGGGACGCCGCACACGCGTACGACGCGCCGCGCACCCTCTCGCGCTGTGCCGAGGGCACGCCGGACATCACCTCCGTGCACGGTGGCACGGTCGAACTCACCGGCCACTACCGGGCCGACTGCGACACGGACCGCCAGCTCCGCGCTACGCTCACCGACTTCACGACCTGGCAGGCGGGGCCCGACCGGCGCCTCGATCGTGCCCTGGAGTCCTGGGGGACCGGCGGCAACATAGGCGACCGCTCGCTCCTCGAACTCCGGGGCAGGGAACTGGTGTTGATAGAGGGGCAGCGGTGGCGCAAGGACTTCGGGAGCTGGCGGACGTACGCCTACGATCCCGCGACCGGGCGGGCCGACCGGCTGACCCCGCGCACGCACGGCGGCAGCCGGGCCTTCGCCAACCCCTCGGCGACCCTGCTCACCGATCCGGACGGGCATCCGGCCCTCCTGGTCAGCCTTTTCGTGCCGCGCGAGGGCGCGGCGCCGGGGGAGTCGGGACAGCTCGTCTATTGGCGAGAACTGTGACCCTCGCCCGCCTTCGATGTGACAGCGATGTGACGGGTGCATGAAACGGTTTGCCGAACATGCGTAGGGTGCAAACAACTCATCAGAAGCAGTGGACCGAGGAAACCGAAGAATCATCGGACCCGACGACGCAAGGGAGGGAGCCGGAGCGATGGGCGACCACAAAGAACAGCCCCTTCGGGTGGGCGCTGCCGTCCGGCGGCGGCGCCGGGCACTGGAGCTCACTCTCGCCGTCGTGGCCGAGCGCAGCGGTCTGTCGGTCCCCTTTCTCAGCCAGGTCGAGAACGAGCGGGCCCGGCCCAGCAAGAGCTCCCTGGAGAGAGTCGCCGACGCGCTCGGCACCACCGCGGTCGAGCTGCTCGCCGCGGCCGACCCGGCGTGCAGCGTCGACGTCGTGCGCGCCGACGCCGGCGCCGAATTCACTCCCGAAGCCCAAGTGCGCCCCCTGGTGCGCGGACACCACCAGTTGCACGCCACCGAGTTCACCGGCGACCACGACGAGGGGCGCGAACTCCAGCATCGCAACGACAAGTTGATGTACGTCGCCGACGGCGCCGTCGAGGTCGAGGCGGAGGGCCGCGCCCATCGCCTCGGACGCGGTGACACGCTGTATCTGACGGGCGGAGTACGCCATCGGTGGCGGGCGACCGTGCCGGACACCCGGGTGATCGTCGTCGAGGTCGCCGACCACATCGACGCGGTGGAGGACCGACACGGCTTCGGCAAGCGCTGACGGCTCGACGGCGGCCCGGCACAGACTGATCACGACTTGGGGTGAACGGCCATGAAGCGCGTGGTGTCGCTCGTGCCCTCGCTCACGGAGGCGGTGGCCGTCTCCCTGCCCGGCGCCCTCGTCGGCGCGACCGACTGGTGCAGCCATCCCGCGGATCTCGACGTCGTACGGATCGGGGGCACCAAGAATCCCAAGGTCGACAGGATCGTGAGCCTCGCCCCCGACCTCGTCGTCGCCAACGAGGAGGAGAACCGCGAGCCCGATCTGACCGCCTTGCGGCAGGCGGGCATCGAGGTCCTGGTCACCGAGGTGCGGGATGTGCCCGGTGCCTTCCGCGAGCTGGAGCGGGTCCTGGACGCGTGCGGGGCGGGCAGCCGGCCGCGCTGGCTGGACGAGGCGGAGACGGCGTGGGCGCGGCTGCCCGTTCCCGACCGTCGTACGACCGCGGTCGTGCCGATCTGGCGGCGGCCCTGGATGGTCCTCGGCCGGGACACCTTCGCCGGGGACGTGCTGGCCCGCCTGGGCGTGGACAACGTGTACGCGCACCACGAGGACCGCTACCCCCGCATCCCGCTCCCCGAGCTCAGGGCGGCGGCCCCGGATCTGGTGGTCCTGCCCGACGAGCCGTACCGCTTCACCGCCGACGACGGACCCGAGGCCTTCGAGGGCATGCCCTGCGCGCTGGTCGACGGCCGCCAACTGACCTGGTACGGGCCGTCGTTGGTGGAGGCACCCGTACTGCTCAGCGAGGCGCTGCGACCAAAGCCTGCGGAAGCTCAATGTCGACCATGAGTAGAGGCTGGATGCCAGAACCTCAGTTTGGGAGGCTGCGATCCTTTGTGGGCGGTTCGAGCGCTGACCTGGGCGAACGGCCACGGCGCGGCGTCGTCGGGCTCGGTTGCTTTCACCGCGCGTCGGTTCGATGGGGCCGGCCTCCGCTGTCTACTTGCTGAACCGAGCTACGTGTCGGTCGGACAGCAGATGGCATCGGGGCGACCGGACAGGTCGGCACAAGGTCAGGGGCGAAGCTGGCAGGTTTACAGCGGCCATGCCCGGCCTACGCAACCAGGCCCTTTCCCGTGTCCGCGCTGCGCTGGGGAACATCTGGGGGACCGACTCGCTATCGGCGCCCCTGAGTCCCGGTCTGTTCGGAAGTCGAACGCCCTAATGCAGGTTTAGTCATTGCGGACCCTGGCGTGACAGTTTCGGTCATGGCACCACCAACGCTCAGCTCTGATGTCCACCGTCGGTGATGGGTGGCGCGCCGCCAGCGATGGCTGAAGGACCCTGCGGCGTGATCGCTCTACGGGCGCTTCAGATGTCGCATGTTGACGACCAAGACTTCATTGCGCATGCCGATGACAATGTCATGGCCGCTCGCAGCGACTGCATCGGCTGGCAGGGGAAGGGCAATGGTCTCCACGATTCGGAGGAGTGAAAGGTCCCAGACATAGATGGTGCCGTCACTGCCGGTGATCGCGTAAGGCCGGTTGTCGATGCTGGTACAGGCGACAACCCTGACGGGGCCGTTGTGGGCAGCAAAAGCAGCATGGACAGTGCCGTTGGCCAGGTCCCACACACGAATGGAGCCGTTGTAGCCGCCCATAATCGCATGCGGCCGATCATCGATGCTTGTACAGGCGGCAACCCGGGCCCAGGGGGAGCGGATTGCCAGTGTGTAGCGAGCGGCGCCGCGAACCAGGTCCCACACACGAACGGAGTGGTCGTCGCTGACAGTGATCGCATGGGGGCGATCATCGATGCTCGTGCAAGCGACGACGTGGCTTGTGTTCCAGTGGGTGCGTTCAGTCCAAGCTGCCTGGACGGTGCCATCGGTCAGGTCCCACACACGAACCGAGCCGTGGGCGTCGCCGATGATCGCGTAAGGCCGATCAGTGATGTTCTTACAAGCGATAATGCGGACACCGGGGTGGGCCAGCGTGGCACGGACGGTGCCATCGGTCAGGTCCCACACACGAACCGAGCCGTCGTCCCCGCCGGAAATCGCGTGCGGCCGATCATCAATGGCCGTACAGGCGACAGCCCGAACAGGGTCAGAGTGGCCGCTAAGCGTGGCACGGACGGTGCCATCGGCCAGGTCCCACACACGAACCGAGCCGTCGTCCCCGCCGGAAATCGCGTGCGGCCGATCATCAATGGCCGTACAGGCGACAGCCCGAACAGGGTCAGAGTGGCCGCTAAGCGTGGCACGCACGGTGTCATCGGTCAGGTCCCACACACGAACCGAGCCGTCGTCCCCGCCGGAAATCGCGTGCGGCCGATCACCAATGGCCGTACAGGCGACAGCCCGAACAGGGTCAGAGTGGCCGCTAAGCGTGGCACGCACGGTGTCATCGGTCAGGTCCCACACACGAACCGAGCCGT